>CAVUKH010000009.1:0-44674 GCA_963742035.1 uncultured Acidimicrobiaceae bacterium
GGGCCGGCTCGATTAGGTAAGGGAACTCCTCACCACCCACCACCGCTGACTCGTGGGGATGAGGATCCTGCAGCCGCCACGGATTCGTCGAAGGATTTCTGACCGAGGGAGCGGCGCCGACGGCCCCCGAGGGCCGGAGGCGCCGAAACCCACTTGGTGAGAACTTTTTTCGGGACCAATTCCATGTCTCTCTGTTGCTCCCTGTGTCTCGCCATGTCTCACTGTGTCCCGTTGGTGCGCGCTGTTTACGTGCTCTGAGCTGGGACGACGATTGACAAGTGTCACGACCGTTCGTCATGGTGGTCGCCATGTTGGACGAAGTCGACACAGCGATGCTCCACTCCCTCGGGCGGCACGCCAGTACGCACCGGCTGCATGACTTCTTGGCGCAAGGAGCGCGCTGCGGGTGGTGTGCCCATCCCATCCGGCTCCGTGGGCACGTGCTCGACGCAGACGGCGGGCGCATTGTCTTTTCGAGCCATGGCTTTCCCGACAACGTGGTGCTCAAGGCCTGCGGGTCGCGCAGCGAGTTGCGGTGCCCATCGTGCGCCACCCTCTACCGAGGCGACGCCCGGCACCTGATCCGGGCCGGCCTCGAAGGGGGCAAGGGTGTCGACGAGTCGGTCGCCGCCCACCCGGCGGTCCTCTTGACGCTGACAGCTCCGGGCTTCGGACCCGTGCACCGGGAGAGCCCGCAGGGGACATGTCACGCCGGGAGTCCGTGGAGCAGCTGTGCCCACGGCCGGCCGCTGACCTGCCGGGCCCGGCATACCGGCGGGGACGAGGCCATCGGCACGCCCCTGTGCCCTCGTTGCTACGACTACGTGGGCGCCGTGTTGCACAACGCCTCGAGTGCCGAGCTGTGGCGGCGCACCACCATCTACATCACCCGCCAGCTGGCGGCGTCGCTGGGTCTGTCACGGGCCGAGTGCGCCAAGGCCCTTCGACTTGAGCACGCCAAGGTGGCGGAGTTCCAACGCCGGGGCCTGGTGCACTTTCACGCCGTGGTCCGGGCGGACGGACCTGACGGGTCGGCGCCTCCGATCGACGGAGCGACGTTGGTCACCGCCTGTCTTGCCGGCGTGCGTGCGGTGGAGGTCTCCCATGCCAGAGGTCGGGCCCGTTGGGGGAGTGAGATCGACGTCTCTTTGCTCGACCGCGACCGCGACCGCAACCTCGGATCGACCCGTGTCGCCACCTATGTGGCCAAGTACGCCACCAAGGAGCCGGCCATGCACCCCGGACTCCTCGGGCGGATCCTCTCCGATGCCGACCTCAAGCGACGCGGTCTCCCGCCGCATCTGTACAACATGGTGGCGACGGCCTGGTCGCTCGGTGCCGTTCCCGAGGTCGCATCCTTGGGGCTGCGACGGCACGCCCACCACCTCGGCTACTCGGGTCACTTCCTCACCAAGTCCCGGCGTTACTCGACCACCTTCGGCGCGTTGCGCGACGCCCGGGCCGAGTGGCACCAACAAAGAGGTCACGGTCCCGCCGAGTCAGTGACCACGACGAAGCGGCTCAAAGCGGTGGGACGCGGATGGGCCAACAGCGGAGAGGCGCTCTTTGCCGCAACCCAAGCTCGTCAACGTGCCGATGACAAGAAGGAGGCGGACCTCGTATGGCATACCCGATCCGAATAAGTCCTTGGTCAGACGGCAAGCCGCCGCAGGCGGTGCGGCAGGCTTCTGGCAGGCCCTCTCCTGCAGTATCCGGCGGAGGGGAGGACGAGATCACCCGCCTACCTGTGAGCCCGTTGCTCTTGACCGCCGAGCAAGCGGCATCTGCGCTGTCCATTTGTCGGACGAAGGTCTACGAGCTGCTGCGGACGGGTCAGCTCGAATCGGTGCAGATCGGATCGAGCCGGCGCATTCCCGTTGCAGCGTTGGACGACTACGTCGAGCGGCTGCGGAGATCGTCGGAGTTTCACGCGCAAAAGCGGTGGGATGCCGACCGTTCTGCGTCATGAGGACTGGCTGATACAGCCGGCAGCGAAGGTGGACCGTGGACGACGGAGAGAGACGGGCCCTGCGAGGCACCGCGTGGAATGGAGGTGCAACGCAGTGATCGAGCGCAAGGTCACCAAGACCGGTCCCCGCTACGAGGTTCGGCTTCGTGGGCCCGATGGCCGAGAACGCTCCAGGTCGTTCCGGACACTCCGAGATGCAGAGCGTCACGAACGAGAGCAGCGGCGGGCACTCGATCGGGGGGATTGGATCGACCCTCGCCACGCCACGGTCACCTTCGAGGACTATGCCTGGCGGTGGTTGCGCCAGCGCTCTGATCTCCGGCCTCGTACGGTCGAGCTCTATGAATCGCTGCTGCGCCGCCACCTCGTCCCCATCTTCGGACCGCTTCCGGTTGGGAAGATCACCCCTGGCGGCGTGCGTTCGTGGCACGCCGGACTGGCTGTCGAGTACCGCGTGACCGGGGCCAAGGCGTACCGGCTCCTCAGGGGAATTCTCGGGACCGCAGTGACGGACGAGCTGATCGGGCGGAACCCGTGCACGGTCAAAGGAGCCGGGCAGGAGCGTTCCCCCGAGCGGCCCATGGTGAGCATCGCCGAGGCCGAGGCGCTCGCTGCCGCCATGCCCGAGCCGTGGCGGATCGCCGTGGAGTTGGCGGCCTGGTGCCACTTGCGCCTCGGTGAGGTGCTCGGACTCGAACGCCGGGACATCGACCTGCTCCACGCCACGGTCAGGGTGGAGCGGACAGCCCACGAGGTGGGTGGCCACCTCGAATTGGGCCCGCCCAAGACGGCAGCCGGCCTGCGAATCGTGAGCATTCCGCCCCATGTCCTCCCAGCCATGGGGCGGCATCTGCGGGCCTTCGTGGGTCCCGAGCCGTCCTCACCGCTGCTCGCCGGCCAGAAGGGTGGCCGGCTCGGTCGGCATCCCCTGAATGCTGCATGGAACGCTGCCAGGGTCGCCCTTGGACGCCCCGAGATCCATTTCCACGATCTCCGTGGTGCGGGACTCACGTGGGCTGCAACGCAGGGAGCGACGACACGTGAACTGATGGCACGGGCGGGGCACGCCAGTCCAGTCGCCGCCCTGCGCTATCAGCACGCCACCGCCGACAGAGACGTGGCGATCGCTGCCGCCTTGTCGGGGCTCGCCGAGACAGCGCGCACAACACCGCTCCGGCACGGCCCGCGGGATATTCGCGGGATGGACGACTCGCTGCCCACTGCGGTCGAATCGTCGTAGCGCCACTGAACTGCACAAACGAAGAGAGCGGCCGACCAGGATCGAACTGGCATCATCAGCTTGGAAGGCTGAGGTTCTACCATTGAACTACGGCCGCGAATCGGGGGACAGTCTAAAGCCTCTACTCTCGACCCCGTGGACACACTCTACGAGCGGGTGGGCGGTGAGCCGTTCTTCGTCGATCTGGTCGATCGCTTCTACGTCGGCGTCGCCGGCGACCCCCTGCTGCGGCCGCTGTACCCTGACGACCTCACCGAGTCGTCGCGCCACCTCGCCCTGTTCCTGATGCAGTACTGGGGTGGTCCCTCGACCTACGGCGAGGAGCGGGGCCACCCTCGGCTCCGCATGCGCCACGCCCCTTTCGTCGTGGGGCCGGCGGAGCGCGACGCCTGGTTGCGGCACATGCTCGCTGCGCTGCTCGAGTTGCAATCAGCGTCGCGCGTCACGGACGCGGACGCGCTGGAACTCGCGCGCCTATCTCGAGATGGCGGCCAACTCGCTCGTCAACTCTCCCTGATGGCTCGAGTCGTCAGTCCTTGAAGTCGGGGGTGCGCCCTTCCTTGCGGGCGGCGACCGATTCCTCGAAGTTGCGGGTCGTGATGCGGACGAAGAGCTGTGAGGTGCCTTCCGCATCCATATGGGACTGCAGGCTGCTGGCGTCGAGGCTGTTCCACAGCTGGCGCTTTGTCAGCTCGACCCCGGCGCGGCTCCAGCCGTTGACCCGGTCGGCCAACTCGTAGCACGCCGGCAGGAGTGCAGCCTGTGGCACGACACGCGACACCAGACCGATTCGTTCCGCTTCCTCTGCGTCGACATCGCGCCCGGTGAACATGATTTCGGCGGCTCTGGACTGGCCGATCGACCGCGGTAGGAGGAAGCTCAGTCCGAGCTCGGCAGCCGTGAGGCCGTTGTTGATCCCCGCCGCCCGGAAATAGGCCTCGTCCGAGGCGATCCTGATGTCGGCAGCGAGAGCGAGGCAGAACCCGCCGCCGATGGCAGCGCCGTTGACGGCGGCGATCACGGGTTGGTGGAGCTTGCGGATGACCGAAATGACGTCGTCCAGCAGTTCCATGGACCGCAGGGCGATGGTGGGCAGGGTCAACCCGTCCATGTTGGGCATGGTGCCGGGGTTCTCGTGATCTGCTCCCGAGCAGAACCCGCGTCCCGCACCGGTGACGACCACTATCCGAACGTCGTTGTCATCACCGATCTCGCGCAAGGCATCTCGGAAGGGAATCATCACATCGAAGGCCATGGCGTTCATGCGCTCCGGCCGGTTGAGTGTGACCACAGCGACGTGTGGGTGAGGCCTGGTGATCTCGGTGAAGGACATGCGCGGCATCGTAGAGTGCGCCGCCCTTCACGGCCGCGACCGGCTACCCCCGTACTCGTTGGACGCCACGGGACCGGCCAGCGGTCCTTCCTTGCGAGCGATCCAACGCAGGCGGGCCGCCCGGGCGTCCCAGTCGTATACGACGGCGGTGCCGGCGATGAAGTCGTTGAGCGCGCGCCGGTCGCGCTGGTAGATGATCCCGAGAAACCCGATCCCAAGAGTGAGGAACAGGGTGATCCCGAGCCCGACCGTCCGCCGGACGGCCTGGCGCCCGCTGATCGGCGCTCCCTGCGCCGTCACCACCTGCAACCCGAGGATCGCCATGCCGAGTGTCTTTCCGCTCACGGCCCACTGGTACGTGAAGTAGAGGAACTCCCAAAGGGTCAGCACGATGAAGGCGGCCAACTGGTGGTTGGTCAACGTGAAGGAGTGTCCGGTCACCAACTTGAGCGCGGCATTGAGCAGCAGCACGCCCAAGCTGTAAATCCCCCACGAGACTCCGACATCGGCGGCAAACGCGGCGAGCCGGCTCACGGCGCCGGCGTAGTTCCCCTGGCGCCCGACGGTGAGCTCGGCCGAGGGGACGGGGACGGTGCTCACGATGTCGAACCGCCCTCGGCTTCACGAGCAGTGGGGGACCAGGGGGCCAGGACGCGATCTTCTTGCGCCGCCCGATGAGGCGGTTGCCCCAGCGGAAGATGAAGTCGTCCAGTCCGACCCCTTGGGCCCGGACGACATCGAGCACCTCGGTCAGGATGCCGGTCGTCGACCGGGCGATGATCGACCCGAGCTCGGTCTGCTCCACCAGGGAGTCGATGTCGATTTTGTCGACGATGGCATTGATGTCGACCCGTTCGATGATCTCCTGCACGTCGACGCGGTCGATGATCTTCTGCACGTCCACCCGGTCGATGATCTTCTCGACGTCGACCCGCTCAATGATCTTCTCGACGTCGACCTTGTCGACAAGGGAGTCGATGTCGATGGCGTCGACGATCAGCGGCACGATGTGCTCAGCCAGCGACTGGGCCAATTGCTCCACCCTGTTGCCGATCGGGTTGGGACTCATGCGTGCAGCGGACTCGGTGACATTTCAGTGATCTTCTCACCCCCGGCCTGTGCAGGTGGGACATCGATCGGGTACCGTCGAGGCGCCGGACATGCCGAACCTGAGGAGGCACCGTGGAGTTCGAGCGTTACGAAGACGGAGTCCCGTCCTGGGTGGATCTGGGGAGCACCGACCTGGTCAAGTCGAGAGCAGTTCTATGGAGCGCTCTTCGGCTGGAACTGCCCCGAGGGACCGCCCGAGGCCGGTGGATATTCGGTCTGCGACCTGGACGGGAAGACCGTGGCGGGCCTCGGTCCGCAGATGAATCCCGACATGCCGCCGGTGTGGTTGACCTACGTCAATGTGGACAGTGCCGACGCCACGGTGGCCAAGGTGACGGCCAACGGCGGGACGGTCTTCGCCCCACCGATGGACGTCATGGACGCAGGCCGGCATGGCCGTCTTCGCCGATCCTGTCGGTGCGGTCATCGGCCTCTGGCAGCCCGGGCAGCACACCGGGGCCCAGGTGGCCAACGAGCCGGGCACCTACTGCTGGAGCGAGCTCATCACGACGGACCTCGACGCCTCGAAGGCCTTCTACGCCGCCGTGTTCGGGTGGGACGCCCAAGAGCAGGGGCCTCCCGGTGGGCCGCCGGTGTACACCGAATGGCAATTGGCCGGGAGGTCGGTCGGCGGCATGATGCAGAAGACCCCGGACATGCCGGCCGAGATGCCGCCCTCCTGGGGCGTCTACTTCGCGGTGGCCGACACCGACGCCACGGTGGCCAAGGCGCAGGAGCTGGGGGCCACCCTCTTCATGGGGCCGACCGACATCGAGCCCGGTCGGTTCGCCGTCCTGGCCGACAACGTGGGCGCCGTCTTCAACGTCCTGCAACTCAAGGCATAGCGACCCATGCTGGAGCGACGGCGCCTCGGACGGACCGGCCACCAGAGCAGCGTGGCCGTCTTGGGTGGCGCCGCCTGCTGGGCGGCCAGCGTCGACGAGGCGGGGGAGTGGCTCCGGCAGGCCCTCGACCTCGGGGTGAACCACCTCGACATCGCACCCCAGTACGGGGCCGCGGAGTCCGTGGTAGGCCCGCACCTGGCCGCCCAGCGCGAGGAGCTCTTCGTGGCGGGCAAGACGCTGCGGGCCAACCCCGAAGGCGTGACCGACCAGTTCGACACGACCCGCCGCCTGCTGCACGCCGATGTACTCGACCTCTATCAGGCCCATGCGGTGACGTCACTCGCCGAGCTCGACCGGCGCTCGCCGGCGCTCGAGCGCATCCTCGCCCTGCGTGACGCCGGCCACACCCGGTTCGCCGGCATCACCGGGCACGACATGGAGGTGCCCGGTGGCCCACCTCGAGGCGCTCCGCCGGTTCGACCTCGACACGGTGATGTTCCCGGTCTATCCCGCGCTGTGGTCCCGGCCCGAGTACCGCGAGCCGGCCGAGGAGCTCCTCGCCGTGTGCGCCGAACGGGACGTGGGCGTCATGGCGATCAAGGCGGTGGCACGGCGGCCCTGGGCGGACGGCCGTCCCTTGGCCGACGCGGTGGCGGGGGACGAGGCCACCTCGGCTCGCTGGGCCGACTCGTGGTACGAGCCCCAGGCCAGCGACGACGAACTCGATCGTGGCATCCACTTCGCGCTCTCGACGCCGGGCGTACACGCCTTCTGCACCCCCGGGGACATCGCGCTGCTGCCCCGGGTGTTGGCCTCGGCCGAGCGCTACGTCCCGATGAGCGAGGACGAGCGGCACGGGGCGATCGAGGCCATGGCGGCCGAGGAGTTGATCTTTCCCATGCCCCGCTGAGGCGGCCCGCCCGGACCGGTCAGTCCGCCCTGCAGCGCGGCGACGACAGCTCCGAAGGCGGCGTCGTCTCCTTCGTTCGGCCGGAGGTGACACGACGATGCCCTGGCCCAAGCCGCTGAAGCGGTCGCGCAGGAGATCGGGGAGCTCGCCGAAGGTTCCGCACGGGACCAGGGTGTCGAGCACCTCGTCGGAGAGGACGTCGGCCAGATCGTCCCAACGGTCGTGGCGGATGAGGTCCCGCAGGCGGGGCCCGACCTCGGTCCAGCCGTAGAGCTCCAGGGTGGGGGCGTAGGCGGGGGTCGAGTACAAGAAGGCCAGCAGACGGCGTTGGCGCTCCCGTTCGACCAGCACTGCGTCGGGGGTGGCGCCCGTGATGACCGACGTCCCGATGACGGTCTCGAAGCCGACCCCGGCCAGGTCGCGGCCGGCGGCGCGGGCACCTTCGGCCAGGGCGGGGAGGCACGTCTCACGCAGGTAGCGCGGATTCGAGTTGGTCGGGTGGCTGACGAAGCCGTCGGCCACGGCCCCGGCCAGAGCGCAGGCCTTCCGCTGCACACCGCCGAGGTAGATCGGTGGCGGGTGCGTGGTCGCGTCCGGTCCCGGGTTGAAGTACGGCTGCATCCGGGTCACGCGGTAGTGCGCGGCTCTTGTAGTCAGGTGCGGCGCCGGAGGCGAAGGAGGCGAAGGCGGCGCGCACGGCACCGACGTAGTCGCCGAGCCGGCCTATGGGGTCGTCGCCGAAGGGGACGGCGTATCGATCCTCAATGTTCTGGCGGATCTGCGTCCCGAGGCCGAGCTCGAAGCGCCCGCCGCTGAGCTTGGCGATGTCCCAGGCGGCATAGGCCAGAAGGGTCGGGCTGCGGGCGAAGGCGAGGGTGACGCTGGTGCGGACGGTGATCCGCTCGGTGTGCTCGGCGACGAGGAGGGCGACCGCCATGGAGTCGTGCACGGTCTCGGCCACATGCAGCCCGTCGTAGCCGAGTCGTTCGACCCTCTGCGCGTGGGCGACGGCTTCGAGAAGGCTGAGCCGCGGGTCCATGCCCGCGTAGACCTTCACGCTGCCGGCGCCGTCGAGTCCCGTGGTCTGTTGGCGGCCCCGGGCGACGATCTTCTCGCGCTCGGTGGTGAGGCGCGACTGGTCGAAGCGCTCGGCCATCCAGTCGCGGGACCACCGGGCCTCGGCCTTGTACGCCTCCGGGCCGCTCAGCGCGCCGATCGGTGTCGTAGCCGCGCCGGAGCTCGGTGAGGTACTCCGAAGGGATGGAGGCGACGGTGGTCGGCCACCTCGCGGGCTCGTTGGAGCAACGACTCGTGGGGAACGACCTCGACGACCAGGCCCCAGTCGCGCGCCGTCTCCGCGTCGATGTAGTCGCCGGTCAAGCTCATGCGGCGGGCGCGGTCGAGACCGACGAGCTGGGGCAGCCGGATCGTCATCCCTCCGCCCGGCATGACGCCGACCCGGGCGTGTGTGTCGGCGAAGCGGGCTCGCTCCGACGCGATGAGGAAGTCGCAGCACATCGCCAGTTCGAGCCCGCCGGTCACCGTCGGGCCGTTGATGGCGCCGATGACCGGCGTGTCGTGGGGTGGCATCATGCCCGAGCGCTGCGCCGGCCGTCGTTGCCGTTCCTTCTGCACCTCACGCAACTCGGTGGCCAGGGACTTGAGGTCCATGCCGGCGCAGAAGGCCGGGTCGGCGCCGGTGAGGACGATGCAGCCGACGTCCTCCCGGGCGTCGAGGCCCGTCACGGCCTCGTCCAACTGCGCATGGAGCTCGGCCGAAATGGCGTTGCGCGCCTCCGGGCGGTTCAGGGTGACCGTGGCCACCCGGTCGTCGACCTCCACGAGCACCAGCATCAGCGTCTCCTCCCCATGTCTCTCTCATGATCGGCCCTCGGGCTGTCCGGGCACCAATCCCTCGAACGTGACCACCCGGCAGATGGCTCCGGCCTCGTCGAGGCAGCCGAAGCTCCAGCCCTCCATCGCCGTGGCGCCGCGTTCGACCCGTTCCCACGAGAAGCGGAAGTACCCGTGGTGGAGGTCGACGGGGCTCGTGCGCCGCAAGCCGGTCTGCCACCAGCCCTCCTTGCGGTACCGGGCGAAGGCGTCGCTCAGGCCGTCGGTGCCCTCGAAGACCGCTTCGGGGCTCACGTAGACCAGGTCCGGTGCCACGTGCTCCGTCAAGGCCTCCATGCGCTCGTCGTCGTCAGCGAGGAAGACCGCGGCCATCAGGTGGTCGACACGCTCGGCGATCTCCTCGTCCTGGTGGTCGTGCCGGAACACCGGGGCAGTCTCGCAGAGGCCGCGCCCCGCGCGCTCGGTCACGTCCGGGATGCCCACTCGGAGTGCAGGAGGGCGAAGCAGTCGGCGTCGCGTTGCTCGCCGTCGATCCGTTCCCAGCCGCGGAGCGTTGCCTCGCGGCGAAGCCCGCTGCTTCGGCCGTGCGGGCCGAAGCCACGTTCCAGGGTTCGACGAAGAGGTGCAGGCGTGGGATGGACAGCTCGCCGAACGCGAACGAGACGACGCCCCGCAAGGCGGAGGCGGCGAAGCCCTGGCCGCGTGCGTCGGCGACGAGCCAGTAGCCGATGGAGGCGCGCCCGCTCTCGATCTCCTGCAGCCACAGCCCGATCGACCCGATGCCGGTCGTCGGCTCGGCTTCGGTGGCGATGACGAACGAGTAGCCGTCGCCCTCGGCGTCGCGTGCGTGCTGGCGCTCAATGAAGGCCCGACCCGCGTCGTCCGTGTACGTCCGCGGCACCGACGAGATGGAGGGGATCAGCGGATCGGACGCCGCCTGGCGCACCAGGGCCAGGTCGGAGATCGCGTAGGGACGAAGCAGCACTGGCGGGGACGCGAGCTGCGGGACCCGTAAGGGGGGAGTGAAGGCGGCGGGGTCGAACGCGCTCATCGGAGAGTGAAATACCCCGGAACGAGGTGGTGCGGCGTATCGAGATAGCCCTTGGCCTCTGGCGGCCCGCCGAAACGGCCGTGGCTCCAGCGCACTTCGATGTGGCCCACCACGGCGTGCAGCTTGTGGGAGGTCCGGTCGCGGACGACGGCCTCCCAACCCACACGGGGTTGGCCCCCGGCCTGGCCCTCCATGGAGATGGCGATCAGCTGGAACTGCTGGCGCCAGTCCCACGACGTGGCGATGCGGAGCCGGAGCGAGCGGTCGGCCGAGGAGCCCAGCACGAAGTAGGGCGCGCTGCCGATGCGCAGCAGTCGCCACAGCATGGCCTCGCCCGTTCCGCCCCGAAGGTCCATGGCGGCCTCCCAGCGGCGGACGGATGCCCTGGCCACCGCTCTCGACAGCGAGGCGTAGAGGTCCTTGGCGCCCGGGGGCCAGCCCGAACGGAGCCAGTGCCCCAGGGCCTCCCGCTGGCGCCACGGTGAGGTCGACGGCGCGCGGTGGCAGATCGACCAAGGCGAGCGGCACGGGGTGGGCCGGAGACGCCTCGCGGCGGGCGCTGCCGCGGCGGGCACGTCGCCCAGGCCCGGCAGAGCAAGGGCCGCGGGTGGAAGGTCGGCTCGTCCGGGTCGCCCCACCGGAGCCGAAGGGGGTCGATGCGCCGTTGCGCCGGTGTGCACGACGGAGAGACGGACGGACTCGTAGAGCGCCTGGTACTCGGCCGGCGCCACTTCGGCGTACCAGTCACCGCCGCCCGGCCGGACGTCGCGCGCCTCGCGCGCGCCCCGGCCCGACCCGCCGAAGAGGAGCGAGTCGAAGATGCTGGTCGGGGAGACGTTGAAGAGGATCTTGGACAGGTATTTGCAACTGATCAGGTAGACGTGATCCACGCGGAGGTCGACGGGTGCCACCTCGTCGCCCGGAGCCCGGCCCGTTCCTTTCCACTCGACCAAATGGGGCAGGCGTTCGCGTAAGCCGTCACGGGCCTTCAGGAAGGCCTGACCGTTGGCCCAGGCGGCGTGGAACTCCGCGTCGTAGGCGCCCCCGGCCCGCAGTCGTTCGAGGCGTTCCCACATATCGGGGGACATGCTCCGCATCACGGGCGTGTGCGACCGTACGGCGTCGTCGATATCGGCCAGCCCCAACATGCCCAGACCCGTGCCGAGCTCGGTCACCGTGGTCCGGTCGCTCGGCATGCACGCATCCTCCCACTCGGGGCCTGCCGGGTCCGGACGTGCGGCGGAGCCCGTCTCCGCCACCGCGCCGGCCGCGGCTAGTCAGCGAAGAGGGGTGTGAGCTGCAGCTCGAGTGGCCCGACCGTGGCTTCGGCCGCCACGTGCATTTCGGTGCTCTCGTAGACGTCGACCGCCGTGCCCGTACGGGCGATGAACGCGAAGACGGCGTCGCCCCATCGCTCTTCGCGCAGGGCCTGGCGCAGCGCGGCGCGCTCGCCTGGTGGCAGGTCGGGTCCCGGCGTCTTGGCGACCAGCTGGCACGCCAGTACCCAGTTCAACGTGTCGAGATCCTCGGCGACGAACACACGTGGTGGATCGTCCCGCACGACCGCGCAGGCGACGACGGTACCCACTCGTCAGACCGCGCCCATCGGTCAGAACGCGCCCATCGGTCAGACAGCGCCCGGCGTCACGTCGGCGGCCGTCCAGAAGCCGACACGGGGGGAGCCGCAACGCCCACGGGCATAGGCCTTCAGCCGCGCCCGGGCGTCGGCCGAGAGGAGATCCACCGCGTCGAAGATCCCGCCGGGTCCGGGGGCCCGCAGGGCACGGTCGGCCTCGGTGTTCGATCGGGGCAACTGGGTGGTCAACACGACGAAGGGCGCATGGCCACCGGCGGCCAGCACGTGGGCCCGGCCGAGGGCGCGCCAGACCGTCTCGGAACGGGCCATGCCTCCTCGGTAGGCCGAGTTCGGACCGGCGACGTCGAAGAACCACGTCCGACCGTGAGCGTCCGTCCCGGTGAAGTCGACGGCCAGGCCCAGCCCGCGCAGGCGGCGGTTGGGCCGGACGTCGGCGAATCCGGCAGCCTCGAGCGCGGCGCGGGCCACCGCGGAGGCCGACGCACCGTCGCTCGATGCACCGGCGGTGGCGGTGGCGGTGGCGGTGGCGGTGCCAGGTTCGTCTCCCGCCTGCACCTCGTCCGCCAGGCGGGCGCGGGTCAGCTCGACGTAGGCGGGGTCGAGGTCGTAGCCGACGGCATCCCGACCGCAGCGCAGTGCGGCCACGAGGGTGGAGCCGGAACCGACGAAGGGGTCGACCACAAGATCGCCTCGATACGTGTAGAGCTCCATCAGCCGCTGCGGGAGCTCGACGGGGAAGGGCGCCGGGTGCCGCACGCGCAGCGCGCTCTCCGGGGGGACGTCCCACACGTCCAGCGTCAGTGCCATGAAGTCGTCGGCGCCGATGCTGCTCTCGTGGGGCAGCCCCTCGCGGCGGCGCTCCTTGGGGAGCGCGCCCGCCCGAAGCGCCCCTTGCTGGCCACAATGACGCGCTCCGTCACGTCGCGGAGGACCGGGTTGGCGGGGGAGCGGAACGAGCCCCAGGCACACGAGCCGCTGGCGCCCTCACCCTTCTGCCACACGATCTCCCCCCGGGGCAGCAGGTGCAGGTCGTCCTGCAGAATGGTCATGACGTCGGCGGCCAGGCTCCGATAAGGCTTGCGGCCGAGGTTGGCCACGTTGACGGCGATGCGGCCGCCGGGCTCGAGCGCCCGTTTGCACTCGGCGAAGACATCGCGGAACAGGTCGAGGTACTCGATGTAGGAGCCCGGCACGCCTTCGCGGTCGAGCTCCTCCTCGTACTGCTTCCCGGCGAAGTACGGAGGCGAGGTGACGACGAGGGCGACCGAGGCGTCCGCGACCGCGTCCATCCGGCGGGCGTCGCCCTGCAGGCAGGCGATGCCGGGCTCGTGCGGGTTGACGTGCTCGTCGGCGCTGAGCTCGGGTGCCTCGAAGCGGTCGTAGAAGGCGTCCGCCACGTGGGACTCGCGGCGCCCGACGCCGAAATTGGAGGTCGCGGTGCGACGGCGAGGCGGCATGAGGTCGGCTCGAACCCTACCGGCCGGGCCGCGAGGGAGCCAGGATCCGGGGGCGCAGGCGGGACACGGCGGTCACCCTACGAAACTGCTGTGACAGGCGTCCCCCGCTACATCTCGTAGACGACGAACGACGTGGGCCGCCCGACCTGGTCGTAGAGCGAGCGGGCCCGCCCGTTGTACTGCTGGGTGTGCCAGTAGGCCGTGTCCGCCCCCCGCTCGGTCCCGGCGGCCTTGACGGCCACCAGCAGGGCGCGCCCGACGTCGGCTCCCCGGGCCGACGGGTCGACGAAGAGGTCCTCCAGGTAGCACTTGGGCTGCCGGGACCAGGTCGAGGCATGCACGACGCAGTTGGCCATCCCGATGGCCCGGCCGGCGTCGTCCAGGGCCAGGAGGCCGAACATGCCCTCCGCCCCGGCGCACAGGCGTTCGAACGTGCTCTGCGAGGTCAGGTCGTCCAGCTCGGCCCGGTAGAAGGCGAGATAGCCGGCCCACAGCCCGGTCCAGGCCTCCCAGTCGTCGCTGTTCAATTCCCTGATGGTGGTCACCCCGTCAGCTTGGCATCGACCGCCGCGCCGGGGAACGGGATCCACCCGCCGGGCCTATCGTGCGGCGATGGCCGATCCGCCCCTCTCCCAGCTCTACGGCGACTCCCGGGCCCGTCTCATCGCCCTGGTCACCGGGCTCGACGAGCGGAGCCTGGCCGCCCCGGTCCCCGCCTGCCCCGGGTGGCGTGTGCGCGACGTCGTGGCCCACCTGACAGCGGTGGGGGAGGACGTGCTCGAGGGCCGCCTCACCGGGCCGCCCACCGAGGAGCAGTCCGCCGCGCAGGTGGCCCGCTACGAAGGCCACCCGTTCCCCGAGCTGCTGGCCCACTGGGACGAGCTGGCGCCGAGCTTCGCGGCGACGATCGACGGCTTCGAGGTCTGGCCGGCAGTGCTCGACGTGGCCACTCATGAGCAGGACGTCCGGGGCGCACTCGGAGCGACGGGTGCGCGCGACGCCGACGTGGTGCGTCTCGGGTCCGACCGCCTCCTGACCTGGATGCGGCCACCCGTGCCGCTCCGGGTGGTCGTCGAGGACGGGGTCTACGACCTCGGTCTCGACGGCGTCGCCGACGGCGACGGCGACGAGGCGATCGTGCTCCGGACGACCCGCTTCGAGGCCTTCCGGTGGCGCCTGGGGCGCCGCAGCCGGCGCCAACTGGCCGAACTCGAGTGGACCGGCGACCCGTCGCCCGTGCTCGACGATCTCGTCGTGTTCGGTCCGGCCGCCACCGACGTCAACGAGTAGCACCATCACCATGAAGCTCACGCTCGATCTGCACGACATCTACAACCGGGGCGGCGACATCGACCGGGCGCTGCAGCGCGTGATGGACGAAGCGGTGGCCAAGAAGGCCAAGCTGGTCGAGATCATCCCCGGCAAGGGCAGCGGGCAACTGAAGAAACGCGTACTGCGCTTCCTCGACCGCAAGGACATCAAGCCGCTCTACCACCGCGTCGAGAAGGACTCGCACAACTTCGGCCGCGTCTTCGTGCACTTCCGGCCGAAGTAGAAGTCGGTCTATTTCGGCGTCCGTCGAGTGCGGCCGTTGCGGGCGGGCCGGCCCCTGCCGTCGAACTTCTGGCGGACCTGGGCCCGCCGGGCCTGGATCTCGCGGTGGGTCAGGCCCTCGACCGAGGCATCGAGGCCGAAGCCCGCCTTGATGCCCGTGATGTCCGGGGCCCAGTCCTCCTCCGCCTGCAGACCGAGCTGGGCCATGATCCGCTCGCCGTGCTTGGCGGCGAAGAGCAGCGCGATGGCCTCGACCTCGGCGAACAGGTCCAGGTCGGGGGCGAGCGTGGCGATGGCCCCGTCCAGGAACATCAGGTTCTTCACGAAGAGCATGAGCTCCTTGGGCAGGCGGGCGCCGATGCCGAGCAGCGTCTTGATGGAGTGCTGCATTTCGGCGACGAGCTCGTCGGCGGTCAGCGCCGTCGGGTCGATCGGGGGCCGGTCCAGGCCCAGTACGTCGATCACGTGCTGCACGTCGAGCTCGTGGGGGAAGGCTCCGAGGTCGCGGCAGGGCGGCCACCTGGGCCGGGATGTCGGCGTTGGAGGCCCCGACGACCAGGCCCAGGAGGGCCAGGCGCTTGGCTTCCGTCAGGCGGCCGGTGATGCCGAAGTCCAGCAGCGCGGTCTTGCCCGAGGGCAGCACGAAGAGATTCCCCCCGTGCAGGTCCCCGTGGAAGATGCCGTAGAACAGCGCACCCTCCAAGAAGCCGACCATGCCGGCCCGCACGACGGCCTCGGTGTCGATGCCGGCCGCCTGCATCCCCTCGACGTCGCCGAAGTGGAAGCCGTCGAGGCGCTCCATGACCAGCATGCGGCGCGTCACCAGCGTCGGATGGGGCCGGGGCACCACGAAGTCGCGCTGGTCGAGCGCGGCGAAGGTAGCGGCGACATCGAGCATGTTCTCGGCCTCGAGACGGAAGTCGAGCTCGTCCACGATCGTCTCGGCGAAGAGCTCGACCAGGGCCGGCGGGTTGGCCAGGGCGGCGACGGGGATCCGGCCCACCAGCAACGGCGCCAGCCAGGCCATGACGGCGAGGTCCTGGCGCACACGGGCCGACACCGTCGGGCGCTGGACCTTGACCACGACCGGGGTGCCGTCGAGCAGAGTGGCCGCGTGCACCTGGGCGATGGAGGCGGCAGCCAGGGGGGTGTGCTCGACCGAGGCGAACGTGGCGGAGAGTGGCCCGCCGAGCTCCTCGGTGAGGACCTGCTCGACGACCGCCCACGGTTCGGGGGTGACCTGGTCGCGACACCACTTGAACTCGGCCACCAGCTCCGGCGGGAAGACGCCGTCACCAGAGGCGACGATCTGGCCCAGCTTGATGTAGGTCGGGCCCAGCCGCTCGGCCGCCACCCGCAACCTCCGTGAGATGCCGGCGACGGACTCGGTGCCTCCTCGCCTCCGCTCCCCGACGTACCAGAGGCCGAGGGCGGGGGCCACGGCTCGCAGCGTCGTGCCCAGCCGGTGCAGCGGCGGCAGCCGGCGCCGCTGCGTCAGCTGGGGGAGCGAGGCGGTGAGCCGGGTGCGCACACCGGCCAGCCCGCGGCGCCAGGTCAGGTTCTCGGGGTCGATGGTCCACGGGCCGTGCTCGCTGAACGTTCCGAACTCCGTGTCTGTCGAGAGGGCAGTGTCTGTCGAGAGGGCAGTGTCTGTCGAGAGGGCAGTGTCCGGTGAGGGGCCCGCCAACGGATCAGGATCAGTCGCCACGAGACGAGCCTATGGGCGCGCCGGCGGTGCTCAGGGCTTCACGAGTCCTGACTGGAAGGCGAAGACCGCGGCCTGCACGCGGTCGCGCAACCCCAGCTTGGCCAACAGCCGGCCGACGTGTGACTTCACCGTCGCCTCCGAGACGTACAGGCGCTCGGCGATTTCGGCGTTGGAGAGGCCGTCGGCCACGGCGAGCAGGACCTCCCGCTCGCGCTCGGTCAGGCTGGCCAGCGCCGGGTGCTCGTCCGGTCCGTCGTCGTCGCCCGAGGCCTGGCCGTCGGCGCTGAGGTCCGGCAGCGCGTCGGCGTACTCCTCGAGGAGGCGGCGGGTGATGCGCGGCGACACCACGGCGTCGCCGCGGGCCACGGTGCGGATGGCGCTCCCGAGCTCCGCCGGCGGGACGTCCTTGAGGAGGAACCCGCTGGCGCCCGCCCGCAGCGCGCTGAAGGCGTACTCGTCGAGGTCGAAGGTCGTGAGGATCAGGACGCGGGTGCTGTCGCCCGCCTCCGAGGCGGTGATGGCCTTCGTGGCCTCTATCCCGTCGAGAACCGGCATGCGCACGTCCATCAGCACCACGTCGGGCCGGTAGAGCTCGACGAGGCGCACGGCGTCGGCCCCGTCCGCAGCCTCGCCGACGATCTCCATGTCATCCTCCGCCTCCAGAATCATGCGGAAGCCCTTGCGCAGGAGCGCCTGGTCGTCCGCCAGCACGACGCGGATGGTCATGCCGGGGTGGGGGCCTTGCAGTCGTGCAGCATCGCCGCGACCTCCCAGCCGCCGGTGGGCCGCGGCCCGGCGCTGAGCGTGCCCCCGAACGCGGTGGCCCGCTCCGCCATGCCGGCCAGGCCGTGACCCCCGCTCCTCGCCCCGGCCGGGACAGTGACCGTGCTGCGGCCGTCGTCGGTGACCCGCACGGCGATGTCGGGGTCGGTGAAGGCCAGCTCTATCTCCACCGACGTCGCCTCCTCCGCATGCTTCAGCGCGTTGGTCAAGGCCTCCTGCACCACCCGGTAGACCGTCAGGCCCGCTGCGCCGGACACCTCGAATGGCTCGCCCACACGCCGGACCGAGACGTCGAGCCCGGTGCCCCGGACGCGCTCGACGAGCGCGGGGAGCTCACGGAGGCCCGGTTGGGGGGCCAGCGGGGCGTTGCCGTTGCCGTTTCCGGCGACGTTGCCCCGGCCGCCGTCTCTCCCGCCACCGCCATCGACGCCGGAGCCGTCCGAGCCGGGCACCGGCTCGTCCCGCAGGACGCCCAGCATGCGCCGCATGTCGGTCAGCGCCTGGCGCCCCGTGCTCGAGACCTCGTGAATGGCCTCGGCAGCCCGAGCCGGGTCAGTGTTCTGCGCCAGCGAGGCGGCGTCGGCCAGCGTCACCATCACCTGAATGTTGTGCGAGACCACGTCGTGCATCTCCCGGGCGATGCGGGCCCGCTCCGTCACCGCCGCCAACGTGGCCTGCTGGTCGCGCTCGAGCTCCAACCGTGCGGCCCGCTCGGCCAGCCAGTCGAGCTGGCTGCGCAGGGCGCGCACCACCACCCCGGCCAGCAGCGCCGTGAAGACGAGGCCGGTCAGGAAGACGAAGCCCTGCGCCCTGTTGCCCGCCGGGTTCCAGTGCACCGTGGCCATCACGACGCCCGCTTCCAAAATGGCCGTAGCGGCGGCCACGAGACGCCACTCGGACTCGAGCGCCACCGTGTAGAGGGCGACGAGGAGTGCGACGTCGGCCAGCGCCGGGTCGGTGACCAGCCACTGAACGAGCGCAACCCCCGCGATGACGAGGAACACGGTCATCGGCGCCCGGCGCCGGAACACCAGCGGGAAGATCAAAGCTGCGACGACCAAGAGACTCGGCCGGGGCGCCGTGGGCTCGACGAACCAGCCCGAGCACACCACGAACAGCCCAGCGGCCAGGACCAGGTCGACCAGCGTGGCGTAGCGGCGGTCGAAGGCGCGCAGCCATTGCCAGACGCGCCACGAGCCGTCGTCCTGCGACACCTGCGGCGTTTCGGGCAGCGTGACGACCCGTGCGCTCCGCGGCCGGAGCCACTCGGGGTACAGGTGACGTGAGCTGGGGGCCATCGGATCCTTCGTTCCCGGGCGGGACGACCATGGTAGTGCCGCCTGAGCAGGACCTCTTGACGCGAACCACCCCGGCCTCACTACCCCAGCCTCTCTGGTCGGGGCCGGACCGGTTCTCATCCCGAAGAATGAAACTTCGCTAGGCGGATCAGTCCTCCGGGCGATTCGTCAGGCAGGGGTGCCGTTCTACTTTCGAAGGGCGAAGCCGACGAGCGGCGTGAGGAAGCGGGTGTGGTCCGCCCCGAGCACACAGCGCACCTCACGCCGCTTGTGGGACCGGGCGTCGCTTGCGAGTGGGCTCAGCCGCCGACGCTGGCGGCGGCCTCCCGGCAAGCCTCGAGGTCGTCGAAGGCCCGGGCCACGTCTTCCGGCGTGAAGGCGAAGAAGAGGGCGGCGACCGCGTCGGCCCCGGCCTCGGCGTAGCCCTCGACCCATTCCGGCGTCAGCTGGTTGAAGTACGGGCACACCGTGATGCGGAGCTCGGCCCGGCTGCGCCCGACCATCTGAAGTTCGTCGTCGAGCGCGGCCAGGCCGACCGCCAGTTCTTCGGGCGAGCGGTTGAAGGTGTGCCAGCCCTGCCCGTGGCGCGCCACCCGGCGCAATGCGGCCGGCGTCTCGCCTCCGATGTGGACGGGAGGCGGCTGCTGCACCGGCTTGGGGAACATTTGGCAGACGGGTAGGTCGTAGACCTCACCGTGGAAAGAGGAGGTCTCGTCGAGCCAGAGCGTGCGCAGCACCTGGAGATACTCGTCGGTTCGGCGGCCCCGCTGCCCCCATGGGACGTTGAGGACGTCGAATTCCTCCTTGAGCCAGCCCACGCCGATGCCGAGGTCGACCCTGCCGCCCGAGAGCCAGTCGAGCGAGCTGACCTCCTTGGCGGTGTAGACGGGGTTTCGCTGGGGGAGGAGCAGCATGGCCGTCCCGAGGCGGACCGTGGCCGTGCGTGCCGCCAGGTAGGTCAGCGTCACCATGGGCTCGAGCAGGCCGCTGCCCGGAGGGGCCGGGATCTTTCCGTCCGCGGCGTAGGGGTAACTGCTGTCGTACTCCTCGAACAGCACGACGTGCTCGCCCACCCAGATGGTCCCGATGCCGCGCGCCTCGGCCCCCTCGGCCACGGCATCGAGCAACGGGGCGGTGGTCATGGGGCTCGCGGTTGGCATCCACAGGTCGAACTGCATGTCAGGCTCCCAGTCCTCGGCACACGAACGAGCACATTTCGTCGGCGGCCTGCGCGGCCGGGATCGGATCGGGCTCACCGGCCCGGACGGACAGCGCGCCGTAGATCTGCTGGCCCACGAGCACGACAGCACGCTCGGGCTCGACGTCGGCCCGGAAGTCGCCGGTGGCAATGCCGGCGACGACGAGGTCCTCGAGGACGCGGATCATGTCGAGCCCGATCATCATGAGCGCGCCGCCCACCGCTTCTGACCCGGCTGCCGTCGTCGTCGACTGGGTGGCCATGGCCAGGCGGAAGAAGGCCGGGCTCTCGTCGACGCGCTCGAGCACGCCGAGGATGAGCCGGCGCAGGCGGGCCACCGGTGGGGCACCCTCGTCCACCACAAGGGCGATGCTGTCCTGCAGGTGGTCGTACATGGACTGCACGCAGGCGCGCAGGAGGTCGTCCCGGTTGGCGAAGTAGACGTACACGGTCGAGCGGGCGACGCCGGCTTCGGCGGCGATGTCGTCCATCGACACGTCGGTGGTGCCGCGTTCGCCGAAGAGACGGCGCGCCGTGTCGATCAGCTGGTCGCGCCGGAAGTCGCGGATGACGTCCTTCAACGCATCGGGGGCGCGCCGGGCCATCGCTACTCCGCCCGCCTCATTCGTCCGGCCGTATCAGGTGCCGACGCGGGCGGACGGGGTGAACGCCACGGGAATGTGCTTGACGCCATTGATGAACTGGGACTGTAGGCGCTGCACCTCGCCGTCCTGGCGAATGTCAGGCAAGCGGTCGAGCAGGTGCTCGTACATCACCCGGATCTCCATGCGGGCCAGGTTGGTCCCCAGGCAGAAGTGGGGGCCGCCCCCGCCGAAGGCGATGTGCGGGTTGGGGTCGCGGCCGATGTCGAAGGTGTCGGGGTCGGTGAAGACGTCCTCGTCCCGGTTGGCCGAGGCATGGAAGAAGACCACCTTGTCCCCGGCGGCGATCCTGGTCCCGCTGAGCTCGGTCTCCACCATGGCGGTGCGCCGGAAGTTCATGACCGGGGTGACGAAGCGGAGCATCTCGTCGACGGCGGTGGGCAGCAGGCTGCGGTCCGCCAGCAGGCGCTTCCACTGGTTGGGGTACTGGAAGAAGGCGTGCATGGCGCCGGACATGAGGTTGCGCGTGGTCTCGTTGCCGGCGACGGTGAGCAACAGGAAGAAGAGCTCGAGCTCCAGTTCGCTCAGGCGCTCGCCCTCGACTTCTACAGTCGTGAGGGCGCTCATCAGGTCGGCGTGGGGGTCGATGCGCTTCTTGGCGAACAGCTCGGCGGCGTAAGCGTAGAGCTCCATGGCCGACGTCAGAGCGAGCTCTTGCTGATCCTGGTACTCGGGGTCCTCGTTGCCGACCATGCGGTTGGACCACTCGAACATGCGGTGGCGGTCCTCCTGCGGCACGCCCAGGAGCTCGGCGATGACCTGGAGAGGCAGCTCGGCGGAGACCTGGGTGACGAAGTCGGCCTCCCCCTTCTCGATGACCTCGTCGATGATGGCGTCCGTGGCGCGGTGAATGCTGTCCTCGAGATCGCGCACCATGCGGGGAGTGAAGCCCTTGTTGACCAGGCGCCGGTAGCGGGTGTGGAGGGGAGGGTCCATGTTGAGCATCATCAGGCTCTGCTGGGCGATTTCGTCGGCCCCCATTTCGAAGGGCATGGTGCCCTGGGCGGCGGAGCTGAAGCGCTCGTAGTCCCGGTTCACGGTGACGCAGTCGTCGTAGCGCATGACGGCCCAGAACCCGGGGCCGCCGGGCTCGTCCTGCCAGTGCACGGGGTCGTGCCGGCGCAGGTAGGCCAGATAGGCGTGCGGGACGCCGGCCACGTAGGACCGGGAGTCGGAGAGGTCGACCGGGGCGACGCCCGCCAGGGTGCTCAT
Source organism: uncultured Acidimicrobiaceae bacterium (assembly GCA_963742035.1). GTDB lineage: Bacteria > Actinomycetota > Acidimicrobiia > Acidimicrobiales > RAAP-2 > Bog-473. The sequence goes on from CAVUKH010000009.1 coordinate 21,782, forward strand.
GGTTTGACAGCTCCTCTGATCAATCGGACATCTTGTCCGATATGTCAGATGCTAAGTCCAGGGGGCTCGGATGTCAACGTTCGTTTGGTCGCTGATCTCGGAGCCGGCAAAAGGACAGGTCTCGGCCGGGGAACCAATCCGACGCGGGCCTTCGGGCGGCTGCACGTGGGGAGTGGCCGCAGGTGAGGAGGTCGTAGGCCTATACGGACGGGGGGTCGGTTTGGTCATTCGGCACGAGGGCGATCGACTTCGTGGGGTCGTCGGGATCAAGGATCACCCGCACCCGCTTGTCGGCATTCGGGGGTTCGCCCGGCACCGCGGCGACGATGGCCACCTCGTCGACGGGGGGAGCGAAGACGTTTTGCAGGCCTCGGGCGATTCCCGTGCCGATACCCCCGATTGCGGATTTCCTTCGCCAGGGGTCGAATCCCTTCGCTACTTCGTCTTCGAGGTGTGATTCCTCGGCTCGCTCTTCGGGGGAGTCGCTGGACGTCGTCCGCTCAGCGTCTGCTTCCGACCTCATTGACCAATCGTCGATAGTGGTTCGTAGAGTTCCATCAACCCATTTCTGACTGGAGCCCGGGTTCCAGTCAAGGAGGCGGAACGTTTCTCGAGTCTCACGCTCGTGATTCCGCCTGTTGAGGTCAGGCAGTCTGCAGGTACCGGGCGGTGTTCTCGCTCAGAGAATTCAGCAGCGAGTCGAAGGCCTCGTCGAAAGCCTTTTCGCTGTCAGCCTCACTCATGGCGAGAAAGAGGGACCGCAAGCCGCTGTCAGCCCCAGCGAAATCGGCAGCTGAGCGGACGATCGCCACGACCTCGGCGCGGCGCTCCTCGAACGTGCGGGGGTCATCGTCTCCAAACATCTCGGACAGGTTCATGATGATTTGGAACTCCCTCGTCCGGCCGCCCATTCGTGCAGCCGATTGGCGGCCCTCGCGTAATGGGTAATCGACGGACTCTCGAGATAAGGAAAGTCAATACCGCTGCTGTTGGGAGGAATTGTGGATTTGTTGTCTGAGCCTTTGGCTGCTCGGAGGCGGCATCCTGACCAAGATTCGTCGGAGAAACTCCATTTGCTGGCTGTGAGGTGATTCAGGCCAACCCAAATCTCGCTCAACTCAGGCTCTTGTCGAGAACGAAACTACGGCAACGCCGGAGCCGAAACCTCGGCTTCACTCCGTTCGGGACGGGCATGCTGGCGAATGAGGGTGCGCAGCGGACCCGACGCAAGGGCGACTCCGATCCCCACCAGAACCACCTGCCACAGCCAGGTGACGGGTTCGTGGCTCAGAGGATCACTCGACACCTGCCAAACGATGAGCGCAGTGATGACGGTGGCCGCCCACATGGCCATATCGCATCCAACGTGGTGACGAAGCACGTCGCGAACGATCAGGAGAAGACCGAGGGCAATAACGAACGCGGGTACCCAGTGTCGGGCGCTTTGCCCCCAGGATTGTCGCCACACGAAAATGTTCGGTTCGACATACACCAGCGTCACCATGATGACCCAGGCCACCAATGATTGACGGACGTGACCCCGTACAACGTCGAGTAAGACCAGCGACACCGCCAGAGCCATGTAGTAGTAGGAAAAGATGTTGTCCTCGAACACGAGCCGAAGACTGAGCGAGACCGCCACGAGCGCAATCAACACTGCCGGCTCCAGAGCGAAGCGCCCGAGGCGCCTTACCACGTACCACGACAACGCCACGGAGAGTAGAAGCGGCGGGAGCCGCGACGCAAGGAGAAGCTGGGCTCCAAGTCTCACGTGTAGCTCCCACATCACGGTGCCCCCATTGCCTCCTGAAGCCCCGGAACCGGCCAATATGGGTCGGATTGCGGCCCCGGACGTCACGATGACAAGCGGAAGTGCGATTGCCGCGGCCGTGATCGCGGCGGCGGCAGCGAATGGAATCTTGCGAGTAGCCGGGGCAATGACGAAGAGGGGGATGGCTATCAGAAGGGAATACTGTTGCGTGAGTACGGCAAGCCCAATCAACACTCCTGCGGCGATCCAGTGTGTACGAAGTGCGCAAGCCATGGCGGCCAGGGCGAAGCCCATGGCGACCACGTCTTGTGGATGGGCGTACATCTCGACACAGAACCAGACCGGCGGCAACAGCGCCACCAGGACCACGCCTGTGGGTTCCCAACCCGTCCGTCCCCTGCTTGTGGCTCTCAGCAGCAGGATGACGCCCACCATCAAGAAGATCCAGACGACGTAGCCGGTCCGAACCGTAGGGATGACCGCCCCTCCACGTTGGGACCAGCTCACCATGGCATCGAGGGCTTTGTCACATCCGTGGCCGAGCGCAGATCCCGACGGGAAGGGAGCACTGCTCCCAATTCGGGTCAGAAATCCGATGCTGCCCGCAATGATCGGATAGACGGGAGCGGTGAAGGTGGGCACGCTGTCGGGATGCGGTGCATACATACACACAAGTTGCCCATGTGAAAATGCCCACGTCGGGTAGATGACCTCGTAGGCGTCGCCGACGGCTGGACCGCCGGGAACAGCAATTCCGGCGATAAACACTCCGGTGGCAACGCACCACCCAACCACGCACGCCCATGCCGAGAGTGGCCTCGTGAACCACGACGGCTTCCGCAGCATTTCGCCAGTGTCAGGAACGTGAGGAGGGCTTGCCATGTTTGTAAAGGACATCGTCTGTGGTCGCGACCCTTGATATTTGGCAGCAGGTTATCGGAGCAATACGCCGTCTGGGGTGATATTCGAGCGCCGAATGTCGCCGGCTACCAACAGCCCGAGGCGGCAGCAGCGTTGTGCGGCTCACACCCTAAGGGTGCAGCCATGGAGTCATCTCGTGCACGATCCAACCCGCCCGCCGTGTCAACCACTACCGTGGTGCGGATGGATCGCGCCTCGGGCTCCTAGAAATCCTTCCGCATGCTTGGAGTTTTGATCGTGGCGTGTGCCATTTTGGGTCTGGCGGTCGGCTCATTCTTGAATGTCGTCATCTACCGCGTGCCCAGGGGCGAATCGATCGTGTCGCCGCGATCGTCCTGTCCCGCTTGCGGGAGTCCAATCAGAGAACGGGACAACATTCCCGTGCTCTCGTGGTTGGTGCTCGGAGGTCGTTGTCGGAATTGTCAGTCGCGGATCTCTCCGCGGTATCCGTTGATCGAACTGTCCTGTGCAGCTCTCTTTGCTGGAACCGCGGGACGGTTCGGGTATCGATGGGATCTTCCGGCGTTCCTGGTTCTGTTTGCCGGCTTGCTGGCGCTCTCCTGTATCGATATCGAGCAGATGATTCTACCGAAGAAGATTGTCTACCCGCTGACGATCCTGGTGGCAATCCTGTTGCTCGTTCCGGCAGCCCAGCTGCCGGCATGGCACGACTACCTCGTCGGAGCCATCAGCGCGGTTGCCTGGTTCATCGTCTTCTTGGTGATGAATCTCGCCAGCCCACGGCTGCTCGGATTCGGGGACGTGCGGCTCTCCATCGTCCTCGGGCTGTCGCTGGGCTGGCTAGGAGTCGACTATGTCCTGCTCGGGTTCTTCGCGGCGAATCTCATCGGAGCGGTCGTGGGAATTGCTCTCATTGCTACGAAGCGTTTGAACCGGCAGAGTCGGATGCCGTACGGCGTCTTTCTCGCAGCGGGCTGCGCGGTGGCCGTATTCGCTGGTCCGGAACTCCTGCGTCCCTTCACCAACAACTCAATCTGACACTGAATGCATGCGCAACCTGACTGAGCTTCTAGCGTAGAAATTCCATTCGCAGACCCTGCTCGTCCCATTCCGGATCGGCCGGGATTCGGATGGCGGCCTTGGCAAAGATCCTGCGCGCCGTCCAAAGGATCGCGGCCGCGTCCAGAAGGTGAGATGCAGACGCACCGAGAACTTCGGTGTCGATGATCCGGAGTGCACCTGGGAGTTTTGTCTCCACGAGGGATCGTCGCTCCTCCATTCCCTTGTCCGAATACTTCGACCATCTCATCGGCACGTCGTCGTTCATCTGATAAAAGCTCAGGTCAGCATTGACCTCGAACACCGTTCGCTGTCGGAACGGCGCCATCTCGCGGGCGACTTCCTGGTAGCGGGGGAGAAGTGCTCGGCTGATGGCGTCGATGTGATCGGGCAGCAGACTCGTGCCGTCGGGAGAGTCGACTGCGATCGGGGCGCTCTTCACAGCAGATCCACGCCGGCCGAGCAAGGCTCTGGCCTCTCGGTCACAGGTGCGGCCACCGGTCGTGGCCTGGTCAAGGCCGCCCACGGGAGCGTTGAGGGCGATGGTGGAGTATCCGGGCCGCATGTCGAGCACATCGACAAACGAGTCGACTCGAGTCGGGTCCTCAGGGGAGAAGATCGTCCCTTGTAGCTTGGCTGCGGCAACCAGCCACCCTCCCCTGCAAGGCGTCACCCCCGCGACGAGCGAGTACGGCAGGTCTGGCCCGCGACGCGGGCGGTCATCGGATGTCACGCAGTGGACAGCATGGCACCCCGGTGACTCAGCAGGCGCTCGAGCTCCTTCGGGTGCGCAGAAATGGCCATGGCGTCATCGTAGGTGACGACATCCGATCGGACTAGGTCAACCAGGCTTGCTTCGAGCGTGCACATACCTTCTTGCTGACTGGTCGTGATCACGTTCAACAGTTGGTTGGTCTTTCCCTCGCGGATCAAGTTCCGCACAGGGTTGTTGGCCACCAAGACCTCAAAAGCGGCCACCATTCCGCCGCCGATTCTGGGCACCAGCCTCTGAGCGACGACCGCACCCAGTGACGCTGCGAGCTGAACCCGGATCTGCTCCTGCCGATAAGCGGGGAACACGTCGATAATGCGGTCAATGGCCTGAGCGGCATCGTTGGTGTGGAGAGTCGAGAACACGAGGTGTCCGGTCTCGGCCAGCGTCAACGCGAGCTGGATGGACTCGAGGTCGCGCATCTCACCAACGAGAAGGACGTCGGGGTCTTCGCGGAGAGCGGACCGCAGAGCTCGCTCGAATGAGGGGCTGTCCAGGCCGATCTCCCGTTGATTGATTGCTGAGAGGTTGTGCTCGTGTACATACTCGACTGGATCCTCGATAGTGAGGATGTGAAGTGCACGCGTCTCGTTGATCCGAGAAATAATCGAAGCCAGCGTGGTCGACTTGCCGGATCCTGTGGGCCCAGTGAGCAGCACGAGACCGCGGGGGAGCCTGGCCAACCATTCGGCGATCGGTGGCAGGCCGAGTTCCTCGAAGCTGGGGATCTCGGATGGAATCATGCGCAAAGCCAGCGCCAACTGACCCTTCTGGTGAAATGCACTGCCACGCAGTCTCGCCTTGTCCTGCCACGTGAGGGAGAAGTCGACGTCCTGATGCTCTTTCAGGATCGCCTCTTGGTCCGGTGTCAACATGCTTCGGACGAGATCCTCGATCTCACCGCCGGTCAGCGCCGGCACGTTTTCGAGCGGCCGCAAACCTCCGTCGAATCTGACCCTCGGCGCGGATCCACTCACGAGGAGCAAGTCGGAACCCTGCCTATCCCAGAGGGCTTGGAGCCAAGGATCAATTTTTTCAAAGTGGCTGGAGGTCACAGCACCTCTTCCGTCTCGGTTGTTGAAGGTGTAAAGCCGAAGCGCCCGGCCCGAGGGCCGGGCGCTTCGGTTCACGTCTGCAGATTGCCGCTTACAGGCCCTTGCAGGCAGCGACGTAGGGCAGAGCTCCGCCCGTGCCCGTGTCAACCAGGACCGACTGGTCGGTGGTCCCCAGGCTGAACGTGTATCCGTTACCCGACGGCGCCGAGTGGAGGTACGTGTTCACAAGGCCGTAGAACGTACCCGTCGGGTCCGCGGTGTTGGTGCCGGGCCAGGTGCTGTTCGTTGCCTCATAGGCATCAGCCGCTGTCTCGATGGTCTTACCATCCGAGGTGCAGGCAGCTGCCTTGCTCTGACCGGTGACGCCCGTAAGGGAGAACACGACGATCGCGGCAAGGATGCCGAGTACCACAATGACAATAAGCAGTTCGATCAAGGTAAAGCCGCTCTCGCTGCCTTCGCCTGACTTCCTGCGCTCCATAATGTCGCGATAACGCTTAAACACGTGCTGATACCGCCTTTCTTTGTCGGGCTCGCCGGCCCGTCTCTATTGGGGAGAGGAGCCCGACTGGACCCTCTGATTTCGCCAAGATGCCATTTCTTGGCAAGAAGCCATAATGCCTGACAAATGACGATGTTTCAATCTAATCGGTACTATTTACCCTGGTGAATTGCCCTTGTATTGATTATTTGCTGCCATCGACGCACACAGTGGAACGTCAACAATTTTGTCGGAATGCCTGGTCTCGATCTTTAGTCTTTTTTAGACTTGACGAAAGTGAAATTCGCCGGCAATGAGATCAGCTTCTAGTCGGGAAGACGGTCTGATTGTCGGAAGCCTCGAGCGCTAGCCGCCGAGGTTGACCTGGCGGTAGATCCCGTACATGGCCGAGACGAGCGCGATCGCGACGAAACCAACGATGACGCCCATGAAGATGATGATTGCAGGCTCAAACAAGCTCGTGAAGTGCTTGACCTTGATCTCGAGTTCACGGTGGTAGAAGGCAGCTGCAGTTGTGAGCTGCTTGTCGAGCGTTCCCGTCTCCTCGCCCACCCGGAACATCTGACGCGCTGCACCCGGGAAGAGGCCCGTCTCCGCAAGGGGATTCGCCAGCCCCTGACCCTCCATCATCTGCTCTCGAATGTGGTTGATGCCCTCGTTGTACACGGCATTGTTCGATGCCTCTGCCGTGACGGACATAGCGCGCGGAAGATCAACCCCTGCCGTGACGAGCGAGGCCAGAACTCGGCACACGCGCTCGACGATGGCCGCCTGCAACAGACTGCCTGCGACGGGAAGTTTCAACAGGACCGAGTCGAGCCATGCCCGCCCTTGCCGCGAGCGCCGCAAGGCGACGAACGTGATCGCGGTGATGAGCATGATGCCTGCGATCGCCCACCACCACGTGCTGACGAAGCCAGAAATGCTCAGAAGCATCCTGGTGGGAAGCGGGAGCTTGGCGTTCAGCGAGGCAAAGAAGGTCCGGAACTTTGGTAGCACGAACGTGGCCAGGATGATCACCGTTGCGATGGCCATCACCGCTACGACCGCTGGGTAGATGAGGGCGGATGTGATTGCGGAACGGGCCTCAATATCGGTCTCGAGGTACTGGGCGAGCTCGAGAAGTACGGTATCGAGGGTTCCGGTCAACTCTGCCGATTCGAGAACGGCGACGTAGTAACGGGGAAAGGCTTCCGGATGTGAAGCCGCCGCCGACGCGAACGTGTCGCCAGCCTGCAATTCCATGACCATGTCGAGGAGGACTTTCTTGAGAAGTTTGTCCGTTGTTTCCTCGGCGATGACCTCAAGGGCCTCCATGATCGGGATACCCGCCTCGACGAAGACACTCAATTGGCGAGAAAAGTGCATGATCTCTTTGCGCGAGACCGTTTTCTTGGTGATCTCAAACTTGAGGATGCTCTTGTGTTCCTTCACATCGATCGGCTGCAGCCCGCGCTGAATGAGCATGAGGTGCGCCGCACTAGCGGATGCGGCCTTCTCAGTTCCGCTCACCTTCTTCCCGCTCTCGTCGAGAGCGTTATAGCGATAGCTCTCCATGGTCGTCATGGCTGTCTCCTCACTCTCACAACGCGTAAATGCTTCGTATGACCTCGGACACCGTCGTGATGTCCTGTGCGACAAGATCAATTGCCTCGGTCCGAAGGGACCGCATGCCCTGGCGCTCCGCCAACCTGCGCAGTTCGTCCTGGGTCGCCCACCCGACGACCAATCGTTTGATCTCGGGTGTGATCCGCAGTAACTCGTAGACCCCGATGCGCTCCTGGTAGCCCGTCCCACTGCAGAAATTGCATCCCTGTCCGCGTACGAACTCCCGTTTCTCGGGCCCGCCGCTCTCCTCGTAGAACGCTCGCTCTTCATCGGTCAGGGTGTACAGAGCCCTGCACGACGGACATATGCGCCGAACAAGGCGCTGACCGACGATGCCGATAACGGAGGACGCCACGAGGAAGGACTCAATACCCATGTCGAGGAATCTGTGTAGTGCGGACACCGAGTCCGTGGCGTGCAGCGAGGACAGGACGAGGTGCCCAGTCAGCGCTGACTGCACTGCGATGCGCGCAGTCTCGACGTCTCGAATCTCGCCGACGAGGATCACGTCGGGGTCTTGACGCAGGATCGACCGGAGTCCCGTAGCGAAGGTGAGTCCGGCTTGCTCGTTCGTCTGGATCTGATTGATGCTCGGGAAGACGTACTCGACTGGATCCTCAATCGTCATCACGTTGCGTGACTCGTCAGCGATCTCAGTCAACGTCGCGTAGAGCGTGGTTGTCTTACCGCTCCCCGTCGGACCCGCACAGAGCACCATTCCGAACGGAGCTCGTACGAAGCCTGAATAGGTGTCTGCCGCGTCCTTTGGCATACCGAGTTCACTCAGGCGGAGGACGGATCGCGTCCGATCGAGCAGGCGCATAACGCACTTCTCACCCCAGATCGTGGCAACGGTCGCTACTCGGACGTCGACCTCCTTGCCGTCAATCTCAGTGCGCAACTGGCCGTCCTGAGGCCGGCGACGCTCCACGATGTTCATGCCGGCCATGATTTTGATACGGCTGATTAGGCCGACCCCCATGGGGGAGGGCAGGGTCAGCACTTCCTTAAGGGCGCCGTCGATCCTGTAACGAACTCGGATCCAATGCTCTGAAGGCTCGATATGAACGTCTGAGGCCCGATCGCGCATGGCTTGCGTAAGGATGCGCCCGACGACCTGCACCACCGGTGCGTCGTCGCCCACGACCTCGGGCGAAATGGGTGGCGCGTCGACCGGCCGCCGCCGGGTTCCCTCAACGGCCTCGAACGCCTGAACCAGTTGGTCGAGGCCACCGAGCGCCCTGTAGTTGTTCTCGATGGCGCGTCGGATCTCCGACAGGGGAGCCAGCATCGGGCGTATGGCTGTGCCGCTCGTCTCCCCGAGCAGTGTCATTAGTTCAAGTGAGGGCTGGTCAGCCATCGCGATGTGGAGGCCCACCTCGTCCAGTGACATTGGGATCAGGAAATGCTCGCGAGCCATGGCGTCGGGGATCAGATCCAAAGCCTGTTGCTCGGGACTCGTTTGGCGCAGATCAGCGACATCCATACCGTAGAGCTCTGCCCGCGCTGAAATGAGCGCATGCTCCTCGATGACGTGCGTGCTGACGAGAACATCACCGAAATCGGCGCCCGCCGGCGGATCGGCAGCCAATGCGTGCTCTATCTGCTCTTCGGTGACCAGATTGCGCTGCAAGAGCACCTTCTGGAGCCTCAGGCTCGAACGTCGGCTGTGCCTTGGAGAAGCTGCCTCAGGTGGAGAGCCGTTCTGGATGGGATCTTCGACGTGTTCGACATCCTTGCGACCTTTTCGATCGCTCCTCTTTCCGATTGGGGACACTAGGTCGCCCCCTTGGCGCGGACCCCGCACGGCTCAAATGGTGATTCACCCAGCGCCAACGAGGTCGCGCCGCGTGAAATGAAGCTCGCTAGGGGAGTCGCTCTAATTCGCCAAGTGTGCATGTTGAACTCCAGGTACTCCGCCAAAGACCCGTCACTAGATGTTCCTCTGTTGTGGCAACGTTGATGCGTGCCACTCCCAGGGAGTGACTACCCTCCTGGGACTATCGGCTTGTTTGTGGTGGTTGCTGAGCGCGGATTCGGCCAGCGCCACCTCAAACTGCCCTTTTCAGCCCTATGTTCGCCGGAGGTGCGGGGACGAGGGGCGGCCCTGTCTGGGGCGCCGCCATCGGAGCGTTCGCCGTTCCGCCCGTTGCCCCTACGCATAGACGAACTGGTCCGCCGGCTCGTTGTACGGGTTGGCCGGCTGAGAAGAGCCGGTGTAGGGCGCGCTAGCAACAATCGGGTAATAGGTCCCGGCTGCCAGCGATGTCGGCACGGTGGCAACGATTTGCGTCGTACTCACGATGGTGAAGTTCGTGGTCTGGTTGTTGCCACCTGCCCCCGGGCCTACACAGTTCGTGTCGTAGTACGGCGCCGTCCCCGTGACGGGACAGAAGCCGACCGTGACGCCGCTCACGAAGTTGAAGCCGTTGATCGTGATCGTGCCACCTGTCGCAACTGCGGTCGGAGGGGCTGGGGTGACGCTCGTGATGATCGGCACCAGCACGCTATAGGTGAAGACGGGAGGCGAGAGGCCCGAGTTTGGGGCGGCCGAGGCGGTGAGCGCGCTGAAGAGGTTGTCGACCTCAACTTGGATGTAGTACTGCCCAGTGCCGTTCGGACCGACCAGCGGGGACAGTGCCGTGATGGTCTCATAGGGCGAGCCGCTCTGCGGCGGTGAGACCGTGATGCCACTGTTCGCGTTACTCGGGCTCGCAATGCAGGCGCCGCCTCCGGTGACGGGGCAGAAAAACACCTGGGCTGGAAAGTTGCTATTGGGAGACCAGAATCCGGTCCCCTCGATCGAAACCGTATTGCCGCCCGTGACCGACCCTCCGGTCACGGCCCCAGCGAGCCCTGCTACAACGGGAGGTGTTGTTGCAGAGTACGTGAATACCGCCGAATAGGCGCTCGTTCCGCCTGGAGTGGTCACGGTGACGAAGTAGGTGGTCCCCGCTTGAACCGTAGGGGAGGTGACTTGAAGGCAGTTGGGGACGGCGCACGTCGGCGGAGGCATGGCGACAGCGGTCGCCGGGACTGGGGGGTTGTATCCGTTTTCGTTGGCCGGATTGGCGGGGGTTCCGCCCGACTCCTGAAGAAAGTTGACCGTCGATCCCGCCACAAAGCCAGTGCCATTGATGGTGACCGTCGTGCCGCCGGTTATTGCGCCGGTTGCCGGACTGACAGACGTGACCACCGGTACGACCGGATTCCATTGCCAGCTGAGCTGCGTCATGCTCTCGCCGCAGCTCCCGTTACTCGAAATTGGCTTGCACTGCGTGGGATCGAGCGAGGGAGCAACTGATCCAGGAGGGTTGTCATCGAACGCCACGATGGCCTGAAGAAGTGGCTGGGCTGCGCACGACGTGGCCGAAATGGTGCTGAGGCACGCGGAATAGGTGATCGTACGGGTGTATCCGTTCGGATTGTCCGGCTGCCAAACCATCGAGCAGTAGACGGCGACGGACGTAGCCCCTCCGGGGGGAACCGGATAGGCGGGGGACAGGCACGATTGCGGAGCGGCCGCGTCCAGCAAGCTGTACGGATCGAAGGAATACCGGGTGTTGGAGATGGCGAGGTTGACTGCGTCAGTTGCCGCGTATTCGATGTTCCGCTCGTTGTTGAATGCCCCCGTGACCCTCAGGCTCGTCCCGACGAAGGTGAGGAGTCCGGTGACGATGAGACTCACGGCGACGAGGAAGACCAAGGCCAGGACTAGGACGGCGCCGGACTCGTCGTGTCGACGCGAGTCGTTCGTGGGCTTGGTTGTATCGTGATTCGTTGCCAAGGAGCGAGCGAGTTGAGCCAGGCCATGGGCGCACCTGGAGGCCCGGCCTGTCGTGGAGTCCTGACTAGGCATGATTAATCTCCAACGCAATGGTCGCCCAGTCCTTGGATGCGCCGAATCCTGAGCTGCTGGCTGTGTCGGTCTGCGCGGCCGGCAAAGTCGTGTAGACGCCGAGCGAGGCGCTAGTACTGCTCGAATTGAAGACGTTGGTGCTTCCAGCACTCCAGGTCAAAGGGGTCCCAATAGTGTTGTCGGCCCCGATGATCTCGACTGATGCGTCCCCGACTGCGGGGGCGTTGGTCAGGTTGGCCGTGACGGTACCGCCCTGGGCTGATTGGGTCCCGTCGGACTGCGCGATGGGAGACCCTGTGTCGTTTCCGCCAAGCGCCAGGACGTCGACGACGAGGTTCTGGGCGTTGGTCTGGGTGACCTTGACCGTTCCGGTCCCGGTCGTACTCGCGTTGAACGACCACGCGTCGACATAGCAGCGGGTGGCTGTGCAATTCGGCGACTTCGTGCCACCGAAGTTGTTGGTGGTGATGAGCGACGTGGTGGGATTGCCGGTAATCGTCAAGGACGGACTCCCGGCGGAACCTCCGGCCTGCTCGAACACGGCGACCAAATAGGTGGTGCCCGAAGTCATGGAGAAACTCGAGGAGGTCACCGACGTGTTGGCCGCTGTCGCGTTGGCGACGCTCGTGACGGTGATCACTGTGTTCGTCTCGGAGAAGTTGAGCGTGGTCGGTGTCGTCCCGGTGGTGGTCGCCGTCACGTTGTAGGTGCCGGCGTGGGTGTCGGCCTTGAAGGTGAGAGAGGTGGCCAGACCCGTGGCGCTCGTCGTCGCCGTGCACGAGGCCACCGCGGTGCCACCGGTGCTCAGGCAGGTGCCACCGTTGCTGGCCGCCAGGAGTGTCCCACTCGCTCCGGTCGTGGCCGGGGCGGTGAAGGTGACGACGGCCCCCGAGACCGGGTTGCCGAAGGAGTCGCTGACCAGGGCCACCAGGGGGCCGCCGAAGGCCGTGTTGACCGTGGCCGACTGTGCAGAGCCCGAGGAGATGGCGAAGGCGTATGCGTTGCCGGCCTTGTTCGTCTCGGAGAAGGTCGGCGGGGTGGTGTCACCCGAGGCGCTGGTGGCCACGCTGACCGAGCCGGCCGAGTGGTTGGCCGTGAAGGCCGAGGCGGTGGCGTTACCGCTGGCGTTGGTGGCCACCACACAGGTAGTGAACGAGGCGTTGTTGCCGCCCGAGCAGGTGCCGAAGGTGCCCGACGCGCCCGAAGCCGGGGCGGTGAAGGTCACGTTCATGTTCGGGACCGGGTTGTTGTACGAGTCGACGATGTTGACGGTCAGCCCGGTCGAGTAGCCGGTGCCCACGGTGGCGCTCTGGTTGTTGCCGCCCGTGATGGTCATGTTGTCGTTCGTGGTCGCCGCCGTGTTCGTCTCGGAGAAGGTCGGCGGGGTGGTGTCACCCGAGGCGCTGGTGGCCACGCTGACCGAGCCGGCCGAGTGGTTGGCCGTGAAGGCCGAGGCGGTGGCGTTACCGCTGGCGTTGGTGGCCACCACACAGGTAGTGAACGAGGCGTTGTTGCCGCCCGAGCAGGTGCCGAAGGTGCCCGACGCGCCCGAAGCCGGGGCGGTGAAGGTCACGTTCATGTTCGGGACCGGGTTGTTGTACGAGTCGACGATGTTGACGGTCAGCCCGGTCGAGTAGCCGGTGCCCACGGTGGCGCTCTGGTTGTTGCCGCCCGTGATGGTCATGTTGTCGTTCGTGGTCGCCGCCGTGTTCGTCTCGGAGAAGGTCGGCGGGGTGGTGTCACCCGAGGCGCTGGTGGCCACGCTGACCGAGCCGGCCGAGTGGTTGGCCGTGAAGGCCGAGGCGGTGGCGTTACCGCTGGCGTTGGTGGCCACCACACAGGTAGTGAACGAGGCGTTGTTGCCGCCCGAGCAGGTGCCGAAGGTGCCCGACGCGCCCGAAGCCGGGGCGGTGAAGGTCACGTTCATGTTCGGGACCGGGTTGTTGTACGAGTCGACGATGTTGACGGTCAGCCCGGTCGAGTAGCCGGTGCCCACGGTGGCGCTCTGGTTGTTGCCGCCCGTGATGGTCATGTTGTCGTTCGTGGTCGCCGCCGTGTTCGTCTCGGAGAAGGTCGGCGGGGTGGTGTCACCCGAGGCGCTGGTGGCCACGCTGACCGAGCCGGCCGAGTGGTTGGCCGTGAAGGCCGAGGCGGTGGCGTTACCGCTGGCGTTGGTGGCCACCACACAGGTAGTGAACGAGGCGTTGTTGCCGCCCGAGCAGGTGCCGAAGGTGCCCGACGTGCCCGAAGCCGGGGCGGTGAAGGTCACGTTCATGTTCGGGACCGGGTTGTTGTACGAGTCGACGATGTTGACGGTCAGCCCGGTCGAGTAGCCGGTGCCCACGGTGGCGCTCTGGTTGTTGCCGCCCGTGATGGTCATGTTGTCGTTCGTGGTCGCCGCCGTGTTCGTCTCGGAGAAGTTGAGGGGGTTCGGGGTCGTGCCGGTCGAGGTCGCCGTCACGTTGTAGGTGCCGGCGTGGGTGTCGGCCGTGAAGGTGAGAGAGGTGGCCAGACCCGTGGCGCTCGTCGTCGCCGTGCACGAGGCCACCGCGGTGCCACCGGTGCTCAGGCAGGTGCCACCGTTGCTGGCCGCCAGGAGTGTCCCACTCGCTCCGGTCGTGGCCGGGGCGGTGAAGGTGACGACGGCCCCCGAGACCGGGTTGCCGAAGGAGTCGCTGACCAGGGCCACCAGGGGGCCGCCGAAGGCCGTGTTGACCGTGGCCGACTGTGCAGAGCCCGAGGAGATGGCGATGGTGTGAGGCAACCCGGCGGTGTTCGTCTCGGAGAAGGTCGGCGGGGTGGTGTCACCCGAGGCGCTGGTGGCCACGCTGACCGAGCCGGCCGAGTGGTTGGCCGTGAAGGCCGAGGCGGTGGCGTTACCGCTGGCGTCCGTGGCCACCACGCAGGTAGTGAACGAGGCGTTGTTGCCGCCCGAGCAGGTGCCGAAGGTGCCCGACGCGCCCGAAGCCGGGGCGGTGAAGGTCACGTTCATGTTCGGGACCGGGTTGTTGTACGAGTCGACGATGTTGACTCCGAGTGTCGTTGAGTAGGCCGACCCGACCATGGCGCTCTGGTTGTTGCCGCCCGTGATGGTCATGTTGTCGTTCGTGGTCGCCGCCGTGTTCGTCTCGGAGAAGTTGAGCGTGGTCGGTGTCGTCCCGGTGGTGGTCGCCGTCACGTTGTAGGTGCCGGCGTGGGTGTCGGCCTTGAAGGTGAGAGAGGTGGCCAGACCCGTGGCGCTCGTCGTCGCCGTGCACGAGGCCACCGCGGTGCCACCGGTGCTCAGGCAGGTGCCACCGTTGCTGGCCGCCAGGAGTGTCCCACTCGCTCCGGTCGTGGCCGGGGCGGTGAAGGTGACGACGGCCCCCGAGACCGGGTTGCCGAAGGAGTCGCTGACCAGGGCCACCAGGGGGCCGCCGAAGGCCGTGTTGACCGTGGCCGACTGTGCAGAGCCCGAGGAGATGGCGAAGGCGTATGCGTTGCCGGCCTTGTTCGTCTCGGAGAAGGTCGGCGGGGTGGTGTCACCCGAGGCGCTGGTGGCCACGCTGACCGAGCCGGCCGAGTGGTTGGCCGTGAAGGCCGAGGCGGTGGCGTTACCGCTGGCGTTGGTGGCCACCACACAGGTAGTGAACGAGGCGTTGTTGCCGCCCGAGCAGGTGCCGAAGGTGCCCGACGCGCCCGAAGCCGGGGCGGTGAAGGTCACGTTCATGTTCGGGACCGGGTTGTTGTACGAGTCGACGATGTTGACGGTCAGCCCGGTCGAGTAGCCGGTGCCCACGGTGGCGCTCTGGTTGTTGCCGCCCGTGATGGTCATGTTGTCGTTCGTGGTCGCCGCCGTGTTCGTCTCGGAGAAGGTCGGCGGGGTGGTGTCACCCGAGGCGCTGGTGGCCACGCTGACCGAGCCGGCCGAGTGGTTGGCCGTGAAGGCCGAGGCGGTGGCGTTACCGCTGGCGTTGGTGGCCACCACACAGGTAGTGAACGAGGCGTTGTTGCCGCCCGAGCAGGTGCCGAAGGTGCCCGACGTGCCCGAAGCCGGGGCGGTGAAGGTCACGTTCATGTTCGGGACCGGGTTGTTGTACGAGTCGACGATGTTGACGGTCAGCCCGGTCGAGTAGCCGGTGCCCACGGTGGCGCTCTGGTTGTTGCCGCCCGTGATGGTCATGTTGTCGTTCGTGGTCGCCGCCGTGTTCGTCTCGGAGAAGGTCGGCGGGGTGGTGTCACCCGAGGCGCTGGTGGCCACGCTGACCGAGCCGGCCGAGTGGTTGGCCGTGAAGGCCGAGGCGGTGGCGTTACCGCTGGCGTTGGTGGCCACCACACAGGTAGTGAACGAGGCGTTGTTGCCGCCCGAGCAGGTGCCGAAGGTGCCCGACGCGCCCGAAGCCGGGGCGGTGAAGGTCACGTTCATGTTCGGGACCGGGTTGTTGTACGAGTCGACGATGTTGACGGTCAGCCCGGTCGAGTAGCCGGTGCCCACGGTGGCGCTCTGGTTGTTGCCGCCCGTGATGGTCATGTTGTCGTTCGTGGTCGCCGCCGTGTTCGTCTCGGAGAAGTTGAGGGGGTTCGGGGTCGTGCCGGTCGAGGTCGCCGTCACGTTGTAGGTGCCGGCGTGGGTGTCGGCCTTGAAGGTGAGAGAGGTGGCCAGACCCGTGGCGCTCGTCGTCGCCGTGCACGAGGCCACCGCGGTGCCACCGGTGCTCAGGCAGGTGCCACCGTTGCTGGCCGCCAGGAGTGTCCCACTCGCTCCGGTCGTGGCCGGGGCGGTGAAGGTGACGACGGCCCCCGAGACCGGGTTGCCGAAGGAGTCGCTGACCAGGGCCACCAGGGGGCCGCCGAAGGCCGTGTTGACCGTGGCCGACTGTGCAGAGCCCGAGGAGATGGCGATGGTGTGAGGGGTTCCGCCGGTAATGGTCTCCTGCTGACTGCCAGAGGTGAGGCCAGTGGATGTCGCGGTGATCGTCGGCGTCCCAGCCAGGGTGTCGCCGTAGTACGCGGTCACGGACGAGTGGTTGGCCAGTATCTGGACACTCGTCGTTGCGGTCCCACCCGACGACGTGGCGAATTGGTGTGTGCCCGCCGAGTTCGAGCTCAGAGTGACCGGGATGGCGCTGGTCGCGACCGTGGGGTTCCCGAACTGGTCCTCGAAGGACACGGTGAAGGCGTTGGTGGCCGTTGCGGTGGCCGGACCGGTGAACGTGCTGACGCCGAGCCGTGTTCCTCCCAGAGCGGTGATCGTCTCGGACTGTGTGGCCGAGGTCAGTCCAACTGCCGCGGCCGTGATTGTGGGATGACCTGCCACCGTGTCGCCGTAGAAGAAGGTGGCGGTAGAAGTGCCTCCGGGGATTGTGACTGAGGTGGTGGGTGTTCCGCCCGAAGTCGCCGCAAAGATGGCGCCAGCGGAACTCGAGCTGAGGTTAATCGTGGTCGGGGAGCCGCTCGATGCGACGTTGCCGTAGGCGTCCTGTTCCTGAACGGTGATCGGGCCCAGGGTGGCGCTCGTTGACGCGCTGCCGGAGAACTGGTTCGAGGTGAAGACCAGGACCGAAGGCGTGCCCGCGGTGATCGTTTCTTGCTGCGTGGCGGAGGTCAGGCCGGTCGCCGCCGCCGTGATCGTCGGGGTCCCGGGCATCTCATCGCCGTAGAAGATCCCGATGGAGGAGGTGTTCGCCGCCAACGACACTGACGTGACGTTGGTACCACCCGAGGTCGCTGAGAACGAATGGGTACCCGCCGAGTTCGACGTCAGATTGATCGTCGTGGCCGTGGTCTGCGTGGTCGCGTTCCCGAATCCGTCCTGGAGTGTGACCTGGAACGCATTGGTCGCCCTGGCGTTGGCCGCCCCGGTGAATGCAGTAGAGGTGATGGCGAGTTGCTTGGCCGTTCCTCCGGTAATCGTTTCTAGCTGCGTCCCGGCCGTCAAGCCCGTTGCCGAGGCGGTGATCGTGGGGGTGCCGGCCTTGGTATCGCCGTAGTACGCGGTGATCGACGAGGTGTTCGCTGGCAGCGTCACACTGGCGCTTGGCGGTCCGCTCGAGGTCCCGGAGAAGACCGCCGCGCCGGTGGTGTTCGAGCCCAGTCCGATCGTGATGCCACTGGCGCTCGTGGTCGTGTTGCCGAAGGCGTCTTGGAGGGTGACGGTGAAGGCGTTGGTTGCCTTCGAGTTGGCCGCGCCCGTGAAGGGTTTCGAGGTGATGGCCAGTTGGTTCGCGGTGCCGGCGTTGATCTTCACATTCGCAGTGCCGGAGGTCAGTCCCGTGGTCGATGCGGTGATGGTCGTGGATGTCGCCGCCATGGTGTCGCCATAGAAGAAGGTCGCCGAGGATGAGCCGCTTGGGATGGTCACGGTCGCCGCACCGGTCGGGGTCGTTGTTCCGCTGGTCCCGAACACGTACGAGCCGGTGGAGCCGGAGGTCAGAGTGACTGTCTCTCCCGCGGTCGTGAGCTGGTTGCTGGCGTTTTCTTCCGTAACCGTGAACGGCCCGATGTTGGCCGAAGCGGACGCCGTACCCGAGGCAGGCCCACTCACGACGAGCTTCGTCGGCCCGGCGATGACGTTCTCTTTCTGTGTCCCGGGAGTGAGCGTCGTCGGAGACGTCGACGACACGGTGATCGTGGGGGTACCAACCTTGTTGTCGCCGTAGTACACGGTCATTGAGGAGGTGTTGGCCGGCAGCGTGACGCTGGTCACGGCGCTCCCACCCGAGGTGGCAGCGAATTCTTTGGTGCCGGTAGATGTGGAAGCAAGGGTGATCGTGGTGGCGGCGTTTCGTGACGTCGGGTTGCCTGACGAGTCCTCGAGCGTCACCGTGAACGGAGTCGTCGCGCTGGTGCTCGTTGCCGCAGTGAAGGCAGGACTCGTGATGGCGAGCTGGGTCGGCGCCGTCGCGATGGTCGCAGTCTGTGTGCCCGATGTCAATCCGGTTGCGGCGGCCGTCAGTGTTGGAGTCCCGCTCTTGCTATCACCGTAAAAGAAGGATGCTGTCGCGGTCGAGGAGTTGGCAGGAATCGTGACCGACGTGATGTGTGTGCTGTTGCCCGATGTCGCCGCGAAGATGCCACCAGTCGATGTCGAGCTGAGGTTGACGGTCACGGCGGCTGTCGTCGCCACAGGGTTACCGAGGGCGTCCTGCTGCTGAATGGTGATCGGCCCGAGCGTCGCGTCTGCTCGACGGCGTGCCCGACACCGGCGAGGTGATGAACCCGATCTTCGCCGGCGCGGCCGGACTCACGACGACTGGGATGGTCGACGTGGGTGTCAGGGTTCCATCACTCGCATGGATCTGGTAGGTCCCGGCGACGTTCATGCTGCAGTCGGAGAACTGCACAATGCCGTAGGACTCCACTCCAGAGCATGTATTCGAGATGGAACCGCCGCTCGGCCCCGACACGAGCTGCAGGGTCACCGAGGAGAAGTCACTCGAAACGATGTCGCCCTGGTTGTCCTCGACGGCGACCTCTGGCTGGGGTGTGATGGGCGAGAAAGCGGTCCCGCTGGCCGGCGGCTGAAGCTGCTGCAGCCACACAAGCTGGGCGGGAACGCCGGCGCCATTGGGTGGCAAGGGGGCGCCGGGGTCGGTGATCACCGTCGTGACTGAGGTGCTGTAGGAGGCCTTGGTCGAGGCGATGTTCAGCGTGTACTGCTGGGGTGCGTCGGCAATGCAATTGGATGAGCCCGTCTGGAAGCCGGACCCGTTCCACCAAGCCATGGTGTAGGTCACTTGGTACGGGCCCGTGAGATTGGTGAATGTCGGCGTGAAGGCTTCAGGACAAGTGAACGGGTCGTTCACGGTATTGGCGTTCGCCTGGGCCTGCTGTTGGACGTCGGCGATGGCGCTGTTGGCGGCCAGTCGGGTTGACGCGTCGAGCGAGGCGTAGTTGCGATGCTGCGCAGAAGCCGTGATCGATGTCGCGAATCCGGTCATGAGAGCCAGGCCGGCGATGCTGAGAACGGCCAGGGCGAGCAACACCTCCACGAGGGTGTCGCCCCGTTCGGATGCCCCATCCTCGCCGCCTGCCTTGGCTCGACGCCTGGCGACCCAGCCGTTGACTGCGTGCTCCAGGTAATCAAGCATCGTGCGCCTCATATCAGCACCCCAAGGAACACCGCTTGGTACCCACCGCCTTGCATGGTGATGGAGACGCTCTGCGCAGCTGAAGAATTGTTCGGCTCGGGCGCAGCCAGCATCAAGGTCCCAGTCTTGTCAAGCTGTCCGTTTGCCTCACACCCGACCGACGAGGCACCGGTCGGGTAGAGCGAGTAGGGCTGCGACGCGCTCGATGTTGATGGCGGTGTCATTCCCCGAGAGCCCCGTGCCCGTTGAGGGATTTCCCACCGAGTTGTCTGTCGGAGGTACCGCACCGGTGTATTTGAAGAGGCCGGTGTTGCCGTTCGCAGTGTCCTGCGTGTCGTAGCAGGAGTTGCCATAGTAGGACGACGTGCTGTTGGGGAGAACTTGCCAGGTGACAGGCGTCGGCGACGTGGTGTTGGAGTAGACGTTCCACTCGCCGCTGTCGGTCGACTCGGCGTCTCCCGTCACGAGCGTCCAGCCCGTCGCCGGCTCGTTGGCTGCGTTCGTCACCTTGATGTTGGTGAAGGTGAGCGTTGTCAGGGCGTTGTTCGCGCCGCCGAATGTGCAGGCGGGCTGGCCGGATTGCCCGCAGACATCGGTGGGTTGCGGCCTCTGGGAGATGGCCGGCTCACCCTGGATGCCCTGGTAGAAACCGTTGTTCCCCAAATAGGGCTGGCTGTTGCTCCCCTGCGCGACATCGTCGTAGGTCGGGATTGTCTGAGGCGCAACCGTCTGGGTGTTCGTAGGACCGACGCTGAGGCAGAACGACAGGAGGTCCGGTGACGCGGCGATCGAGAAGGTCATCTGCGTGCACTTGGCAGAGGGTTGGGTGAATGCAGCGAGGTAGGCGGACTGGGTGGCAGGACTGGCACCGGAGGCGGAAAAGTCGGCGAAGCACAGGATGTTCGCGTACGTGCCCGTTCCCGGGTTGGCCAGGTTGCATCCGGGTAGGTTCTGGTTCTGCACGATCTGGGACGCCGAGCCGGTCGACGAGCTCGCGCTCGGGAGGCCAGTGAGCTTGTAGGCGTATCCGCTCCCCGGGGCGTTGACGCTGACCGTCACACCGTAGAGGCCCTGGGTGGACGTCCAGCCCTGGTTCGTGTTGTAGCTGAACCCTGACGGGTTGAGGGCTACCGTCGGCGTGCCGGCATCGTGCGCCACGGTGCGCGACCCGGTCGGCGTGGTCGATGCTCCCGATGTGCACTGCATCCTCATCAGCGAGGTCGTCGTGCCCGTGGTGCTCTGCACGTACGAGACAACGTTCTGGTAGGCGCCGGCGGCGTTCGCACCCCATTCCAAGCCGACCAGCTGTTGGCCTGTCGATCCACAGGCGGGAGTCGTGACCGTCTCGATTTCCTGGGCGCTCTGCACGTCCTTGTTGAACGTTGATGAACTGACGAGGGCGTCGTTGGAGTCACTGACCCTGTTTGAAACGCTCCCTTGGAGCGTGAAGACCGAAATGAGCGCAACTGCGATGCCACCCACCACGATCGGAAGGATGGCGATCGTGATGATCAGCTCAATGAGGGTGAATCCCGCGTCGTCAAGTTCACGCTGGGTCGCTGCGGACAGCCGTCGCCGCATGGCTTGGCGAGCCAATACAACAGGATGACGAGGGCCCTTGTTTCGATTCACGGTCGGAGTCCGATGCGCTGGAGATGACGGAGTGGGAGCTGAACCGTGATTGGGGCGTGCGCGGGGCCGAACTGGCCATAGCCAGTCGCCACTAACCCGTCGTCGGTTCGCCGCTTCGCCAAAGCCCCTGCTCCCTATAAGCGGACCGCCTACGTCCGACTTACCATGATGATGCTGCCTAGCTCATGAACAAGCTGAAAGTTAACCTGATACCAGCGTTGCTGAATAGCGCCTTTGTGCCCTAATGCCACAACCGCGCCGGAACATCATTTAGGTCGGTCGTCGTGGACTTCGACCTGAGCATCAATTCGATATCCCTGTGTGCGACGGTCTCCCTTCGGACGACAGCTGTTCTCAAATATGTGGATTGAACAGGTAAAATGGTGGCGATAAGGCAGATTCCGGCTTTCGTCAGGGCAGAAGCTTCCAGGTCCCGGGAACCTGAACCTCTGCTTGAGGTCGAGATTTGACACGCGACGAGCCGACCCATCTATTCACAACAAAAGCACAACAATTGATGTCGGTCTCTCTGGCCTGTCATTTCGAAGAAGCCGCCCTATCTGTTCACAACAAAACCACAACAATTGCTGACCGTCTGTCTGGCCTGTCATAGAGAAGAAATTGCCCCGAGGTTTTGGACTATTCAGGCCCAGAAGGGTGCTGGCCCTCCGTCGAGCCACCACGGTGTCAGGCTGGCAACCGCGATCAGCTCTTTCTGTCGGAAACAGTGCCCATGTGCCACGCGGAGCAATAGCTGCATTGGTACACGTTCAAGACGGTTCCCGACTCACGGCGCCGCTCATCGGCGGCGTCGGCTGCTGCATGTTGACTCGGGTACGCGGTTTTCGTGTGACCGTCGGCTCGCCAATGTGACCGGATACCGAAGGGCCGTACATCGACCTCGGGGCGGCGCCCTCGTTTCGGATCATTTCGCCGCGGAGCCACATGCTTATTGTGGCGCGTGGACCTCGTTTTCGGGCGCCAACGCCCATCACGTAATCGTGGGGGCCCGGCGCGCCTCCGATTCGATCGAGAGGGATGGGGAGTTAGATCCGGTTCACAGGGCGAGAATTACAGAGAATCGTTCTGTCGCACTCGACATCGTTGGACTCTGGTGTCTGAGCGTTTCTCGCTATAGGAAACCCTGCGCCGCATCTCCCAGCGCTTGTCGGTTCGCGCGTCAGCAGCTCCGCACTTCGCCCTTTCTGTCCCCGTCGGAGGAGGGGCTTTGTCGGCAAGCGAGGGCTCTGCCACCATTGGACGATGGCAAAGACCGTGATAGTAAAGCTGACGGACGATATTGACGGCGGGGACGCCGACGAGACGATCCACTTTGCCCTCGACGGCAAATCGTACGAGATCGACCTCAGCGCCGCCAACGCCTCCAAGCTTCGGGATGCAATCAAGCCCTATATAGAACAGGGGCGGGGGAGCGGCGGCGGAAGCCGCGCCCGCTTGCCCCGGCCAAGCGGGCCACCGGCTGAGGAATCGCTTTACTCCCAGCTGAGCAGCGATGAAAAGCAGCGGTTCCGGGTGTGGGCCAATATGCCCACGGCGCGACGGATCAGCGATGCCAGGGTCAAGAGTTGGATGGCAGCCGGCAGACCCTGATCGTTTGCCCCCAAGGCCTTCATTCCGCAACAGTCCGAGGGGAGTGCCCTCCGTTTTGGGGGGCGTTCTAAGC
>CAVUKH010000010.1:0-46807 GCA_963742035.1 uncultured Acidimicrobiaceae bacterium
GGTCGGCAGATAGATCCGGGGTTCCGGAGTGCTATCTCGCTTCGGTTGCCCTGGTTGCGTCGTCTGAGGACTCCAGACACTCGTGGAACTCAAACTCCGCCGCCCGAGCCGGCGGCGGAGCCGCCGGCGACGGCGTGGCGACTTGATCAGGTAAAGGAAGTCATCACAACATCACTTTGGATCGGTACTTTGGGGTAGATCGGTGTCGGGATTGTCGGTTCGAATGCTCGCTTCATAAGAATCTGGTTACAGAATCATTGTGCCCTGGTATGCGCTGTCATCCCTTGTCATGTGTTGGTACTCGTTGGTGTCCATTCGGTCGAAAATGGATTGATTTGCTTGGTACAACGTGGCGCTAGAACCGCCCCATGCCAACGACACAGCCCCCACAGCTCAGCGCCGAGGACTGGGAGATGTTCCGCTCTGTTGCTCAGCGGATCACCATCAAGCAGTTCGACGCCTTCCAGGATCAGGGTGAGGGATGTGGTTGGTGCCGTCATCCGATCCGGATCCGAGGCACGGTCATTGTTGACGACGGTGTCGCCCGTCGGCTGACCTTCTCCACCGCAACGCTGCCTGATGGTGTGACCCTGAAGGCCTGTGGGAGCCGCCGGGAAACCCGGTGCCCTGCCTGTGCTGCGGTCTACCGGGGTGACGCTCGCCACCTCGTGCGAGCGGGTCTCATGGGAGGCAAGGGCGTGAGCAAGTCAGTGGCGCAGCACCCGGCGGTGTTCGTCACGCTGACCGCTCCTAGCTTTGGCACAGTCCACGCCGCCAAAGCGAGCGGTCCGTGCCATCCCGGATCACCAAAGGCACATTGTCCACATAGGCGTCCCCGGTCATGCTTCGCACGCCACGAGGGCGACAGCGAATTGGTCGGGTCGCCTTTGTGTCATGAGTGCTACGACTACGCCGCTGCCGTCCTGCACAACGCCTGTACTCCTGAGCTCTGGCGGCGGACGACGATCTACGTGCTTCGCCATTTGGCGGGGGTGATCGGGTGCACCCAGGCCGAGACGAGGAAGCTGGTGCGGCTGTCGTTCTGCCGAGTTGCCGAGTTCCAGCGCCGGGGCGTGGTCCATCTGCACGCCGTGATTCGAGCTGACGGGTCCGGAGGGACACCACCGCCGGTGAGTGCCGAGCAGTTGGCACACGCGGTGCTGCTGGCTAGCCGGGCGATTGCGGTGCCCCACCCTCGAGGAGTGGCCCGCTGGGGCCAGCAGATCGACGTGCAGATCCTTCAGCGCTCCGACGAGAGCGCGATGAAGTCGGTCTCGGGCTATGTGGCCAAGTACGCCACCAAGAGCAGCGAAGACTCCGGCGTGCTCGACACCCGTATCCGCTCGGCCGACGACCTGGCTCGACGCCGTATCCCGGTCCATCTTCGCCGGATGGCCGAGGTTGCCTGGATACTGGGTGGTGAGGCGAGCTACGAGTCCTTACACCTGCGTCGCCACGCCCACAGCCTCGGCTACGGCGGACACTTCCTCTCCAAGTCCAGGCGGTACTCGACCACCCTTGGAGCCCTGCGGGCGGCCCGGCAGCAGTGGCGGAAGAATCGAGCGCGCAACGGACCCGAGTTCGGCGACCGTTCCGTTCATGCCCGATGGAGCGCCGTCGGCATCGGGTGGAGGGATAAAGGCGAGGCAACCTGGGTCGAAGCGCAGCGGAGGAGACGAGAAGACGAGCGTCGGTGCGCGAACGAGTACCTCTACAGCCATGAGATCCGGGAGGCGGTGAGGGACCGATGAAGCGGAGTGACCCAGATGACGACAGTGCCGACGGCCGGGGAGCCGACGGGGGGGCGAGGGTGAACGGGGACAGCCCTCACGCCGTCGCAGTGCATCCATGCGAGCGTTTCGGTGGGTGGCTGGTCGACATCGAGGAGGTCGCCCGGTGGTTGGGTACCAGCCCTCGTCACGTACGTCGGCTCGTGCACGAGCGACGGATGCCGTACGTGAAGATCGGGCACTACATCCGATTTGCCCCCGCCGACGTCACCGCCTGGCTGGAGCTGCAAAGAGTGTCGGTCGCCGACGAGGAACCGGGAGGTGGCGATCCGCCTTGGCTGCGGTCGCCAGTTCGTCCCGTTCGGGAAGGCGAGAAGCTGTCACCGAGCGTTCGCCGGCGCAGCACGCCAGCGCCGGTCAACCCTGAGCCACCGTGGCTCAGGGTCCGGAAGGGGTAAGGAGGGCAGCGGAAATGGCCAGCATCCGGAAGAAGCCATCGGGAAACTACGAGGCTCGGTATCGGGATCCCACCGGGCGCATGCTCGGCAAGACGTTTCGGACGAAGCGAGAAGCTCAGGACTTCCTCGACCGCACCGGCACCGCCATCGGCGACGGGTCTTGGCGTGACCCGGCTCTGGCGAAGGTACCGCTTTCCGAGTACACCACCTGGTGGTTGGAGAACCGACCCGAGCTGCGCCCGCGGACCCGTGAGCTCTACAGCGGTCTGCTCCGGCTGCACATCGAACCGCACCTCGGTGACTGCCGTTTCGGTTCGCTCACGACGGCCGAGGTGCGGGCGTGGCACGCCGCGCTCCTTCGGAAGGGTAAGCCGGGCCCGGTCACTGTGGCCAAGGCTTACCGGCTGCTGCGCTGCATCCTCAACGACGCTGTGGAAGACGGCCTTCTGGCACGCAACCCGTGCACCATCCGGGGGGCCGGCGTCGAGCGCTCACCGGAGCGTCCGGTAGCCAGCATCGCCGAGGTGTACCACCTCGCCGATGCCATGGAGGACCGCTACCGGCTGATGGTGCTCCTGGCCACGTTCGGTGGCCTGCGCCTGGGTGAGCTCCTGGCCCTACGGCGGGATCGTGTCGATGTACTGCACCGACGGGTGATCGTGACCGAGCAACTCCAGGAACGCTCCGACGGGACCCGCCACTACGGGCCGCCCAAGACGGCGGCCGGCGTGCGCACCGTTGCGCTGCCTCCGCACCTCGTCGCCGAGGTGGAAGACCATCTCTTTCGTTGGGTCGGACCGGCCCCCAGCGACCTACTGTTCACAGGCCCGAATTCGCCGGCGCTCTACCGGGCGACGTTCAACGCTGCGTGGGACCGAGCCCGCCGGGCGGTCGGGCTGGAGGCCTTCCATTTCCACGACCTCCGACACACGGGGAACACGCTCGCCGCAGGCACCGGGGCGAGCACGAAGGAGCTCATGGCCCGCATGGGTCACTCCAGCGCCCGAGCCGCCCTGCTCTACCAGCACGCATCGGTAGAGCGTGACGTCGTCATTGCCGAGCGCCTGTCGGCGATGACTGAGGAAGCGTTGGGACAGTCCGAGGGCACCGAAGAACGTGGCGATGCCGGACTCCGTACGGCTGAAACAGACGCGCGATAAGTGGCGGTGACACAACCCCTTGTGGTCAGTGTGTGGTCTATCTGTGGTCTGTGGCACCCCATGACGTCGATCTGGTTGCACTCGACGACACGAGCGACCACGTTCACCAGGCGCTTCGTTGAGAGCGGCCGACCAGGATCGAACTGGCATCATCAGCTTGGAAGGCTGAGGTTCTACCATTGAACTACGGCCGCGAATCGGGGGACAGTCTAAAGCCTCTACTCTCGACCCCGTGGACACACTCTACGAGCGGGTGGGCGGTGAGCCGTTCTTCGTCGATCTGGTCGATCGCTTCTACGTCGGCGTCGCCGGCGACCCCCTGCTGCGGCCGCTGTACCCTGACGACCTCACCGAGTCGTCGCGCCACCTTGCCCTGTTCCTGATGCAGTACTGGGGTGGTCCCTCGACCTACGGCGAGGAGCGGGGCCACCCTCGGCTCCGCATGCGCCACGCCCCTTTCGTCGTGGGGCCGGCGGAGCGCGACGCCTGGTTGCGGCACATGCTCGCTGCGCTGCTCGAGTTGCAATCAGCGTCGCGCGTCACGGACGCGGACGCGCTGGAACTGCGCGACTATCTCGAGATGGCGGCCAACTCGCTCGTCAACTCTCCCTGATGGCTCGAGTCGTCAGTCCTTGAAGTCGGGGGTGCGCCCTTCCTTGCGGGCGGCGACCGATTCCTCGAAGTTGCGGGTCGTGATGCGGACGAAGAGCTGTGAGGTGCCTTCCGCATCCATATGGGACTGCAGGCTGCTGGCGTCGAGGCTGTTCCACAGCTGGCGCTTTGTCAGCTCGACCCCGGCGCGGCTCCAGCCGTTGACCCGGTCGGCCAACTCGTAGCACGCCGGCAGAAGTGCAGCCTGTGGCACGACGCGCGACACCAGACCGATTCGTTCCGCTTCCTCTGCATCGACATCGCGCCCGGTGAACATGATTTCGGCGGCTCTGGACTGGCCGATCGACCGCGGTAGGAGGAAGCTCAGTCCGAGCTCGGCAGCCGTGAGGCCGTTGTTGATCCCCGCCGCCCGGAAATAGGCCTCGTCCGAGGCGATCCTGATGTCGGCAGCGAGAGCGAGGCAGAACCCGCCGCCGATGGCAGCGCCGTTGACGGCGGCGATCACGGGTTGGTGGAGCTTGCGGATGACCGAAATGACGTCGTCCAGCAGTTCCATGGACCGCAGGGCGATGGTGGGCAGGGTCAACCCGTCCATGTTGGGCATGGTGCCGGGGTTCTCGTGATCTGCTCCCGAGCAGAACCCGCGTCCCGCACCGGTGACGACCACTATCCGAACGTTGTTGTCATCACCGATCTCGCGCAAGGCATCTCGGAAGGGAATCATCACATCGAAGGCCATGGCGTTCATGCGCTCCGGCCGGTTGAGTGTGACCACAGCGACGTGTGGGTGAGGCCTGGTGATCTCGGTGAAGGACATGCGCGGCATCGTAGAGTGCGCCGCCCTTCACGGCCGCGACCGGCTACCCCCGTACTCGTTGGACGCCACGGGACCGGCCAGCGGTCCTTCCTTGCGAGCGATCCAACGCAGGCGGGCCGCCCGGGCGTCCCAGTCGTATACGACGGCGGTGCCGGCGATGAAGTCGTTGAGCGCGCGCCGGTCGCGCTGGTAGATGATCCCGAGAAACCCGATCCCAAGAGTGAGGAACAGGGTGATCCCGAGCCCGACCGTCCGCCGGACGGCCTGGCGCCCGCTGATCGGCGCTCCCTGCGCCGTCACCACCTGCAACCCGAGGATCGCCATGCCGAGTGTCTTTCCGCTCACGGCCCACTGGTACGTGAAGTAGAGGAACTCCCAAAGGGTCAGCACGATGAAGGCGGCCAACTGGTGGTTGGTCAACGTGAAGGAGTGTCCGGTCACCAACTTGAGCGCGGCATTGAGCAGCAGCACGCCCAAGCTGTAAATCCCCCACGAGACTCCGACATCGGCGGCAAACGCGGCGAGCCGGCTCACGGCGCCGGCGTAGTTCCCCTGGCGCCCGACGGTGAGCTCGGCCGAGGGGACGGGGACGGTGCTCACGATGTCTGAACCGCCCCCGGCTTCACGAGCAGTGGGGGACCAGGGGGCCAGGACGCGATCTTCTTGCGCCGCCCGATGAGGCGGTTGCCCCAGCGGAAGATGAAGTCGTCCAGTCCGACCCCTTGGGCCCGGACGACATCGAGCACCTCGGTCAGGATGCCGGTTGTCGACCGGGCGATGATCGACCCGAGCTCGGTCTGCTCCACCAGGGAGTCGATGTCGATTTTGTCGACGATGGCATTGATGTCGACCCGTTCGATGATCTCCTGCACGTCGACGCGGTCGATGATCTTCTGCACGTCCACGCGGTCGATGATCTTCTCGACGTCGACCCGCTCAATGATCTTCTCGACGTCGACCTTGTCGACAAGGGAGTCGATGTCGATGGCGTCGACGATCAGCGGCACGATGTGCTCAGCCAGCGACTGGGCCAATTGCTCCACCCTGTTGCCGATCGGGTTGGGACTCATGCGTGCAGCGGACTCGGTGACATTTCAGTGATCTTCTCACCCCGCGACCTGTGCAGGTGGGACATCGATCGGGTACCGTCGAGGCGCCGGACATGCCGAACCTGAGGAGGCACCGTGGAGTTCGAGCGTTACGAAGACGGAGTCCCGTCCTGGGTGGATCTGGGGAGCACCGACCTGGTCAAGTCACGACAGTTCTATGGAGCGCTCTTCGGCTGGAACTGCCCCGAGGGACCGCCCGAGGCCGGTGGATATTCGGTCTGCGACCTGGACGGGAAGACCGTGGCGGGCCTGGGTCCACAGATGAATCCCGACATGCCGCCGGTGTGGTTGACCTACGTCAATGTGGACAGTGCCGACGCCACGGTGGCCAAGGTGACGGCCAACGGCGGGACGGTCTTCGCCCCACCGATGGACGTCATGGACGCGGGCCGGCTGGCCGTCTTCGCCGATCCTGTCGGTGCGGTCATCGGCCTCTGGCAGCCCGGGCAACACACCGGGGCCCAGGTGGCCAACGAGCCGGGCACGTACTGCTGGAGCGAGCTCATCACGACGGACCTCGACGCCTCGAAGGCCTTCTACGCCGCCGTGTTCGGGTGGGACGCCCAAGAGCAGGGGCCTCCCGGTGGGCCGCCGGTGTACACCGAATGGCAATTGGCCGGGAGGTCGGTCGGCGGCATGATGCAGAAGACCCCGGACATGCCGGCCGAGATGCCGCCCTCCTGGGGCGTCTACTTCGCGGTGGCCGACACCGACGCCACGGTGGCCAAGGCGCAGGAGCTGGGGGCCACCCTCTTCATGGGGCCGACCGACATCGAGCCCGGTCGGTTCGCCGTCCTGGCCGACAACGTGGGCGCCGTCTTCAACGTCCTGCAACTCAAGGCATAGCGACCCATGCTGGAGCGACGGCGCCTCGGACGGACCGGCCACCAGAGCAGCGTGGCCGTCTTGGGTGGCGCCGCCTGCTGGGCCGCCAGCGTCGACGAGGCGGGGGAGTGGCTCCGGCAGGCCCTCGACCTCGGGGTGAACCATCTCGACATCGCACCCCAGTACGGGGCCGCGGAGTCCGTGGTAGGCCCGCACCTGGCCGCCCAGCGCGAGGAGCTCTTCGTGGCGGGCAAGACGCTGCGGGCCAACCCCGAAGGCGTGACCGACCAGTTCGACACGACCCGCCGCCTGCTGCACGCCGATGTACTCGACCTCTATCAGGCCCATGCGGTGACGTCACTTGCCGAGCTCGACCGGCGCTCGCCGGCGCTCGAGCGCATCCTCGCCCTGCGTGACGCCGGCCACACCCGGTTCGCCGGCATCACCGGGCACGACATGGAGGTCCCGGTGGCCCACCTCGAGGCGCTCCGCCGGTTCGACCTCGACACGGTCATGTTCCCGGTCTATCCCGCGCTGTGGTCCCGGCCCGAGTACCGCGAGCCGGCCGAGGAGCTCCTCGCCGTGTGCGCCGAACGGGACGTGGGCGTCATGGCGATCAAGGCGGTGGCACGGCGGCCCTGGGCGGACGGCCGTCCCTTGGCCGACGCGGTGGCGGGGGACGAGGCCACCTCGGCTCGCTGGGCCGACTCGTGGTACGAGCCCCAGGCCAGCGACGACGAACTCGATCGTGGCATTCACTTCGCGCTCTCGACGCCGGGCGTACACGCCTTCTGCACCCCCGGGGACATCGCGCTGCTGCCCCGGGTGTTGGCCTCGGCCCAGCGCTACGTCCCGATGAGCGAGGACGAGCGGCACGGGGCGATCGAGGCCATGGCGGCCGAGGAATTGATCTTTCCCATGCCGCGCTGAGGCGGCCCGCCCGGACCGGTCAGTCCGCCCTGAGCGCGGCGACGACAGCTCCGAAGGCGGCGTCGTCTCCTTCGTTCGCCGGAGGTGACACGACAATGCCCTGGCCCAAACCGCTGAATCGGTCGCGCAGGAGATCGGGGAGCTCCCCGAAGGTTCCGCACGGGACCAGGGTGTCGAGCACCTCGTCGGAGAGGACGTCGGCCAGATCGTCCCAACGGTCGTGGCGGATGAGGTCCCGCAGGTGGGGCCCGACCTCGTTCCAGCCGTAGAGCTCCAGGGTGGGGGCGTAGGCGGGGGTCGAGTACAAGAAGGCCAGCAGGCGGCGTTGGCGCTCCCGTTCGACCAGCACTGCGGCGGGGGTGGCGCCCGTGATGACCGACGTCCCGATGACGGTCTCGAAGCCGACCCCGTCCAGTTCCCGCCCGGCGGCGCGGGCACCTTCGGCCAGGGCGGGGAGGCACGTCTCACGCAGGTAGCGCGGATTCGAGTTGGTCGGGTGGCTGACAAAACCGTCGCCCACGGCCCCGGCCAGAGCGCAGGCCTTCCGTTGCACACCGCCGAGGAAGATCAGTGGCGGGTGCGTGGTCGCGTCCGGTCCCGGGTTGAAATACGGCTGCATCCGGGTCACGCGGTAGTGCGCGCTCTTGTAGTCAGGTGCGGCGCCGGAGGCGAAGGAGGCGAAGGCGGCGCGCACGGCACCGACGTAGTCGCCGAGGCGGCCTATGGGGTCGTCGCCGAAGGGAACGGCGTATCGATCCTCAATGTTCTGGCGGATCTGCGCCCCAAGGCCGAGCTCGAAGCGCCCGCCGCTGAGCTTGGCGATGTCCCAGGCGGCATAGGCCAGAAGGGTCGGGCTGCGGGCGAAGGCGAGGGTGACGCTGGTACGGACGGTGATCCGTTCGGTGTGCTCGGCGACGAGGAGGGCGACCGCCATGGAGTCGTGCACGGTCTCGGCCACATGCAGCCCGTCGTAGCCGAGTCGTTCGACCCTCTGCGCGTGGGCGACGGCTTCGAGAAGGCTGAGCCGCGGGTCCATGCCCGCGTAGACCTTCACGCGCCGGCGCCGTCGAGTCCCGTGGTCTGTTGACGGCCCCTGGCGACGATCTTCTCTCGCTCGGTGGTGAGGCGCGACTGATCGAAGCGCTCGGCCATCCAGTCGCGGGACCACCGGGCCTCGGCCTTGTACGCCTCCGGGCCGCTCAGCGCGCCGATGGTGTCGTAGCCGCGCCGGAGCTCGGTGAGGTACTCCGAAGGGATGGAGGCGACGGTGGTCGCCACCTCCCGGGCTCGTTGGAGCAACGACTCGTGAGGAACGACCTCGACGACCAGGCCCCAGTCGCGCGCCGTCTCCGCGTCGATGTAGTCGCCGGTCAAGCTCATGCGGCGGGCGCGATCGAGACCGACGAGTTGGGGCAGCCGGATCGTCATCCCTCCGCCCGGCATGACGCCCACCCTGGCGTGTGTGTCGGCGAAGCGGGCTCGCTCCGACGCGATGAGGAAGTCGCAGCACATCGCCAGTTCGAGCCCTCCGGTCACCGTCGGGCCGTTGATGGCCCCGATGACGGGCGTGTCGTGGGGTGGCATCATGCCCGAGCGCTGCGCCGGCCCTCGTTGCCGTTCCTTCTGCACCTCACGCAACTCGGTGGCCAGGGACTTGAGGTCCATGCCGGCACAGAAGGCCGGGTCGGCGCCGGTGAGGACGATGCAGCCGACATCCTCCCGGGCGTCGAGCCCCGTCACGGTCTCGTCCAGCTGCGCATGGAGTTCGGCCGATATGGCGTTGCGCGCCTCCGGGCGGTTCAGGGTGACCGTGGCCACCCGGTCGTCGACCTCGACGAGCACCAGCATCAGCGTCTCCTCCCCATGTCTCTCATGATCGGCCCTCGGGCCGCCCGGGCACCAATCCCTCGAACGTGACCACCCGGCGGATGGCTCCCGCCTCGTCGAGGCAGCCGAAGCTCCAGCCCTCCATCGCCGTGGCGCCGCGTTCGACGCGCTCCCACGAGTAGCGGAAGTACCCGTGGTGGAAATCGACGGGGCTCGTGCGCCGCAAACCGGTCTGCCACCAGCCGTCCTTGCGGTACCGGGCGAACGCGTCGCTCAGGCCGCCGGTGCCCTCGAAGACCGCTTCGGGGCTCACGTAGACCAGGTCTGGAGCCACGTGTTCTGTCAAGGCCTCCATGCGCTCGTCGTCGTCAGCGAGGAAGACCGCGACCATCAGGTGGTCGACGCGCTCGGCGATCTCCTCGTCCTGGTGGTCGTGCCGGAACACCGGGGCAGTCTCGCAGAGGACGCGCCCGCGCGCTCGGTCACGTCCGGATTGCCCATTCGGAGTGCAGGAGGGCGAAGCAGTCGGCGTCTCGTTGCTCGCCGTCGATCCGTTCCCAGCCGCGCAGCGTTGCCTCGCGGCTGAAGCCGGCTGCTTCGGCCGTGCGGGCCGAGGCCACGTTCCAGGGTTCGACGAAGAGGTGCAGGCGCGGGATGGACAGCTCGCCGAACGCGAACGAGACGACGCCCCGCAGGGCGGAGGCGGCGAACCCCTGGCCGCGTGCGTGGGCGACGAGCCAGTAACCGATGGAGGCGCGCCCGCTCTCTATCTCCTGCAGCCACAGCCCGATCGACCCGACGCCAGTCGTCGGCTCGGCTTCGGTGGCGATGACGAACGAGTAGCCATCGCCCTCGGCATCGCGTGCGTGCTGGCGCTCAATGAAGGCCCGACCAGCGTCGTCCGTATACGTCCGCGGCACCGACGAGATGGAGGAGATCAGCGGATCGGAGGCCGCCTGGCGCACCAGGGCCAGGTCGGAGATCGCATAGGGACGAAGCAGCACCGGCGGGGACGCGAGCTGCGGGACCCGTAAGGGCGGAGTGAAGCGCGCGGGGTCGAACGCGCTCATCGGAGAGTGAAATACCCCGGAACGAGGTGGTGCGGCGTATCGAGATACCCCTTGGCCTCCGGGAGCCCGCCGAAACGGCCGTGACTCCAGCGCACTTCGATGTGGCCGGCCAGGTGGCACGCATTGTGGGAGGTCCGGTCGCGCACAACGGCCTCCCAACCCACACGAGGTTGACCCCCGGCCTGGCCCTCCATAATCATGTCCACCAGCTGGAACTGCTGGCGCCAGTCCCACGACGTCGCGATGCGGAGCCGGAGCGAGCGGTCGGCCGAGGAGCCCAGCACGAAGTAGGGCGCGCTGCCGATGCGCAGCAGGCGCCACAGCATGGCCTCTCCCGTCCCGCCCCGAAGGTCCATGGCCGTCTCCCAGCGGCGGGCGGACGCCTTGGCCACCGCTCTCGAGAGCGCGGTGTAGAGCTCCTTGGCGCCCGGTGGCCAGCCCGAACGGAGCCAGTGACCCAGGGCCTCCCGCTGCGCCACGGTGAGGTCGACGGCGCGCGGTGGCAGATCGACCAAGGCGAGCGGCACGGGGTGGGCTGGAGACGCCTCGACGGCGGGCGCTGCCGCGGCGGGCACGTCGCCCAAACCCGGCAGAGCAAGGGCCGCGGGTGGAAGGTCGGCTCGTCCGGGTCGCCCCACCGGAGCCGAAGGGGGTCGATGCGCCGTTGCGTCGGTGTGCACGACGGAGAGACGGACGGACTCGTAGAGCGCCTGGTACTCGGCCGGCGCCACTTCGGCGTACCAGTCACCGCCGCCCGGCCGGACGTCGCGCGCCTCGCGCGCGCCCCGGCCCGACCCGCCGAAGAGGAGCGAGTCGAAGATGCTGGTCGGGGAGACGTTGAAGAGGATCTTGGACAGGTATTTGCAACTGATCAGGTAGACGTGATCCACGCGGAGGTCGATGGGTGCCACCTCGTCGCCCGGAGCCCGGCCCGTTCCTTTCCACTCGACCAAATGGGGCAGTCGTTCGCGTAAGCCGTCACGGGCCTTCAGGAAGGCCTGACCGTTGGCCCAGGCGGCGTGGAACTCGGCGTCGTAGGCGCCCCCGGCCCGCAGTCGTTCGAGGCGTTCCCACATATCGGGGGACATGCTCCGCATCACGGGCGTGTGCGACCGTATGGCGTCGTCGATATCGGCCAGCCCCAACATGCCCAGCCCCGTGCCGAGCTCGGTCACCGTGGTCCGGTCGCTCGGCATGCACGCATCCTCCCACTCGGGGCCGGCCGGGTCCGGACGTTCGGCGGAGCCCGTCTCCGCCACCGCGGCGGCCGCGGCTAGTCAGCGAAGAGGGGTGTGAGCTGCAGCTCGAGTGGCCCGACCGCGGCTTCGGCCGCCACGTGCATTTCGGTGCTCTCGTAGACGTCGACCGCCGTGCCCGTACGGGCGATGAACGCGAAGACGGCGTCGCCCCATCGCTCTTCGCGCAGGGCCTGGCGCAGCGCGGCGCGCTCGCCTGGTGGCAGGTCGCGTCCCGGCGTCTTGGCGACCAGCTGGCACGCCAGTACCCAGTTCAACGTGTCGAGATCCTCGGCGACGAACACACGTGGTGGATCGTCCCGCACGACCGCGCAGGCGACGACGGTACCCACTCGTCAGACCGCGCCCATCGGTCAGAACGCACCCATCGTTCAGACAGCGCCCGGCGTCACGTCGGCGGCCGTCCAGAAGCCGACACGGGGGGAGCCGCAACGCCCACGGGCATAGGCCTTCAGCCGCGCCCGGGCGTCGGCCGAGAGGAGATCCACGGCGTCGAAGATTCCGCCGGGTCCGGGGGCCCGCAGGGCACGGTCTGCCTCGGTGTTCGATCGGGGCAACTGGGTGGTCAACACGACGAAGGGCGCATGGCCACCGGCGGCCAGCACGTGGGCCCGGCCGAGGGCGCGCCAGACCGTCTCGGAACGGGCCATGCCTCCTCGGTAGGCCGAGTTCGGACCGGCGACGTCGAAGTACCACGTCCGACCGTGAGCGTCCGTCCCGGTGAAGTCGACGGCCAGGCCCAGCCCGCGCAGGCGGCGGTTGGGCCGGACGGCGGCGAATCCGGCAGCCTCGAGCGCGGCGCGGGCCACCGTGGAGGCCGACGCACCGTCGCTCGATGCACCGGCGGTGGCGGTGGCGGTGGCGGTGCCAGGTTCGTCTCCCGCCTGCACCTCGTCCGCCAGGCGGGCGCGGGTCAGCTCGACGTAGGCGGGGTCGAGGTCGTAGCCGACGGCATCCCGACCGCAGCGCAGTGCGGCCACGAGGGTGGAGCCGGAACCGACGAAGGGGTCGACCACAAGATCGCCTCGATACGTGTAGAGCTCCATCAGCCGCTGCGGGAGCTCGACGGGGAAGGGCGCCGGGTGCCGCACGCGCAGCGCGCTCTCCGGGGGGACGTCCCACACGTCCAGCGTCAGTGCCATGAAGTCATCGGCGCCGATGCTGCTCTCGTGGGGCAGCCCCTCGCGGCGGCGCTCCTTGGGGGAGCGCGCCCGCCCGAAGCGCCCCTTGCTGGCCACAATGACGCGCTCCGTCACGTCGCGCAGGACCGGGTTGGCGGGGGAGCGGAATGAGCCCCAGGCACACGAGCCGCTGGCGCCCTCACCCTTCTGCCACACGATCTCCCCCCGGGGCAGCAGGTGCAGGTCGTCCTGCAGAATGGTCATGACGTCGGCGGCCAGGCTCCGATAAGGCTTGCGGCCGAGGTTGGCCACATTGACGGCGATACGGCCGCCGGGCTCGAGCACCCGTTTGCACTCGGCGAAGACATCGCGCAACAGGTCGAGGTACTCGATGTAGGAGCCCGGCACGCCTTCGCGGTCGAGCTCCTCCTCGTACTGCTTCCCGGCGAAGTACGGAGGCGAGGTGACGACGAGGGCCACCGAGGCGTCCGCGACCGCGTCCATCCGGCGGGCGTCGCCCTGCAGGCAGGCGATGCCGGGCTCGTGCGGGTTGACGTGCTCGTCGGCGCTGAGCTCGGGTGCCTCGAAGCGGTCGTAGAAGGCGTCCGCCACGTGGGACTCGCGGCGCCCGACGCCGAAATTGGAGGTCGCGGTGCGACGGCGAGGCGGCATGAGGTCGGCTCGAACCCTACCGGCCGGGCCGCGAGGGAGCCAGGATCCGGGGGCGCAGGCGGGACACGGCGGTCACCTTACGAAACTGCTGTGACAGGCGTCCCCCGCTACATCTCGTAGACGACGAATGACGTGGGCCGCCCGACCTGGTCGTAGAGCGAGCGGGCCCGCCCGTTGTACTGCTGGGTGTGCCAGTAGGCCGTGTCCGCCCCCCGCTCGGTCCCGGCGGCCTTGACGGCCACCAGCAGGGCGCGCCCGACGTCGGCTCCCCGGGCCGACGGGTCGACGAAGAGGTCCTCCAGGTAGCACTTGGGCTGCCGGGACCAGGTCGAGGCATGCACGACGCAGTTGGCCATCCCGATGGCCCGGCCGGCGTCGTCCAGGGCCAGGAGACCGAACATGCCCTCCATTCCGGCGCAGAGGCGTTCGAACGTGCTCTGCGAGGTCAGGTCGTCCAGCTCGGCCCGGTAGAAGGCGAGATAGCCGGCCCACAGCCCGGTCCAGGCCTCCCAGTCGTCGTTGCGCAATTCCCTGATAGTCGTCACCCCGTCAGCTTGGCATCGACCGCTACCCCGGGGAACGGGACGGGTGCCGCCGGACCGAAGGCCGACCTCGGCTGGACGTGAGTCCGTACCGAACCGAGGTTCTGCCGGACGGGGCACGGGCGCTCGGAAGCTCGATCCCGACCGCCGTCCCACATGCGGGGAGCAATCCTCTCAGGGCGCAGGGCCCGCGGCCACCGGCCGCCAGGGCAATGCGGGGCCGTTCCTGATCACGCGTCGGCGTCTGCGACCACCGCACTATCGCCGACGATGTCCTCTTCGTCGTCGGTGTGACGCCCGGACACCGACGCGAGGTCTCCTACAAGGAGAGCGACGTCAGGAACCGGCACGCACGGAGCGCGCGCGGAGACGCCACGGTCGTCGAACTTCTGGCGGACCTGTGACCGTTGGGACTGCATTTCGCAGTGCAGAGACCCTTGGTCGACGCTTCACCGGATGAACGACGGAGGCACAACCCGGACTTCGAGAAGGTCGATATCGTCTAATTCGACCGCACCCTGCGTTACTGTTTTCGTTGTGGCGGGCGACACTGGAGGACCCAGCCTGCGTTCGATCATGACTGCGGAGCCGGCCCCGTTGGGCCCGGTCCACACCGGTGACGCGGCCGACGACGGCAACCGATGGCTCCCTGCACTCACCGACGAGCTAAACCGTCCGCTCTCGAATTGGTTCTGTGTTCTCGGCTGGTTCGCAGCGGCGGGGCTCTTTGTCGCGCTGGTGGCAATTTTCCTCGGGCCCTCAACCACCGACGTCGACGAGTCCACCTTCAGCACGTGGGCCATTCAGCACGGCCAGATAGCCTGCGCCTACCCCGCCGTCAACGAGCCGAACGAACCTCCGGTCGCTCCTCTCTACCCCCTCCTCGCTGCCGGCATCGCCGTTGTCACCCAGATCGGGCATGGCAGCCCCTTCCCTTCGGCCGCTGCACTCGGACCCAATTGCCAGAGCGCCGACACCGCAATGCACCGTTGGAATTTCCGCTCAGCAGCGCTCACCCCGACCACCTGGATCGGACTCGTGGGCTGGCTTGCGCTGATGGCGGGCATCATTGCGTGGTTACGGGCATCGGGACGGGGGCGCACCCGCTGGGAACCGTTGACCCTCTTGGTCGTCGCCGCGTTGCTGCCGGTGTGGATGTGCGTCCAGAGCTACTTCCATCCACAAGACCTGCTCGCGCTAGGCCTCGCATTGTCGGCAATGGCCTGCGCCCGCCGCGATAGGTGGTTGGGTGCCGGGATCCTTTGCGCCTTGGCGGTCCTGTCGCAGCAATTCGCCCTTTTGGTCGCGGTGCCATTGTTGCTGGTGGCTCCGGCGGTCAAGCGAGTTTCGTTTGCCGGTGCGGCGGTCGTGACGGGTGCGGTCGTGGTGCTCCCCCTGACCGTCATGACGTCTGGGCACGCGCTACGCGCCATCACGCTGGGGTCGGGGGACAACCCCTCTGAGGGTGGGACCGTGTTCTGGGAGACGCACGCCAACGGTGTCGCTGCCGTGTTGCTCTTCCGGGTGGCGCCGATCGCCCTCTCGCTCGTGCTGTCGTGGTGGGTGGCGCGCCGGCTTGGACCTCGTGCCCTTCAGCCCGTGCCGCTGCTGTCCCTCGTGGCGGTCTCTCTCGGCTTTCGGCTGGTCTTCGAGGCCAACTTGTTCGCGTACTACTACATGGCCCTCACAGTCTGTTTGGTATTGCTCGATGTGACCCGCGGTTCCATCCGCCGGACCATGGTGGCCTGGCTCGCTTGCATGACCGTGGTGGTCTGTCGCGGCTCCGACCTGCCCTTCGGCGTGACGAAGTGGGGTGCGTACATGGAGAACCGTCTCATTCCCCTCGTCATCGGCGGCGTGGCGATCATGGCCATCCTCTGGCAAATCAGGCACGGAGACGATCGTCGGAACGTCTGGCCCTTGGTCGCTGTCGCGGCGGTCGATTTCTTCACCTTGTTGCCCGGTGGCAATGCATTCAGTGCCGCGCACGTCATCTGGTTCTGGCAGATCGTTCTCGTCGTGCCCGGTATTCTGCTTGCCGCCCAACCGCTGTGGAGCACCATGAAGCTGTCCGGCACGCCGAGACGGCTCGGTGTCGAGCGCGCGTCATCCCTCGCCTCCTGAGGACACAGTCGGTTCGTGGCCGCTTGGTCGCATTGCCACATCGCCGGGCTATTTAGGGGTGCGGCGGCTGCGGCCCGGCTTGCCGCGGCCGTCGAACTTCTGGCGGACCTGGGCCCGCCGGGCCTGGATCTCGCGGTGGGTCAGGCCCTCGACCGAGGCATCGAGGCCGAAGCCCGCCTTGATGCCCGTCATGTCCGGGGCCCAGTCCTCCTCCGCCTGCAGACCGAGCTGGGCCATGATCCGCTCGCCGTGCTTGGCGGCGAAGAGCAGCGCGATGGCCTCGACCTCGGCGAACAGGTCCAGGTCGGGGGCGAGCGTGGCGATGGCCCCGTCCAGGAACATCAGGTTCTTCACGAAGAGCATGAGCTCCTTGGGCAGGCGGGCGCCGATCCCGAGCAGCGTCTTGATGGAGTGCTGCATTTCGGCGACGAGCTCGTCGGCGGTCAGCGCCGTCGGGTCGATCGGGGGCCGGTCCAGGCCCAGTACGTCGATCACGTGCTGCACGTCGAGCTCGTGGGGGAAGGCTCCGAGGTCGCGCAGGGCGGCCACCTGGGCCGGGATGTCGGCGTTGGAGGCCCCGACGACCAGGCCCAAAAGGGCCAGGCGCTTGGCTTCCGTCAGGCGGCCGGTGATGCCGAAGTCCAGCAGCGCGGTCTTGCCCGAGGGCAGCACGAAGAGATTCCCCCCGTGCAGGTCCCCGTGGAAGATGCCGTAGAACAGCGCACCCTCCAAGAAGCCGACCATGCCGGCCCGCACGACGGCCTCGGTGTCGATGCCGGCCGCCTGCATCCCCTCGACGTCGCCGAAGTGGAAGCCGTCGAGGCGCTCCATGACCAGCATGCGGCGCGTCACCAGCGTCGGATGGGGCCGGGGCACCACGAAGTCGCGCTGGTCGAGCGCGGCGAAGGTAGCGGCGACATCGAGCATGTTCTCGGCCTCGAGACGGAAGTCGAGCTCCTCCACGATCGTCTCGGCGAAGAGCTCGACCAGGGCCGGCGGGTTGGCCAGGGCGGCGACGGGGATCCGGCCCACCAGCAACGGCGCCAGCCAGGCCATGACGGCCAGGTCCTGGCGCACGCGGGCCGACACCGTCGGGCGCTGGACCTTGACCACGACCGGGGTGCCGTCGAGCAGAGTGGCCGCGTGCACCTGGGCGATGGAGGCGGCAGCCAGGGGGGTGTGCTCGACCGATGCGAACGTGGCGGAGAGTGGCCCGCCGAGCTCCTCGGTGAGGACCTGCTCGACGACCGCCCACGGTTCGGGGGTGACCTGGTCGCGGCACCACTTGAACTCGGCCACCAGCTCCGGCGGGAAGACGCCGTCACCCGAGGCGACGATCTGGCCCAGCTTGATGTAGGTCGGGCCCAGCCGCTCGGCCGCCACCCGCAACCTCCGTGAGATGCCGGCGACGGACTCGGTGCCTCCTCGCCTCCGCTCCCCGACGTACCAGAGGCCGAGGGCGGGGGCCACGGCTCGCAGCGTCGTGCCCAGCCGGTGCAGCGGCGGCAGCCGGCGCCGCTGCGTCAGCTGGGGGAGCGAGGCGGTGAGCCGGGTGCGCACACCGGCCAGCCCGCGGCGCCAGGTCAGCCGCTCGGGATCGATGGTCCACGGGCCGTCGTCGCTGAAGGTGCCGAACTTCGTGTCTTTCGAGAGGACAGTGCCAGGTGGGAACTCGGTGTCCGGTGAGGGGGCCGTGTCCGGTGAGAGGACAGTGCCAGTTGCGAACTCCGTGTCCGGTGAGGGGGCCGCCAACGGTTCAGGATCAGTCGCCACGGGACGAGCCTATGGGCGCGCTGGCGGTGCTCAGGGCTTCACGAGTCCTGACTGGAAGGCGAAGACCGCGGCCTGCACGCGGTCGCGCAGCCCCAGCTTGGCCAGCAGCCGGCCGACGTGTGACTTCACCGTCGCCTCGGAGACGTACAGGCGCTCGGCGATTTCGGCGTTGGAGAGGCCGTCGGCCACGGCGAGCAGGACCTCCCGCTCGCGCTCGGTCAGGCTGGCCAGCGCCGGGTGCTCGTCCGGCCCGTCGTCGCCCGAGGCCTGGCCGTCGGCGCTGAGGTCCGGCAGCGTCTCGGCGTACTCCTCGAGCAGGCGGCGGGTGACGCGGGGCGACACCACAGCCTCGCCGCGGGCCACAGTGCGGATGGCGCTCCCGAGCTCCGCCGGCGGGACGTCCTTGAGGAGGAACCCGCTGGCGCCCGCCCGCAGCGCGCTCGAAGGCGTACTCGTCGAGGTCGAACGTCGTGAGGATCAGGACGCGCGTGCTGTCGCCCGCCTCCGACGCGGTGATGGCCC
The DNA here is from genome assembly GCA_963742035.1 of uncultured Acidimicrobiaceae bacterium. GTDB lineage: Bacteria > Actinomycetota > Acidimicrobiia > Acidimicrobiales > RAAP-2 > Bog-473. The sequence goes on from CAVUKH010000010.1 coordinate 18,549, forward strand.
TGGTGGCCTCTATCCCGTCGAGAACCGGCATGCGCACGTCCATCAGCACCACGTCGGGCCTGTAGAGCTCGACGAGGCGCACGGCGTCGGCCCCGTCCGCGGCCTCGCCGACGATCTCCATGTCCTCCTCCGCCTCCAAAATCATGCGGAAGCCCTTGCGCAAGAGCGCCTGATCGTCCGCCAGCACGACGCGGATGGTCATGCCGGGGTGGGGGCCTTGCAGTCGTGCAGCATCGCCGCGACCTCCCAGCCGCCGGTGGGGCTCGGCCCGGCGCTGAGCGTGCCCCCGAACGCGGTCGCCCGCTCCGCCATGCCGGCCAGGCCGTGGCCTCCGGTCCTCGCCCCGGCCGGGACAGTGACCGTGCTGCGGCCGTCGTCGGTGACCCGCACGGCGATGTCGGGGTCGGTGAAGGCCAGCTCTATCTCCACCGACGTCGCCTCCTCCGCATGCTTCAGGGCGTTGGTCAAAGCCTCCTGCACCACCCGGTAGACCGTCAGGCCCGCCGCGCCGGACACCTCGAAAGGCTCGCCCACACGCCGGACCGAGACGTCGAGCCCGGTGCCCCGGACGCGCTCGACGAGCGCGGGGAGCTCACGGAGGCCCGGTTGGGGGGCCAGCGGGGCGTTGCCGTTGCCGTTTCCGGCGACGTTGCCCCGGCCGCCGTCTCTCCCGCCACCGCCATCGACGCCGGAGCCGTCCGAGCCGGGCACCGGCTCGTCCCGCAGGACGCCCAGCATGCGCCGCATGTCGGTCAGCGCCTGGCGCCCCGTGCTCGAGACCTCGTGAATGGCCTCGGCAGCCCGAGCCGGGTCAGTGTTCTGCGCCAGCGAGGCGGCGTCGGCCAGCGTCACCATCACCTGAATGTTGTGCGAGACCACGTCGTGCATCTCCCGGGCGATGCGGGCCCGCTCCGTCACCGCCGCCAACGTGGCCTGCTGGTCGCGCTCGAGCTCCAACCGTGCGGCCCGCTCGGCCAGCCAGTCGAGCTGGCTGCGCAGGGCGCGCACCACCACCCCGGCCAGCAGCGCCGTGAAGACGAGGCCGGTCAGGAAGACGAAGCCCTGCGCCCTGTTGCCCGCCGGGTTCCAGTGCACCGTGGCCATCACGACGCCCGCTTCCAGAATGGCCGTGGCGGCGGCCACGAGACGCCACTCGGACTCGAGCGCCACCGTGTAGAGGGCGACGAGGAGTGCGACGTCGGCCAGGGCCGGGTCGGTGACCAGCCACTGAACGAGCGCAACCCCCGCGATGACGAGGAACACGGTCATCGGCGCCCGGCGCCGGAACACCAGCGGGAAGATCAAGGCTGCGACGAACAAGAGACTCGGCCGGGGCGCCGTGGGCTCGACGAACCAGCCCGAGCACACCACGAACAGCCCAGCGGCCAGGACCAGGTCGACCAGCGTGGCGTAGCGGCGGTCGAAGGCGCGCAGCCATTGCCAGACGCGCCACGAGCCGTCGTCCTGCGGTGCCTGCGGCGTTTCGGGCAGCGTGACGACCCGTGCGCTCCGCGGCCGGAGCCACTCGGGGTACAGGTGACGTGAGCTGGGGGCCATCGGATCCTTCGTTCCCGGGCGGGACGACCATGGTAGTGCCGCCTGAGCAGGACCTCTTGACGCGAACCACCCCGGCCTCACTACCCCAGCCTCCTTGGTGGGGGCCGGACCGGTTCTCATCCCGAAGAATGAAACTTCGCTCGGCGGATCAGTCCTCCGGGCGATTCGGCAGGCAGCGGTGCTGTTCTACCTTCGAAGGGCGAAGCCGACGAGCGGCGTGAGGAAGCGGGTGTGGTCCGCCCCGAGCACACAGCGCACCTCACGCCGCTTGTGGGACCGGGCGCCGCTTGCGAGCGGCCTCAGCCGCCGGCGCGGGCGGCGGCCTCCCGGCAGGCCTCGAGGTCGTCGAAGGCCCGGGCCACGTCTTCCGGCGTGAAGGCGAAAAAGAGGGCGGCGACCGCGTCGGCCCCGGCCTCGGCGTAGCCCTCGACCCATTCCGGCGTCAGCTGGTTGAAGTACGGGCAGACCGTGATGCGGAGCTCGGCCCGGCTGCGCCCCACCTTCTCGAGCTCGTCGTCGAGCGCGGCCAGGCCGACCTCCAGCTCCTCGGGCGAGCGGTTGAAGGTGTGCCAGCCCTGCCCATGGCGCGCCACCCGGCGCAATGCGGCCGGCGTCTCGCCCCCGATGTGGACGGGGGGCGGCTGCTGCACCGGCTTGGGGAACATTTGGCAGGCGGGCAGGTCGTAGACCTCACCGTGGAAGGAGGAGGTCTCGTCGAGCCAGAGCGTGCGCAGCACCTGGAGGTACTCGTCGGTCCGGCGGCCCCGCTGCCCCCATGGGACGTTGAGGACGTCGAATTCCTCCTTGAGCCAGCCCACGCCGATGCCGAGGTCGACTCGCCCGCCCGAGAGCCAGTCGAGCGAGCTGACCTCCTTGGCGGTGTAGACGGGGTTGCGCTGGGGGAGGAGCAGCATGGCCGTCCCGAGGCGGACCGTGGACGTGCGTGCCGCCAGGTAGGTCAGCGTCACCATGGGCTCGAGCAGACCGCTGCCCGGCGGGGCCGGGATCTTTCCGTCCGCGGCGTAGGGGTAGCTGCTGTCGTAGTCCTCGAACAGCACGACATGCTCGCCCACCCAGATGGTCCCGATGCTGCGCGCCTCGGCCCCCTCGCCCACGGCATCGAGCAACGGAGCGGTGGTCATGGGGCTCGCGGTCGGCATCCACAGGTCGAACTGCATGTCAGGCTCCCAGTCCTCGGCACACGAACGAGCACATTTCGTCGGCGGCCTGCGCGGCCGGGATCGGATCGGGCTCACCGGCCCGGACGGACAGCGCGCCGTAGATCTGCTGGCCCACGAGCACGACAGCACGCTCGGGGTCGACGTCGGCCCGGAAGTCGCCGGTGGCGATGCCGGCGACGACGAGGTCCTCGAGGACGCGGATCATGTCGAGCCCGATCATCATGAGCGCGCCGCCCACCGCTTCTGACCCGGCTGCCGTCGTCGTCGACTGGGTGGCCATGGCCAGGCGGAAGAAGGCCGGGCTCTCGTCGACGCGCTCGAGCACGCCGAGGATGAGCCGGCGCAGGCGGGCCACCGGTGGGGCACCCTCGTCCACCACGAGGGCGATGCTGTCCTGCAGGTGGTCGTACATGGACTGCACGCAGGCGCGCAGGAGGTCGTCCCGGTTGGCGAAGTAGACGTACACGGTCGAGCGGGCGACGCCGGCTTCGGCGGCGATGTCGTCCATCGACACGTCGGTGGTGCCGCGTTCGCCGAAGAGACGGCGCGCCGTGTCGATCAGCTGGTCGCGCCGGAAGTCGCGGATGACGTCCTTCAACGCATCGGGGGCGCGCCGGGCCATCGCTATTCCGCCCGCCTCATTCGTCCGGCCGGATCAGGTGCCGACGCGGGCGGACGGGGTGAACGCCACGGGAATGTGCTTGACGCCATTGATGAACTGGGACTGTAGGCGCTGCACCTCGCCGTCCTGGCGAATGTCGGGCAAGCGGTCGAGCAGGTGCTCGTACATCACCCGGATCTCCATGCGGGCTAGGTTGGTCCCCAGGCAGAAGTGGGGGCCGCCCCCGCCGAAGGCGATGTGCGGGTTGGGGTCGCGGCCGATGTCGAAGGTGTCGGGGTCGGTGAAGACGTCCTCGTCCCGGTTGGCCGAGGCATGGAAGAAGACCACCTTGTCCCCGGCGGCGATCCTGGTCCCGCTGAGCTCGGTCTCCACCATGGCGGTGCGCCGGAAGTTCATGACCGGGGTGACGAAGCGGAGCATCTCGTCGACGGCGGTGGGCAGCAGGCTGCGGTCCGCCAGCAGGCGCTGCCACTGGTCGGGGTACTGGAAGAAGGCGTGCATGGCGCCGGACATGAGGTTGCGCGTGGTCTCGTTGCCGGCGACGGTGAGCAACAGGAAGAAGAGCTCGAGCTCCAGTTCGCTCAGGCGCTCGCCCTCGACTTCTACAGTCGTGAGGGCGCTCATCAGGTCGGCGTGGGGGTCGATGCGCTTCATGGCGAACAGCTCGGCGGCGTAGGCGTAGAGCTCCATGGCGGACGTCAGGGCCAGCTCCTGCTGGTCCTGGTACTCGGGGTCCTCGTTGCCGACCATCCGGTTGGACCACTCGAACATGCGGTGGCGGTCTTCCTGGGGCACTCCGAGGAGCTCGGCGATGACCTGGAGCGGGAGCTCGGCCGAGATCTGCGTGACGAAGTCGGCACGTCCCGTCTCGATGACCTCGTCGATGATGGCGTCGGTGGCGCGGTGGATGCTCTCCTCGAGGTCGCGCACCATCCGGGGGGTGAAGCCCTTGTTGACCAGGCGCCGGTAGCGGGTGTGGAGGGGAGGGTCCATGTTGAGCATCATCAGGCTCTGCTGGGCGATCTCGTCGGCGCCCATCTCGAACGGCATGGTGCCCTGGGCGGCGGAGCTGAAGCGCTCGTAGTCGCGGTTCACGGTGACGCAGTCCTCGTAGCGGGTGATGGCCCAAAACCCGGGACCGCCGGGTTCGTCCTGCCAGTGCGCGGGGTCGTGCCGGCGCAGCCAGGCCAGATAGGCGTGCGGGACGCCGGCCACGTAGGACCGGGAGTCAGAGAGGTCGACTGGGGCGACGCCCGCCAGGGTGCTCATGGTGTGACAGCTCCTCTGATGAATCGGACATGCTGTCCGATAGGTCAGATGCTAAGCCCGGGGGACTCCGATGTCAACGTTCGTTTGGTCGTTGCCGGCTGGTGAGCCTCGACAAGAGGTTGAGGGTTGGCTGCGCCACGGCGGCCAGCGGTCCTCTGGCCAGCACCTCGAGCTCGCAGAGCGAGTTTTACGAGAGGGGCTATGAGGAGCGAGGGTCGGCCGGCGCCGGAGGAACGACGGCGATCGACTTCGTCGGATCATCGGGGTCAAGGATCACACGCACCCGAGTGTCGGCGTCAGGGGGCTCCCCAGGAACTTCGGCCACGATGGCGATCTCGTGAGGCGGGGGAGCGAAGACGGCTTGGAGGCCCCGAGCGATTCCGGTGCCGATGCCGCCGATGGGCGACTCCTTGCGCCAACGGTCGAAGCCTTCGCGGGCCTCGTCTCCGGCCGCGAGATCCTCCGGGTGTTCTTCAGTGGCGTCAGCGGACACCGTCGCCTCGTCGTCACTGTCAGGCCCCATGAATCAATCCTCGCAGGGTTCGAGTGGCGCGTGGCGCTTGGACGTTGAGCGTGTCGCTGCCGTTGGCGCGCCGGGCCGCCCCAGTCTGGTAGTTCACCGCGGTCAGCCGGCTTGGTGTGAGGGCCACGGTGCAGCCAGCTCCGGCCGCAGGAGTCCAAGAGGCGATGATTCATCCCAAATGGTTTTGCGCCATTGATCCAAAATGACGCGTCGTGTCGCGCGCGTCCACGTCGGAGATAGATCAATGTAGCGACACCACGCCTGTGGACGTGAACGTGGCGTTGCTCGAGCGGATCCACAGAAGGGGTACACAACAAAACAGATTCCCCGTCGATGACGGGCGGAACGCTCGGGCTACTCCCCGATCACGTAGCCTCCAGTGTCGAGCTCCAGCAATCAGGCGGTCTGCAGATAACGGGCAGTGTTTTCGCTTAGTGAAACGACCATCTTGTCGAAGGCCTTGTTAAAGGCGGTCTCGTCGTCAGCCTCGCTCATGGCAATAAAAATTGCCTGTAAGCCGCGATCGGCACCGCCGAAGTCTGCCGCCGAGCGGACGATCGCCACGACCTCGGAGCGACGCTCCTCGAACGTCCGTGAATCATCGTCACCAAACATCTCGGAAAGATTCATGATCGGTGGAACCCCTCGTCCAGCAACCGCACCATTCGATGGGCTGCGTTTCCCAGCTAGACCATCAATCGACGCGCGGTCGAGCGAATCGGAGCCAAATGTCCGTTCTCGCACTGCATTTGTCAGTCCGTTGTCTTGACCCCGTTGTTCGACGGCAGTGTGCGTGGTGCGATGAACGATGGCTCGCTTCCCCGATCTGGAGCGCAGCCTACGTTCACCGGCCTTACGGACCCATCACGCATGTGGACAGATGGCTCTCAGCAGCCGTTCGCTGGATCGCCAACCGGAGCGACTGGTCGCCGCTGCGTCCACATACCCGCGGTTTCCCAGAACTGTGACCCGGATTTTCGAACTGCTCAGACGGCCAGCGCTCTGACACTGGCCTGTCTTTTCGGTCCAGCGGCTCGCATTGATCTGACGAGAGGGCTGACCGCCATGGCGATGCCCGAAGGTACCAGGACGATCTGCCAGAGCCACAGGGGGAGCGGCGCGCGGATCATGTCGAGTGACCACAGTGGCCATTGCAGGACCGCGCAAGCGGCGATCACGATCCAAGCGATGAGGTACCAACGAACCCGTCGGTGGACGGCGTCGTACACAATCAGGGCCACGACAGCGACCACGCACGCCAAGGGGAGCGCTGCCGCGGCATGGGTGCCCCAAAGTCTGGCGTTGATCGAGAGACCATTCGGGATCGGGTTGAACGCCAAGGTCGCCAAAGCCAGCCAAGCCACCAGATGTCCGGGTAATCGCCCGTCGACGACGGCCAGCATGATGAGCATCACGGCCAGTGCCATGAACTTGTAACCGTAGAGTCCCTCCTCGAAGACGACTCTCATGCTCAGACTCGTTGCCAGGAGTGAGACGAAGGGGACCGGCTCGAGTATCCCGGGGCCCAGACGGCGAAGCGCCCACCACGCGACCGCCATGCCAACAAAGATCGGTAGGACGCGGGCACCGAAGACCAGCGCGGCGCCGCGTAGGCCGGTCTCCCAGAGGACCGTCCCGCCGTGCGTGACGGAATCGCCCGTCCCGAGGAGCACGGAATGGAGCGCCCTCCCAGACGTGGCGACAATGAAGGGGAGCGACACGACTGCGACAACTGCGGCGGACGAACCCAGAAGCTTCCATCTCTCCTTTCCGGGGGCAACCACCACCAAGGGGGCCAGAACAAGAAGCGCGAACTGCTGCGAGGTGATCGCCAATCCCAGGAGCACGCCCGCCCAGGCCCACTCTCGCCGGAGGGAGCAGGCTGCTCCCGCCAGTGCGAGGCCGAGGCAAACCAGGTCTTGCGGATGATAGAAGAGCAGTATCGGCTCCCAGACGACTGGGACCATTGCGGTGAAGATCACCCCGAAGGCCTCCCACCCCGTGCGGCCCCGACCCGACGCTCGCAGGAGGGCCACCATCCCGGCAAGCAGAAAGAACCAGCTGACGTATCCGAAGCCGATGGTCGGGAAGATAGCGACGGAATTCTGTGCCCAGTGGTACATCCCGTCGTAGGCATTGGCGCAGTTCACGCCGAGCGCTTGTTGCGATGGGAACGGCACTGTGTGTCCGACTCCCGTCAGTGCGGTGAGACCGCCCGAAATGAGCGGCCACAAGGGAGGCGTGCTCGGGCCCGGTACATAGAACGGGAAGAAAGACGTCGTGTGCGAGATCGCGGGTGGGTACGCACAGGCCACGCTGCCGTGGGCAATGGCCCAGGTTGCATAAAAGGACTCTGACGCGTCAGGTTGCCCGGGACCGCCAAAGAGGGCGATCAGTCCGATGAAGATCGCTGAGGCGAGCGTCCAGGCGGCCAGACACACCAGCCCCGACTGGGGCCGGTCCAGCCAACGCTGCCAGTGCGGGACATCACGTAATTCCGGCAGACTGCCGCTCTCCATCTGCACCACATTAGGAATGTGCAGACTCGAACACGCGGACGGCTGATCGTGTCGCGATTCTCCTCTCGAGACGGCTCCCAGCACTGCAGTCCGATCCGGGCGATCGATCGACGCCTCGGGATCGAAGGGAAGCCAGCAGAGTGAGGCCGCCGGCCGACGTGTGTGTCCGATGTCACTGTGCGCAAGGCTTTCTGACCCGTCGTAGTCGCGGCCTATTGGCGCTGCACGATCCAACCGGATGACACCGACGACCGCTAGCTTGAGGCGATGACCCATCCGCCGAGCTCATAGAACGCCGCATGCTCGGATTGTTGATCGGATTCTGTTCCCTTCTGGGCCTCGTGGTCGGCTCGTTTTTGAATGTCGTCATCTACAGGGTGCCCAGGGACGAGTCAATCGTCAGACCCCGGTCCTCCTGCCCGGCCTGCGGCACTCCGATCCGGGAGAGGGACAACATACCCGTGCTGTCGTGGCTCCTGCTCCACGGGCGCTGTCGTGACTGCGGGGCGCCCATCTCGGCGCGCTATCCACTGGTTGAACTGGCCTGTGGCGGTCTCTTCGCCGGAACGGCTGCCCGGTTCGGCCACCAATGGGATCTCCCCGCGTTCCTGGCTCTCTTCGCAGGACTTCTGGCTCTCTCGTGCATCGACGTCGAGCGGATGATCCTGCCGAAGAAGATCGTGTACCCGCTGACCGTCATTGTGGCGGCTCTGTTGGTCATGGCAGCAGCCGAGACGGGAAGGTGGCACGACTACGTGATCGGAGTTGGCTGCGCCGCCGGGTGGTTCGTCGTTTTCTTCGGGATGAACCTTGCCAGTCCCCGACTCTTGGGATTCGGGGATGTGAGGCTTTCTTTAGTACTTGGCCTCTCGCTGGGGTGGCTGGGTTTTGACTACGTCCTACTCGGATTTTTTGCGGCGAATCTCATCGGTTTGGTGGCCGTGATCGCCCTCGTCGCGACGAAGCGCATCGAGCGCCAGAGTCGAATTCCCTACGGTGTCTTCCTCGCTGCAGGATGCGCCTTCGCGGTCTTCGCCGGCCCTGAGCTTCTGCGGCCGTTTACCAACCATTCGATCTGAGGTCATTGGCTTCTTGAGCACACGGGCCAAATTCTAACGAAGGAGCTCCATCCGCAGACCCTGTTCGTCCCACTCCGGGTCGCTCGGAATGCGAATAGCCGCCTTGGCGAAGATCCTTCTCGCCGTCCAAAGGATCGCCGCCGCGTCGAGGAGGTGGGCGGGACCAGCCCCGGGAACCTCGGCGTCAATGATCCTCAGCACGCCGGGAAGCTTCGCTTCGACGAGGGCCCGCCGTTCCTGTATTCCCTTTTCCGAATACTTCGACCATCGCATCGGGACGTCTTCGTTCAACTGGAAGAAGCTGAGGTCCGCGTTCACCTCGTAGACGGTCCGCTGTCGAAACGGCGCCATCTCCCGAGCGACCTCCTGATAGCGGGGGAGCAGGGTCCGGCTGATCGCATCGATGTTGTCCGGGAGCAGGTTCGTGCCGTCTGGAGTGTCCACTGCGATCGGAGCGCTCTTGACGGCGGATCCACGCCGGCCCAAAAGGGTTCTTGCTTCTCGGTCACAGGTTCGCCCGCCGACAGCAGCCTGATCGAGGCCGCCCACGGGGGCGTTCAGGGCGATGGTCGAATAGGCCGGGCGCATGTCGATCACGTCGGCGAAAGTATCGAGTCGAACCGGATCCTCGGGAGCGAAGATCGTGCCCTGGAGCTTCGCTGCGGCCACCAACCACCCGCCTCGGCACGATGTCACTCCCGCGACGATCGAGTACGGCAGATTTGGGCCTCGCCGTAAGGAGGGTTCCGTGTTCACGCAGTCGAGAGCATTGCACCCCGGTGACTCAGCAGGCGCTCGAGCTCCTTGGGGTGTGCCGAAATGGCCATGGCATCATCGAAGGTCACCGTGTCGGTCTGGATCAGGTCGACAAGGCTGGCTTCGAGGGTGCACATGCCCTCCTGCTGATTCGTCGTGATGACGTTGAGAAGTTGGTTCGTCTTCCCTTCCCGGATGAGGTTCCGCACCGGGTTGTTGGCCACCAGGATCTCGAAGGCGGCCACCATGCCGCCGCCGATCCGGGGCACCAGCCTCTGGGCAATGACCGCTCCAAGGGAAGCGGCCAGTTGGACCCGGATCTGCTCCTGGCGGAAGGCCGGGAACACGTCGATGATTCGGTCGATCGCCTGTGCGGCATCGTTGGTGTGCAAGGTAGAGAAGACCAGGTGGCCCGTTTCCGCCAATGTAAGGGCGAGCTGAATGGACTCGAGGTCGCGCATCTCACCTACGAGAAGGACATCGGGGTCCTCACGCAGGGCGGAACGCAGTGCCCGCTCGAATGATGGGCTGTCCAGTCCGATCTCGCGCTGGTTGACCGCGGAAAGATTGTGCTCGTGCACGTACTCGACCGGGTCCTCGATCGTGAGAATGTGCAGAGCCCGCGTCTCGTTGATGCGCGAGATGATGGACGCTAGGGTGGTTGACTTACCGGACCCGGTCGGCCCCGTCAGCAGCACGAGTCCGCGGGGGAGTCGGGCGAGCCATTCCGCGATCGGCGGCAAGCCCAGTTCTTCGAAGCTCGGGATGTCCGAGGGGATCATCCGGAGCGCCAGTGCCAACTCGCCCCGCTGGTAGAACGCGCTGCCACGTAGGCGCGCCTTGTCCTGCCACGACAGGGAGAAGTCGACATCCTGGTGCTCCTCGAGGATGGCTTCCTGGTCTGGGCCCAGCATGTCGTGGATGAGTTCGGCGATCTCGGTGCCCGTGAGCACGTCTGCGCTCTCGAGCGGGCGCAGGCCGCCGTCGACCCTTACCCTCGGCTTCGAACCACTAACGAGGAGCAGGTCCGAACCCTGTTGATCCCAGAGGACCTGGAGCCAGGGGTCAATCCGTTCGTTGTAGGTCACGGTGCCACCTCCGTTTCGTTCGATGCGATGTCTGCGTTACGAATGGTCTGCGTTACGAATAGTCGGTTCTGTGCGAAATCCAAAGCGCCCGGCCACTGAGGGCCGGGCGCTTTGGGTCGCACTTCGTTGCTACTACGAGATGGTTGGGCAGCCCGTAGTGTCGTTGAAGTCGGCGGGAGTTCCATTCGCAGGAACCGCAACCTGGACGGCGCCGGCAGCGTCGATGCTGATCGCGTAGCCGTTGGTCGTCCCAGGTGCCGTGTGCAGGTAGTTAGGCACCAGTGCCGCAACACTCGGTGCGAAAGTGTCGTTCTTGGCCTGATACGCGTCGGCCGCAATCTCCACTGACTTCGCGTCTGAAGTGCACGCAGCCTGCTTGCTCTGACCGCTCACTCCGGTGAGGGAGAAGACAACGATCGCGGCGAGGATGCCGAGAACCACAATGACGATGAGCAGTTCGATCAAGGTAAAGCCGCTCTCACGACCCTCACTCGAATTCCTGCGCTCCATAATTTCACGATGACGCTCAAACACGCGATGTACCGCCTTTCTGTCGGGCTCGCCGGCCCGCCTTTTGATTGGATAGATGAGCCCGACTGGACCCTCCACTTCGCCAAGATGCCATTTCCTGGCTGGACGCCATAATAACCCGGCAAACGGCGATTTTTTGCTAATCAGTACTATTTACCCTGGTGAATTGCCCTGTTGTTGATTTGTTCTTTTACGTCTTCTTGATTTGCTCTTTATGACAGCGCCCCATGAGGGACGACAACTAATTGTCGGTCACGTGCGGGCTGGTCTTTAGCCCTTTTTGTTGTCGGAACTCTCAACGAGGAGAAGCGCAGGTCGGGTCAATCGGCCCCTGGTCCGGGCCAGGGGATCCGCCGATGTGTCGACCGCTAGCCGACGTTGACTTGCTTGTAGATCCCGTACATGGCCGAGACCAGGGCAACAGCCACAAAGCCGACGATCAGGCCCATGAAGATGATGATGGCCGGCTCGAACAAGCTGGTGAAGTGCTTGACCTTGATCTCGAGTTCCCGGTGGTAGAAGGCGGCCGCCGTCGAGAGCTGCTTGTCCAGCGTCCCCGTTTCCTCACCCACTCGGAACATCTGACGAGCAGCTCCTGGGAAGAGACCCGTCTCTGCGAGCGGCACTGCCAGGCCTTGTCCCTCCATCATCTGTTCACGAATGTGATTGATTCCCTCGGTGTAGACCGCATTGTTGGAGGCTTCGGCCGTCACGGCCATTGCTCGGGGAAGGTCGACCCCCGCCGAGACCAGTGACGCCAAGACGCGGCACACACGCTCGACAATGGCGGCCTGCAGGAGGCTTCCCGCAACAGGAAGCTTCAGCAGGACGGAGTCGAGCCATGCCCGTCCCTGCCTTGATCTCCGCAATGCCACAAAGGAGACGATCGCCACCAAGACTATTCCACCTATAGCCCACCACCAGGTACTGATAAAGGCGGAGATGCTCAGCAACATTCGAGTGGGAAGGGGGAGCTTGGCGTTCAGCGAGGAAAAGAAGGTCCTGAATTTTGGCAGCACGAATGTTGCCAAAATGATCACCGTCGTGATCGCCATGACGGCCACCACAGCGGGGTAGATCAACGCCGACGTGACCGCCGAGCGGGCTTCAATATCGGTCTCCAAATACGAAGCGAGCTCGAGGAGCACAGTGTCGAGCGTTCCGGTCAACTCCGCCGACTCGAGCACGGCGACGTAATAGCGGGGAAACGCCTCGGGGTGAGCCGCCGCAGCCGACGCAAACGTGTCGCCAGCCTGAAGTTGCATCACCATGTCGAGAAGGACCCTTTTGAGGAGTTTGTCGGTTGTCTCCTCGGAGATGACTTCGAGAGCTTCCATGATCGGGATACCAGCTTCGACGAACACGCTGAGCTGACGCGAGAAGTGCATGACCTCTTTGCGCGAGACCGTCTTCTTGGTGATCTCGAACTTGAGGATGCTCTTGTGTTCCTTCACATCTATCGGCTGCAGACCGCGCTGAATGAGCATGAGGTGCGCGGCACTTGCCGAGGGAGCCTTTTCGGTCCCGCTAATCTTTTTGCCGCTCTCATCGAGCGCGCTGTAGCGGTAGCTCTCTAAGGTGGTCATGGCAGTCTCCTCGCTCTCACAACGCGTAAATGCTTCTAATGACTTCGGACACCGTCGTGATGTCCTGTGCGACCAGGTCGATTGCTTCGGTACGCAGCGACCGCATGCCCTGTCGTTCCGCCAGCCTCCGCAGTTCGTCCTGGGTGGCCCAGCCAACGACCAGGCGCTTGATTTCGGGCGTGACTCGCAATAGCTCGTAAACGCCGATTCGCTCCTGGTAGCCGGTACCGCTGCAGAAGTTGCATCCCAGCCCGTGTACGAATTCCCTCTTCGCCGGGCCGCCGCTCTCCTCGTAGAACGCCTGCTCCGCATCCGTCAGGATGTAGGCGGCCTTGCAGGAGGGGCAGATGCGCCGAACGAGGCGCTGACCGACGATGCCGATGACCGAAGAAGCGACAAGGAACGACTCGATGCCCATGTCGAGGAAGCGGTGGAGAGCGGAGACGGAGTCTGTGGCGTGGAGGGAGGAGAGCACCAGGTGTCCGGTGAGAGCGGACTGCACCGCGATGCGGGCGGTCTCCACGTCTCGGATCTCGCCCACGAGGATCACATCGGGGTCTTGGCGCAAAATCGAACGAAGCCCAGTGGCGAAGGTCAGCCCCGCCTGCTCATTCGTCTGGATTTGGTTGATGCTCGGGAAGACGTATTCGACCGGGTCCTCTATCGTCATCACGTTGCGCGACTCGTCGGCGATCTCCGTAAGGGTTCCGTAGAGCGTGGTCGTCTTGCCGCTCCCGGTCGGGCCGGCGCAGAGCACCATCCCAAATGGCGCCCGGACGAAAGCAGAATACGTTTCGGCCGACTCCTTGGGCATGCCGAGTTCGCTCAGGCGGAGAACAGAACGCGTCCGGTCGAGGATCCGCATGACGCACTTTTCACCCCAGATGGTGGCAACGGTCGCAACGCGAACGTCGACCTCTTTGCCGTCGATCTCCGTGCGCAATTGACCGTCTTGTGGCCGCCGACGTTCGACGATGTTCATTCCGGCCATGATTTTGATGCGGCTGATCAGGCCGACGCCCATCGATGAAGGGAGTGTCAACACTTCTTTGAGCGCACCGTCAATTCTGAAACGAACCCGGATCCTCAGTTCGGACGGTTCAATGTGCACATCTGACGCCCGGTCGCGCATTGCCTGAGTGAGAATGCGGCCGACGACTTGGACCACTGGGGCATCGTCGGCCACCACGTCCGGCGTAACGCTCGCGGCCTCGACGGGGCGCTTGCGGGTGATCTCGACGGCCTCGAATGCCTGAACGAGGTGGTCGAGGCCTCCGATTGCCCGGTAGTTGTTCTCAATGGCGCGGCGGATTTCTGAGAGGGGGGCGAGCATGGGGCGGATGGCGGTCCCACTCGTCTCTCCGAGGAGCGTGAGAAGGTCGCTCGTGGGTTGGTCGGCCATTGCCACGTGGAGGCCGACCTCGTCAAGCGCCATGGGGATGACAAAGTGCTCACGAGCCATCGAATCGGGAATGAGGTCCAACGCCGCTTGCTCGGGAGAGAGCTGACGGAGATCGGCGACGTCCATTCCGTAGAGCTCGGCTCGTGCCGAAATGAGATCGTGATCGTCGAGAATGTGCATGCTCACGAGGACATCGCCGAGATCGGCTCCTGCGGGCGGATCGGAAGCGAGCGCTTGCTCTATTTGGGCTTCGGAGGCGAGGTTGCGCTGCAGGAGTACCTTCTGAAGCCGTAGCGTCGCTCGCCTGTTGAATCTGGGCAGCGAGTCGTCACCGTCTGGTCCGTCTAAGGGGACCGTGAGGTCCCGGGCGGGTGTCCCACCCCTTCGTTCCCTCCGCTTGCTGATCATCATGGCGTCCCCCGGGAATCGGGGTGGAACTCAGAGTGGAGTGCGAGGTGAGCTGCAGGCGCGCAGCGTCCGGACATCGGCGCCGGCCCACGAGGGCGCCGACCCTCGACGAGAGCGGAGATGCAGATGTGTCTCTTCGCCAAATGCATTGTGAACTCCTGGGTGGACCGCCTCCACCCACCGACAGATTGAGCCATGGTGACCTCGGCTGCCGTACCGGCACGGAGGAATGTCCCCCATGTGTGACATCGGATCATTCCTGACAATCCTGTAGCGGCTGCTGGGCCGCCACTGCAACAGCCATTGGACAATTCTGGTAAGGCGGGTACGACCCCAACAGAGCTCCCGCTTCGTGTGAGTCTCGGAGGTCCCGCGACCATCTGGTTCTGGCTCACTACGTATGGGTGAAGATATCGGCGGCCTCGTTGTACGGCTGCGATGCGGGGTAGCCGTTCTGGGGGGTGTACGGAGAGGGGAGCGTGACCACGGGGAAGTACGTTCCGGCGGTCAAGCCGGCAGGGACGGTGAAGGTGATCGAGGACTGGCTGTTCACCGTTTCCGAGACGTTCACTGCGCTGCCGGTCTGCACGCCGTTTTTGTCCTGGTAAAGAGTCACGGAAGAACCGGCGAGGAAGTTCCCGCCCATAATCGTGACCTGGGTGCCGGTCGTTCCGGTAGAAGGGCTCAGGCTGATGATGATCGGTACCTGGACGCCGTAGTTAAAGAGAACAGATGTGCTTGTGCTGTTCCCACCCAACGTGTCCACCTGCACGTAGTAGTTGCCGGGCGCGTTCACGGCTGGTGGATTGGCGGTCAATGTCGTGCCGGAGGTGACGTGTACGTTGGTTGCCTGAACGGCTGCTCCTCCCCCTACCGGCCAGAACCAGACCTGTGCCTGAAAGTTGGACGCGTTGTAGAAGCCGGTTCCGGTGACCGAGACGGTGCTGCCACCAGTGATCGAACCACCGGGTATTCCGTTGGTCTCGTTCGCACCTGAGATGCCGGTGACGACAGGAACGACGTTGGAAACCTGGAAGTCGAGGAATGAGTTCGACGAAGAGAGGTAAGGGCTTGTGCCGCCCGGGGTCGTCACGGTGACGAAGTAGTCCGTTCCCGAGGTCACCGCCGGAGCCGGAATCGTCAGGGTGCAACTCGAGCCGCTGCAGCTGCCCCATGTCGCTTGTGCGGCTGGAATGCTCACGATGACGCCGGCGGGGCTGTTGGCTGTTGAGGGAACATTGGCTGGGCTGCCGCTGGCTCCGGTCTCTTGCACGAAGTTGACGCTCGTGGCTCCCTGGACGAAGCCGCTGCCTGTAACGGTCAGGGTCTGGGGTTGGTTTGTGCTCGCATTGGTTCCGCTCACGGTTGCGGTCGTGGGCGAGACGGAGCTCACCGATGGCACCGTCGGGTTCCACAGCCAGCTGTTCTGAGTCAAACTCTGACCGCAGAATCCGGTCAAATTGCACTGCACCGGATTGGCGGTGGGCACGCCGATACCGGGTGCGTAGTCGTCAAAGGTAACGATCGCTTGAAGCGTTGGATTGGCTGCGCATTGCACGTTGGTCGATGTGGTGACGCACGCGGAATAGGTGATGGTCCGTGTATTGGCGCTGTATGGCTGCCATACCATGGAGCACCACACGTTGAATTGCTGGCCATTGAAGGATGGTGGTTGCTGCGCGTTACCACCGGAGTCGTACCAGCAAGCCTGGGGTGGGCTGGCGTTCAAGAGTTGGGGTGCGAATGTAAAACGCGTGTTCTGGATCGCCAAGTTCACCGCGCTTGTCGCGGCTGACTCGGTTGTTCGTTCGCTGGCGAAGGTCGACGTCACCTTGAGACTGGTTCCCACCCAACTCAAGAGTGCGACGACGATCAGGCTGACAGCGACCAGGAAGACCAGTGCCAAGAGGATGATCGCGCCCGACTCGTCAGCAGCGGCATCTGAACGCACCGACGGCCTGATTGCTCGCCCAATGGCCGACCAGAACCGCACGTCGGTACTTTTCTCTGTTGCCTTCGTCGTTCGAGCCATTTAGAAACCCTTGAGACCGATGGTCGAGGCAGTCCACGCATAGTTCGTGCTCGTGCCTGGGAGTGTGTAGGTTCCCGACGATCCAGCTCCGGGCTGGACCGATGTGGTGGCAACGCCGGCGGCGACCGAAGTGCACGCACCGGTGGTGCCCGCACAAGAACCCGTGTTCGCGGAGGTCACGGCGTAGTTGGGCGACGACGGCGCGTTTGTTCCAGTAGGCGTCTTGCCACTGAAACTCGCTGCTCCACCGCTTGCGAAGATGGCGATTATCTCATCGTTCGCCTGAGTGGTCGTGACCGCCGGCGCCGTCGCGGTAGTCCCTGATCCCTTGCCACTGTTCCCGCTGACGTCGATCGGAGTGGTCGTGTTGACGCCACTGAATTCGAGGATCCCGCCGCTACCGTCGGCGGCAGTCCCGCCGGCGCCGGCGCAACTGCCGTTTGTGCACGGCCATGACCACGTCCAAGAGGTACTGCTTGCGGGACAACCGGTGCTCCCGACAACGCACGTGTAGGCAAACTGGAAGAGCGTCGCATTCCCGTCGTACGTCGCGTTGGTGACGGCGGTCCATCCGGTCGGGGCGGTGATGGAGGTAGCGGCTGCTGTCGCGAGGTTGTCACGAGCGGTCACCTGCGCCACGAGGACATCACCCGAGTTCATGGCCGATGGAGCATTGATCGTCAGGGACGTCGCGTTCTTTACGGTTGCGGTCGAAGGCGTCCCGACCAAGGCAATGTGACTGGCAGTGATGACGGTGGCTGGGGTACTCGTCACGCTCGTGACTCCGGTGTCACCGGACTGCGTGTCGGTTGCGGTGAAGGTGTAGGAGCCCGCCGTATTGTTAAGCGCGACCGATCCGAAGGTGGCCGTACCGTTCACCGCCGCGACGTTGGTGAAGGTGTTCGTAGCCGAACTGAAGACTCCATTCGTGGGCTTGGTGGCCAGCGACAGGGTGATGGTGTCCGTTGAGCCGTTGTTGCCTGTGGTCAGGATATTGCCAAAGCTGTCCTCCACCGACACGCCGAAGCTGGCAAGTGTTGCGCCTCCGGTGCCGGTGGTCGGAGGCTCGGGGTTGAAGACCAGGCTGTGGGCCGCCCCCGGCACCATGGTGAAGCCGCCCGTGGTCGTCCCCGAGACGGTCTGGGTGTTGACCGTGGCGCCGGCCAAAGTGATCGTCGGAGTGCCCACCTTGGTGTCGGAGTAGTAGAAGTTCGACGAGGTCGACGTCCCGTTGGCGATGGTGACGGCCCCGGCGGTGGTGCCACCCGAGGTCGTGGTGAAGAACGGCGTGTGGCCCGTGGTCCCCGTCGAGTTGGTCGTCAGGCCCAGCGTCACGGTGGCACCGGCATTGACCGGGTTGCCGAACGAGTCCTGCAGCTGGACGGCGAAGGGGCCGACGCTGGCCGAGGAGCTGACCGTCTGGTTGCCCGTGACCGTGGAGGTGAAGGCGAACTTGTTGGCGACGCCCCCGCTGACGGTCACCGAGAGCCCGGTCCCGTTTGAAATGGTCCCATCGGTCACGGCAATGAAGTCGGTGCCGGCCTGGTAGAGCCTCATGACCCCGTTGCTCGAACCGGTGACGGTGGCCGTGCCGTTGGTGAAGTTAATGGCGGTCGACGAGGCGAAGTTGACCGGCGTCCCTGTGGAGTTGGTCACGGTCGGGGCGAAGGTCCCGATGGTGTTGGCTCCTCCGAAGGTGAGGTTCTTGGGGCCGGTGTAGCCCGTGGCCGGGTTGCCGAACGAGTCGAGGGCGTTGATGGTGAGGTTGTCGGCTGCTCCGGCTGCAGGAGTGGTGCTTGCTGCGCTGAGGGTCAGGCTGTTGGCTGTCCCCGGCACCATGGTGAAGCCGCCCGTGGTCGTCCCCGAGACGGTCTGGGTGTTGACCGTGGCGCCGGCCAAAGTGATCGTCGGAGTGCCCACCTTGGTGTCGGAGTAGTAGAAGTTCGACGAGGTCGACGTCCCGTTGGCGATGGTGACGGCCCCGGCGGTGGTGCCACCCGAGGTCGTGGTGAAGAACGGTGTGTGGCCCGTGGTCCCCGTCGAGTTGGTCGTCAGGCCCAGCGTCACGGTGGCACCGGCATTGACCGGGTTGCCGAACGAGTCCTGCAGCTGAACGGCGAAGGGACCGACGCTGGCCGAGGAGCTGACCGTCTGGTTGCCCGAGACCGTGGAGGTGAAGACGAACTTCTTGGCGACGCCTGAAGTCATGGTGAAGCCATTGGTGGTGCCGGCGACGGCGTTGCCGTTGACCGTCGCCGAGGCGGTGATCGTCGGGGTGCCCGCCTTGGTGTCGGAGTAGTAGAAGTTCGACGAGGTCGACGTCCCGTTGGGGATGGTGACGGCCCCGGCGGTGGTGCCACCCGAGGTCGTGGTGAAGAAAGTCGTCCCCGACGAACTGGAAGAGAGCGTGAGAGTGGCCGTGGCTCCGTTGGTCACAATGTTGCCGAACTGGTCTTGGACCTGGACGGCGAAGGGGCCGACGCTGGCCGTGGTGCCCACGCCTTGGTTGCCCGACACCGTGGAGGTGAAGGCGAGCTTGTTGGCCGCCCCCGGCACCATGGTGAAGCCGCCCGTGGTCGTCCCCGAGACGGTCTGGGTGTTGACCGTGGCGCCGGCCAAAGTGATCGTCGGGGTGCCGTCGTTGGTGTCGGAGTAGTAGAAGTTCGACGAGGTCGACGTCCCGTTGGCGATGGTGACGGCCCCGGCGGTGGTGCCACCCGAGGTCGTGGTGAAGAACGGCGTGTGGCCCGTGGTCCCCGTCGAGTTGGTCGTCAGGCCCAGCGTCACCGTGGCACCGGCATTGACCGGGTTGCCGAACGAGTCCTGCAGCTGGACGGCGAAGGGACCGACGCTGGCCGAGGAGCTGACCGTCTGGTTGCCCGTGACCGTGGAGGTGAAGACGAACTTGTTGGCGGCGCCTGAAGTCATGGTGAAGCCGCCCGTGGTCGTCCCCGAGACGGTCTGGGTGTTGACCGTGGCGCCGGCCAAAGTGATCGTCGGAGTGCCCACCTTGGTGTCGGAGTAGTAGAAGTTCGACGAGGTCGACGTCCCGTTGGCGATGGTGACGGCCCCGGCGGTGGTGCCACCCGAGGTCGTGGTGAAGAACGGCGTGTGGCCCGTGGTCCCCGTCGAGTTGGTCGTCAGGCCCAGCGTCACGGTGGCACCGGCATTGACCGGGTTGCCGAACGAGTCCTGCAGCTGGACGGCGAAGGGGCCGACGCTGGCCGAGGAGCTGACCGTCTGGTTGCCCGTGACCGTGGAGGTGAAGGCGAACTTGTTGGCGACGCCCCCGCTGACGGTCACCGAGAGCCCGGTCCCGTTTGAAATGGTCCCATCGGTCACGGCAATGAAGTCGGTGCCGGCCTGGTAGAGCCTCATGACCCCGTTGCTCGAACCGGTGACGGTGGCCGTGCCGTTGGTGAAGTTAATGGCGGTCGACGAGGCGAAGTTGACCGGCGTCCCTGTGGAGTTGGTCACGGTCGGGGCGAAGGTCCCGATGGTGTTGGCTCCTCCGAAGGTGAGGTTCTTGGGGCCGGTGTAGCCCGTGGCCGGGTTGCCGAACGAGTCGAGGGCGTTGATGGTGAGGTTGTCGGCTGCTCCGGCTGCAGGAGTGGTGCTTGCTGCGCTGAGGGTCAGGCTGTTGGCTGTCCCCGGCACCATGGTGAAGCCGCCCGTGGTCGTCCCCGAGACGGTCTGGGTGTTGACCGTGGCGCCGGCCAAAGTGATCGTCGGAGTGCCCACCTTGGTGTCGGAGTAGTAGAAGTTCGACGAGGTCGACGTCCCGTTGGCGATGGTGACGGCCCCGGCGGTGGTGCCACCCGAGGTCGTGGTGAAGAACGGTGTGTGGCCCGTGGTCCCCGTCGAGTTGGTCGTCAGGCCCAGCGTCACGGTGGCACCGGCATTGACCGGGTTGCCGAACGAGTCCTGCAGCTGAACGGCGAAGGGACCGACGCTGGCCGAGGAGCTGACCGTCTGGTTGCCCGAGACCGTGGAGGTGAAGACGAACTTCTTGGCGACGCCTGAAGTCATGGTGAAGCCATTGGTGGTGCCGGCGACGGCGTTGCCGTTGACCGTCGCCGAGGCGGTGATCGTCGGGGTGCCCGCCTTGGTGTCGGAGTAGTAGAAGTTCGACGAGGTCGACGTCCCGTTGGGGATGGTGACGGCCCCGGCGGTGGTGCCACCCGAGGTCGTGGTGAAGAAAGTCGTCCCCGACGAACTGGAAGAGAGCGTGAGAGTGGCCGTGGCTCCGTTGGTCACAATGTTGCCGAACTGGTCTTGGACCTGGACGGCGAAGGGGCCGACGCTGGCCGTGGTGCCCACGCCTTGGTTGCCCGACACCGTGGAGGTGAAGGCGAGCTTGTTGGCCGCCCCCGGCACCATGGTGAAGCCGCCCGTGGTCGTCCCCGAGACGGTCTGGGTGTTGACCGTGGCGCCGGCCAAAGTGATCGTCGGGGTGCCGTCGTTGGTGTCGGAGTAGTAGAAGTTCGACGAGGTCGACGTCCCGTTGGCGATGGTGACGGCCCCGGCGGTGGTGCCACCCGAGGTCGTGGTGAAGAACGGCGTGTGGCCCGTGGTCCCCGTCGAGTTGGTCGTCAGGCCCAGCGTCACCGTGGCACCGGCATTGACCGGGTTGCCGAACGAGTCCTGCAGCTGGACGGCGAAGGGACCGACGCTGGCCGAGGAGCTGACCGTCTGGTTGCCCGTGACCGTGGAGGTGAAGACGAACTTGTTGGCGGCGCCTGAAGTCATGGTGAAGCCGCCCGTGGTCGTCCCCGAGACGGTCTGGGTGTTGACCGTGGCGCCGGCCAAAGTGATCGTCGGAGTGCCCACCTTGGTGTCGGAGTAGTAGAAGTTCGACGAGGTCGACGTCCCGTTGGCGATGGTGACGGCCCCGGCGGTGGTGCCACCCGAGGTCGTGGTGAAGAACGGCGTCCCCGCCGAGTTACTCGAAAGGGTAAGGGTGACGGCGCCACCCGTGTTGACGACCGCGTTGCCGAACGAGTCCTGCAGCTGGACGGCGAAGGGGCCGACGCTGGCCGAGGAGCTGACCGTCTGGTTGCCCGAGACCGTGGAGGTGAAGGCGAACTTGTTGGCGACGCCAGCCACCATGGTGAAGCCGCCCGTGGTCGTCCCCGAGACTGCCGAACCATTGACCGTGGCACCGGCCAAAGTGATCGTCGGGGTGCCGTCGTTGGTGTCGGAGTAGTAGAAGTTCGACGAGGTCGACGTCCCGTTGGCGATGGTGACGGCCTTGGCGGTGGTGCCACCCGAGGTCGTGGTGAAGAACGGCGTGTGGCCCGTGGTCCCCGTCGAGTTGGTCGTCAGGCCCAGCGTCACCGTGCTACCGGCATTGACCGGGTTGCCGAACGAGTCCTGTAGCTGGACGGCGAAGGGACCGACGCTGGCGCTCGCGCTGACGGCCTGGTTGCCCGTGACCGTGGAGGTGAAGACGAACTTGTTGGCCGCTGCCGCCACCATGGTAAAGCCATTCGTCGAGTCCCCTGTCACGGTCTGGCCGTTGACAGTTGCGCCCCCAACGTTGATCGTCGGGGTGCCCACCTTGGTGTCGGAGTAGTAGAAGTTCGACGAGGTCGACGTCCCGTTGGGGATGGTGACAGCGGCGGCCGCCGTGCCGTTGTGCGTCGGAGTGAAGAACGGTGGGTGGCCCGTGGTCCCCGTCGAGTTGGTCGTCAGGCCCAGCGTCACTGTGGCACCGGCATTGACCGGGTTGCCGAACTGGTCCTGGAGCTGGACGGCGAACGGGCCGACGCTGGCCGCGGAGCCGACGGTCTGGTTGCCGGTGACCGTCGTGGTGAAGCTGAGCTGGTTGGCGACCCCCGCCACCATGGTGAAGCCGTTGGATGTGCCGGCGACGTTGCTGCCGTTGACCGTCGCCGACGCAGTGATCGTCGGAGTGCCCGCCTGTGTGTCGGAATAGTAGAAGTTCGACGAGGTCGAAGCGCCGTTGGCGATGGTGACTGTGCCCGCGGTGGTGCCGCCCGAGGTCGGGGTGAAGAAGGTCGTCCCCGTCGAGGTGGTCGAGAGCGTGAGGTTGACTGCGGCGCCGGCATTGACCGGGTTGCCGTACTGGTCCTGGACCTGAACTGCGAAGGGCCCGACGTTGGCCGTGGTGCCCACGCCTTGGTTGCCCGACACCGTCGATGTGAACACCAACTTGCTGGGGGGGCCCGCCGTGACGGTAAATGTGTTCGTCTGCGCCAAGGTCACGAGGGAATGGGTCGTGTCGGTGGCCGTGATGGTGTACGAGCCCAGGCTCGTGATCTGGAGCCCACTGAATGTGACGACGCCACCGACAGCCGGCTTCGAGGTCGTACCCGTCAAGGTCCCCGAGGAGAGCGCCAAGGCGATGGTGTCGGTAGAGCCCGTGTTCCCGGTGGTGATCGTGTTCCCGAACTGGTCCTCGATGGTCACGCCCACTGAGAAGTTCGTGTGCACGGCGACTGACGACGGAGGCTGAGCCGTGATCGCCAGCTTGTTCTCGGACCCGGGAGTCATGGTGAAGCCGCTCGTGCTGCCGCTCACGTTGAAGGTGTTGACCGAAGCCGAGACTGAAAGAGTGGGGCTCCCGGACTTCGTGTCGGAGTAATAGAAGGGAACGGAGAAGGACGCGCCGGTCGGAATCGTGGCCGTGCCGGCGGTGGCGCCACCCGAGGTCGGAGTGAAGAACGTCGTGCCGGTCGAATTGCTCGTGAGCAACAACGAGACGGGAGCGCCCGTATTCGCTACGGCATTGCCGAACTGGTCCTCGACCTTGACCACAAAAGGACCGACGCTGGCTGTCGTCCCGACGGGTTGGTTGCCAGTCACGGTCGACGTGAAGATCAACTGGCTTGGCGGTGCGGGAGTCACGGTGAACTGGCCTGAGGTGACAGAGGTAACCGTGGTGGGGCGGGTCGAGTCAGTGGCCGTGATCGTGTAGTTGGCGGGGATGTCGATCTTGAGTCCCGTGAACGTAGCGAGGCCGTTGCTGGCGTTCACGGTCGTCGTGCCCGCAGCAAAGCTGTTCGAAGAGAGCGCCAGCTTGATGGTGTCAGTGGAGCCCGTGTTTCCGGTGGTGATCGGGTTGCCGAACTGGTCCTCGACAGTCACGCCAACCGAGAAGCCGGTACCGGCGGACACAGTGGCCGGCGGCGTTGTGAAAACGAGTTTGCTCGCCGTTGCAGGGTTTATCGTTTCGCCCTGCATCGCAGTCTGCAGTCCCGAGGAGGCCGCCGAGAACGTGGGCGAACCGGCGGTCGTGTCCCCGTAATAGAAGGAGACTGAAGACTGTCCGGCGGGGATGGCGACCGAATTCACGCCGGTCCCAGGTGCGCCGCCAGAGGTGAGCGTGAAGAAACCCGTGCTCGAACTCGACGTCAGATTCACCGTGAGCGCGCCCGGGTCAGGGTTATTGAAGGCATCCTGCTCTTGAACCGTGACCTTGGTCGTGCCAGCGTTCGTGGACGCGCCCTGGACCAGCGTCGCCGTGGTGAAGACAAGCTTGGCCGGAGGGGCGGCCGTGATCGAGTACGAAGCTCCGGTCGCTTGGTGGAGGGCGGCATTCGAATCCGACGCCGTCAGGGAGTAGGTACCCGTCGCACTGAAGCTGCAGCCGCTGAACGAGACGATGCCCTCGTTCTCGACTCCAGAGCAATTGTTCGAGAGACTGCCTGAACCACCCGATGCGGTCAGCGTGACGGATGAAGCATCGCTGTAGACGATGTTGCCAGCCTGGTCTTCCACCGCCACGATCGGTTGTGGGCTGACCGCCGCATTGACCGTCCCCGTTCCGGTGCTCACCGGCTGCAGGAACACCAGTTGGTAGGGAGTGGATCCACCGCTTACCGGCGGAGCCTGAGGATCGTAAATGACCGTACTGACCGTAGTGCTGTAGCTACCCGATCCGATCGTGATCGTCCACAGCTGTGGCTCATAGCCCGTGCAGTTGGTCAACGCCGCCGCAGGGACGAAGCTTGAGCCGTTCCAGTATGTGACCGTGTAGCTGGTGACGGTGAACGATCCGGTCAGGTTCCAGGTTGGTTTGTAACTCGTACCCTGATTGTTGGTGCAATTGCTTGGACCGAATGCGTTGTTGCCTGCCTCTTGCACCTGGGCGATTGCCTGATCAGACACCCCTCGCACTGAAGAATCGAGGGCGGCCAGGTGTCGATGTTCTGACGACGCAGTGATTGCAGTCGCAAACGCAGTGAGGAGAGCGACGCCCGCGATCCCGAGGATGACAATGGCGAGCAGAACCTCAATGAGCGTGTCGCCGCGCTCGTCGTGTCGGCGCTCCTCTGTCTCAGACTCATGTGCGTCGATCCAGCGCTTTCGACTCATACGAGCACCCCTAGGAACATTGCCTCGAGCCCGGCACCCCGCATGGAGACGGTCAACGTCTGTGCCGCGGATGAACCGGTCGGTTCCTGGGCCTGGAGCATCATGGTCCCGGTCTTGTTCAACTGAATGCTCGAAGCACAGAGGATTGATGAAACCCCAGTCGCGAAGGTCGTGGCATTGACCGAGAGCGGGGCGGTGTCGGCCGCGACCGTCGCGTCGCTGGCCGGGTACGGTCCTGTGTAGGCGAGGGCACCGTTCGTGCCGCCGTAATTCGTGTCGTAGCAGGCGTTTCCCCAGGGGTTTGCAGCAACGCCATTGTTCGGGAGCACTGACCAGTTGAGGTTGGACTGGAAGGCCATCCACTCACCGGTGTCGGTCGATTCAGCGTCACCGGTCACGAGCGTCCAACCGGTCGCCGGCTCACCGGCGGCGTCGAGCACTTGGACGTTCGTGATGTAGACCGTGGTGACCCCGCCGGAGGTCTGGTAAAGGGCCGGGTTGCCGGCGATGCCCGTGTAGAAACCGTTGTTGCCCAGGAACGCTTCGCTGTCGTCGCCCTGCGGGCTGTAGTACGTCGGAATGGGCGCCGGCACCACATTGTTCTGACTGACGCTGATGCAGAAGGTCAGTGAGTAGGGCGTATTGGCGATCGGCCGCGTGACCGTCTGACACTTTCCCGAGGACTGGAGGGGAGGATTCGTCACCCCGGTGAAGTCCGCGAAGCAGAGCTTGTTCGCGTAGAAGCCCGTCGTTGCAAAGCTGCATCCGGGTCCAGTGGGATTCGTCAAGTTCGACGCGGAGCTCTGGGACGTGGATTCGCCCGGGAGTCCCGTCAGTGAGTAGGAGTATTGGCTGCCGGGTTCGGTGATCTGGAAGGTGACGCCGGTCACTCCCTGCGCCGACTTCCAACCGGATGGGTTGGTGGCGCTCGGCGCGAAAGAGCTCGTGACGTTCGCGTTGTTGGCGCCGGTGATCGTTAGTGTCGGCGCGCTCCCGATGTCATTCGCGACTGTGATCGTTGACGTGAGGTTGAGGGTCGATCCGGCAGCGTAGCTGCATACTTGACGCAGCATCTTGTAGGTCGTCGCATTCGTCTGAGTGTTGACCTCCGGCACACTGACGTAGGAGACCACCGAGTCGTATCCACCCGGTGCGGAAGTGTTCGCGCCCCACTCCAGGCCCAGGAGCTGCGTCTGCGCCGGGTTCGTCGGCGCCGGAGTCGGTCCGCAAGCGACGGTGGGCGAAGTCGTCATTTGCTCCGCGCTCTGGACGTCGCGATTGAAGTACACCGAAGCGACGAGTGAATCGTTCGAGTCGCTGATCCGATTGGTGACGCTCCCCTGTAGGGAAAAGACGGAGATGAGCGCGACCGATATTCCCCCGACGACGATCGGCAGGATGGCGATCGTGACGATCAACTCAATCAGCGTGAACCCCGCCTCGTCGTCACCTTCGATACGTCGGCGAGTTGCCCGCCGCGCGGCGGCGATGGGGTGTACCCAGTGCCGACGGGTCATCGCTGCGGCCCCGTGTCCGCCATCGAACCTTGGCTCCGGGCGCGCACGTCCCAACGCAGAGAGTGCCGATCTTCAAATCGCAATCGCCAAGTCGCCAAGATCACTCCAATGAGCGGACCGCCTCCGCCTCATCGACCAGTTGAAACCCTACTTGTTCCCCTGAGAGAACAAAACAGCGCGTCGAAATGATTGATGAGACGTAGTCACTTGTCGGCTGATCGTCAGCCGGTCCGAACCCACCAAGAGGATGGAGCAACAGAATTGTGTTTCCGTTGTTATCCGGTCGTGATGCGGTTGCAGACGATCTGGTGGACGAGGGAAATGCTCATTGTTCCGGATTCATTCCGACGTCGTGCGGAAGTGCTGCCCGTCTCTGGACTCGAGGTGGAGGAGGCGTTGGCCAGTGCGAGCACCGCTTGGGTGTGGCTACGAGTCAGTTGCGCAATGCAAGTCGTGTCGCGTCGGTTTGCGGCATGGCAAGGGACGCAGCGGGCGGAGCATTGGATGCAATGACGAGTGCGATGTACTCGACCATGAGTGACAACTCGTCGTAGCCGCCTCACGGCCTCTGCGACCACATGGCCATCGCAGGCTGGGATCACCGGGGAGGAACGCTGTGATCGGCCACGAATCGTCGGACTCCAAACGCCGGCCTTGACGTGAGCCCGACGTGGCAGCCGGCGGTTCGGAGGCTCGCTTCGACTCCGCCTATCGGGTTGACCATGGAGCGCATGAAAGAACAGGAACCTTGGGGGACACCGGCCGATAAACACTTCGCTGCCCGCATCGTCCTGTCTCGGTCGAACCGGCGCGCTGAGCACCAGCTCGGGCCGGCGCAGCTTTCCGGCTATCTCGGGAAGGAGTTCATTTCCCAGCCCCAGCTGAGAAGTTTCCCCGCGGCTTGCCCATGTGCCAAGCGGCGCAGACGTCGCACTGATAGACGTTCAGCGCCACTCCGGATTCCTGTCGCCGGATCAGCGCGACGGTCAGTGCGTCAGTCTGGCTCGGGTAAGCGGTTTTCGGGAGACCATCAGCCCGCCAGTGTTCTCCCAAACGGGCAGTGCCGGGGCTGTCATCGGACTTCTTCGTTTGAGCCTTACGGGTGTTGTTTCGACGGGGCACCCGGCCATTCTGATGGCTGAGTGACCGGGTCTGGGTGAGAGTTGCCGCCACCTCCTCGGCTTCCTTGGGCCGTGCGTTGGATCCACCTGGGGGGGTCGAACCCGCCGCGCCGGGAAAATCGAAGTTTGGTCAATGCCTGCGGACACCACGAAGTCCAGGGTTGAGCGGGTCTGGTGCCCCTGCCAGGGTGGCGCTCGGTTCCGTGGGGCCAAGCTCGTGGGTGGTGTGCCCGCAACGTGCACGGCGGCTCTCGTCGCCTCTGACCGCTGCTTTGTCGGCCGACGAGGGCTCTGGCACCCTTTGTCTATGGCGAAAACCGTGATTGTGAAGCTCACCGACGACCTCGACGGCAGCGACGCCGAGGAGACGGTTCACTTTGGCCTCGATGGCAAGTCTTACGAAATCGATCTGAACGCCGCCAACGCGTCCAAACTTCGTGAGGCGATCAAGCTCTACATCTCGAAGGGGCGAGACACCGGCGGAGGCCGTGTCCGTCCACTCCGTACGGCGGGTCCTCCTGCCAAGGAGACGATGTATTCCCAGCTGAACAGCAGTGAGAAGACTCGATTTCGCACTTGGGCCAGCATGCCGACCGCTCGTCGGATCAGTGACGCCAGGGTCAAGAGCTGGATCGCTGCGGGAAGGCCCTAACGGGAGTTCTGTCGACCGGCGCCCCGCAGAGAGACCGACCGCGGATCAACCGCCTTCGTGATTGGCTGCCTTAGGC
>CAVUKH010000011.1:0-150951 GCA_963742035.1 uncultured Acidimicrobiaceae bacterium
TGCCCCTCGTGCTAGCACCCGGGCCGGCGGTGATGCATCGCGGGGGCCGGTGGCCGGCGGCGGGGCGATGCGTGCTGCGGGTCGGACATCGGGTGGTGGCGGTGGGCCGGCGTGTCTCCTCAAGATTTCCGGCGGTACGCCGAGATTGAGGGGGTGCAGGCCATGTCGTGTCAGGTCGAGGTTGGAGTCGAGTAGCCAGACCTTTGAGGCATTAGTGGCCTGGACGCGTGAGCTCCCGTCGACCCGGGCCGCCATCCGGTGGACGGAGCCGTTCCTGATATCGGTCCTGATCCTCTCGGTCCTGGCGGTTCTCGTCGACGGTGCGGCCTCGACTCGCGGGTCCACCTCCGCCGCGGCGACGGATCCCAATATCCGTTCGGCACATTCCGACCAGTCGTTTTACGGCGGGACGCCGGGGACGGTCGCCGCTGCCGCTGACGCTACCGGCGGTGGGTGGTCGGTGAACGACGCCGGCGCGATCGCCGCAGTCGGCGGCGCCGTCTCCTACGGGTCGGCGAGCGGCATCCACCTAAATCATCCCGTGGTCGGGATGGCGCCCACGCCCGACGGTGACGGGTACTGGCTGGTGGCCTCCGACGGCGGCATCTTCAGCTTCGGGGACGCCCAGTTCTACGGGTCGACCGGCTCACTGCGCCTCAACAGGCCGATCGTCGGGATGGCGCCCACGCCCGACGGCGACGGGTACTGGCTGGTGGCCTCCGACGGCGGCATCTTCAGCTTCGGGGACGCCCAGTTCGACGGGTCGACTGGCTCACTACGCCTCAACAGGCCGATCGTCGGGATGGCGCCCACGCCCGACCGCGACGGGTACTGGCTGGTGGCCTCCGACGGCGGCATCTTCAGCTTCGGGGACGCCCAGTTCTACGGGTCGGCGGGCGGCATCCACTTGAACCAGCCCGTGGTCGGGATGGCGGCCACGCCCGGCGGCGACGGGTACTGGCTGGTGGCCTCCGACGGCGGGATCTTCACCTACGGCGACGCCCAGTTCTACGGGTCGGCCGCCGGCCAGGACGGTCCCGACGCGGTCAGCCTGGTCACTAACAGCTCTGGGTACGCCGTTGTCTCCGAGGACGGACAGTGGGCGGAATTCGGACCAACCGGGGGCGGCGCTGCGCCGGGCACCTCGACCCCATCGACGCCGTTCGGCGCGAGTTGCATCCATGGGCCCCGGCCGGCTGGTGACGCCGCCCCCATTCCATGCGTGGTCGGGAACGCACTCGTCGACGCGGCGGCCGGAACGCCGTTGCGGCTGGTGGGAGTGGACGCGTCGGGCACCGAGGACGCCTGCATCCAAGATGGCGGCTACTCATATGGACCGTCAGACAGCGCCGAAGCCGGCGCCATCGCCTCCTGGCACGCAAACGCCGTTCGGGTTCCCCTGAACGAGGACTGTTGGCTGGGAATCAACGGAGCCCCGGCCCAGTACTCCGGTGCTCCCTACCAGGCGATGATCGAGCGATGGGTCTCGGATCTGAACCTTGCCGGGCTGGTGGTCATCTTGGATCTCCACTGGTCCGCCCCTGGCAGCGAACCGGCCACCGAGCAGTGGCCGATGGCGGACGCCGACCACTCGATCAACTTCTGGTCCCAAGTCGCGGCACGGTTCGCAGGTGATCCGTCGGTTATCTTCGATCTCTTCAACGAGCCCATGATCGGGCAGGGTGCTCCCTCCGTTACCGACTGGGCTTGCTGGCTCAATGGCTGTTTGACTTCCTTTGCGCCATGTCCGTCCGGCGGGTGCGCCCCGGTGACGTATGAGACGGCAGGCATGCAGGAGTTGGTCGACGCGGTCCGCGAGACCGGCGCAGACCAGCCATTAATGATCGGGGGACTCGACTGGTCCGGCGATCCCTGCGGCATCAACGACGCCGGCGGCAACGGGGGCACCTGCCAGTGGTTGGCGTACAAGCCCGGCGACCCCGACCACCAGGTCATCGCCAGCTTCCACACCTACAACTGGACTGGGTGCGCGAAGGTGGACTGTTGGGACGCAGACGTGGCCCCTGTCGCCGAGCGCTTTCCCGTGGTCGCTGGGGAGATCGGCGAGTCCGATTGCTCGGCGAACTTCATTAACACCTTCATGGAGTGGGCTGACGACTACGACGTCTCCTACCTGGCTTGGTCCTGGGAGCCCCCCGGCCCGCAAGACCCCACCAACTGTGTCGTCGGGACAGGCGAAAGCGGGGGCAGCAACAACTTAAACCTGCTCGCGAGTTGGGACGGGACGCCAAACCCCTTCGCTCCCGAGGGTGCTGCCTTCGCCCGCCACCTGTCCGACCTCGCCGCGGCCGGAGGTCCATAGCTCGAACAGGGTGTTGGCCGCGCCCGCGCCTTTCAGGGGCGCTTGCACTGGGTCCGCCGGCGGTGCGGTAAGGGAGATGTCCGCGACCCCACCGACCTCCGCAAGGCGGGTCGCGGCATACGGAACGGTCGACCGATCACTGGAACAAGCCGTTGACACCGCCGTGAGCCCGCTGTACCGTCCGGCGACGCAAAAGGTCGAAGTTCGGTGTCAATCACCCAGTTGAATACTGTCCGGAGAATCCTCATCGCGTTGGCCGGACTGCTGTTCACAGCGACGATGATTACCGCTGTGCGCCCGTTGCAGGCCGCGCACCGTGGCCCGGCGAACAAGGGTCTTGACTCGGTTGTCACGCGAACGCCGACCGTTGTCACGCGAACGCCAATCCGCGCCGTTCATGTAGAGGGCAACGAGCTAGTGGGAGCGGATGGTAGGCCGGTTCGGCTTCTCGGGGTGAATCGATCTGGGGCACAGTATCCATGCGTTCAGGGATGGGGAGTATTTGACGGGCCCACCGATATGGCGTCGGTTGCGGCGATGGTGTCGTGGCACATCAACTCGGTTCGGATACCACTAAATGAAGACTGCTGGTTGGGGATCAACGGCGTCTCAGCCCTGTACGGTGGGCAGAGTTACCGGTCCGCCATTTCGTCTTACGTAACCAATCTCCGGAGGTTCGGACTGGCCGTCATCCTTGACCTTCATTGGAGCGACCCCGGCTCGGAGCTAGCGACCGGTCAGCAAGACATGGCCGACAGCAACCACTCGCTTAGTTTCTGGAGTTCTGTAGCCCACAGCTTCCGAGCAGATCCCGCCGTCATCTTTGATCTCTATAACGAGCCGAACGGAATCTCGTGGAGATGCTGGAGAAACGGCTGCACCACCCCTGACGGGTGGCATGCCGCTGGAATGCAGCAACTGGTCGACGCTGTCAGAGCAGCAGGGGCGACACAGCCTGTGATCGCCTCAGGTCTTAATTCGGGGGCCGATCTCACCAGATGGCTCGCCTACAGACCCGACGATCCGGATCACCAGTTGATCGCTGGCTTTCACGTTTACAACTTCACCTCATGCGCGTCGGAGCGATGTTGGAACAACCTAGTTGCGCCGGTTACCGAGCGGATTCCAGTTGTGGCTGACGAATTGGGTGAAAACGATTGCTCCGGCGGATTTTCTCAGCAGTTCATGGATTGGGCTGACAAGCACAGCGTGTCCTATCTCGCTTGGTCGTGGAACGTGGCCAGCTGCGTCGGCGATCCTTCGCTCATCAGCTCCTACGCCGGCGAACCTACGGCCTTCGGACTGGTGATCCAGGCGCACCTCAGGGTTCTCTTCGCTCGCGACTCTCGCGACTAAGGAAGGTGACTGGGTCGACGTTTTGAGTTCGAGGAGCGAGGGGGCTGCCGGAGTCTCGCATGAGGACTAATAGCGCTCACCCTTATCGGGACCACTTATGGGGGGCACTCCAGTGCCGTAGCCAGGAAGCCACCACGGTGCTGGCCCCGAGTAGTTGGGCTCAATCTTGTAGATAGATTCCCAGGTCGTTGCTGATCCAAAACGCGCGATCTCAATCGAATGCCGCAGCGCGTCAGTCAGCTGTGTGAACCTCGCTGTGATCGTCACTCGAAGGTGGTGGGACACCACGACGTAATTGAAGTCTTTCCAGCCCTCGGGAAACCTTGCCGTTACTTCCGGATCTTGGTCGAGCTCCTCGTACCAAACCACTCTGTTCGGCTGGTATCCATCGTCGACCAGATCGATCCACAAGTCGTCGTCGACGAGAACAGGATCCGATCGGGGAACATGCTTCGTGATCCACTGTTCAGCGGCGCTATAGGCCACGATGTCATTAGTGGACATCGCCTGGCGGTCTGCGCTCGCCCACCGAGGGGCAATCATCACTCCGATGGCGACCAAAGCGGTTACTAGCAACATCTTCGATATTGGAATCGATCGAGTCGCTCCATGCCGAGCTGGGCTTCGGGCAAGCAGCCTCCGGGGGTGGATATTGAACGCTGGACCGCGGCGCCAGATTATGTCGGCTGCACTGGCCGCAACGACAGCAGCAAATGGAAGCGCGCCTGTTATGAAAGTGTCGGGAAGATATCCATGACGGAGTAACGAGAGCAGAAAAATCAGATAGGCCAACGCGACAGGCCGAGTCCGCCTGACAAGTATCGCCACGGGAAGTCCGCACAGGCCGAGTCCGAGCAACCAAGGATCGACGTGCAGCCATCCAACTAGCTTTAGGTTGGCTGCACTACCGGCATCCAAAACACTCCCACTTCCGAGACGGCTTGAGAGCTGCCATTCGATGCCCCCGATGAGGCTCACGTGCCCTTTGCCCGGGAATAGTTCGCCCTTCAGGAAGGCGTAGAGGGGATAGTAGAGAATCGTGGCCGCCGCGCATGCCGAGAAAACGACGACACACATGCGTCGCGTCGGACCCCTTGATCGTTGCCAGACCTGCCATACGAGAGCGGGCAGTAGTAGCAGAAAGGTCTCTTTGGTTAGGACTGCTCCCGCAAATGCAAGACCACTCGCTGCGAATGCCCAAAGCCGGCGCCGGGGAGAAAGAGCCAAGACAAACGCCGCAATGATCCAGGGAAGCCCGATCGTATCGAGCATCACCAATCGCAAGTTCTGTACCGAGAGTGGACTGAGCCCAAAGAGGAGCATTGCTCCAATTCCCGCGGCAGTAGAGCAGCCCAGTCTGCGCAGCAATACATACAGGAGTGCCGTGCTCACCAGGGTGTAGATGAGCATGTCTCCGCGGCCCGAGGCGACCGCGATGGTTCCGGCCCTAAATGTGTGTGTCAGCGAGGTCCACAATGTGAGTTGGATCCAACCGAATGGTGGATGGTCGTACCAGTACGTGTACGGAGCAGGGCCACCATGTGCGCCCAGTCCCGTTTGTACGGCCCAGGCACGCGCCATATAGGTGCCTTCATCATCATTGCCGAAGCTTGGCCAGACGCCCATTCCAATGGCATGAACTGTTCCCACCACGGCGAGAACTGCGATGGGCGGAGCGAAACGAAGTGATGAGTGTGTCGGTGTTGTTACTTGGTGGCGCGGTCGACGCTGGTGGCGAGGTGAAGGGGCAGATCGATCCGGCGGAGTAGACGGTTCTAAAACCGGCGCGGGGTCTGGAGAAGATACGGTTTCGACTCCAGTTGGAGTCTCCAGTACCGCCACTCAAATCTCTCCTGCGGGAACTGTCACTCGATCTCGGTGCATCCCAACATGGTCCGTCTTTTCCCATTCACGATGGCTGAGCATTTCTCTCCACGCTGCCCGAATGCCGGCGAATGCCAAGACGAGTTGGTATGGGATAAGCGATACCACTAGGACCAAGTAGTCAAGTGGGCGGACACGGAGTTTGAACGATCGCGACAACTCCGCGAGTCCGACGATCTCGGTCGCCATCAGACCCAGCATCATTAAAAGAGGAGCGAACGCGACGAGAGTGACCAACAATGGGAGGTCGCCAACAATGAGGATCACGATCGCAGCAGGAATTAGCAGACCGGTCGCAGCCTGGACGAGCGGGAATACCAGAACGAACTGTGCCAACGTCCTCTGTCGACGCGTTGGAAGCTTCTTCCAATGGCGCCTACGCAGGACTTGGAGGTATCCCTGATTCCAACGTGTCCGCTGTTTGACGAATGAGCGCAGCTTCCTTGGCGTTTCCTCCCTTGTCGCTGTTCGAGGGTCGTACCAAACTGCTACTCGGGCCCCAAGTGCGCTGAGGCGAATGCCAATCTCGCAGTCTTCGACGAGACACGAACCGTCCCATCCACCACTCAGCTTCAACGCGTCCCGTTTGAAAAACACCGTGTTTCCGCCAAGCGGAGCAAACCCACATTCGGCGTGAGCGTGCAGTCTGCTCCTGAACCAAAAGTAGTACTCAAGGCAGTTGCGCAACGAAAACCATGAGTTTCGTAGCGTGACCAATTGGACTCCACCCTGGGCCACGTCAGCGCCCGTGCGTTCGAGGAGAGCGTCGGCCTGTATCAGAACGTCTCGACTGACTTCATCCTCGGCGTCAAAGACTCCAACGACTTCATTGTTGCAGTACCTCAGGCCGGCGTTGAGAGCGTTGGGCTTGTTTTTGGGCACTGAGGCGTCGATGACAACCCGGACGCGGTCCGCGTGGCGCCGGGCCGCTTCCTCTGCAACATTGCGGGTTGCAGGATCATCATCTCCCACCACAACAAGGACCTCGAACCACGGATGATTCAGAGTCGCCAGTTGATCGAGAGTGGCCGCCAAGACCAACTCTTCATGGCGAGCTGGGACGATCAAGGAGAACGTGAAGCATGGTTCGTGCTGGTTGAGCTGTAGGTTGCCTCCGGTCCGACGGTGTGTCCTTGGTGAAGACCATGCGTGCAGCATCCAGACCCAAGTAGTCAACGACATCAGGAAAAGCAGAATCGCCGCAACAAGAAATGCGGCGATGCCAACGGACAGCAATGGATGTGACAAGGACAAGAGAGCCTTCGCGATCGACTGCGATCGACGATCGCTGGGAGAAGAAGATTTCCAGGCACGATATTGGAACGGACCCGACCTGGTCAATTGTCAAAGTAGCAGTCGCATTTAGGCGTGTTTCGGGGGTATTACGTGCGCACCTTTCGCTTCCAAGTCCCACCCCACGCCCGCGGGGCCGCCGCCGGCCATCGTCTCGCCGTCGAGGGCGACCGCCAGGTTGAACGTACGGCCGCTGACCGTGCTGCGACCCCGGCCGACGACCTGCGCGAAGTCGTACTCCGGCGGTGCCGACACCGTACTCTCGTGGGGGTGGGCCGGGAACCATTCGATGCGGCCGCTGGGGTTCCGGTCCGTCCGGAGCAGCTCGTGCGCCGGTTCGTCTGCCATGACCGGCTGGTACTCGCCGTTCGCTCCCGAGTGGTAGTTCGGCCACGAGATGTTCGGGTTGTCCTGATCGTCACGACGGGCGTGCGGCTCGGGATTCTGGTTGTGGAAGTGGTTGAGCTGGCCGATCGAACCGAGGCAGACGAGACAGGAGCCGAGGTCCTCGTGGTCGCGCGCTGTCAGCAACCCACCACCGCGCTCGCGGAAGCGCAAGATCCGCGCCGAGTCGCCGGGCGAGAGCCCGTGGCCGGTACCGACGGCCATCAGCCAGAGCTGGTCGTAGTCGAGCGCGTCAAGCACGCTCAGCACCGAGTCGTCGGTCGCTTCATCGCGGTTGCGGGCCGGCACCTTGTGGCCAGCGCGTGCCATCTCGTCGGCGAGGAGGGAGAACCGCCCGACGTTCCAGTCGTCGGGGATGTCCACGATCGTCGTCTGCAGCAAGATGTTCGCCATCGCGTGAGCACGGCCGAGCACCGCTGGAGGCACCCCACGCGATCTCGTAAGAACGCACTGGCCACGGTCTTCCACGCGGTCGCGTGATGACGGCGCGTGCTGGGATGCGATGGAGCACGTGCGGCTCAACCTCCTCACCGCCGACCCGGGTCTCTTGGACAAGCTGACCACCCACCGAGGACCGCTGTTGCGGCTGCCAGGTGTCCCGCTGGCACGGTGTTCCACGACTTGAGGCACTACTACGCCAGCCTCCTGATCGGCGCCGGCGAGAACGTCAAGACCGTGCAGAGCAGGCTCGGACAGGCATCCCTCGTTGAGACGCTGGACACCTACTCGCATCTGTGGCCGGACTCTGAGAACACGACGAGGACTGCAGTCGAGGCCGCCTTCAGCAAGGCTGTGTCTGGGTGTCGTGACGACGATCTGAGGACCGAGACGTCGGCCTGAACTCATTTGCCCAGGTCACCAGCGGTTGACGGTGAGCCGGCCTGTAGGCGGGATTCTGTCCAGACCCCGAAGGGTCGTGGGTGGCCATCCATCTGAGCGGCCTACCTGGGGAACCCTCCCTCTCGGGAGGCGGGCGAGCAGCCCATTTCCCACACTTGGCCTTGCTCCGGGTGGGGTTTACCGAGCCACCGAGGTCACCCTCGATGCTGGTGCGCTCTTACCGCACCGTTTCACCCTTACCTGAGCGGACCCGGAGGCCCGCCATCGGCGGTTTCCTTTCTGTGGCACTGTCCTGCGGGTCGCCCCGACTGGCCGTTAGCCAGCACCCTGCTCTGTGGAGTCCCGACCTTCCTCGACACGATCCCGCTGTGCGGCCCGTGCCGCGGCCACCTGGCCGACTCACCGTCAGCCACGATTCTGACACGGAATGGTTCAGGTGCCATCCCCGACCTATTGCCGTAGAGGGGCACCTGGGAGATGGCCGATACCGGACGATTAAACGAAGACGACTGGGGCGGCATCGAGACGCGGCGCGGGAATCGTTCGGGCGCGGCGGCGGCGCGCACGACCGATAATCGCTAGGTCTGCGACCGCGCACAGGACCCCGAAGGTCATCTCGTTCGGCAAGCCCTCGGGTGACTCGTTCTGGATCCCTCCATGGATGCGCTGGACCCACTCAGGGAACGGGTTCCGACCCCAGAAGTGCAGGAACGGTTTGTCCAGATCGAGCAGGACGGCGCCTGTGACGGCGGCGAGCGTGGCCGGGCGGGCCTGTCGACCTACCGCTCCCGCTGCCGATACAGCGGTAACAAGACCCAGCAGACCGTCTCGCTTCGCGTAACGGAGGAATAACTCTTTGTTGGGCTCCTGCTTCAAGTCACACCCCCAATGCGGAATCATGTCCAGTGCGAGGTGAGAGCCCACGCCAACGACGAACGCCGCCACCGGGTGTCGCTCGAGCACCCGACCGATGACCACACCCGAGAGCACGTGGTTTGTGACGAACATCGGCCGAGTGATTCTCCTTGCCGCCTATGGGCGTCGGGCGGGTGTTGGGGTACCCGACCATAACTGCGACCCTGGACAGCCCGGTCGCGCCCGCCGCATGGCAGCTGTTTCGGTCTCATCGATCGTCCCATTGCGAGGTGGAGCACAGGGCGTCGGTAGGGTG
Source organism: uncultured Acidimicrobiaceae bacterium (assembly GCA_963742035.1). Taxonomy (GTDB): domain Bacteria; phylum Actinomycetota; class Acidimicrobiia; order Acidimicrobiales; family RAAP-2; genus Bog-473. The sequence goes on from CAVUKH010000011.1 coordinate 9,273, forward strand.
TCCCCAGTGTCAGGCGGCCCCCGTCAGCTCTTCGATCCCGAGGCTCCGCCCGAGGACGCCACCTCGGACCACCGGACTGCGTCCGTCGGCGAGGAGTCGGAGGACCGCCGGGGGGTTCACTCCATCGGCGGCGTCTACCAGCAGGTCGAAGGCGCCCTGAACGCGGCCTTTCCCCGCAATCGCCACCTCTGGGTCCGCGGCGAAATCCAGCACGTGTCCGATCATCGTTCGGGCCACCTCTATATGAGCCTGGTCGACCCCGAGGAAGAGGGGGGTCGGCGCGATCGTTCCCGGGGCGGCGTGCCCACGCTCAACGTGAAGTGCTGGCGCAGCTCGTGGGCCCCTCTGCGACATGGCCTGGCCAAGCAGGGCATCGAGCTCACCGAGGGCATGGTGGTGGTCCTGCGCGGCTCGCTCGACCTCTACCGGGCGAAGGGCGAAATCAGCCTCGTCCTGGCCGAAGTCGACGTCACCGCCCTGCTCGGGCGCCTCGCCGCCCAACGGGCGCAGCTGCTCCACACGCTCGAGTCCGAGGGCCTGCTGCGGCGCAACACCGCCCTGCCCCTGCCGGCGGTGGCGCTGCACGTGGGGCTCGTCGCCAGCCCGGGCACGGAGGGCTGCCGCGACTTCCTCGGTCAGCTCACGGGGTCGGGGTTCGGCTTCCGCGTCTCGCACGTCCCGGTCCGCGTGCAGGGACTGGGCGCGCCGGCGTCCATCGCCCGGGCGCTGACGGCACTCAGCCGGAGCGACTGCGATGTCATCGCCGTCGTCCGCGGTGGGGGAGCGCGGGCCGATCTGGCCGCCTTCGAGTCCGAGGCGGTGGCCCGTGCGGTGGCGACTGCGGCCAAACCGGTCTTCACCGGCATCGGGCACACCGGGGACGAGACGGTGGCCGACATCGTCGCCGCGCGCGTCTGCATCACGCCGACCGAGTGCGGACAGCAGATCGTGGAGGTCACCCGGCAGTGGTGGACGGACCACGTGGCGGAGCCGGCCGCGCTGTTGGCCCGTCGCGTCCCCACCTACCTCGCCGACGCGCAGGCCCGCGACACCCAGGCCCGCAGTCGTCTGACGGCGGCGGCGCGCCAGCAGCTCCGGGTCCATCGGGAACGGCTGGCCCGCAAAGGATCCTCCCTCGGGCGGGCGGCACCGGAGCGGCTGGTGTGGAGCGCGGCGCGGCTGCGCGCCCACGCGGCGCGGCTCGGGCCCATGAGCCTCGGCCACGTCGGGCGGCAGGACGAGCGGGTGCAGTCGTGGCGCCGGCTGCTGGCTGCGTACGACGTGGACCGTCAGCTCGAGCGTGGCTACAGCCTGACCCTCACGCCCGACGGTCGGCTGGTGCGCAGCGCCGCCGGGCTGGCCCAAGACCAGGAGATCGTGACCCGTTTGGCCGACGGTACGGTGCACAGCCGCGTGCAGGCTGTCCAGACGGCGGATCACCGCCGGCCCGACGGCGGTGGCCAGAAGAGAGAACAGGAGGAGGCGCATGACCGTCCCGGACGAATCCGTCCCGGTGCAGCAGCTGAGTTTCACGGAGGCGAGCCGTGAGCTCGATGCCATCGTGAACTTCTTCGAGCAACGTGAGGTGGACGTCGACGTGCTCGTCGGCCGGCTGGAACGGGCGACAGCCCTCATCGACGAGCTCGACCAGCGCCTGCGCCGGACCCAGGCTCAGGTCGAGGAACTGGTGCCCCGGCTCGACGCCCTGGCCGGCAACGTAGCCGCCGACGCAGGAGGGAACGACGATGCCTGACGGCTCGGAGGACCGCCTCTATTTCCGGCAGCTGCTGTCCGGTCGCGACTTCGCCCAGGGCGACATGATGGCCCGCCAAATGGTCAACTTCGTCTACCTCATCGGCGACCGCGGGACCGGCGAGGCCATGGCGGTCGACCCCGCCTACGCGGTGCAGGACCTGCTCGACATTCTGGCGGCGGATGACATGCGCTTGACCGGCGTCCTGGGCACCCACTTCCATCCGGATCATCTCGGCGGGCAGATGGGGGGGTGGTCGCTCGAGGGGATCAGCACCCTGCTCGAAAAGGTGCAGGTCCCGATCCACGTCCAGGCCGAGGAAGTTCCCTGGGTGGAGCGCACCACCGGTGTCGGTGGGGCCGACCTCGTGGCGCACCACAGCGGTGACGTGGTGCAGGTCGGCCAGGTGGCGGTGGAGATGATCCACACGCCCGGGCACACGCCGGGCAGCCAGTGCTTCCTCGTCGACGGCCGCCTCGTCGCCGGCGACACGCTCTTCCTCGAGGGCTGCGGGCGGACGGACTTCCCGGGCTCGGACCCGCTGGCGATGTACGAGTCCATCCACACCCGTCTGGCCCGAGTCCCCGACGAGGCGATCCTGTTCCCCGGCCACCTCTACTCGCAGGACCCGTCGCAGAGCATGGGGGAGACGCGGAAGTGGAACTACGTCTTCAGGCCGCGCTCAGCCCAGGAGTGGATGGCGATGTTCGGCTCATGAGTCCCGGCGAGGAACTCACCGCGGACCGCACCGTCGTGGTCGTGGGAGCGTCTCTGGCCGGGTGGCGCGCGGTGGAGACCCTCCGGGCGGAGGGCTTCGACGGCTCCATCTCCCTGGTCGGCGAGGAGCGTCACCTGCCCTACGACCGACCGCCCCTTTCCAAGCAGGTGCTGGCCGGGACGTGGCCCCCCGAGAAGGCGGTGCTGGCGGACAAGCGACGTTCGAGCGAGCACCGCGTGCACGAGGTGCTCGGCCGCCGTGCCGTCCGTCTCGATGCCGAGACGAGGAAGGTCGAGCTCGACGACGGCGCCGTGCTGGAAGGCGACGCCATCGTCATCGCCACCGGCGCGCGCCCACGGCCCTTGCCCGGAACCGAGGAACTGCGCCAGCGCGACGGCCTGTTCACGCTGCGTACCCTCGACGACTCCCTGGCGCTCCGCGCCGCCGTCACCGCGGTGGAGGCGGCGCGGGTCGTCGTCATCGGCGCCGGGTTCATCGGGGCCGAAGTGGCGTCGACGTGCGCCGGTCTGGGTTGCCGCGTGACCGTCCTCGAGGCGTTGGACGTCCCGCTCCGCAACGTGCTCGGGACCACAATCGGCTCGCATTTCGCGACGCTGCACGCGTCGCACGGCGTCGATCTGCGCACCGGGGTGGGGGTGCACGAAGTCAGGAAGGCGGAGGCGGGGTCGACGGGGTTGGTCGTGGAGCTCGACGGCGGCGAGTCCTTTGCCGCCGACGTCGTCGTGGTGGGGATCGGGGTGGTCCCGGCGACCGATTGGCTCGGGGACTCGGGACTGACCGTTGACAACGGCGTCGTGTGCGACGACCGGCTCTTCGCCGCGGACGGCGTTGTGGCGGCGGGCGACATCGCGCGGTGGCTGTGGCGACGCGACGACGGCGAGGAGCTGATCCGGATTGAGCACTGGCAGGTTGCGGCAGAGGCCGGCGTGGCCGCGGCGCGCAGCCTGCTGGCCGGAAGGGCGGCCGCGCCTGCCTTCACGCCTGTGCCCTACTTCTGGTCTGATCAGTACGGCATCCGCCTGCAGGTGCTGGGGAGCCCGCGCGGCAGCGACGAGATCCACATCGCCGACGGATCGCCCGAGGAGGGGAAGTTCGTGGCGCTCTTCGGACGGGCCGACCGCTTGCGCGCCGTCATGGCCATCGGGAGACCCCGGCAACTGATGGGCTTCCGGCCGCTCCTGCAGGAGGGCAGCAGTTGGTCTGACGCGATCGCCCACTCGCTGTAGTTGGCGATCGGCATCGTCCGGCGGCATCGCTCCGGACGCACGCTTCAGGCCGGAAAGTCACGGCAAATAGAGCCAGACGGCCCTAACGCACGGCGCCGCCTCGGCGTACCTTGCCCATGGGTAGATCGCAGGGAAGGGGTCTCTCGGGTGGCGGATCTCCTTCTGAGGCGGGTGGAAACCCCCTCAGAAGGAGATCCCCGAGAGCTCTGGAATGGTGCCCTCGGCCTTGCCCCGAGCGGCCAGCCACCGATCGCGCGAGGCGACCCTCTCGGACTCGGCGCCCAGCGGCTCCACCGTCTTGCGGGGCGTGAACGTCCCGGCGAGCTCGGTGGTCGTGGCATAGGTCCCGACGGCCAAGCCGGCCAGGAGACCGGCACCCAGCGTCGTGGCCTCGAGGACCGGAGAGATCTCGACGGGGCGCCCGATGGCGTCCGCCAGGGCCTGCACGAACACGTCGTTGTCCGTCATGCCGCCGTCAATGCGGAGCGACCCGATGGGGAAGCCGCTGTCGCCCTCGCTGGCGTCGACGAGATCGGCTCCCCGGTGCGCCACTCCTTCGAGCACGGCCCGCACGATCTCGGGGCGGCCGGATCCCCGAGTGAGTCCGACCAGGGTGCCGCGGGCGCCGAAGTCCCACACCGGCGTCCCCAACCCGAGCAGCGCCGGGACGAACCAGACATCACCCGGGTTGGCGCACTGGGCCGCCACCGTTGCCGACTCCTGCGACGTGGCGATGATCCCGAGGTCGTCTCGGAGCCATTCGATCGCCGTGCCGGCCGACAGCATGACTGCTTCGGTGCCCCAGGTCGGCCGGCCCTCGACGCGGAAGGCGACGATGGGAAAGGTGCCGGCCGCCCCCCGGCTCATGGCGCCGGCGGCGCTGGCGGGCCCGACACACTGGTCGAGCATGCCGCCGGTCCCGAAGGTGGCCTTGGCGAGACCGGGCAGCGTGCAACCCTGGCCCACGAGGGAGGCCTGCTGGTCACCCGCCATGCCGCAGATGGGCGGCGCCCCGGGCAGGGCGGCCGCGGCCCCGACGGGTCCGGACGAGTCGACGACCGCCGGCAGCATCGCCATCGGGATCCGCAATGCCTGCAGGAGCGGCTCGTCCCAATTGACGGTGGCATCGACGAGCGCCGTGACGGCGGCATTGGTGGCGTCGGTCACATGCAGGGCGTCGCGCCCTGCGGCGGCGCCACCGGCGAGGGTCCACGCCACCCAACTGTCGACCGTCCCGAAGCAGAGCTCGCCCTGCTCGGCCCGGGCCCGGTCGGGATCGACCTCGTCCAGAATGGCCATGACCTTGGTGGCGGACGCGTTGGGCGCCAGGCGGATTCCCTCGGCCTGCAGCACCAGGCAGGTTCCCACGGTGCGCAGGTCCTGCCAGCCGATGCCGGGAGCCAGTGGCCTCCCCGTGGCGCGCTCCCAGACGATGCTCGAGGCCCGTTGGTTGGCGATCCCGACCCCGGCCACCGGGCCGCCCTCCTCGAGCGCGGCGCCCGCGACCTGCAGGACGGCGTCGGCCATGCGTGTGGCGTCGAACTCGACCAGTCCGGGCGCCGGCGAGTCGGGCAGGAGGGGGACCCGGTGCTCGTGCTCCACGGTGGCGTCCGGTCGCACGATGGCGGCGCGCACGCCCGAGGTCCCGACATCGACGACCAGAATGCTCCCGCCACCGCGGCTCATGCCCAGGGCGCCGGCCCGAAAGGCGAAGCGAGACCGAACTTGCCGGGGTTGAGGATGCCGTTGGGGTCGAAGGTCGCCTTGAGGCCGCTCAGGACGTCGAAGCCCGAGCCCAACGCCCGGGGCAGGAAGCGGGACCGGTTGAGCCCGATGCCGTGGTGGTGGCTGATGGCGGCGCCGTGCGTGATGGTGGCGTCGGTCACGGTGTCCCAGGCCTGGCGGTAGTAGCGCTCGCGCCAGGCGGCGTCGCCGTCGGGCCCGCGGCCGCCGAACGTGAAGTAGAGGCACGCCCCGTCCGGATAGGCGTGGGACTGGTGGGCCGACGCCGCCAGCGTTCCGTCGATCGCCTTGAGCGCACCGATGACGTCGTCGAAGAGGCCGGGCAGCGCCGACCACGGCCCGGAGACCTCGGCGGTGTCGACCACAATGCCTCCCCGCCACAGCGGTGCGAGCGCGGAGACGTCGTTGCGGTGGCCCAGCCACCGCTCGACCAGCTCGACGTCGAGCGGATGCGCTCCGGCCTCGTCCGAACACTCCGCGTCCACAATCTGGAGCGTCGCGGCGAGGATGTCGGGGTCGGCCTCGTCCAGGACGATGAGCACGTTGGTGTCGCCGTGCTCGAAGTTCCGCTCCGACTCGGTCTCGTCGTAGAGGCGGAGGACCGCCGGCGTGGCGCCGCGCCGGAGGATCGTGCGGCAGGCCTCCAGCCCGGCGGCGAAGCTCGTGAAGCCGAAGGCGCGTCGTTCCTGCGCGGTGGGCCGCGGGTGGATGCGCAGGCGGGCCTCGGTGATGACGCCGAGGGTCCCCTCGCTGCCGACGAACAGCTGGGTCAGGTTGGGCCCGGTGGCCGCCCGGGGGCCCTTGCCCTCGGTGCGCACGACGCGGCCGTCGGCCAGCACCACCTCGAGGCCGACGACCATGTCCTCAATTTTCCCGTAGCGCGTCGAGTACTGCCCCGCCCCGCGGCAGGCCAACCAGCCGCCCACCGTCGACAGGTCCATGGACTGGGGCCAGTGACCGAGGGTGTACCCGTCGCCCACGTCGCCCAGCGCCGCTTCCAGATCGGGGCCGAAGGTCCCGGCGCGCACGTCCGCCGTCAGTGACACCTCGTCGACGTCGCCGAGACCGTCGAGCACGGTGAGGTCCAGCGCGACGCCCCCGTGCACCGGAATGGATCCCCCGCAGACACCGCTCCGGCCGGCGGCCGCCGTCACCGGCACCGTCGCCTCGTTGCACGCCGCCAGCACGGCGGCGACCTCTTCGGTCGAGTTGGGGCGGACCACGACGGCCGGGCGTTGCGGGACGGCGCCCTCGGCCGCCCAGCCGATGGCGAGTGGCCACCAGTCCCGCCCGGCCTGGGCCCGGGCCTCGTCGTCGAGGACGACGTCCGCGCCGCTGTCCCTGAGGCGCTCGAGCAGCGCCGGGGGGACCTCCACGATGCGTGCCCCGAGGCGATCGGTGACGTCGGCCGCGGCGGCGTCGATGGGAGTGACCGGGGTCGGCTCCGTCACGGGAGGTCGAGCCCCGCCGTGAGCAGTTCCTTCTGGCACGCCTCGGTGAACCGCGCCACCTGGTCGCGCACGTCCTGTTCGTTCCACCCCATGTCCGGCGCAATGAGCGCGGCCACTGCGGCGGCGGCGGCCACGGTGTCCTGGGCGCGCTGAATGGTGGAGCGGGTCCGCCGTGAGAGGACGTCGTCGAGCGTGCCGGCCATCTCCTCGCGTGCGGCGTACAGGACTTCGGCTCCCGTGTAGGGCAACCCGGCGACGACGGGCTCGAGGAGCGCCGGGCGTCCGTCGGCCAGGGCCAGCACGTCGCCCGACGCCGTGCCGTAACGGCGCAGGAGCCGCCCCTGCGGCTGGGCCAGTGTGACGGGGTCGCGGGTCCTGGTCGTGGCACCCAGGAGCGGCAGGGACTTGGTGACGCAGCGCCGCCGGTGCGGTGATTCACCGAGCCGGGCCACGACGACGTCGACGGTGTCCTGCGCCATCTTGCGGTACGTGGTGAGCTTGCCCCCGGTGACCGTCACCAGCCCGTCGCTGGACGTGCTGACCGTGTGACGGCGTGAGAGGTCGGCCGTGCGCTCCGACACGTGACCGCCCTTGGTCGGGGGCGCCAGGAGCGGACGCAGGCCGGCCCACACTCCCGTGACGTCGGCCCGGGTGAGGCGCGATGTGGTGACGGCGTTGGCCGCGTCCAACAGGTAGTCGACATCCTCGGGCGTGCAGCTGGGGTCGTCGAGCGGGCCCGTGTAGTCGGTGTCGGTCGTGCCCAGGTAGACGAGGTCCGTCTCGGGCCACGACACGACGAAGATGGACCGCTTGTCCTTGGGGACGGGGATGACCGCCGCGATGTCGCACGGCAACCGTGACGCCGGCACGGTCACGTGGACGCCCTTGGCCGGCCGGATGGCATGGGGATCCCGGCCCTCGTCGAGGGTACGGACATCGTCGGCCCAGACGCCCGACGCGTTGACCACGACGCGGGCGCGGATGGGGAACTCCGATGTCTCGTCGTCGGGCACCGGCCGGACGACGGCACCGTTGGCGGTCCCGCCCCCGCCCTTGGTCAGGCGGACGACCGGGGTGTAGTTGGCGATCGCGGCCCCGAATTCGAGGGCCGCCGTACGCGCCACCGCGAGGGTGAGCCGGGCGTCGTCGGCCCGGGCGTCGAAGTAGAGGAAGCCGGCCACCAGGTGGTCGGTGTTGAGGGTGGGGAGGTGGGCCAGCGCCTCGTCCTTGGAGACGTCCCGGTGCCGTTCCCCGATGCGCCACCCGCCCGTGAGGTCGTACATCCACAGCGCCGTGGAATACGAACGGGCCACCGTCTTGGAGACGACGCCGTCGCGACCGAACAGGGGAATGAGAAACGGGAGTGGGCTGACCAGGTGGGGGGCATTGTCGAGCAGGCGCTGCCGTTCGGCCAGGTTCTCGTAGACCAGGCGGAACTCTCGTTGCTGGAGGTAGCGGATGCCGCCGTGGATCATCTTGGACGACTTCGACGACGTCCCCGACGCGAAGTCGCCCTTCTCGACCAGGGCCGTCCTCAGGCCGCGGCTGGCGGCATCGAGCGCCACGCCGACGCCAGTGATCCCGCCGCCGACCACCAGCACGTCGAACTCCTCGTCGGCCAGGCGTCGCAACGCATCGGCGCGGCGAAAGGGGTGCACCGAGCAAGACTGCCACATCCCCCGCGGTGCCCGACCGGGCCGCCTCAGCTGCCGTCGGGATAGCCGCCGCGGTGCAGCACCATCGGATGGTGCGGGAGCGTCTCGGGAGGACGCACCGCCGCCCTCCAGTTGTCGGGGTGGGGTACGAGGCCCGGCGCCAGGGGAGAGGTGACGAACGTCCCGTCACCCACGACGCGGAGCAGCGCGGCCCGGAGTTCGTCAACGTTCCCGCCGTCGTTGCGTGTCCGCCACGATTCCTCGGTGACGCCCAGCTGCCGGTGCGCGTTCTGTTGCGCCGTCTCACCTTTCGACGTGAGACGGACGACCTGGCCTCGGCGCGCCGTCGAGTCCGGTTCCCTGACCACGCAGCCGTGGCGTTCCAGCCATCCGATGCACATGGCGTTCCCTTCCCGCGACACGCCGGTACGTCGCGGCAGGTCGCTCACCCGGACGCCCGAACGGTCGAGGACGCGCAAGGTGTTGGCGCTGATGGGCAGAGAGATCCGGGCCGCCGACTCGACATCCGCCGTGAGGGCCACCAGCACGCCACTGAGGAGCGGTGACAGCGTCACGATGGAGGGGGATCGCTCCATCGGGACTGCGCGTCGACGGGGCTCCTCCAGCTTGCCGCCCTGCGTGGGATGGATGACGGGAAGATAGGCCGGCGGTTCGACGGGCAGCCGGTCGAACACGTTGCGCAACGCCCGCTCCAGCCGGTCGACGGCCGGCCCCAGTCGCTCCCGCCAGCGGTCGTCGATGACGCCGGGCAGTCCGCCCCACACGTCCCGCGCCCGTAGCACGGCCTTCCTGGGCCGCACGATGGTTTCCGGTTGGGGCGGGTTCCGCAGCGGTTGGCCCGTGGGCGGCGTGAGGCTGACATACCCCCAACGGCGCAGCCCGTTCAGGAGGAGTTGACCGGTGCGGGCCCGCGTCCGCAAGTCCGTCACGGTCGTCCCGTCGTCGTCGAGGTACTGCAGCACGTTGGCCCACAACGCGAACGACACCAGCCAGGGTCCCGTGCGCTCCGTCCCGGGTTCGCCCTGGCGCGTCGTTCGGTGCGGCAGGCGGAGCTCCGCCTCGTTGTCCAGCTCGATCGTGTGCGCCACGAGCGCCTGGGACAACAGCGTGGAGAGCGGGGGCGCGGCGGGCATCACCCCCCATATTCGTCGGGACGTAGCGTCAAGGCGTGACGCCTGCGAGCCACGACCCCTGGGCCTCATACGAGCGCACGGTGGTCGACATGGCGTGGACCGGGGTCGGCACGCTCCGCGTCGGCGCCGCAGCCGAACCCGAAGGGGCGAACTGGCCGTGGCCCGACGACCGGACCGTGCACATCCTGACGGCCTGGGATCCCGGTCCGGAGCGGCCTGGCCGCGAGGTCAATCGGGTGCGCCAGGCGGCCCTCGAGACGGACCTCCTGGCCCTCGGCGTGCCGTCGGCGACCGCGGTCGGGCTCGATCCGGTGTCCGGACGGCGGGAGGAAGGGGTGGCCGTACGCGGCGCCCCCGAAGCCGAGATCCTGGCGCTCGGTGCCCGCTACGGTCAGGACGCCGTCTTCGCCTGGACGCCCCGGGAGTGGACGATTGTGGCGTGCCTGGGCGGGCGCCGGCTGGCCTCCCGGTGGTCGCTCGAGATCCTTCCAACCCGGATTTCGCTTCAGCCCCGCCGCTGACGTGCCGATTGAGTGGGCGTTGCGCGCGATGCGGAACGCCGTGCAGGGGGAACGATGGAGCACTTCGACGAGATCTGGGACGAGGGCACCCTTGAGGAGCTGGAGCTCGATTCCGATCCCGAGGAGCTCTGGCGCAGCCTGATCGCGGACGAGGAGTATCCCCGCTACTGGTCCGAGAGCGTCTGGACCCACGACGGCGAGGAGATGTTCGACGAAGGGTCGCTCCTCTTCGTGGACCGGGAGGCCGAGAGCCGGCTGGGCCAGGAGCTTCGCCTGACCGAGCTCTGGGACCTCTGCGAAGGCGGAGGCCTGGGCATGGACGAGTTCCTCGAGCTCACGGCGCTGATCGACGAGGTGCCGAGTCTCCCGGGGTCGCTCTGCGCTGACTGCAAGATGCTGGGCCGCCCCAACGTCAACGTCAACGTCAACTGGGCCCTTGCAGCTACCACCCTGTGTCAGGCGCACCTGCACTTCCGGCTGGAGCACGCCCGCATTGACGGGGGCACCGGCCGATAGCCGGGAACCGCCCGCGCCGCCGTCGGCGGGGCAGAATGGCGGCGTGACGTTGGCCGCCCGCGTCTTCGCTGCCTCCCACCTCACCGGCACGTTCGTCTTGCGCTCCGGCCGCCGGGCCGACCACTACTTCGACAAGTACCGCTTCGAGTCCGATCCCGTGCTCCTGCGCGAGATCGTGGAGGCCCTGGCGCCGCTCGTGCCCACCGGTACCGAGGGCCTCGCCGGGCTGGAGCTCGGCGGTGTTCCCCTGGCGACGATGCTGTCGTCGGTGACCGGGCTGCCCGCGTACTTCGTGCGCAAGCAACCCAAGAAGTACGGCACGGAGCAAGTCTGCGAAGGTGGGGCGGTGGCCGGCCGCCGGCTGGCGATCATTGAGGACGTCGTCACGACGGGCGGACAGATCGTGCTCTCGGCCCAGGACCTCCGTGCCGAAGGCGCCGTGGTCGAGCACGCCGTCTGCGTGATCGACCGGGAGGGTGGCGGCGCCGGCGTGGTGGCGGCCGAGGGGATGACGCTGCACTCCCTGTTCACCATGGGCGAATTGGAGGCGGAGGCGGTCTGACGATCGAGGGCGCAGGGCTTCAGCGCTTCCGGGCCCGCCAGACCTCCTCGTGCGGCCATCTCGCCGCCCATTCGGCCGTGACGAAGTCGTACCTGGTCGTCGCGCCGGCGGGAGCGCGGAGCTCAATGAGGTCTTCGACGTCGAATGCGTGCGTCCGGAGCAGGCGAATCCAGTCGCCGTGGCTCAGATGGAATTCGATGGTCGGGTCGTCCGGCCACTCGAAACGGTGCATGTCGAACTGCGGGCGCAGGAGGGTCTCGCCGGCGGCGATCCCTTCGAGGTCGGGAACGCACAACATGAGGAGCGTGCTGTTGCCGAGGAAGACCAGCTCACCACCCGGGCGCAGGAGACGGGAGGCCTCGGGTATCCATCGGTACGGGTCCGACCAGATGGCGGCGCCGTATTCGCTGATGACCAGGTCGAACGATTCGCCGCGCAGGGGTACGTGCTCGGCCGTCGCCATGACGAGCGGAAAAGGGAGGCCGAACTCGTGCTGCAGCTGCCGTGCATTGGCCAACTGCCCCGGGGTCGGGTCGAGCCCGACCGGACGCGCGCCGAGGCGGGCCAGCCAGGCCGACACGTAGGCCGTCCCACACCCCAGCTCTAGGGAGTCGATCCCGGCGAGATGGCCGGGAAGGGCCCGGACCTCGCTCTCCGGCACGGAGAAGATGCCCCAGCAAGGCTCGTCGTGGGCCCACCGTCGGCGCGCCATGTCCAGCTGCTCTGCCTGCCGTGCCTGCCAGGCAGCGACATTCGTCCGCAGGTAGTCGATCGGTGGCGCGGTCATCCCCGGAGGCTACGCGGGTGGCCGTCCTGACCCCTGCAGTGGGACGTCCGGCCGCGGCGATCCTGGCGCCGAGGTAAATCAACAACGATTGTCAAAAAGGCCCGGCGTGCCGCTAGGGTGGCCGTGCCATGCAGTCGCCCGACGCGTTGACCGATCTGTTCCGTGCCCACGGGCGCAAGATCACCGCGCAGCGCCAGTGCATTTTCGAGGCTCTGGAGGGTGACGTCACCCATCCGTCGGCCGAGCGGGTGCACGAACGAGTGCGGCGCGACATGCCCAACGTCTCGCTCCGGACCGTCTACCAGACGCTCAACGACCTGGCCGACCTGGGGGCGATCGCCGTGCTCGATGTCGGAACGGGCTCGGCCCGCTTCGATCCCAACGTCGAGACCACACACCATCACCTCGTGTGCCGCTCCTGTGGCAAGGTGCGCGACGTGGCCGCGGACTTCCCCGGGCTCCGGGTTTCTCGTCGGGCCACCCAGGGCTTCGAGGTGGACAGCGCCGAGGTGGTCTTCCGCGGCCTGTGCGACGACTGCAAAGGACATCAGCAGGACCAGAAGTAGCACCCACCCACCGATCAAAAGAGAAAGGGCACGAATCCACCATGCCAGCACTGAAGGACTCGAAGACCGAGGCCAACCTGAAGGAAGCGTTCGCCGGCGAGAGCCAGGCCAACCGCCGCTACCTGTACTTCGCCCAGAAGGCCGACGTCGAGGGCTACCCCGACGTGGCGGCGCTCTTCCGTTCCGTCGCCGAGGGCGAGACCGGCCACGCCTTCGGGCACTTCGACTTCCTCAAGGAAGTGGGCGACCCCGTCACCGGCGTGCCGGTCGGCGCCACGGAGGACAACCTCAAGTCGGCGATCGAAGGCGAGACCTACGAGTACACCGAGATGTACCCCGGGTTCGCCAAGACGGCGCGTGACGAGGGCTTCGCGGAGATCGCCGAGTGGCTCGAGACGCTGGCCAAGGCCGAGAAGTCCCACGCCGGTCGCTTCACGCAAGGGCTCGAGTCGGTCTCCTAGGACGGGCGGCCCCATGACCGCCACATACGACCCGACAGACCCCGCGTACTTCGACCCGGCGGCGTTGCGGGAGGAGCTCGACCGCGTCTTCGACCTGTGCCACGGGTGCCGGCTCTGCTTCAACCTGTGCCCGTCGTTCCCGACGCTGTTCAACTTCATCGACGCCAAGGACGGGAACGTGCCGTCCCTGACCGACGACGAGCATCGCCAGGTCGTCGACGAGTGCTACCAGTGCAAGCTCTGCTACGTGAAGTGCCCCTACGTGCCACCGCACGAGTGGGAGCTCGATTTCCCGCGCCTCATGAGCCGGGTGCACGCCGTGCGGCAGAAGCAGTTGGTGCCGGTCAAGGAACGCCTGACCGACCAATTCCTGGGCCGGACCGACCTACTCGGCCGGGTCTCGGTGGTTGCCGCGCCGGTCGTCAACTGGGCGACCGGCACGCCGGGCTCGTTGCCGCGCCGCGTCATGGAGAAGACGGCGGGTCTGGCGTCGCAGCGGCTGCTGCCGCCGTACGCCAAGCAGCGCTTCACCACGTGGTTCAAGAAGCGGAGCGGTCCGGCCGCCGCGCCGAAGGGTGGGAGAAGCGTCTCGGTCTTCCCCACCTGTTTCGTGGAGTACATGGAGCCCGCGGTCGGCCGCGCCATCGTGGAGGTCTACGAGCACAACGGGGTGGCCTGCAGCCTGCCGGAGGGAACGAAATGCTGCGGCGCGCCGTGGCTGCACTCGGGTCACGTCGACGAGTTCACCAAGGCGGCCCGTCGCAACGTGGCGGCGCTGGCCGCGGAGGTTCGGGCCGGGCGCGACGTGATTGTGGCGCAGCCCACTTGTGCCTACGTGGTCAAGCGGGACTACCCGATCTACGCCAAGGGCCCGGAGGCGGATCTGGTGGCCGCCCACACCTTCGATCCGGCCGAGTACCTCATGCGACGCCAGCGCGACTCCGAGGACCCCTTCGCCCTGCGCGACGAGTTCCCCGGTCGGGTCGACGGCTCGGTGCCGGACGCGGTGACATATCACGTCCCCTGCCACCTGCAGGCGCAGAATGCCGGGTTGCGCAGCCGGGACCTCCTCAAGACAGCCAGCGTGCGGTGCACGCTCGTGCAGCGCTGCTCGGGCATCGACGGGACCTGGGGGTACCGAGCGGAGAACTACGAGCTGGCCCGCAAGGTGGCCGGACCGCTCGGCCGGGAGATCGAGGCGGCCGGCAACGACACCGTGTGCGGCGACTGCCATCTGGCCAACGGTTCCATCCTGCAGGAGACGGGGACCCAACCGGTGCACCCGATGCAGCTGATGGCCCGGGCCTACGGTGTGGGCGGCGACGACGGTGACCCACGGTGAGCGAGCCGACTCCCGACCCGGCGGCGGAGGGGCTCACCCTCGACGACGTGCTGGACCTGCGGGCCTACGAACGTGTGCGGGAGGACTACCGGGCACGGATCATCGCCCGCAAGCGCGAGCGCCGGGTGGCGCTCGGACCGATCATGACCCTGGTCTTCGAGTGCTTCGACACGGTGCGCTTCCAGGTGCAGGAGATGGCCCGGGCCGAGAAGATCATCAGCGACGAGGCGATTCAGGTCGAGCTCGACATCTACAATCGGCTGCTCCCGGCCAAGGGGGAGCTCTCGGCCACCGTCTTCATCGAGCTGACCTCGGACGAGGCGCTGCGGAAGTGGCTGCCCCGTCTGGTGGGGATCGAGCGCCGGCTCGGCATCGCGATCGACGGGGAGGTGGTGGGGAGTGTGCCCGAAGCCGAGCACGCCGCCGCCCTCACCCGTGAGACGGTCACGCCCGCCGTCCACTACGTGCGGTTCGGCTTCACGGAGGCCCAGGTGGGGGCCTTCTCTGCCGCGGCCGAGGTGGCCCTGGTGGCGATCCATCCGGACTACGAGGCTAGGACGGAGCTTCCGCCCGGGGTGCGTCGCGAGCTCCTCGGGGACCTGCTCGGCACAACAAAGGCCCTTCCAATCGGCTGACCAGGGACAATTCCGTGCGCAAGCCTTTACAGATGCGCAGGACGTGCGCCATACTCTTCGTTCGCCGAATTTGGTGCCGCCGCCACCGGTCGAACGACCAAAAGGGCCTCCGAACAGGGCGAATCAAGTATCCGCCTTTTGAACCGTTATTGAGGAAGTGTTTCCCATGATCGCCACCACGTGGCGCAAGCAAGCCGCCTGCCGGGGCCTCGACGTCGAGGCGTTCTACCCCGTCACCGAGGACGAAGCCGACGCGGCCGAAGCCAAGGCTGTGTGCGCCGTCTGCCCGGTCCGCCAAGCGTGCTTGGAGCACGCCCTGGCCCACCGCGAGCGTGAGGGTGTCTGGGGTGGCACCACCGAGCGGGAGCGCCGCCGGATCGTGCGCCAGCGCCGCAAGTCGGCCTGAACCGGCTGCTCGGGCGGTCTACTTCTTCTTGACGGCCTTCGTGGTCGTCGTGGTCGTCGTCGGCTGGCCGAGCGTGCAGGGCGAGGGATTCCAGGGCTCCGGCTGTTGGTTCGTGTAGACGTCCGAGGGGATGGTGGTCGTCGTGGGCGGCCCCGTCGGTGCTGTCGTCGTGGTGGTGCTCGCGCCAGTCGATGATCCGCTCACCGTCAGCTGCGAGTTGGCGACCAACAACTGGACGGTCGAGGTGCTGAGGCTGGGGTCGGCCACCAGGGTGACCGGCCCGCTCAGCACGGACGCCAGTGTGTGGGCCGCCTCGGTGCCCGACGGCCCGTAGAGGATCTCCGACGGGCCGTCCGCACTCAGTTCCGTGGCGGCGTTGCCGATCTCGTCGACCACGAAGCCCTGGGTCGTCAGCGCGGCGGCGGTGGTGTGCGCGATGCCGCTCACGCTCGACGCGTTGAGCACGTCGACACCGACCTGACTGTGGGCCTCGGTGGGCACGGTCGTGGTGGTGGTCGACTTGGCGTGCTTGGCCGGCGCGGTGGTGGTGGTCGTGGGCGGGGTCGTCCCGATCGCGTTGAAGGCGTCGATCACGTTCTGGGCGTAGGGCTGCGCCGCCTTCAGCGCGGCGGCCCCGCCGCTGCTGGTGTACGACACCGTCGGCAGGGTCTCGGTGACGAGGTGCGACGCCGGGAGCCCCCGGAAGACGTCGGCGATGTGCAGGATGTCCCCCTGCGTCAGGGTGTCGTCGATGGTCAGGTTGCCCACCGCGGCGCCGATGAACGAGTTGATGGCGAGCGGGTTGGTGATGGACGAGTTGATTTTGGCCAGCACGGCGCGGAAGAAGGCGTCCTGGCGCTGAATGCGGCTGAAGTCCGACAGGCCGTCGTACTCCCAGTAACCGTCCGAGTTCTTGTAGTAGAGGTGCCGGCTGCGCACGAGCTCGAGCGCAGTGGTCCCGTTCACGACCTGGCAGCCCGTCGTCGTCACGTCGAGCCCGGTGTACTGGTCCTTGACGGGGGTCGGAAAGTCCATGGTGACGCCGCCCAGTGCATCGACCATGCCCGAGAACCCGGGGAAGTCCACCGCCACGTAGTGGTTGATGGGGATCCCGAGGTCCTGCTCGATCGTCTGGATCAACAGGTCGGGCCCGCTGTCATAGGCGGCATTGATGCGGTTCATGCCCGAGATCCCGCTGATGTCGCCCGGAATGTCGACCCAGAGGTCGCGCGGGATGGAGAGCACCGTGACCGTCTTGGCCTCAGGGTCGAAACGGGCCACCATGGTCACGTCGCTACGCTGCCCGCCCGCGTCCGCCTCGTCACCGAAGGCCTTGACCTGGGTGGCGTTCGAGACGAAGGAGCGCGAGTCCGATCCCACCAGGAGCAGGTTGAACGGCTTGCCGGGCGCCGCCGGTGCGGCGACCAGGTGCTTGGCGTGGATCTTCTTGATCTGGTCGTAGCGGTAGTTGGCGTAGACGTAGACGCCTCCGACCCCGGCCGCGGCCAGCAGGATGATGCAGGCGAGGGCGTAGAGGGTCCGCCGCCGCCAGCGGTGCTTGCGTTTCTCCTGCTTCTTGCGCGAGGAACGCAGCTGGGCCTGCAGGTCGGCCCGCGACGTGGCATCGTCCTCGGGCGCGTCGGGATGCGGGGGGGATGCCGGTTCGTCGGGGGTCAAGGATCAGAAAGTACCTGGCCGAGAGGTCCGATACCCTGCACCGGTGCATTTCGAACTTCCCGACGAGCTCCTGGCGCTCCGTGATTCCGTCCGCCGTCTCGCGCAGGACAAGGTCAAGCCCCGGGCCCGCGCCATCGACAAGGAGTCCGTGTACCCGACCGATGTGTTCGATGCGTTCCGCGACGCCGGCCTGCTGGGACTGTGCATCCCGGTCGAGTTCGGAGGCTCGGGCGCGGGGATCCTCGGCCTGGCGCTGGCCATTGAGGAGGTCGCCAAGTACTCCAACGCGGCGGCGTTGATGCTCCTGTTGACCCGGCTGCCCACGGGCCCGGTCATGATCGCCGGCACCGAAGAGCAGAAGCGGCGCTACCTGCCCGGGATCTGCGACGGGTCCGTGCGGGCCGCGTTCGGGCTGTCCGAGCCCCAAGCGGGCAGTGACGTCATGGGGATGCGGACCCGGGGCGTGCCCGACGAGGGCTCCGACGGCGGCTGGGTGCTCAACGGCACCAAGTGCTGGATGTCGGGGGTCCGCGAGGCGGACTGGTACACCGTGTTCGCCAAGACCAGCGATCCGACCAGCCGGGCCCACGACTCGGTCACCGCCTTCATCGTCGAGCGGGGCTTCGACGGGGTCGAGGTCGGCCGGACCGACCACAAGATGGGCGTGCGCGGCGTGGACACGGGCGAGCTCGTGCTGAGCGACGTCCACGTGCCGGCCGAGAACGTCATCGGCGAGGTGGGCGGCTTCCGCCTGGCCATGCTCGGGTTGAACGCCATGCGCCCGATTGTGGCGGCGCGCGGTATCGGGCTGGCCGAGGGCGCGCTGATGTACGCCACCGAGTACGTGCAGCAGCGGGCCGCCTTCGGGAAGACCATCGCGGACTTTCAGGGCATTCAGTGGGAGATCGCCAAGTGTGCGGTGGACATTGAGGCGGCCCGGTTGCTGACGTACCGAGCGGCCACCCTCGCCGACGAGGGCAAGTTCACCAAGGAGTACGTGCCCTACCTCTCCATGGCCAAGTACCACGCCACCGAGTTGGCGGTGCGGGCCTCGTCGCTCGCCGTCCAGTTGCTCGGCGCCGCGGGCTACATGGAGGACCACCCGACCGAGCAGTGGTACCGCGATGCCAAGCAGCTGACCATCGTCGAAGGCACCTCCCAGGTGCAGCTGGGCCTGATCGCGCGCGGTGTGCTCGACCGGGACCTGTGGTGGGACTGACCTGGCCCGAGGTCCTGGGCCGTCTGAGCCGGCGGGAGCCGCTCAGCGCGGCCGAGGCGGAGGAGACGCTGCAGATCGTCGTGGCGGGCGAGGCCACGCCGGCCCAGGTGGGTGCCTTCCTGGCCCTGTTGCACGCCAAGGGTGAGACGGCCGAGGAGGTCACGGGACTGGCGCGGGCCATGGTCGATGCCGCCGTGCCCTGCCCGTTGGCGGAGCAGGATGCCGACGCCGCGGTCGATCTCGTCGGGACCGGCGGCGACCGGCTCTCCAGCATCAACGTGACGACGCTGGCCGCGTTCATCACGGCCGGCTGCGGTGTGCCCGTGTGCAAGCACGGCAACCGCGCTGCGTCGTCGTCGGTGGGGACGGCGGACGTGCTCGAGGCGCTCGGCGTGGCCATTGAGTTGGGCCCCGAGGGCGTGGCCCGCTGCGTCCGCGAGGCGGGCATGGGGTTCTGTTTCGCCCAGCGCTTCCACCCCGCCATGCGCTACGTCGGTCCCGTCCGCAAGGAGTTGGGGGTGCCGACCGTGTTCAACTTCCTCGGGCCCCTCATCAACCCGGCGCGGACCCGGCGCCAGCTGGTCGGCGTCAGCGACCCTTCCCTGGCGCCCATCATGGCGGGGGTCTTCGGGGCGACGGGGAGCCGCCACGCGTTGATCGTGCACGCCGACGACGGGCTCGACGAGCTCAGCGTGACGTCGCCCGCGACGGTGCTGCAGGTCCGCGGCGACGGGGCCGGTGACTTCGAGGTGACCGAGTGGCGGGTGGATCCTCAGGCCCTGGGCCTCGCCCCGGCGACGCTGGACGATCTGCGCGGCGGGGACGCCGCCTTCAACGCCGCGGTGATCCGCTCCGTGCTGGAGGGGGAGCAGGGAGCCCGTCGCGACATCGGGATCCTGAACGCGGCGGCCGCGCTCGTGGTGGCGGGACGGATCGAGGACCTGGAGGACGGCCTGCGCCTGGCGACCGACGCCATCGACAGCGGCCGGGCCGTCGCTGTGCTCGACGCTCTCATCGCGACGTCCCGAGACGAGCTGCGCCGGCAACCGGGCTGACCCGCCAGCTCCGGCCCGGCGTGTGGGAGTCCGGCTCCAGCGCCGGCGAGTCGACTTGGCACAGCGCGAGGACGCAGCCGCCGAACCCACCGCCCGTCATGCGGGCGCCGAGGACGCCGGGCTGACCCAACAGGTGCTCCACCACGTGGTCGACCGCCGGCACGGAGACCCGGTAGTCGTCGGCCAGGCTGCGGTGTCCCTCGGTCATGACGACGCCGAGTGCGCCGAGGTTGCCGCGGGCCAGCAGGCGCTCGGCCTCTCGCACCCGGGCGCACTCGGTGATGACGTGCCGGGCGCGCCGGCGCAGAACGGGGTCGGTGAGCGCGCTGAGGTCACCGATTTCGCACTGACCGAGCGGTCGGCCCAGAATCTGCTCGGCTCGCTCGCACTCGGCGCGCCGGGCGGCGTAGGGCGTGTCGGTGAGCAGGCGGGGTGCCTCGCTGTGCACGAGCACGAAGGCCGCCTCCTCGGGGACCGGCACCGGGTGGGTCTCCAAGGTGGCGAAGTCGATGGAGAGCGCGTGCCCCGCGGTGGCGCCGGCAATGGCGAGCGGGTCGAGCAGCCCGACATGGGCCCCGGCACTGCGTTCGGCCTCCCGGCAGTCCCGGGCCAGCGCCAGGGGATCGGGGTCGTGGCCGAGGGCGAGCAGCAGCGCCACCGAGAAGGCGGCGCTCGAGGACAGGCCGGCGCCGACCGGCAGCGTGCTGGTGACGCGGGCGACGCCGCCGCTCGGTGGGTCCTGCAGGCGCAGGAGCGCGGCTGCCAGGGCGGCGTGCGCCGGCACCGGGGTGGTGTCGCCCAGCATGATCTCGACGGGACGGCCCGGGAACTGGTCCGAGTCGATCCCGAAGAGGAAACTGCCGGGCTTCGGCGTGAAGGCCACCTCGGTGGCCAGCTCGATGGCCATGGGCAGTGACAGTCCGCCGTTGTAGTCGGTGTGGTCGCCGATGATGGTGACTCGTCCAGGGGCGCGGGCAGCGGGCACGCCCCCAGCTTGGCCCAGACGGGTGGGCTTGACCGTCGTGGGCGGCGCGGGCCACGATCCTGCGATGGCCGACCGCAGTGGACCGCTGAGCGGGATCAAGATCATTGAGCTGGCCGGTATCGGTCCGTCGCCCTACACCTGCATGATGCTGGCCGACGCCGGCGCGCAGGTCCTGCGGCTGGAGCGGGCCGCCCCGGGCGCGGTCGAGCGGGCCGAGGAAGGAGCGACCGGGGGCACGGGGCCCTACTGGGATCTGCTCAACCGCTCGCGCCCCTCGGTCGGCATCGACCTCAAGAATCCCGACGCTGTCGAGCTGGTGCTCGGGCTCGTGGCCGACGCCGACGGGTTGATCGAGGGTTTCCGCCCCGGTGTGGCCGAGCGTCTGGGCGTCGGCCCCGACGCCTGCTTCGCACGCAACCCCCGCGTGGTCTACGGGCGCATGACGGGGTGGGGCCAGCAGGGGCCGCTGGCGGCCCGGGCCGGGCACGACATCGACTACATCGCCATCGGCGGCGCGCTGTGGTCACTCGGTCGGGCCGATGCAGCCCCGGTGCCGCCCCTCAACCTCGTGGGCGATTTCGGCGGCGGTGGCATGCTGCTGGCCTTCGGCATGGTCGCCGCCCTGCTGGAAGCGGCGCGCTCGGGGGAGGGCCAGGTGGTCGACGCCGCCATGGTCGACGGCGCGGCGTCGCTGATGACGATGATCCACGCCTTTCACCTCGGAGGGATGTGGAACGAGCGGCGCGGGGCCAACATGCTCGACACCGGTGCGCCCTTCTACGAGGTCTACGAGACCGCGGACGGCCAGTGGATGGCGGCGGGGGGCATCGAGCGGCAGTTCTACGCCGCGCTCCTCGAGGGTCTCGGCCTGGCGGGCGACGACTCGCTGCCCGATCAGCAGTCGCGGGAGGACTGGCCGGCCATGAAGGAGCGGTTCGCGGCGATCTTCAAGACGAAGACGCGCGACGAGTGGACGGCGGTCTTCGAAGGGACGGACGCCTGTGTGGCGCCCGTGCTCTCCCCGTGGGAGGCGCACGAACACCCGCACAACGTGGCGCGTCAGACCTTCATTGAGGTGAACGGCGCCGTGCAGCCGGCGCCTGCGCCGCGCTTCTCCAGAACCCCGTCGGCCGTGTCGAGGCCGCCGTCGCCGCCCGGGGCGGACACCGTCTCGGGTCTGGTCGAGTGGGGCGTCGACGAGGACGTGGTGACGAAGCTGCGCGCCTCGGGGGCGTTGAGCTAGGTCCGAGCCGGCGTTGCGATGGCCGGCCGGCTGACCGGAGAGCGCGCAACGCCCCCTCCGGTAGCCGGTCAGCTACTCATGTGCGGCCGCTCACGCGGGGACAGGCCCCTCCCGAGCGACATGCCGGCCACGTCGGTGATGCCCAGGCCGCCAAGGCTGCCCTCGAAGCCGGCGTTGCCGTAGTTGAAGATGCCGCCGTCGGAGGCCACGAACCAGTAGCCTCCTCCGTTGGGCGTGGCCGTCATGCCCACGATCGGCTCGTTCAGGTGGATGCTCCCGGTCGAGCCGTAGAACTGGGCGTCGCCGTAGGCGAAGATCCCGCCGTCGGAGGCGACGAACCAGTAGCCATGCCCGTCCGGCGTCGGGGCCATGCCGACCACCGGCTTGTTCAGGTGGAGACTGCCGGTCGAGCCGTAGAACTGGGCGTCGCCGTAGGCGAAGATCCCGCCGTCGGAGGCCACCAGCCAGTAGCCATGCCCGTCCGGCGTCGGCGCCATGCCGACGATCGGCTGGTTCAGGTGGATGCTCCCCGTCGAGCCGTAGAACTGGGCGTCGCCGTAGGCGAAGATGCCGCCGTCGGAGGCCACGAACCAGTAGCCCTTGCCGTCGGGCGTGGCGGCCATACCCACGACCGGCTTGTTCAGGTGGAGGCTCCCGGTGGAGCCGTAGAAGCCCGCATCACCACTGGCGTAGACACCGCCGTCCGAGCCGACCATCCAGTACCCGGCGCCATCAGGCGTCGGCGCCATGCCCACGATCGGCGCGTTCAGGTTGTAGTACAGGGCCCCGTTGAGGTACACGAGGTAGTTGTCGTTGCCGAATCCCGACAGCTCGCCCGCCTGGCCGAAGACGTAGTAGCCGCTGCTCGGGTCGGTCGGGACGATGTCGTAGGCGATGGTGCCCGAAATGTCGGTGGTCGGAGTGGTGCAGTCGAACTGGAGAGCCACCGCTTGCACCGGCGTCGGTCCGGACGTGACCGCATACTGGTCGAGTTCCGTCGCCGCCGCGTTGGCCGTACTCCCACCGGTTCCGATTCCGCACGACGTGTTGGCGATTTGGACATTCTGCGTCGTGCCTGCGCCGTAGATGTTGCCGGGGGTCAGTGAGCTTGCAGCCAATGTGAAGGATCCACCGTTGCCGGAGTTTGCTCCCGCCCCGAACGTCATGCACAACGGTCCGGCGCCGACGTTGCAGTTGTCGCTGGTGGAGTAGAAGGGCGACGTCGTCGTATATGAGTACAAGGTGCCCTCATTCGTCGCCAGGTCCGTCACCACGATGTTCGTCAGCGTGAGTGGCGCCACGGTGTGCGGACGCTGGGCCGACGAGGGTGACGCAACATGTGGATTGTGCGGACCGAACGTGCCGGCAGCACTGCTCGCGCCCACGCCGACACCAAGGGTCAGCAGCAACGTGGCCGTGCTCGCCGCCAACACGGCCGCCATCCGGCGCGCTGCGGTTCCCGACACGACGCTCCGATAGCGATGAAGCGCATGCATGGCATCTCCCCTCTCTCGATGCCGCCACCCCCAGCCGTGGACGCACACACGCCACGGCACCCAAACCAACTGGGCTGACTGCACGGTAGCAGCGTGCGATCCAACGTGCGCAAGGCGCGTGTCATTAGGCGCGGGCGGATGTGCTTGTGTCTCTGGTCACATGTTCGTGCGTTGCGGGCGCCGTGAACGGATTGCCGCGTGCCACTCCTACAGGGCCGACGACGCGGGTCACTCATGCGTGCGTGCTCGCTCCGAGCGTTAGGGGCATGCCCCATAGGGGTCGATCGGCGCCTCGGAGGCACCGGCCATCACCAACGAGTTGGAGGCCTCGTTCATGTAGGCCTGAGGGCAGGGGTCGCTGATCGCGATCACCGCCGAGCCGGGGCAGGCGGTGGCGTTCTTGAGGCAGGTCATGGCCTCGTGACCCTCGGCGTACGCCGGGCATTCGACGGTGTAGCCCTTGGCGGCATAGGCCTGCAGGTAGGCCACTGCAGCGGCGCAGCCCCAGGCGGTGGCCTGACCGATGGGTGGCACCGCGCCCGGATCGGTCGCGGTTGCGGCGGGGGCGGGGGCGGGGGCGGCCACCGTCGGAGCGGGTGCCGCAGCAACGGGTGCCGCGGCAACCGGTGCGGGCGAGGGAGCCGGGGCCGGCGACACCGCCGGCGGAGCCGTGGTGGTGGTCGTCGTCGTGGGGGCGGGGGAAGCGGCGGGAGCAGGCCGGGGCGCCGCGGTCGGCTTCGCGGCGGATGGCGCGGCGCTCGCCGCGGCTTCGCGGTGGGCGGCGCGTGGCACCTGCCGTGCCGCATCGTGGGCCCGCCTCGGTGGCTGCGACGTCCCCGGACCCCACGTGATCAGCAGCGCGGCGACGACGACCAAGACGGCGAGCAGAGCGATCGGCACGTACGCGTGCGGGCGCGTGCTGGCGGCGGAGGACAAGGGGGGCTCCTTCGGGGGGAGGGCTCTCGGGCGAAAGAGCGACTGGGGTTGCCTCCAGCGCTTACCCACGACACCCCTGTTGGATGACAACAATCCGACAATATCCCCAGAACCACGCAGATCGCCGCCGCAACGGGGGGCGCAGGCGGTGGGCGTTGAGGCGGAGGGTCGACCTGAGAGCGTTCGGCGCGCTGCAACGGCCGTCGGGACGCGGTCTCGCCGCGCCTGGCGGGGGAGCGGTCGATCGGGAACGTCCGTTGCAGCGGGTCGGGCTCGGCCACGCGCAGATCGTGGCCGTCAGATGGTGACGGTCAGATGGTGACGGTCAGATGATGACGGTCATATGGTCACGACGGGGCACGTGATGGTGCGGGTGATGCCGTCGATCTGCTGCATGTCGCGCACGACCAGGCGGCCGAGGTCGTCCATGGACGTTGCCTCGGCGCGGGCGATCACGTCATAGGGCCCCGTGACCCCATCGGCCACCAGCACGCCGGCAAGGGCGCCGAGCTGCTGCGCCACCTGGGCGGCCTTGCCCACGTCGGTCTGAATCAACACGTACGCATGGACGGTCACGGCACACCGTACATTGGCCTGGTGGCGATGTCCCCCAAGATCGAGCAGTTCAAGGACATGGCCCGTCAGGCCCGTCGGGACCTGTTCGACCAGTCACATCCCATCGGCCGGTTGTCGTTGCTGCAGTGCGCCATGCTCGGGGGCGCCACCGTCGTCACCATCTCGCTGGCGGGCTCACTTTTCTTCTCCATTTCTCCGGACGCCGCGGATCACAAGATCCTCCTCTACCTCCTCTTCACCCTGGCCCCGTTCGCCATCGTGTCGCCGCTGCTTGGACCCCTCATCGACCGCAGCCGCGGGGCGCGCCGCCTCATGGTCGTGACATCCGCCGTCGGTCAGGTGGTGCTGTGCCCGCTCATGGCCACGCATCTGCACAGCCTGCTGCTCTTCCCCCTCGCCTTCCTCGTCCTGGTGTGCCAGAAGCTCTACGTCGTGACCAAGGGGGCGCTCGTGCCCGAGATGGCCGCGCTCGACGGATCGGACTCAGAGGCGGAGCAGGCCGGCTACGCCGCGCTCAACGCGCGGCTGACGCTCCTTGGCACCCTGGCCGGCTTCGTGGCGTCTGTTCCCGCCGTGATCCTCTACAAGGTCGCGGGCTCTCCGGGTGTACTCATCTTCGCCATGATCGTGTTCGTCGGTGCTGCGGTGGCCGGAGCCCGGCTGCCCGTGCTGACCAGCCGCCGGGCGGATGAGTTGTGGACCGATCAGTCGACGAGGGTGCGCGAGTACGGACAAGAGGGTGAAGCTCTGACTCGCGAGCAGGACCTGCTGCGATTGCAACCCTTCGCCAATCCCGAGGTGATGCTCGGGCTGAGCGCCATGTGCATTGTGCGCGGCCTCACCGGCTTCATGACGTTCATGCTCGCCTTCGGACTCCGGCGGATGCACGGCGTGGGCCTGTACTGGTACGGACTGGTCCTGGCGGGGAGCGGCGCCGGGGCCATCGTCGGCCTCGTGCTGGTGGGGCGACTGCGCAAGCACATGACAGAGCAGCAGCTGCTGCTCTCGTCCCTCTGGCTCATCGCTATTACGGCGGGCGGTTGCGCAGTCTGGGGCACCCTCCTGGCGCAGGTGGTCCTTGCATTCATGGTCGGCCTGTGCGGTTCGGTGGCCCAACCGTCCTTCGACGCGATGACGCAGCGCTACATACCCTTGTCCGCCCAGGGAAGAGCGTTCGCCCGGTTCGGCATGCGTCAGCAGCTGGTGTGGGTCGTGGGCTCGCTCATCCCTTTGATCATCGTCTTCACCCTGCCGCAGGGCGACGCCACCATGGCCGTGCTGGCCGCGCTGGGCGGGCTTTCGTACGTGACCGGACGCCGCGCCGCCCATGCACCGCGTGCGCTGCGTCGGGACTATCGCAACCTCGGGGACGTCGGTGAGGCGGGAGCCGAAGCAGGCGGCTGACGCCCTCAGCCCAGGCGCTGTCCCAGTGTCTCGGCCTGGTCGGCCAAGGCCTGGGGGAGACGGTCGCCGAACTGGGCGTAGTACTCCTTAATGAGGGGCACCTCCGCCCGCCAGCCCTCGGTGTCGACTCGGAGCAGCTCTTCCATCTGGTCCGCGCTCAGGTCGAGCCCGGTCGTGTCGATGGCGTCGGGCGTCGGGAGCGAGCCGATCGGCGTCTCGACCGCCGATGCCTTGTCCGTGACGCGGTTGAAGATCCACTCGAGCACGCGCGAGTTCTCGCCGTAGCCCGGCCACAGGAACTTGCCGTCGGCGCCCTTGCGGAACCAGTTGACGTAGAAGATCTTCGGCAGGGCGTCGCGGTCGGGCGCTTCCGCGCCGATGCGCAGCCAGTGCGCGAAGTAGTCGGCCATGTTGTAGCCGCAGAAGGGCAGCATGGCGAAGGGGTCGCGGCGCAGGTTGCCCACGGCGCCGGCGGCAGCGGCCGTGGTCTCCGACGCCATGATGGAGCCGAGGAAGACGCCGTGCTCCCAGTCGTGGGACTGGAAGACGAGCGGGACGACCGAGGCGCGGCGACCGCCGAAGAGGATGGCGCTGATCGGCACGCCCTTGGGGTCCTCCCATTCGGGGGCGATGGCCGGGTCCTGGCTGGCCGGCGTCGTGAAGCGGGCATTGGGGTGGGCGGCCGGCGTGCCCTTCTCGGGGGTCCAGTCCTCGCCCTTCCAGTCGGTCAGGTGGGCCGGGGTCTCGTCGGTCATGCCCTCCCACCAGATGTCGCCGTCGTCGGTCAGCGCCGTGTTGGTGAAGATGCAGTTGCCGTCCAGCGTGAGGATGGCGTTGGGGTTGGTGTGGGTATTGGTCCCGGGCGCCACGCCGAAGAAACCGGCCTCGGGGTTGATGGCGTAGAGGCGGCCGTCGGCGCCGAACTTCATCCAGCAGATGTCGTCGCCGACCGTCTCGACCTTCCATCCCTCAATGGAGGGGATGAGCATGGCCAGGTTGGTCTTGCCGCAGGCCGAGGGGAACGCGCCGGTGACGTAGCGGGTCTCGCCCTCCGGGGAGGTCAGTTTGAGGATGAGCATGTGCTCGGCCATCCAGCCGGCGTCGCGGGCCATGACCGAGGCGATGCGCAGCGCGAAGCACTTCTTGCCGAGCAGGGCGTTGCCGCCGTAGCCCGAACCGTACGAGACGATCTCGCGCGTCTCGGGGAAGTGGACGATGTACTTGTTCTCCGCGTTGCACGGCCACGCCACGTCCTGCTCGCCCGGCTCGAGCGGGGCACCGACGGAGTGGAGGCAGGGGACGAACTCGCCGTCGCCCAGCACCTCGAGGGCCCCGGTGCCCATGCGGGTCATGATGCGCATGGAGACCGCCACGTAGGCCGAGTCGGTCAGCTGCACGCCGATGTGAGCGATGTCCGAGCCGAGGGGGCCCATGGAGAAGGGCACCACGTACATGGTGCGGCCCTTCATGGCGCCCTTGAAGAGGCCGTCCAGGTGCTCTCGCATTTCGGCCGGGTCACGCCAGTTGTTGGTCGGACCGGCGTCAATCTCCTGGGCGGAGCAGATGAAGGTGCGGTCCTCGACGCGGGCCACGTCGCCGGGGTCCGAGTGCGACCAGTAGCTGTTGGGACGCTTGGCGTCGGACAGCTTGGTGAAGGTGCCGGCGTCGACGAGACCCTGGCAGAGCCGGTCGTACTCGTCGGCGGAACCGTCGCACCACTCGATTCGGTCCGGTGTGGTGAGGGCCGCCACTTCGTCGACCCATGCGAGGAGTTTCGCGTTCTTGGTTGGCGCCATGTTGGGGGGCTCTGCTCCTTCGTCCGGCCGGTTTCGGTGGGGTCCAATGCTAGGCATGTGACGTGGGATCCCCCAAACCTCGGCACATGACACGTCCCGTCGAGGAAGACGAGGTCCTAGAGCGTATCCGAGGCATGGTGGGAAACGGAATCGAGGCCTTCGGGTTGCGCGACGACGCCGCCGTCCTGGACCTTCAGGGGGCGGGGCCGCTGGTCGTGTCGGTGGACAACGTCGTCGAGGGGGTTCACGTCGACCTCTCGCTCTGCAGCCCCGCTGACGTGGGCTGGAAGGCGCTGATGGGCGCGCTGAGCGACCTGGCCGCGGTCGGCGCGGCCCCCGTCGGGGCCCTGGTGGCGCTGTGCGTACCCGGCGGTTCGGGCCAGGGCGACCAGGCGCTGGGGGTCATGGGCGGCGTGGCCGAGGCGTCTGCGGCCAGCGGGTGTCCTGTCGTGGGCGGCGACGTCTCGGAGGCCGAGCAGCTGGTCGTGGCCGTGACGGTGCTGGGGACGACCGAGCCGGGCGGTCGGCCTCCCGTCCCGCGCGCCGGGGCCCAGCCGCGGGACGTGCTGCTGGTCACGGGGCCGTGCGGGGGGTCCGCGGCTGGGCTACGCACGCTGCGGGGGGCCGGTGCGGCGAGCGGCACGTCGGCCGACGCGTACCGGCGGCCCGTGGCCCGCCTGCGGGAGGGCGCGCTGGCCCGGGTGGGCGGGGCCCACGCCATGATCGACGTCTCCGACGGGCTCGCTCTCGACCTGCACCGCCTGGCCGACGCCTCGGGGGTGGGGTTCCGCCTGGACGCGGTGCCGGTGGCCGACGGGGCCACCGAAGACGAGGCGTTGGGCGGCGGTGAGGACTACGAGCTGTTGATCGCCGTCCATGAGGAGTCGGCACGCGCCCTGGGTGACGAGTTCGTCGAGGCGGGTCTACGCCGACCGATCCGGCTGGGGCTATTGGTGGCGGATCCGTCGTTGCGTCTGCTGCGGGGCGAGCCGTTGGCGCGGCTCGGTTGGCAGCACCGCGTGGGGTAGGTCCGGGCGCATGGCCCACTTTTCGGCGCGTCGTCATCGCGCAATCGACATGAAGAGATAACTCGCTGTTCGAAGATTGATCGCGACCGGTTCATAAGCTTTTCTTACGCTGCCGCACGTCCTGATGAATGCAGCCGCTCGTCCGGTTGCACCGATCCATTGAGGAGACGGCAGTGTTGCGTCGCGCGTTCTCGAAGGTGCCCAGCCGTGCCGTTCTCGTGATGCTGGGCATCGTCGCCACATCGACGAGCGTGGTGGCCGTGCCGATCGGCGCCGCCTACGGCGAGAACACCTTCACGCCCGGGAACCTGGTGGTCTCGACGAGCGTGTGGACGACCAACCCCAACATCACGTCCGGTACCACCCAGCTGCCCCCCAACTGCGGCGGTGCGACCTACACGAAGGCCACCTGCGTGACCGCCGAAGCGAGCGGCACCTACCCCCAGGTCTTCAACAACGACGGCGTCGACGGCAGTTTCGGGGTGACCCAGCCGATATGGCTGGACGAGATCACGACCTCCGGCACGCCGGTGAGCAGGGTCGAAATCCCTAACAGCTCGATGCCCGGCGTCACATCTGGCAGCGACCAGATGACCACGAGCTTCTCGTCGAAGTCGGAGCTGGCGCTGAACGACTCCACAGACAGCCAGTACCTCGACTTCATGGGCTATGTCGCCCCGTCGGGCGCCGTCGACGTGTCGAACTCCGACACACCGGGTGCCATCGACGTCACCAACACCGATAGCGCGACGCCCACGTACCGGGCTGTCGCCCAGATGGACCAGTACGGGAACACCCAGTTCACCGAGACCAACTCCTACAGCGGCAACAACGGTCGTGCCGCCATCCTGAACACCGGGGCCAACACCATCTACACGGTGGGCAACGGAGGCAACGGTTCCAAGCCCGAACCCCAGGGCGTCGTCGTCGGGACCGGCTCGCAGATCCTCTCGCCGAACAACGGGCCCGAGTCGGGCCAGAGCCCCGGCGCACCCACCCCTCTCGGGAACTTCAACACGGTCCAGACCGGTGCCCCGTCCGACACGGCCGCCAAGGACGACAACTTCCGGGGCCTTACCCTGGGGCCGAGTCCCACGGGCTCGACCTCCAACAACGTCATCTACATGACGAAGGGCAGCGGGAGCAACGGCGTCGACACCGTCTACTTCCTCGACACCTCGGGCGCCGCGTGCCCCAGTGGGAGCGGCGGTTCCGGCCTGCCCAGCTCGACCGCGACCTTGCCGTCGGCGAGCACGTGGTCCCCGCCGACGTACTCCACCAGCAACGCGGCGCCGCCGCTCTCCCTGACCAACCCAGGTCTGGTCCCCACGAACATGTGCATCCTCAAGGGGTTTCCGACGTCGCTGGCCAGCGGCGCCACAGACTCGTCGGACTACCCGTTCGGCATCTGGTTCGCCAGCCCGACGGTGGCCTACGTGGCGGACGAAGGTGCGGGTGACAACGCCTACTCGGGAGGCACGTACACAGCGGCGCAGGCGTCGACGACAGCCGGTCTGCAGAAGTGGATCTACAACTCTTCGAGCGGCAGCTGGGCGCTCGCCTACACGCTCCAGAGCGGCCTGAACCTCGGAGTGCCCTACACGGTGCCCAGCTACCCGACCGGCAACAATTCGTACACTTCGGGCACGGGCTCGAAGGCGAAGACGGTCACCGGTCCGTGGGCGCCCGCCGTGGACGGCCTGCGCAACCTCACCGGACAGGTCGACCAGACCACTGGCACGGTGTCGCTGTACGCGTCGACGTCGACGGTGAGCTACAGCGGTGACCAGGGTGCGGACCCCAACGCCCTCGTCTCAATCACGGACAACCTGGCCGCCACGTCGCTCCCTGCGGGCGAGAGCTTCACGACGCTGATGGCGCCCACGTACGGGCAAGTGGTCCGGGGCGTGGCATTCGTGCCGACGACCCAACCGACCGATGCGCTGCCTGAGGCGCCGTGGGTGCCGGCAATCCCGATCGCCGGAGCCGTCCTGGGTGGCCTCGCCTTCGCCTGGCACCGCCGGCTGCGCTCAGCGGTCTGAGGAACAGGCAGAGGTGGGCCGAGCATCGCTGCGGCGGTGCTCGGCGGTTGGCCCCGGGCCGTCTCGGAGCTCGCCCTTCAGGAAGTGGCCGCCGCGGAGGCCCTCAGGGCTCGTCGGCGTGGCGTCAGCGCTGGGGCCGGATCAGGCCGTCGGTTCGAAGCTCCGGCGCAGCGGCTTGGTCACCTTGCCGGCCCGGATGCACGACGTGCAGACGTGCAGCCGCTTGGGCGCACCGTCGACCAGGGCGCGCACCCGCTGCACGTTGGGGTTCCAGCGCCGCTTGGTACGACGGTGGGAGTGGCTCACGTTCATGCCGAACGAGGGCTTCTTGCCACAGATATCGCACACTGCTGCCATAGGAGAACCTTCCTGGGGGAGGCCGCGGTCGACGGACCACGCAGGCCTTCACGAACGGGTGAAAGGTTAGCATCCCCTGCCATGACCTCTTCGGCGACGTTGGGCGCCGACGATCTCCGCGCCGTCATGGGGGGCTACCGCGACGCCCTGCGGCTGCACCAGGCGGACATCAACCGCCTCAACGTCTACCCGGTGCCCGACGGCGACACGGGCACCAACATGGCCCTGACCCTCGAAGCCGTGGTCAGCGAGCTGGAGGGGGTCGAGACCGGGGCCGGACTGCCCGAGGTGTGCAAGGCCATCGGGCACGGTTCCCTCATGGGGGCCCGGGGCAATTCGGGTGTCATCCTCTCGCAGCTGCTGCGCGGCATGAGCGAGCGCATGGCCGAGTCCGGGTCGGCCGGGGTGGGCCCCGACGTCCTGGTCGACGCCATCAGCCACGCCTCCGTGCTGGCCCGCCGCGCCGTGGTGCGCCCGGTGGAGGGGACGATCCTCACCGTGGCCTCGGCGGCGGCGACCGGGGCCGCGCTGGGCTCCGACCTGGTGGGCGTCGTGGAGAGCGCCCGCGGAGAGGCGGCCGACGCGCTGGCCCGCACCCCCGAGATGCTGCCGGTGCTGGCCCAGGCCGGGGTGGTCGACGCCGGCGGCAGTGGCTACCTCCTCCTGCTCGACGCCTTCCTCCTCGTGCTCGACGGCCGCCCCCTGCCGGAGCCCTCGGGGGTGGACGCCCCGGACCTCAGCCGCGTCAACGGCGCGCTGAGGGCGGGGGGGGCGGGCCACGACGGTGCCCTGGGCGAGGAGCACGCGGTCGGGGACCTGCGCTACGAGGTCATGTACCTCTTGAGCGCGCCGGACGACTCCATTGAGGCCTTCAAGGAGGTGTGGGCGGGCGTCGGCGACTCCATTGTGGTGGTCGGCGGCGACGGCATCTGGAACTGTCACATCCACACCGACGACATCGGCGCCGCCATTGAGGCGGGTGTGGACGCCGGGCGCCCCCACCGCATCAGGGTCACCGACCTCGACGAGCAGGTGGAGGAGGAGCGCTGGGTGCGCGAGAGCGTCGGTGCGCCGGGCGCGGGCCCGAGCACCGAGGGCACCGGGCCGCCACCGACGACGAGCGTGGTGGCCGTCGTCTCGGGTGACGGCATCGGGCGCATCTTCCGCTCCCTCGGCGTGCACCACCTCGTCGTCGGCGGCCAGACCATGAACCCGGCCACGGCCGACCTGGTCAAGGCCGTCGAGTCGGTCGGCTCCGACCAGGTGGTGATCCTGCCCAACAACAAGAACATCCGACCCGTGGCCGACCAGGTCGACGCCCTGTGCGACAAGACGGTCCGCGTGGTGGCGACCGGCTCCATCGTCGAGGGCTTCGCCGCTCTGCTGGCCTACGACCCGGCGGCGGACGCCGAGGCCAACGTGGCCTCCATGTCCGAGTCGGCCGCCCGTGTCGTGCCGGCCGAGGTGACGCGGGCGGTGCGCGACACGGTGACCGATGCCGGCGAGGTGCACGAGGGCGACTTCATCGGAATTTCGCGGGACGGCGTCGTAGCGGTGTCCGACAACGTCGTCGTCTGCACCCGCCTGCTGTTGAGCCGCCTGCTGCATCCGACGCACGAGCTCGTCACCCTCATTGAGGGCGAGGGCGCCCGCGTCGCCGACACGAGGCGGATAGAGGACTGGATCACCGAGGAGCACCCCGACGTGGCGGTGGAGGTGCACCAGGGCGGCCAGCCCCTCTACCCGTACCTGCTGGGGATTGAGTAGCGGCCGCACACTCGGCGACCTGAGCCAGCGGCCCGTGTCCGTGCTCGCGTCGGTGTCCGAGCGCAAGGCCGGGCGGTTGGCCGAGCTGGGCGTGGAGTCCGTGCTCGATCTCCTCACGACCTACCCGCGGCGCTACATCGATCGCACCCGCCAGGCCGACGTGTCGGACCTGCAGGTCGGCGACGAGGCGGCCGTGCTGGCCACCGTGCAGTCGGCCCAGGCGCGGCGCGCCAGGACGGGCCGGGCCGTGGTGGACGTCGTCGTGCGGGACGAGACCGGCCGGCTGAAGATCGTGTTCTTCAACCAGCCCTGGCGGGCCAAGCAGCTGGAGCCCGGCACCGAGGCCATCTTCTTCGGCAAGGTGACCGAGTACCGCGGCACGCGCCAGATGGCCAACCCCGTTGTCGACGTGGTGGCAGGCGTGACCCCCGGCCGGAGGACGCTGCGCATCCTCCCGGTGTACCCGGCGTCGGCCAAGGCGGGGTTGACGTCGTGGGAGATCGGGGAGTTCGTGGCGGAGGCGCTCGAGCGCGCCGGCGAGTTCGCCGACCCGCTGCCGCCCGAGTGGCGGACCTCCATCGACCTGTGGGAGCGCACCGACGCCTTCCGGGCCATTCACGGGCCCGAGTCGCTCGCGGTGGTCCCGCCCGCCCGGCGGCGCCTGGTGTTCGACGAGCTCTTCCGCCTGCAGCTGGCCCTGGTGCTGCGCCGGCGGGCCTTCGAGGTCAACGCCCGTGCGCTGCACCACGCCGTGTCGCCCCGGGAGGTCACCGGCGGCGTGAGCGACACGTTGGTGGCGCGCTTCCTGGGCCGGTTGCCCTACGAGCTGACCAAGGCGCAGCGCCGCGCCCTGGCCGTCATTGTGGCGGACATGGCCGGACCGTTCCCGATGCACCGGCTCCTGCAGGGCGACGTCGGCTCGGGCAAGACGGTGGTGGCGCTGGCCGCGCTGCTGGCGGCCGTGCAGAGCGGGCACCAGGGCGCCCTGATGGTCCCCACCGAGGTGCTGGCGGAACAGCACTTCTCGGCCGTGCGCGCCCTCCTCGGCGAGCTGGAGGGGCCCGGCGGCATGGCGGGCGGCGAGGTGCGCGTCGAGCTCCTCACCAGCCGGATCAAGGGAAAGGCCCGCACGGCCGTGCTCGAGGGCCTGGCTTCGGGCGCGGTGAGCGTGGTGGTCGGGACGCACGCCTTGTTGACCGAGGAAGTCGCGTTCGGCTCGCTCGGTGCCGTGGTGATCGACGAGCAGCACCGCTTCGGGGTCGAGCAGCGGGCCACGTTGCGGGCCAAGGGCAGCGACGGCGATCCGGACCTGCTCGTCATGACGGCGACGCCCATTCCGCGTACGGCGGCCATGGTGATTTTCGGCGACCTCGACCTCACCACGCTCGACGAGCTCCCCCCGGGTCGCCAGCCGGTCACGACCGAGTGGTTGCCCGGCGACGCGCCCGGCGGCGAGGCGCCCGCCTGGGACCGGGTGCGCGCCGAGGTGGCGGCGGGTCACCGCGCCTTCGTGGTGTGCCCGCTGGTCAGCGACTCGCTCCGGGTCGAGGCCAAGTCGGCCAGCGAGGAGTTCGAGCGGCTCACGACGGGGGAGTTGGCGGGGCTGCGCGTCGGGCTCATGCACGGCCAGATGGCGCCCGCCGCCCGCGAGGAGGTCATGGACCGCTTCCGCACCGGCGAGCTCCATGTCCTCGTCGCCACCACGGTCATCGAAGTCGGCGTCGACGTCCCCGAGGCCACCGTCATGGTGGTGGAGAGCGCCGACCGTTTCGGGATCGCGCAGCTGCATCAGTTGCGGGGCCGGGTCGGCCGGGGCGGTACGGCGAGCTGGTGCTATCTCCTCGGTGGCGAGGAGGGGAACGAACGCCTCACAGCGGTGGCCGGCTCGACCGACGGGTTCGCCCTGGCCGAGGCGGACCTGCGGGTGCGGGGTGAGGGCACCCTGCTCGGCGCCCGCCAGAAGGGGCAGAGCGATCTGCGGCTGGCCTCCCTCAGCGACCCCGGCGACATGGCGCTGCTGGACGAGGCGCGTCGGGTGGCCGAGGCCATGGTCGAGGAGGACCCGCAACTCACGGCGCACCCCGACCTGGCCGACGAGGTCAGGCTGCTCCTGAGCGAGGACGAGGGCGAGTACCTTTTCAAGAGCTGACGGGTGCACGGCCGATCGGTGCACAGGCTGACGGGTGCACGGGCCGACAGGCCGACAGGCCGACGGGCCGCCGTAGGCTCGGGGCGATGCGGGTCATCGGAGGCCGGAGCCGCGGGCGCCGGCTGCCGGCCAAGCTGCCGGCGTCGGTACGGCCGACGTCGGACCGGGTGCGCGAGGCCATCTTCGACATCCTGGGCTCGCAGGGCGGCGTGGAAGGCCTGACGGTGGTCGACCTGTTCTGTGGCAGCGGCGCGCTCGGGGTCGAGGCACTCTCCCGGGGGGCGGCGTCGTCCACCTTCGTCGATCTGGACCCGGACGCGTTGGCAGCCGTCCGTCAGAACGTGCAGGCGGTGGGACTCGACGGAGAACCGGTGACGCTGGTGCGCGCCGCGCTCCCGGGCTGGCTCCACTCGGGGGCCTCCGGCACGTTCGACCTCGCCCTGTGTGATCCCCCCTACGACTTCGACGACTGGCCGGCGCTGCTCGACGGGCTCCGGGCCGACACGGTCGTCATGGAATCGGCGTCGCCCATTGTCCCGCCCGGGGCCTGGGTGGTCGCGAGAGAGCGCCGGTACGGCGGTACGCTCGTGACCGTGGCTCATCGCAGCGGTGACGGTTCGTGAAAGTCGGGCTTTTTCCCGGGTCGTTCGACCCCTTCCACAACGGACATCTCGAAATCGTCGAACGAGCCAGCCATCTCTTCGACGAAGTCGTCGTCGCCGCCCTGCGCAATCCCCAGAAGAGCACCGCGCTCTTCGACCTGGAGGAACGCCAGACGATGCTGGAGGAGGTCGTGGCACACCTCCCCTCCGTGCGGATCGTGTCGGTCTCGACGCTGCTGGTCAACGTCGCCCGGGACGTCGGTGCGACGGCGATCGTGCGCGGCCTGCGCGCCGTGTCGGACTTCGAGGCCGAAATGCAGATGGCCCAAATGAACAAGCACCTCTCCGGCGTGGAGACGATCTTCATCCCCACCAGCCCCGAGTGGTCGTTCGTCGCCTCCAAGCTCGTACGCGAAGTGGCCCGCTTCGGCGGTGATGTCTCCGCCTTCGTGCCCAAGGTCGTGGCCGAGCAGCTCGAGGCCAAGTACGAGGCCCGGCCGCACGGGAGCGACGAGGAGTGAGCGACCAGTTCCTCGACGTGGACGACGAGCCGCCGGTGCAAGACGTCGGGATCGAGTCCATCCTCAACCATCTGCTCGATCTGATGGCCACCGCCAAGTCGATGCCCCTGTCCTCCTCGGTCATGGTCTCGCGGGAGGAGGTGACCTCGCTGGTTCATGCCGCCATCGAGTGCCTGCCCGACGAGCTCCGCCAGGCGCGCTGGTTGTTGCGCGAGCGCGAGGAGTTCATGGCGGAGCGCAACCGCGACGCCGAGGCGCTGATGGCCGACGTGCGCGCGCAGGCCGAGCACATGGTGCAGCGCACCGAGATCGTGCGTCAGGCCAACTCGGTCGCCCAGCGCATCCTCGACGACGCCAACGAGGAGGCTCGCACGCTGCGCCATCAGGCCGAGGACTTCGTGGACACCAAGCTGGCCGGCATGGAGATCGTGCTCGACCGGCTCACCCGCACGGTCCAGGCCGGCCGGGCCCGGCTGGCCGCACCACTTCTCGAGACGACGCCGGTCGACGATGCAGTGGGGACGGAGGACGACGGCTTCTTCGACCAGGACCGGTCCTAGGTATGGCCGCCGACCCCTTCGTGGTCCCCGTGGCGCGGCTGCGCCGCTCGCGCGGGCAGGCCGTGCACGAGGTGCGCCGCGGCGAGGTGGCCCAGGCCGGCCCGATCGACGAGGCCGGGATCGACCCCGGGCGCAGCGTGGTGCCGGCCGGCGCCGACATTGAGGTCGACGTGACGCTGACGCCCTTCGAGGGCGGGATCGACGTCGCCGGCACGGTCACCGCACCGTGGTCGGGGATCTGCCGCCGCTGCGCCGAGCCGGTCTCGGGCGAGCTGCGCATCCCCGTGCACGAGCGCTTCGCCGACCCCGAGCTGGCCGCCGCGTCTGACGAAGAGCTCTACCCGATCGTCGACGAGACCA
Source organism: uncultured Acidimicrobiaceae bacterium (assembly GCA_963742035.1). GTDB lineage: Bacteria > Actinomycetota > Acidimicrobiia > Acidimicrobiales > RAAP-2 > Bog-473. Next base: position 46,563 of record CAVUKH010000011.1, read on the forward strand.
TCGACCTCGGCCCCCTGGCCCGGGACGCGGTGGTGCTCGACCTGCCGATGGCGCCCCTGTGTCGGGAGGACTGCGCCGGGTTGTGCGTCCACTGCGGGGCCAATCGCAACGAGGGCGACTGTGGCTGCGTTGCCCCACGCGACCCCCGGTGGGCTAATCTCGACGTGCTCCGGTAGCCGTACCGGCACCGTCCGAGAGCGCCTCTCCGCCCGAATCGATCGTTGGAGTCCCGTCATGGCCGTCCCCAAGAAGAAGAAGTCCAAGGCCAAGGGCCGCAGCCACCAGGCCGGCGCGTGGCGTCTGGGCCGGCCGGCCCGCAGCGTGTGCCCGCACTGCCAGGCCTCCAAGACGCCCCACGTGGTCTGCCCCAGCTGCGGCTGGTACAAGGGTCGCCAAGCGGTCGAGGTCGACTGACTTGAGCCGCCGGGGCGAGCGTCCCAGCCCCGAGACGCTGGCCACGCTACCCGTCGCCGTGGACGCCATGGGCGGTGACCTGGCCCCGGGCGAAGTCGTCGAGGGGGCGCAGCGGGCCGCCGAGCGCCACGGCATCGGCATCGTGCTCGTCGGCCCCCCCGAGCTGGTGGGCGACACCCGGGGCCTGGACCTGGTGCCCTGCACCGAGGTCATCGGCATGGACGAGGACCCGGCCGGGGGCGTGCGCCGCAAAAAGGACTCCTCCCTGGTGCGGGCGGCCGAGCTCGTACGCGACGGGAAGGCCGCCGCCATGGTCTCGGCGGGCAACACGGGGGCGACCATGGCCTCGGCGCTGCTGCGCATGGGCCGGCTCCGCGGCGTGGTGCGGCCCTGCATCGCCACGCCGTTGCCGCGGCTCGGCCGGACACCGGCCGTGCTGGTCGACGCCGGCGCCAACGCCGAGTGCACCCCGGCCATGCTCGTGCAGTTCGCCCAAATGGGCGCCGCCTACGTGCGGGCCCGTTTCGGCACCGAGGCCCCCTCGGTCGGGCTCCTCTCCATCGGCGAGGAGCCGACCAAGGGCACGCCCCTGGTGAAGGAGACGCACGGCCTGCTGGTCGAGGCGGCGCAGGCGGCCACGGCGAGCTCGCACGGCTTCGAGTTCATCGGGAACCTCGAAGGCCGCGACCTCCTGCCCTCGCCGGCCGACGTCATCGTGACCGACGGGTTCACCGGGAACGTGGCGCTCAAGGCCCTGGAGGGCTCGCTGCGCTTCCTCTTCGACACCCTGCTGGGCGTGTTCGGGACCGACGAGGCGACGACCGAGGCGGCCGCCGTCCTGTTGCCGCACCTGCTGCCGGTGGCCGCCGAATTCGAGCCCGAGAACACGGGCGGGGCCATGCTGCTCGGGACCGACGGGGTCTGCGTCATCAGCCACGGGTCGTCCAACGCCACTGCCATGATGAACGCGGTCCTGGTGGCGCACGAATGTGCGACGCGGGGGCTGGCCGACCACGTGGCGGCGGCGGTCACATCCGGCGTATCGGGCTAAAAGGCCAGTTCAGACCCCCTAAACGGGCGGTTGCAGCCCCGTGGGACGTACACTGTCGCCGTGCCAGCAGAAACCCACACCAATCAGGGGCCCCTCGACCGCAACGGGGTCTTCGAGCTGATCAGGGACCAACTGGCCGACATCCTCGAGACGGACCCGTCGTCGATCACCGAGGGGGCCTCCTTCGTGGAGGACCTCGACGCCGACTCGCTGGCCCTGATTGAGCTGGTCGAAGCCCTGGAAGAGGAGCTGGGCGAACGCACGGTGGGGTTCCGCATCAATGACGAGGACCTCGAGGACCTGCGCACGGTCCGGGACGCAGTTGACTACGTCTACGCCAAGCTCGAGGCGGGTTGACGCGGGCGCTGAGGGGGCGGCCGCACTGGCCGAGCGACTTGGCCATTCCTTCGCCGACTTGAGCCTCCTGCAGCACGCCCTCGCCCACCGGAGCTGGTGCGGCGAGCAGGAGGGCGGCGCGCCCTCCAACGAGCGCCTCGAGTTCCTCGGCGACGCCGTCCTCGGCCTCATTGTGGCCGGCTACAGCTACGAGCGCTTCCCCGACTTCGCCGAGGGGGAGTTGGCCAAGGTCCGCTCCGCCGTGGTGAACGCCCGCGTGCTGGCGCAGGTGGCCGCCCGGCTCGGGGTGGGTGAGGTCCTCCTGTTGGGCCGTGGGGAGGAAACGTCAGGCGGCCGGGCCAAGGCCTCCATTCTGGCCGACGCCTTCGAGGCCATCCTCGGGTCGATCTACCTCGACGCCGGCTGGGAGGCCTCACGCGAGCTCGTCCTGCGCGAGCTGGGCGAGGCCATCGAGCGTGCCGGCGAGGAGCCCGACGACTTCGACCACAAGAGCCGCTTGCAGGAGAAGGCCGTGCGCGACGGCGAGGGCACGCCCCGCTACGTCGTCGTGGGGTCGGGCCCGGACCACGACCGGGTCTACGTGGCCGAGGTCTTCTTGGGCGGGACGCGATGGGGGTCGGGCGAAGGACGCTCGAAGAAGGACGCCGAACAGGAGGCCGCACGCGCGGCCTGGGAAGGCCTCACCAGTGCCTGAGCTGCCCGAAGTCGAGACGCTGCGCCAGGATCTGTCCCGCGAGGTGGTGGGGCGGAAGATCAAGACGGTGGCCGTGTCCAACGGCCGCTCCGTGCGCCGGCACGCCTCGGCCAAGCACTTCCGGGCCCTCCTGGAGGGCCACACCATCAAGTCGGTGGGGCGGTTGGGCAAGTACCTGCTGCTGACGCTGGACAGCGGGGACACGCTCGTCGTGCATCTCGGCATGAGCGGGCAGCTGCTGCGGGTCAAGTCCGCCAAGGACCCCAAGCCCAAGCACACCCACGTCATCATCACCTTCACCCAGGGCGGCGAACTGCGCTACGTGGACCCCCGCACCTTCGGCGAGATGTTCGTCTCCACGCCGCCCCTGAAGGCCGACGGGACCCCGCTGAGCCCGGTCTCGGGCACGGCGGGCGGCGACGGCGCCGCCATCAGGAAGGCCATCCCCGAGCTGGCCCACCTCGGGTTCGACCCCATTGAGGACCTCATGAGCTGGGATCGCTTCGGTGCGTTGTTGCACCAGCACCACGGGGGCGTCAAGGCGCTCCTGATGGACCAGAGCTTCACGGCGGGCATCGGGAACCTCTACTCCGACGAGATGCTCTACCAGGCCGGCCTGCGCTACGACCGGCCGGCGGACTCGTTGACGGCGACCGAGGTGCGCCGTCTGTATCGCGCCATCGTCGAGACGTTGGCCGACGCCATCAAGCACCGGGGCTCCTCGCTGGCCGACGAGCAGTACCGGGACCTCTTCGGGGAGCTGGGCGACTTCCAGGGCTCGCACCAGGTCTACGACCGCGAGGGCGAGCCCTGCCGGCGCTGCCGCAACACCATTGTGCGGGTGAAAGCGGGCGGGCGTTCGACCTTCTTCTGCGAGCACTGCCAGGTGTGAGGCACGCCTCGCCCGTAGGCCTCCGGTAGGGTCGCCCCGATGTTCCTGAAGTCGCTCAGCATGAAGGGTTTCAAGTCCTTCGCCGACCCGACGGTACTGGAGTTCGAGCCCGGGATCACCGTGGTCGTCGGGCCCAACGGGAGCGGGAAGTCCAACGTCGTCGACGCCGTGACCTGGGTGCTCGGCGCCCAGGGCCCACGCTCGCTGCGCTCGGCCAAAATGGAGGACGTCATCTTCGCCGGGACGTCGTCCCGGCCCCAGCTGGGCCGGGCCGAGGTGTCGCTCACCATCGACAACTCCTCGGGCAAGCTGCCGATCGACCTGGCCGAGGTCACCATCACCCGCACGCTCTTCCGCTCGGGCGACAGCGAGTACGCCATCAACGGGGCGCCGTGCCGGCTGCTCGACATACAAGAGCTGCTCAACGACTCGGGTGTCGGTCGCCAGCAGCACATGATCGTCGGCCAGGGGCAGCTCGACACCGTGTTGAACGCCCGGCCGGAGGACCGACGGGCGATCATTGAGGAGGCAGCCGGGGTGCTGAAGCACCGTCGGCGCCGCGAGCGGGCCGAGCGCCGGCTGGCGGGCACGGCGGAGAACCTCGAGCGCCTGGGCGACCTGGTCAGAGAGGTGCGGCGCCAGATCCGGCCCCTGGAGCGGCAGGCCGCGGCGGCCCGTTCCCACGACAGCGTGGCCACGGAGTTGCTGACGGTGCGGCGTTTCCTGGCCGGCGCCGAGCAGACCGACCTGAGCACCCGCCGGGCGGCTGCGGCGCAGAACCTGGTCGTGTGCCGCGACGAGGAAGCCGAACTGCACGAGGCGCTGGAGGCGCTCGACGCCGAGGCGACCTCCACGACGGCCGAGCTGTCGTCGCGCCGGGAGGAGGACCTGGCCAACGCCCTCGGTCGTGTGCAGGGACTGGTGGAGCGGGCCCGCGGGCTCACCGGCGTCCTGCGCGAGCGGAGCCGGGGCGTGGTCGCCGCGCTCGATGCGGCCGCCGATGTCGACGTGGTCTCGACCCTCGAGGCCGAGGCGGCCCGCCTGGCCAGCGAGCTGGTCACGGCCGAGGCCGAGGAGGAGGCCGGCGGGGCGCCCGAACGGGCCGCCCTCGACGCCGCGCTGGCGGGCTTGGACGACGAGGCGACGGCGCTGCGGGAGCGCTGGGCCGCCGTGCTCGGCGACGACGCGCCGGACCAGGCCATCGCCCGTGTGCGGTCCCGCACCGAGTCGGTGGCGCGCGCCGCGGTACGCGAGCAGCAGGATCTCGATGCGCTCGGGGTGCGGGTGGGCACGTTGGAGGAGCGGAGGGCGGGGGCGGCCGTGCGGGCGGACCTGCTGGCCGCCCAGGCCGACGAGCTGGAGCAGGCGACCGGCGCGCTGGCCGACGAGCTGGCGGCCCGCAGCGCGGAGCTCGAGCGCGCCGTGCAGGCGGCCGAGGCGGCACAGGTGGCGGCAGACGAGGCCGAGGAGGGGCGTCACCGCACGGCGGCCCGGGCCGAGGCACTGGAACGTGCGCTCGCCGACCTGCAGGGTGCCGGCGGGCGCGAGCTGCTGCGCGACGTGGACGGCGTCGTCGGTTCCCTGGTGGACCTGGTGGAGATCGACGACGGCTGGGACGCCGCCTTCGAGGCCGCTATCGGCGCCGGTGTGGCGGCGGTCGTGGTGGACGGCCGGCGCTCGGCCCAGGCCGCGTTGGCCACCCTGCGCGAGGGCGGGGTGACGGGCGCCATCCTGACGCCCCGCTCGTCGGCGTCTTCCGCCGCGGCCACGGCGCACGAGCTGCCCCCGGGGAGCAGCGCCGAGCACGTCCGGGGCCACGTCCGGGTCCGTCAGGGAGGGTCCGTCGCCGAGTCGGTGCTGGACACCCTCGTCGGTCGGGCCGTCCGGGTCGACGGCTGGGAGGAGGCCATCGACCTCTCCCTGGCCCGCGACGACCTGGTCGTGGTGACACCCGAGGGCGACCGCTTCGCGGCCACGGGGTGGCGCGTGCGCTCGACCACCAGCGTGGTCACGGCCGCCTCCGTCGAAGAGGCACGACGGCGGGCCGAGGACGCGGCGGCGGCCGCCGAGCTGGCCCGGGCCCACCTCGCCGAGAGCCGCATCGTCCTGGGCCGCTGCCGCGACGCCCGCACAGCGGCCGAGCGGGCCAACGACCGCCACGCCTCGGCCTGCGAGACGGGCCGGGCCGACCGGGAGCGCTCGGTCGAGGAGCAGCGTCGGGTGGCGAGCGAGCTCGACGAGGCCCGGGACGCGGTGGCCGCGGCGCAGCAGCGCCTGGCCGACGTGACGGCCGAGCAGGCGCACCTGGCCGGGTCGCTGCCCGAGCTGCAGGAGGCGCTGGAGGCCTGGGAGGCGCTGGAGGAGCGCCGCGTCGCGCTGCGGGGCCGACGTCAGGAGCTCGAGGTGCGGGTGGCCGGCGTGGTCGAACGCCGGCGCGTCCTGGCCGAGCGCCAAGCCGAAGTCGAGCGGCGTCTGCAGGGCCATGCCGAGGAGCGGGCCACCGCGGCGACGCGCCGGCGCCGGCTGGAGGCCGAGGGCGAGGCGCTGGCCCGCCTGGAGGTCGTGGTCCAGCGCGAACACGAGCGGCTGGACGGTGTCTTCGAGTCGCTGCGCCACGACTACCAAGATCAGGTCGATGCCGTCCGGGCCGGCGGCGAGAAGCTCGAGCGCCTGCGCCAGGACCGCCACACGACGGAGCAGCGCCTCGAAGCGGTGCGCACGCGGACGCGCACGCTCGACCTGGAGTCCAACGAGGTCGACCTGCGCATGGAGGCCCTGCACGAGCACATCGCCCGCGACCTCGGGGCCACGCCCGAGGAGCTGACGGGCCTGCCCGAGCCCGAGGCGCCCGAGGGCACCACGCTGGCGCACCATGCCGAGGAGCTCGAGCGCAAGCTGGCGTCGCTGGGGCCGGTGAACCCCCTGGCGCTCGAGGAGCTCTCGACTCTCGAAGAGCGCCACAAGGAGTTGGAGGCGCAGGTCGACGACGTGCGGGGTGCGCGACGCGAACTGCACGAGGTGGTGCGCACGCTCGACCACGAGATCATGACCTCGTTCGCCGCCGCTGCGGCCGACGTGAACGAGCACTTCTCGACGCTGATCGCCATGCTGTTCCCGGGGGGAACCGGTCGTCTGCTACTGGTGGAGCCCGACGACCTCCTCAACACGGGTGTCGAGATTGAGGTGCGCCCGGCGGGCCGCAACGTCCGCCGGGTCTCGCTCTTGTCGGGCGGCGAGCGCTCGATGGCGGCTCTGGCCTTCCTGTTCGCCGTCTTCCGCAGCCGGCCGTCGCCCTTCTACATGATGGACGAGGTCGAGGCCGCGCTCGACGACGTCAACCTCAGTCGATTCCTGGCGCTGGTGCACGAGTTCCGTGACGAGGCGCAACTGCTCATCGTGAGCCACCAGAAGCGCACCATGGAGACGGGCGACGCGCTGTACGGCGTGACAATGGCGCCGGGGGGCTCGTCCCAGGTGGTCAGCCAGAAGGTGGAGAAGGAGAAGGAACCCGCGTGACCGGCACTCTGGCTTTCGTCTTCGTCATTGTGGCCGTCATCTGCGTCGTGGCGGGGGTGACGGCCGTGGCCCGCACCCGGCGGGCGGCGCAGGCCGACGCCGAGGAATACGGCGCGGACGACGACGAGGCGACGTACGCCGAAGAGGCGGCGGCGGTGGCGGCGGCTCAGGAGGCGGCAGCCGCCGCTGCTGCGGCTGCGGACCCGCGTGACGGGGACGAGCCCGACATTGAGGGGCTGCGCCAGTGATCGGCACCCTGATCATCATTGTGGTGGCGGTGGCCGTCCTGGGCCTCGCCCTGGGCGGCCTCGCGCTCGCACGCTCTCGCCGGCGTGGAGGCGGCACGACGACGACGCCACCGTCGGCGCCGCCCAGCCCACCGCCCCAGGCGCCACCGCGGACACCGGCCGCCACCAGGGCCGAGCCCGAGGCGGCCCCCCCGCCGCCGGCGACCGGGGCCGAGCCCGAGGTTCTCGGGGCGCCACCGTCGTACCGGAGCCGCCTGGGCGGCGTACGCGGCCTGTTCAGCGGAGCAGTGGCCGCACTGCGGGCCGGCCGGATCGACGACGCCACCTGGGAATCGCTGGAGGAGGCGCTGATCCGGGCCGACGTCGGCGTCGACACGACCGGCGTGCTCCTCGACGAGCTGCGGGCCAAGGTGCAGACCAGGGAGATCAGCAGCGGGGACGACCTGCTCCATGCGCTGGGCGCGTCGATCCGTCAGCTGCTCGATTCGGTCGGTTCGCGTGCTCTGCGCTTCGACGGCCGGGAGGACCGTCCCGACGTCTGGCTGTTCGTCGGCGTCAACGGCGTGGGCAAGACGACCACCATCGGCAAGCTGGCCCGGCGTCAGACCGCGGCAGGCCACTCGGTGCTCCTCGCCGCCGGTGACACGTTCCGGGCGGCGGCGGCCGATCAGCTGGGCCTGTGGGCCGAGCGCAGCGGGGCCGAGATCGTCCGTGGCGCCGAGGGCTCGGACCCGAGCGCCATAGTGTTCGACGCGGTCCAGCGGGCGGCGGCCCGCAAGAACGACCTCGTGCTGGCCGACACGGCTGGGCGGCTGCACACGAAGGTGAACCTCGTGGAGGAGCTCAAGAAGATCCGGCGTGTCGCCGACCGTGACCCGGGCAACGTCACAGAGGTCCTGCTCGTCCTGGACGCCACCACGGGTCAGAACGGCCTGACCCAGGCCAGGCAGTTCGCCGACGCGGTGGATGTGACGGGCATTGTGCTCACCAAGCTCGACGGCACGGCCAAGGGCGGCATCGTCGTCGCGGTCGAGCGCGAGCTGTTCGTCCCGGTCAAGCTGGTGGGACTGGGCGAAGGTCCCGACGACCTGGTGGATTTCGACTCCGAGGCGTTCGTGGACGCCCTCCTCGCAACGGACTGAACACGACGACGAAGGTGGCAACGACGTGACGAATGTGAGCAGCGAGACCACCAACGGCGCGGTCACGGATCATGGGGCGACGCCGGCGGGTCCGGCTTCGGCGCCGGGAACCGTGGGGGCCGGCCGTGGCGGCGGTGGGCCCTTCGACCTGAATGCACAGCAGAAGAAGGTCCTCATCGCCGTGCTCGTGGTGCACGTCATTGTGGCCCGCTTCACGTTGCGCGACCTGCGCAGGCGCCCTGCGTCGGCGGTGCGGGGACCCAAACGGCTGTGGCGCATTTGGGCCATGGTGAACACGACAGGCTCGCTCGCCTACTGGCTCGTCGGGCGGCGCAAGGGCGGCACGGCTCCCACGGCGTAGCGCCGGAGCGCCGGAGCGCCGGCCTATCCGGGAATCACACCTAGGCCCAGCGAATCCGCACCACGTCGGCGAATTGCTCGAGCACGGCGCGGTCACCTTCGACGGTCAGGTCGTCCGCGCCGGCACGGTTCCACAACGTCAGGTAGAGATCGCCGGCAGCGCCGGTCACCGTGCAGCCGACCCGGGTGCCGTCGTCACTCGTCGTGTGCACGCCGTCAGCGTCCAAGTGCAAGAACCAGGAGACGTCGACGTCCGCGCAGCGCACCGCCAGGGTGGTCGGCGGGTCGGCACGCAGGGTGGTGCTGCGACGGGGGACGAACAACCGCAGGAGCTCGTCAACGCCGTCGGCGGCGAACGGGGCCTCGAAGCCGGTCACCACGGCCCCCGCGGCCAGTTCGGCGTCGACCCGGTGGACGGCGGTCTCGTGGGCCTGGCGCCGGGCCCACATGGCACGGGGCGAGGGGGCGGGCAGGAAGGTCCAGCACTGCAGGTCCTCGGGGGCGGCGACGAGCGCGGCCACGAGATCGGAGCAGCCCTGCCCCAGCCACGTGGCAAGGTCGGCGTCGGCGGGCCACGTCCCGACGACATCGTCCAGCTCCGCATGGGAGGGCTCGGTCCGCCCGCTGGTGACGTACCCGGTGGCCCACCGGTGCACGCCGCCCAGGTGTCGCACCAGGTCGCGCACCGTCCATTCGGGGCAGCTGGGCACGGCGCCGCCAGGGTCGGCCGTGGCAACCGCAGCCACCATCCGTGCACCCTCGTCGCGGAGCGCGTCGATGTGGACGGGGATCTCCATCGGTCGCGCTAGGAGACGTTGAGGAGGTCGACCACGAAGACGAGGGTGTCGTTCGCCGCAATGCCCTGCGCTCCCGGCGGGGGATTGGCCCCGTAGCCGAGGCTCGGCGGGACGATCAGCTCACGTCGGCCGCCGACATGCATGCCGACCACGCCCTTGTCCCAGCCCGGGATGACCTGACCTTCACCGAGCGTGAAGGTGAAGGGCTGGCTCGTCCACGACGACTGGATGACCTTCCCCGCCGAGTAGGTGGCCAACACGTACTGCACCGTCACCTGGCTGCCCGGCGTCGCCTCCTTGCCGGTGCCGACGATGAGGTCGGCGCTCTCCAGGCTGGTGGGCGGCGTGCCCGAAGGGACCGTCACGCTCGGGGCTTGCCCCGCCGTGCCCGCGGGTGACCGGTCGGCGGCCGGGATGGGGAGGGTCGCGTGCAGCGGGCTCGCAGCCGGGGCGGTCGTCGGCGTCGCGCCGGAGCCGCCGTGAGTGCTCTGGGACACGTTGGCCTCATTCGACGAGGCGGAGGGCGAGGAGCTGCAGGCGGCCAAGGCGAGCGCGCCCACTCCGGCCAGGGCGATCGCCGCGAGGACCCGTCGCTGCGGGGTCGGAAGGGGCATGGGCCGAGACGGTAGCCGCTGGTTGTGGCGCCGCAGGGGCATGGGCGGGTGGCGCCACTAACGTGAGTGACCATGTTCGACGCCCTCTCCGATCGCCTGGAGCGGATCTCCACCCGCCTGCGCGGAAAGGGGCGAATCAGCGAGGAGGATCTCGACGAGGCACTCAAGGAGATCCGCACCGCCCTCCTGGAGGCCGACGTCGAGCTGAGCGTGGCCCGCCGGTTCTGCGACGGCATCCGGCTGCGGGTGAGCACCGAAGCCCTCTCCAAGAGCCTGACCCCCGGACAGCAGGTCGTCCGGGCCGTGCACGAGGAGCTCATCGGTGTGCTCGGTGGCGAGACACTCAAGCTCACCTATGCCTCGCGGCCACCCACCGTCGTGCTCATGGCGGGCCTGCAGGGCGCGGGCAAGACCACCACCTCGGCCAAGCTCGCCCTCTGGTGGAAGCAGCAGGGACGCAACCCCCTGTTGGTCGGCGCCGACCTGCAGCGTCCCGCCGCCGTGGAGCAGCTGCGGGTGCTCGGCGAGCAGGCCGGGGTGACGGTCTTCAGCGAGGCCACCGACCCGGTGTCGTGCGCCCGGGCGGGACTCGAGGAGGCGCGCCGGCTCGGCCGCGACATCTGCATCATCGACACGGCCGGTCGCCTGACCATTGACGCCGAGCTCATGGAGCAGATCCGGGACATTTCCGGCGCCACCCAGCCGCACTACACGTTCCTGGTCGTTGACGCGATGATCGGGCAGGACGCGGTGGCGACGGCGAAGGCGTTCCACGACACCCTCGAGCTGAGCGGCGTCATCCTGACGAAGCTCGACGGCGACGCCAGGGGTGGTGCCGCGCTGTCGGTGAAGGGCGTCGTCGGCAAGCCGATCGCGTTCGCCAGCACGGGGGAGCGACTGGCCGATTTCGACCTGTTCCACCCCGACCGCATGGCCGACCGCATCCTCGGGATGGGAGACGTGCTCAGCCTGATCGAGCAGGCCGAGCGCACCATGGACACCGACGAGGTGACCAAGAGCGCCACGCGCCTCATGCAGGGGCAATTCACCCTGGACGACTTCCTCTCCCAGCTCCGCCAGGTCAAGAAGATGGGATCGCTGGGCGGTCTGATGCGCCTGATGCCGGGCATGTCCAAGGAGATGCGGCAGGCTGCCGGTCAGATCGACGACGGAGAGGTGGCCAAGGTCGAAGCGATCGTCTGCTCCATGACCCCGGCCGAGCGCAACGACACCGCCCTGCTCGACGGCTCCCGCCGCAGCCGGGTGGCCCGGGGCTCGGGCACCTCCATTCAGGACGTGAACACGCTGCTCAAGCAGTTCAAGGAGATGCAGAAGATGATGAAAGGGGTGGCTTCGGGCAACATGCCCAACCTCCCCGGCATGCCGAACATGGCCGGCATGAGCGGCCGGGCCGCCAAGAAGCTGGCCCAGCAGGGGGCCGCGGGACTGCCCGCCCCACCCCCCGGAGCCGACTTCGACATGCTCTCCCAACTCATGGAGGGGGGCGGTGAGCTGCCCTCGGGCTTCCCCGGCCTGCCCGCACCGGCCCCCGCTCGGCCCGTGGTCAGCGGCAACAAGGGCACCAAGAAGAAGAAGAAAGGTGGCCGGGTCACCCCTCCGAAAGGCCGGTAGCCCCGCCATCTGCCAGAATGGACGGCTGGACGTCCAGATCAGTGGAGGAATTAGTTCGTGGCAGTGAAGCTCCGCCTCGTGCGGATGGGAAAGAAGAAGCAGCCGACCTACCGGGTCGTGGCCGCCGACAGTCGGTCGCCGCGTGACGGCCGGTTCCTCGAGATCGTGGGCACCTACGCGCCCAGGGGCTCGTCGACAGCCGAACCGGACGCCGTCGTCAACATCGACAACGCCAAAGCAGTGAAGTGGCTGGTCAATGGGGCCCAGCCGACCGAGCGGGTGGAACGCCTCCTGAAGACCTCCGGGGCCTGGGACGAGTTCGCTGCAGCGAGGGCGAAGTGACCGACCTCTACGAAGCCGGCGACATCAACCAGTCGGGGGGCGCGGACGACGACTTCGACGACGAGGTGGACGACGAGGTCGAGGAGGGCAACGAGATCGGTGACGAGGACGGCGGCACGGCCCTGGCCGTGTTGACGTATCTCGCCCGCTCCCTGTCGAACGACCCGGACTCGGTCGTGATCGAGACGGAGGAGCGCCGCGGCGGGCTGCGCCTCAACCTCCACGTCGCCCCCGACGACATGGGGCGGGTCATCGGGCGGCGTGGTCGCACGGCCCAGGCCATCCGGACGCTGGTCAACGTGGCGGGCGCCAAGGACGGCGTCCAGGCCAGCGTGGACATCGTCGACGACTGATCTGCTCAAAGTCGGCCGGGTCACCAAGGCCCACGGTCTGCGCGGTGAGGTCGTCGTCCAGCTCTGGACGGATCAGACCCAGCGCGTCGAACCGGGATCGGAGCTCACCTCGGTCAGCGGCCCGCTCACCGTGGTCTGGTCCAAGCCCTTCGGTCCGGATCGCTACATCGTGCAGTTCGAGAACGTGTTCGACCGCAGCGCCGCGGACAGCCTGCGCGGCGTCGAGCTCGAGGCGGAGCCGCTCGACGACGTGGCGGACGTGCTGTGGGTGCACGAGCTCGTCGGTGCCACGGTGCGGGACGCCGCCGGAACCGCGCTCGGCACCATCGCCTCGGTGGAGGCCAACCCGGCCAGCGACCTGATGGTGCTGGAGTCCGGCGGGCTGATCCCGGTGCGCTTCGTCACCGCCCACGACGCGGCGGCACACACCGTCGAGGTCGACATACCGGAGGGGCTGCTGGACCTGTGACGCGTGCCTCGTGAGGATCGACGTGTTCACGATCTTTCCCGACGTGGTGGTCGACTACTGCACGCTCTCCGTCCTCGGTCGCGCCGCCAGCGCCGGCGCGCTCGACGTGCGCGTTCACGACCTGCGTGACGGTGCGGTCGACGCCCACCGCTCGGTGGACGACAGCCCGTTCGGCGGGGGAGCGGGGATGGTATTGAGCCCGGACCCGATCTTCCGCTGCGTCGAGTCGGTGCCCGACCTGCCCCGGCCGCTCTTCCTCCTCGGGCCCGGAGGCCGGCCCTTCGACCAGGCCGTGGCGGTTGAGCTGGCGGAGCACGGCGGCGACGGGTTCTCCCTCCTGTGCGGCCGCTACGAAGGGGTCGACCAGCGTGTGGCCGACCATCTGGTGGACGCCGAGCTCTCCGTCGGCGATTTCGTCCTGGCCGGTGGGGAGCTGGCCGCCCTGGTCGTAGTGGAAGCGGTCGCCCGCCTGTTGCCCGACGTGCTCGGGAACGAGGAGTCGGCCCGGGACGAGAGCTTCACCGCGGGGCTGCTCGAATACCCCCAGTACACGCGTCCGGCGGAGTTCCGGGGGTGGCCGGTCCCCGAGGTGCTGCGGTCGGGGGATCACGGAGCGGTCGCCGCCTGGCGCCGCTCGCAGGCGCTCCTGCGGACCGCCGAACACCGCCCGGACCTGCTTGCGCGCCTGGTCAGGGCCTCGGCCCTCAGCGCCAGCGACGTGCAGGCCCTGTCTGCGCACGGCTACGATGTTCCGTCCGGCACTGAGCCGGAGTGACCCGAAGGACGCCCCCCCCATGCACCCCACCGAAACGATCGATCGCGACAGCCTGCGCGACGACATCCCCGACTTCCGCCCCGGTGACACCGTCAAGGTCCACGTCCGGGTCGTCGAGGGCAACCGCGAGCGGGTGCAGGTGTTCCAGGGCGCCGTCATGCGGCGCCAGGGCGGTGGCGTGCAGGAGACCTTCACCGTGCGCAAGGTGAGCTTCGGCGTCGGTGTGGAGCGGACCTTCCCCGTGCACTCCCCGACGATCGCCAAAATAGAGGTCACCACCCTGGGCGACGTCCGGCGGGCCAAGCTGTACTACCTGCGGGACCGGCACGGGAAGGCCGCCAAAATCAAGGAGCGCCGGATTCCGCGGGGCAAGGTCGCGGCCGAGACGGTGGTCGAGGACGACGTCGACGTCGAGGAGATCGAAGAGGACGACGTGGTGGACGTCGTCGACGAGGTGGACGTCGTCGACGAGGTGGACGCCGGTGAGGCCGACGTCGATGAGGCCGACGAAGGGGATGCGGACGCGTAGGGCGGCCTCGGCGTGAGCGAGGAAGACCTCGAACGCTACGAATCCGAGATCGAGCTCGGGCTCGTCCAGGAGTACCGGGCCGTCCTGCCGGTCTTCACCTACGTCATTGAGACCGAGCGCCGGTTCTATCTGGCCAACGAGGTCTCGCTGACGGTGCGATCGGACACCACGCCGGCGTGCATTGAGCTCGAGATCCGCGATGCCTGGGTGTGGGACATGTACCGCCCGGCGCGCTTCGTCCCCGAAGTCCGCGTCGTCACCTTCCGTGACGTGAACATCGAACGGCTGCCCGAACAGGAGCTCTGACACCGGGGCGCTCCGGCGCGACCGTTCCCCGTCCGTGGGGAAGGGGAACGGGGCCCTCGGTGGGTTCGGGGAACGGCTCGCCGCCGCCCACTACCGGTCCCAGGGCTACGCCGTGCTGCAGCAGAACTGGCGCTGCCGGGCCGGGGAGATCGACCTGATCTGCGCCCGCGGCACCACGCTGGTCATCTGCGAGGTCAAGGCGCGGACCGGGCCGGCACACGGCCATCCGCTCGAGGCGGTCACCGCGTCGAAACAGCGCCGACTGCGCCGCCTGGCCTCCGCCTACCTGAGCCGGCAGGAGAGGCGCTGGAGAGTGGTGCGCTTCGACGTGGCCGGCGTGCTGGACGGGCGGTTGGAGGTCGTCGAAGGTGCGTTCTGACGCGGCGCAGCATAGGGTCGCTGCTCATGGAGACACTGATCGTCGAGCGCAAGGACGGTGTCGTGACCGTCACGATGAACCGTCCCGAGCGCAAGAACGCCGCCAACGGCAAAATGTTGACCGAGCTGCGCGCCATCTTCGAGGAGGTGGAGGACAGCCCCGACGACAGGGTCATGGTGCTGACGGGAGCGGGAGGCGCCTTCTGCTCGGGGGCCGACCTCTCGGACCCCAGCGGGCCGGCCACCGACCCCAGCCGCTCCGGGTTGTCGCGCATGCGCCGCCTCGGTGACGTCGCCCTGGCGCTGCACCACGTCTCCAAGCCGACCATCGCCAAGGTGGACGGGTTCGCGGTCGGCGCGGGCCTGTCACTGGCGCTCGGATGTGACCTCATCGTCTGCAGTGACCGGGCCAAGCTCTCCATGATCTTCGCCAAGCGGGGCCTGGCGCTCGACAACGGCGCCTCCTGGCTGCTGCCACGGCTCGTGGGTCTGGCTCGGGCCAAGGAGATCGCGCTCTTCGGGGGGATGTGGAGCGGCGAGGAGGCGGCGGCCATCGGCCTCGTGAACCGGGCACTGCCGGTCGACGAGCTCGATGCCTTCGTGGACACCTGGGCCTCGACGCTCGCCGCCGGCCCGCCCCTGGCCCTGTCGATGAGCAAGACCCTGCTCCACGCCTCGTCCACGGCCTCCATGGAGCAGGCGGTGGAGGACGAGGCCCGCTGCCAGGCCCTGAACTTCTCCACCAAGGACACCCAGGAGGCGATGGCTGCCTTCGCGGAGAAACGGGAGCCCGTCTTCATCGGTCGCTAATAGACTGGTTTTCGTGCTGAATGGCGTCCAGGGCATGGTTGGTGACACCGCATTGGTGACCAAGGCAATTGAGGGCGCACACCATCCCGGAAGGATCCGGGCCAGAGGTGAGGAGTGGCTGGCAATCCCACTCGACCCCGAAGCCAGTATCCCTATCGGGACCGACGTCGTCGTCGCCGACGTCGAGCGAGGTCTGCTCGTCGTCTACGCCATCGACAGCTAGAAAGAGGTGCCGCATGTTCGCATCGGCCGGAGAAGTGCTCGGTATCGTCATCGTCGCAGTCCTGGCGGGAATCGGGTTGGGCGCCCTCTTCCTTTCGCGCTTCGTCAAGATCGTCCAGCAGGGGAGCGTCGGCGTCGTCAAGCGCCTGGGCGAGTTCAAGTCGGTCGACCAGCCGGGCATGCGCATCCTGATGCCCTTCGTCGACAAGATGGAGAAGATCGACGTGCGCGAGTTCCCCATGACGGGGGACCAGCAGGCCGTGATCACGAAGGACAACGTGTCGCTCCAGGTGAGCGCCACCATCTTCTGCCAGGTGATCGACGTGAAGTCCGCACTCTTCGAGATCAACGACTACCAGCTTGCCGTCGACCAACTCTCCCGCACGGCTCTGCGGGCGGTCTTCGGCGAGCTGTCGCTGGACCAGGCGCTCTCCGAGCGCGAGACGATCAACAGCCGCATGCAGGACCACATGGCCGACGCCACCGCCAAGTGGGGCGTGCGGCTGAACCGCATTGAGATCCTCGACATCACCCCACCGCTCAATGTCGTGCAGGCGATGTCAGAGCAGAAGGAGGCCGAGCAGCACAAGCGCGCCGCCATTTTGAAGTCGGAGGGCGAGCAGCAGGCCGCCGTGAACTCCGCCGGCGGACGCAAGCAGGCGGCCGTGCTGGAGGCCGAGGGGGCCAAGCAGTCGGCCATCCTGCGCGCCGAGGCACAGATGAAGGTGCTGGAGCTGCAGGCCGAAGGAGAGAAGAAGGCCCTCGAGCTCCGCGGCGAGGGCGAGGCATCCCGCTTGACCTCCATCGACACCGCCGTCATCAACCCGCACACCCTGGCGGTCCTGCAGCTCAAGGCACTCCAGGACATCGCGTCGTCGGAGAACGCCAAAATCGTGGTGCCCTACGAGGCGACAAGCCTCATGGGTGCGGCCGAGGTCCTGCTCTCGACGTTGCGCAACGAGAACCTGGGTGAGGCCAAGACGAACGGATCGTCGCCGCCGGTGGCCACGCCGGCCCGGCCGCCCAACAGGGAGTTGCCGCCGCAATAGGGCACCGGCGGGCGCTCAGGCCCAGCCGAGTTCCCGCAGGCGCGCCTCGCCCAGGCCGAAGTGGTGTCCCACTTCGTGGAGCAGCGTCACCCGGACCCGATGCGCCAGTTCGTCCGGCGTGCGTGAGGCCCGACAGATCGTGGCCAAGAAGAGCGTGATCTGATCGGGACGGGCCCCGGCGTACGTGCCGCGCTTGGTCAACGGGATTCCTTCGTACAAGCCATAGAGCCGACCGGGCGGGCTCTCGTCGTCGATGATGATGGCCACGTTCTCCATCTCCGCCCGCAGCTCCTCGGGGATGGCCCCGAGCGCATCGGACACGAGTGCCTCGAAGGCCGTGACATCGATCGGATCCATCGGCGTCACCTTGCCAGCAATCGCCTGCTGCCCGCGGCACCCCCTGCGAGGTCCGACGGCAACTGGTGGCGACGTGGAGGCTGCCGGTAGCGTGCCGGGCCGATGACCGACCTGCTGGACGACAGCCTCTCGGTTCCTGCCAGCCTCGGGGTGGTGGGGGAGGTCCGCGACGGGGTGTTCCGACTTACCTTGCGGCCCCGGCCGGAAGTGCTCTGCCACGGCGCGCTCCGGGCGAGCGTGATCGCCTTCATGGTCGACGTCGTGGCCGGGGTCGTCCTCGACGACGATCCCGACGCCTGGACCTTGACCTCGGACATGTCGGTGCGGATGCGGCCGCAGTCGGCGCCCGCCTTCGTCTCCGCCGAGAGCACGATTCTGCGGCGGGGCCGTCGATCGGCGACCGCCGTGGTGGATCTCGTGACCGACGAGGGGGCGCCCGTGGCGACGGGGGCCATCGGGTTCGTCCGGGTCGAGCGCCGGGACACGGATCCCGTGAAGCCTCAGGCATCACCGGGGAATCTCTCGACCATGTTCGACGGTTCTCGGACGCTCTCGCGTCCGCTCCGGGAGGAGGCGGGCATCCTCGTGCTCGATCCGGTGGCCGGGGCACTCGAGATGCCCGTGACACCCGCCGTGCGCAACACCGTCGGCACGCTGCAGGGCGCCATGGTGGCGCTCCTGGCGGAAGCGGCCGCCGAGGATCTCGTGTCGGCGCGCTTCGGCCTCCCCGCCGTCGTGACCGAGCTCGATCTGCGCTACCTGGCTCAAACCGGTGCGGGCCCCGTCCGGTCCGAGTGCACCCTGCTCGGAGACGGTCCCGATGCGCCGGTGCAGGTGGAGCTCTCCGACCGTTCGAGCGGTCGCCTGACGACGCTCGTCTACGCCCGCACGGGAGTCGTCACGGTCTGACCGGTCACCCGGTCGGCGGTCGGGTGGTCCCGAACCGCCTCAGTCACCCACGGGCTGATCGATCGGCACGGCGCGCACGTGAAAGCCGATGGGACGGGGCGGTGGATCGCCGGTGGGCGTTGCCTCGGGTTCCGGTGTCTCGCGCTCCTGCGGCTCCGCCGCCGACCCTTCACCGAGAACTTTGACGTGCGCGGCGGAAGCTCGTGGCGCCCCGTCGTGGGTGGAGGAGGCGGCCAGATGTTCGAGCTGCCGCTTCTCCTTGCGCCGACGGAAGGGACCGCCTCGTGATGTGGGTACATCGCCCTGCCCCATGCCGTGAGCCTAGGGGGTGCGAGGGTCACCGCGGTGGTTCTCCCCGGTGACCCGATCGGGCGGACGGCGGGTCGGACGGAGCCGACGCGGGTCTCCGAGTAAGGCATCCTTTCGACGGTGCACAGGCCAGGGACGGACGGGATGGAGATTCGGGAGGCCCTCCAGGCGGACCTGCCCGCCATCGTCGATCTCCAGAATGCGCTGCTCTCCACCACCACGATCGAATGGACAGAGACCCCACACACGGTTCCCGAGAAGAGCGAGTGGCTACAGCGCCAACGCGCCCTCCATCACCCCGTCCTGGTGGCCGTCGCCGCGCACGGCCTCGTCGGGTGGTGCAGTTTCGGTGACTTTCGAGACACCGCCAAGTGGCCGGGCTACCTGTCCACGGTCGAGCACACCATCCACGTCCGAGAGGACAATTGGGGCGGGGGCGTTGGCCGAGCCCTGATGTCCCGCCTCTTCGACGCCGCCATTGCCCTGCACAAGCACGTCATGGTGGGGGCCGTGACCGGGGACAACGAGTCCTCCATCCGATTCCACGAACGCCTCGGCTTCGTCGAGGTCGCCCGGATGCCCCAGGTCGGTGCCAAGTTCGGGCGCTGGCTCGATCTGGTCCTCCTCCAGAAGCGCCTGGACGAGCGAGCACGGCCCGATGTGACGACATGACGACGTGAACCTCGTGAGAGACGGCACCGGCCAGCACAATCGTGGCCGGCTGCATCACCGCTCCGACAGGGCCCCGAGTATCCAGCTGCGAGAGCAGGGGTCGGCGAGCCGCAGGGAGGCCGCGTCCGACGCGGAGAACCAGCCGATCGCATCGTGCTCCTCGGGCGCGCAGTTCGTCGGAGAGCCGGACCATCGGCGAGCGGTCCACACGCGCAGCCGGAACTCCTCGGTGGACCGGGAGAACGAGTGATCGCCCAGCGGCTCGAGGAGCGTGACGCCGACCTCCTCCCGGAGCTCGCGGACGAGGGCATCCGTCGGCGACTCGTCGGTCTCGACGTGACCGCCGGGAAGGTCCCAGACATCGGGGTACCACGTCCGGGTGGCGCATCGATGACAGAGCAGCACGGTGTCGGCACGGATGAGCATGGCAGCAACGACCTGGTGGGGGCTGCCCGGTCCACGCGACGCCACGTCCTCAGTGTCGCTCATCACGAGGTGGGATGACCGTCGTCGTTGCTTTGGATGCATTCGCCGCCAACGAGACCGCCCGGATCTCCGTGGAGAGTGCCTCGGCACGTGCCGCCGCCCGATCAGCTGCGGCCCGCTCCCCCCTGCCGGCGAGGATCTGCGAACGCTTCGACCAGGCGTATGTGCTCGCGTCCCGGACGCCCAGACGCTCGCTCACCAGCGCGAGCGCGATCTCGTCTCGGCCCGCTCGCATGGCGGCCTCGAGCAGCGTGCGCTCCACCGCATCACGTTGGGCATGGCTGCCCCCGAACTCGTGGACGCGACCGCGGATGGGGAGGAGCTCGTCGAGAGCCGCCGCGTACGATCCCTCCGCGAAATGGACGAGGCCACGGCAGATCGGCAGTCCGACGGTGGACGACATCGCCCATCCCGTCGTGGATGTGTCGCCTGCATCGACGCAGTGCTCCAGCGCCGCGACGAGATCGTGGGCACGGGCAAGATCACCGGCTCCGACGAACGCCATGGCGGCATGCATGTCGTTGAAGGGGTAGTAGCCGGGCGCAAGGGACCGAGCCCAGGCGTCGGCCAAGGATCGCCACCGGTCGCCCGTCGGCGTGCCTTCGAGGTGCAGCCGCCAGAGCAGGGCGGTGGCGTCGAGCAGCTCGAGCGCCACGTCCTCGGAGTCGTCGTGATGCAGGGTGGCGTCGTAAATGGAGAGCGCGCCGGCCACGTCACCCTCCTCCAACGCGAAGAGGGCGGAATGCCAGGAGTTGTGGACCTTGAGGAAGTTGCCCGTGCCCCAGTCGGCCTCTCGGGCCTGCATGAAGCGGACCCCTTCGGGAATGCGTCCTGTCATTTCGTAGGTGTGCACGACGGCGTGCAGCCCCCAGACATCGTCCGGGTTCGTTCCCACGGCGCAACGACCGACTTCCTCGGAGAGCCCATACAGGTTGCACTCCTCCAATCCGAAGGCGTACATCCCCTGCACGAATCCGAATTGTGGATCGTCCGGTCCCCAGGCGAAGAGACACCGGCCAACCCGGTCGCGGAGGTTGACCGCATCGCCCGAGAAGAAATCGATCTGATGGCCCACCACCAAAGCGAGCAGGTCACGAGGGTGCTCCATCAGAAGGCCATCGAGCAGCTTTCCCGCACCCCGCATGTCGCCCTGGACCAGACGGCGGGCCACGGCACGGTGAGCACGTTCACGCGGGAGGAGGTCGTCCTCGGCAACGGCGAGGGCGGCCAGCGCGTCCCGGGCCGGTGCGACACCGCTCTCCTCGGTGGACATCATGGAGAGATAGGCGCTCAGCACTCCACCCATGGCACAGCCGGGATCGGCGGCCATTGCGGTCGTGGCGTCGTCGACGACGTCGATCTGAAATCGAATGAGGTGGTCGATCGCCCGGTCGTAGGCGTCCACCGCCTCCGCAGCCCCGGTCATCGCCATGCCACGCCTGTCAGTCGACATCTCGGACCTCCAGGGACGACCCCGATCGCGTCGGCATCCTCCAAAGCATCAGTTCGGCGGTCGCGCCCGGGGCCGAGGCCCATCCGGCCGCACGCCCGCGAACGCTACGAATGTCCCTCGTACGTCTGCTCCCGATTGGCGTCGTTGTACATCTCCGAGACGATCAACCACGCCCCGTCGCCTTGGCGTTGCAGGACCCGCAGGGAGTGATTGTCCCGTACTTCGATTTCGCCCCCACCCACCAGCTTCTGACCCTCGACCTGCAAGTGAGCCGACACGAGCACCACGTCGGGCGTGAGCACTCGCAGCGAGGTCGCGGGAGGAGCCTTGAGCGTTCCCGCGTTGAAGTTGTCGTCCGAAAAAAGGCCTCGAAGATACTGCACGATCTCTTCGCCACCCCTCTTCACGGTGCCGAAGGCATTCACCCAATCGGCGTCGGAACTGTAGATGCCGACGAGCTTCTCGGCATCACGTTCCCGAAAACCGGTCATGAGCGCGATCAGGGTTGCGCCGATGGCGTCCTGGTCGGCCTGGGGGAGAGATGCGATGTCACTGGCGTCGGCCGCAGGGGTCATGTCATCTCCGTTCGATCTCCGGGCGCCGGGTGGGGGCCAGCAGGCCCAATGGTATGCCCCGGCCCCGTCTACACGGGCAGTCTCGACCCGGAGCCGACTTGGGGACTTTCGTCCCTGGCGCAATCCAGCCCGGTCCGATGGGATGGATCGATGGTCGTGTCGATTCCTGCCCCGGCCCTGGTGCAGGGTCGCCCGTACCAGCGGCGCTGGGCCGCTCTGGTCGTGGTGTGCGTCGCTGCCCTGATCATCAACGTGGACAACACGATCCTCAATGTTGCCCTCCCCACGCTCGTCAGAGACCTTCGGGCCACCTCGAGCGAGCTGCAGTGGATCGTCGACAGCTACGCGATGGTCTTCGCCGGGCTGCTCTTGGTCGGGGGTACCCTCGCCGACAGATTCGGGCGACGGCGGTTCTTCCTGCTCGGGCTGGCGGTCTTCGCAGCCGGATCAATCGGTGCAGCATTCTCGGGCTCGGTCCATGTGCTGATCGGCTGTCGGGCCGTCATGGGCGCCGGTGCCGCGATCACCATTCCATCGTCGCTCTCCATCATCAACGACTCGTTCCGCGATCCGACCGAGCGAGCACGCGCCATCGGCGCATGGGCTGGGACCATCGGGCTCGGGATCGCCGTCGGACCCATTGCCGGCGGCCTCCTGCTCTCGGACTTCTGGTGGGGGTCGATCTTCCTGGTCAACGTCCCCATCGTGTGCTGCGGCATCGTCGGAGCGCTGCTCCTCGTGCCCGAGTCGAAGAACCCACACGTGAAGCGGCCCGATCCCGTCGGGGCGGTGCTCTCGATCGTCGGCCTCGGATTGCTGCTCTGGTCGATCATCGAGGGCCCCGCGCACGGGTGGTCGTCGAGGACCGTCCTCGGCGTCGGCGTGGCCAGCCTGGTCGCACTCGCCGGTTTCGTCGCCTGGGAGGCGCGCTGCGCCGACCCCATGCTGGACCTCCATTTTTTTCGTGATCGAAGCTTCTCGGTTGCTCTCGCCGCGGAGTGCCTCGGAGTATTCGGGCTCATGGGCGCACTCTTTCTCTCCACGCAATTCCTCCAGTTCGACCTGGCCCTCTCACCCTTGGCGGCTGGGATCCGCATTCTCCCCATCGCTGCGATGGTGATCGTCAGCGCCGCGTTGTCGCCAATCGCCACTCGCCTGATCGGAGCCAAATGGACGGTCGCGGCCGGCCTGTCGTGCATTACCGCCGGCTTGTGGCAGGTGTCGGCGGCGTCAGGTCTCGACGCCACCTACGGCGACGTCGTCGTCGGCTTCGTGCTGATCGGGTTCGGAGCAGGATTGCTGCTGCCGAGCGCGACCAACTCCGTCATCGGATCGGTGCCCCAGGGTGACTCGGGCATTGGGTCGGCCACCAATACCGTGTCGCTCCAGGTCGGTGGCGCCCTCGGCGTCGCCGTGCTCGGGAGCGTGATGCTGACGCGCTACCAGGACCGCGTGCATGCGGTCCTTCTCGGGCGACATGTCCCGGCACCCGTGGCGCAGACGATCGTTGGTTCGCTCGGAGGAGCGCTCGCCGTGGCCACCGACGCCGGAGGTTCAACCGGAGCCCTCCTGGCCCGTGCAGCCCGAACAGCGTTCATGAGTGGCAATGCGGTCTCGCTGGTCGTCGGTGGCACGGTCTCGTTCGCCGGGGTGATCCTCGTGCTGGTGGCCCTCCCGTCTCGGAGGGCGCCGGAGCCCCTGTCGGCGAACGGGGACGGTCCGGAGGGGTCACGTCCACTCCCGGACGCGATGCTGGAGCCATGAGTCGGGACACGGGGGTGGACCACGAGACTGCCGCGTCCATGCTTTCGGACGTGACGGGGAAGCCGTTCCGCCACGTGCGGCAACTCAGCGGCGGCGAAACCGGAGCACACCAGTTCCTCGGGCCCGATGGCCGCTCAATCGTCGTGAAATGGGACACCACGGCCACCGGCCGTGCTTTTCGGGGTGAGGCGGTCGTCCTCTCCGAGCGGCTTCGCTGTGCGGCGGGGTGGCCTGTCCCAGCCGAATCGGTCGTCGACTCCGAGGGGATCACCTTCATTGTGCAAGAGTTCATGCCCGGGACGCCCCCCAACACCCTCAATCACGGACTCATCGATCGACTCCTGGAGCTTCACGCACGCCGCCTCGGATTGGCGGATCCGCACGACCCCGTCCGCTGGCCCGCGAACCTCCTCACGACGCTCACCGTCGGGGGACATGGCTACTGCCGCCACGACTCCTTGGAGCGCTACGACGACCGCACCCGATCCCTCATCGGGCGCATCGAGTCGTTCGGGCGCTCGCTGAAGGCCGACGACTTCACCGGCGGCGACGTGATCCACTGGGACCTGCATCCGGGGAACCTGCTCGTCGATGGCGGCGAACTCTCGGCGGTCGTGGACACCGACTTCGCCCTCATCGGAGACGCGGGCTTCGACTTGGTCATGTTGGCCTTGACCAGCCTGCAGGTGGACTGCGATCCGGGGGTCCGGTCCCGACTCTTCTCCGAGGCGTTCGATCATCTCCCTCCGTTGCGGGCACAGGCGTACCTGGCGCACCTGTTCGTGCGGCTGATCGACTGGCCCATCAGGCGGAACAGCCCCACTGAGGTGGACTTCTGGTTGGCGAGGGCGGACGAGTTGCTCACGGTCTGACCCGGCTGCCACGCCCGTCCCGGCGGCGCACGGGGACACCCAAACTTGTGGATCCGATCTGCCCGTTAGGGGTCCCATCGCATGAACCAGATCCGAGGCCCGGCGTTGGGAGCGTCGGCGTCATCAATGACCCGGAATCCGTACCTCTCATAAATGGAAACGTTGCGCTCCGTGCCCGTTGAGAGGAATGCGCCCATACCCTCGGCTCGCGCACGCGCCTGACCCTCGAGGATCAGGGCCCCGCCAAGACCCCGACCCTGGAGTGCCGGGTCAACGGCGATCGAGTCGAGTTGCCACAGGGGACCACTCGGGCTTCGGCTCTCCACCCAGCCCCAGAACGTGCTGTCCCGATGTCCGCCGCCGTCGGCCAGCGCACGAATTCGAGGCTGGTTCCACGGGTGCTCGGCCCACGATTCGAACCGGCGCGGCGGGATCCACACGGCGGCACCGTTCGCGGTTTCCGCCTCCAAGACGAGGCCAAGTTCAAGCGCCACCTCGAAGAAATACCCGAAGCACCTCGTGAAACCCTCAACCCGATCCCGCATCTCGCCCATGGGCCAACACATCATCGGTTCGTTCACGAAGGCACGCCCGAAGACGGATGCCAGCGCAGAGCGTCGATCAGCTCCGGCCGTCGATATCGCTGCCTGTGGCGGTCCACTGCGGTCCACTGCGTTATGAGCGTAACCAACGACTTGCCCGAATCGGGTCCCAATCCTTCACCGTCCCGGCAGCGAACCGGGTCGCCCTCAAGCGGTGAGAACCAGAG
Organism: uncultured Acidimicrobiaceae bacterium; assembly: GCA_963742035.1. Taxonomy (GTDB): domain Bacteria; phylum Actinomycetota; class Acidimicrobiia; order Acidimicrobiales; family RAAP-2; genus Bog-473. The sequence continues at coordinate 71,679 of CAVUKH010000011.1, forward strand.
GTCCTTCCTTCGTGACCACCATCGAATGCTCGAACTGGGCGACGAGACTCCCATCAGCGGTACGCAGCGTCCATCCGTCTTCGTCGTCGATGACGTGATCTGCGGAAACCGACAAGAAGGGCTCAACGGCCAGCACCAGACCTTCGCGAAGTACCGTTCGCTGTCCGTCATCGATGCTTGGCACGGATGGGGCTTCGTGAAGTTCGCGTCCAATGCCATGACCATTGAGATTGGCGATCACGCGAAAACCATGGCGGCGTGCTCGTCTTTGCACCGCTCGTCCCAGGTCGCGGAGTCGGGCACCCGGTTGGGCGGCGTTCATCGCGTCACGCTGAGCAAGCCTCGTCGCGTCCAACAGCCGAGAAGCCACCGACGACACACTTCCGACGGCAACACTCGCACCGGTATCCGAGAAGTAACCGTCCAGCTCAGCCGACACATCGAGGTTGACCAGGTCGCCGTCGTGAAGTTGCCGCTTGAGTGATGGGATGCCGTGGGCGGCTTCGTCATTCACGCTGATGCACGTCGAGCCGGGGAAGCGGTACGTGACGCGAGGCGCGGAACGAGCCCCGTGTCTGCGGAAGACGTGTCTGCCCACGGCATCGAGCTCACCGGTCGTCATACCCGGTGAGACGGCATCAATCATGGCCTGGCGAGCTTCTGCAACGACTCGGCCTGCACGGATCAGCCCGTCCAGCTCCTCCTGGCTGTCGATGGTCACGTGGTGATCTTGTCGCCATTCCATGTCCAGAACATGGCAGGCATCGGGATCCGACCGATGCGACCGTTCACCACTGTGCAACACGCAGCCATCGCGTCCGCGACACTGACGGGAGCCACCGGTAGCCCGGTGTCGGTCGAGGTCCACGTCTCCAACGGCCTGCCCGGATTCACCATCGTCGGACTGCCCGACGCAGCGGTGCGCGAGTCGCGGGATCGCGTGCGCGCCGCCCTCCTGTCCAGCGGACTGCCGTGGCCGCTGCGAAGGACGGTCGTCAACCTGGCGCCCTCCGGGGTGCGCAAAGGGGGTGCCGGCCTCGACCTTCCCATTGCGGTGGGCCTGCTGGTCGCCGCCGGCGAGTTGAGCCCAACCTGTACCGAGGGCCTCTCTTTCTGCGGGGAGCTCGGTCTGAACGGGTCGCTGCGTCATGTGCCGGGCATGATCGCCCTCGCCGACTGCGCCGCCTCCTCCGGGCTCGTGGTCCCGCTCTGTGACGTCCGGGAGGCCGCGCTGGTCCGTGGGACGGCCGTGCGGGGCGCGGCGACGCTCGGTGAGCTCGTCGCTATCCTGCGCGGCCGGATGGACTGGCCCGCCGCTCCCGCTCCGTCTGCGACGGGCACCGCATCGGCCCCGCCCGACCTGTCGGACGTTCATGGCCAGGCCGTCGGTCGCCGGGCCATCGAGGTCGCGGCGGCGGGCCGCCACCACCTGCTGATGATCGGGCCGCCGGGATCGGGAAAGACCATGTTGGCCGAGCGCGCCGTCGGGCTCCTCCCGCCATTGACGCCCGACGAGGCCCTGACCGTCACCCGCACCCATTCGGCTGCCGGCTGCGCCCTGCCCGACGGTGCGCTCCTCGAGCGACCCCCGTTCCGCGCCCCGCACCATCAGGCGTCCATCGTGTCCCTGGTCGGTGGGGGCAGCTGGTCCCTCCGCCCCGGCGAGGCGAGCCTGGCCACCCACGGGGTCCTGTTCCTCGACGAGCTCGGTGAGTTCCCGGTTGCCGCCCTGGAGGCCCTGCGCCAGCCGCTCGAGGAGGGAGTCATCCGTGTCAGCCGCGCCGGCGGCACGGTGACCTTTCCTGCGGCCTTCCTTCTCGTCGCCGCCATGAACCCCTGCCCCTGTGGGGAAGGGGTCTACGAGGGAGCCTGCAGCTGCAGCGCGGCCACCCGTGCTCGGTACAGGCGCCGTCTCTCCGCACCGCTGCTGGACCGTTTCGACCTGGTCGTACCGCTCAGCCGGCCGGACCCCGACCAACTGCTCGCCGGGGAGCCGGGGGAGCCCTCCGCGGTCGTCGCCCGTCGGGTGGCCGCCGCCCGTGCCGTGCTCACCGCGGACGAGAGGGAACTCGACCTGGCTCCCGACGCCGCCGAACTCCTCGCTTCCAAACTGCGAGCCGGAGGCCTGAGCGCCCGTGGGCTGCACAAGGTCACCCGCGTCGCCCGCACGGTGGCCGCGCTCGCCGCTGCCGACGTGGTCTCGTTCGGCCACGCCGCCGAAGCCCTGTCCCTGCGGGCGGGAAGGGCCGTGGTGGTGCCGTGACGTCGGGACTTCCGCAGGAGGCCTTCGCCGCCGCCCTGGCCTCCCTGCCCTCCATGGGGCCCGCCCGACTGCGCACGCTGCTCGCCGCGGACCCGCCCGCAGCGGCATGGGAGCGGGCCGCCCCCGGGGCGGGCGCGTCGGGGCGCGATGTCGAGCGTGTCTGGCACCGCCACACCTCGTTGGGGATCCGGGTCCTCTTGGCCGGGCGTCCCTCGTATCCGGTGCGGTTGGCCGACGACCCCAGGGCTCCCGCGGTCCTGTTCTGCCTGGGCGACCCGTCGGCGCTGGCCGATGACGGCCCGACCGTGGCGCTGGTCGGGACGCGCGCGCCGACCCGCTACGGCATCGGCGTCGCCGCGCAGTTCGGCGCCGACCTGGCGGCGGCGGGCGTGCGCGTGGTGTCGGGTCTGGCCCTTGGCATCGACGCTGCGGCGCACGAGGGTGCCTGCGGAGCCGGCGCCCCACCCGTCGCGGTCGTGGCCGGCGGCCTCGACCACGTCTATCCGCGCCGGCACGAGCGGCTGTGGGAGCGGGTCGCCTCCACGGGCGTCATCGTGTCCGAGTCCCCGGCCGGCGTGCCCACGGAGAAGTGGCGCTTCCCGGTCCGCAACCGCCTCCTCGCCGCCCTGAGCGATGTGGTGGTCGTGGTGGAGAGCCGCCACCATGGAGGCTCGCGGCACACGGTCGACGCGGCCATCCAGCGCGGGGTCCCCGTCGGGGCGGTCCCCGGTTCCATCCGCAGCGCCACGTCCGAGGGCACCAACGCGCTCTTGGCCGACGGTGCGTTCCCGGTCTGCTCGACCGGTGACATCCTCGTTGCCCTCGCGCTGCTCGGGGCCTCGGTGACCGTTCCGCCCGACGGCGCCCGCCGGGGGCCGGGGCCGCCGGCCCCGCCCGCACCCTCCCCGGGCCGGGACCGCCACGTCTACGACGCCCTCAGCGCCGATCCGGCCCCCCTCGACGAGCTGGCCCGGCTGACAGGGCTCCACCTGGGCGAGCTGTGCGGGGGACTGGAGCGGCTCGCCCAGGCGGGGTTGGCCCGCCAGGCCGGGGGTTGGTGGGAGCGAACCTGAAGACCGGCCCCGGGGACGCCCGAGGCGGCGCCGGCGGGCCGCACCTGTCGGGAGCCCCCCGGCGCCCTATCCTGCCTCGCCATGAACGGACGGTTCCTCCAGGGAGCTGACGCGGCCGGACTGCGGGCCGAGGCCATGCAAGCGGCTGAGCAGGGCGTCGGCGCCGTGTTCTTGAGCCCGGGGCCCCTGGGCGACCCGATCGTCCTGGCCGCGGGGCTCAGCTCCTCGGTCTCCGACCTGTTGCTGGGGGTCCGCATGGTGCTGGGGCCTGCCGAGCGTCATCCCGCCGTGCTCGCCCGTGACGTCGCGAGCCTGGATCTCGTCTGCGGCGGACGGAGCGTGCTCTGTTTCGCCCCACCGTTCGACGAGGCGCTGGAGGAGGCGGTCTCCCTCTGTCGGGCCTTGTGGCAAGCCGGAGAGCTCCACAGCGACGGTCCCCGTTTCCCGGTACGGGCGGCCGCCAACCGCGCTCGTCCGGTAGGCGACCACAGCCCACTGATCGCCTTCGACCTCACCGGGGGCGACGAGTTGCCCGCCTCCGTGGCCGAGGGCGGCGACATCGTGCTGCGCGCCGACGGCGACGACCCCGAGGCGTGCCGCTTGGAGCGGGTGTGACGGACGCCACCCTGGTCCACGAGCCGACCGGGATGACGACGGCCACGACTGCGGTCACCGGCCGCCATCTCCCCGCCCTCAACGGGCTCCGGGGCGTGGCGGTCATCGGCGTCGTGGCGTACCACCTGCAGTTCGGGTGGGCCAGGGGTGGGTATCTCGGGGTCGACCTCTTCTTCGTCCTCTCCGGCTTCTTGATCACGACGCTCCTGCTGGAGGAGTGGGTCGGGACGGGCCGCGTCAACCTGGCCGCCTTCTGGGGCCGGCGGGCCAAGCGCCTGTTGCCGGCGCTGTTCCTCGTCGTGGCAGCGCTCGCGCTGTACCTCGTCTGCAACGCCCTCTTCGGTGGCCCCGGTGCCAATGGCCTGATCGACCTTTCCGGGCTGCGGGGCGACGCCATCGCCACGCTGCTCTACGTCAACAACTGGCATTTGATTTACGCCCACCAGTCCTACTTCGCCCAGTTCTCCACTCCCTCGCCGTTGCAGCACACCTGGTCGCTGGCCATTGAGGAGCAGTTCTACCTCGTGTGGCCCCTGCTGATCCTGGTGCTGCTCCGCTACGGGCGCCGCATCTGGCGCCGCGTCGGCGTCGCGGTCACCGTGACCCTCGGTGTGGGCTCCTCCGTGCTGATGGCGGTGCTGTTCCATCCCGGAGTCGATCCCTCACGCATCTACTACGGGACCGACACCCGGCTGTTCGACCTCATGGCGGGTGCGACCATCGCTTTCCTGGCGGCCGCACGCCCGCAGCCGAGCGCACGGTCGTGCCGGACCCTGCACTGGGTCGGTCCGGCCGCGGCCGTGGTCCTCGGCGTGTTCTGGGTGCTCGCCGGCACGCCCGGCGGCCTGCCCACGAACTTCATGTTCGAAGGTGGGTTCCTGCTCTGCGCGGCGCTGGCGGGTCTGGTCGTGGCGGACGCACGACTGGTCGAGCCCGGGCGCTTCGCCCGTGGCCTGGCCTGGGGGCCGCTGCACTTCATCGGCACCATCTCCTACGGGGTCTACCTCTGGCACTGGCCGGTGATCGTCTACCTGAACGGTGCCCGCACCGGGTTGTCGACCTGGCCCCTCGACCTCCTGCGCGTTGCCGTCACGCTGGCGGTGTCGACGGCGAGCTACTACCTGGTCGAGCGGCCGATCCGCTTGGCGAAACTGCACGGCGGCATGCGCCTGTGGCTCGGCCCGGTCGCCGGTGTCGTCACCGCCGCCGTCATTGTGGTGGCCACCATCCCCGCCGTGGCCGATCCGACCAAGGTCGCCACCACCACGCATCTCGCCTCCTCGGGCTCGGTGCAGTCGGTGCCGGGTGCCGGAGGCTTCGCCGGCCAGAAGCCCATCCATTTGGCGCCGGCGCCGTCTCCCGCCGATCCGCTCCGCGTCATGGTCCTGGGTGATTCGGTCATGCACGATGCCTCGTACGGCATCACGGCGTCCTTGCAGGCCACGGGCGAGGCCACGGTGGCCACCCGCACCATCGACGGGTTCGGGCTGACGACGGCGACCAGTTGGCCCACGGCCATACCCAACCTCATCCGCCAGACCCGGGCCCAGCTGATTGTGGCCTCGTGGAGCTGGGACCAGTACGGGCCCACGACCCCCAACGCGCTGCACCAGCCCGTCCAGTACACCGACCTGCTGCGCCGCGCCGTCGCCACCATGTTGACGCCGGGCAACGGAGTCGAAGGCGTCATCTTCACCGAGTTCCCCCTGTCGGGTGATCTCGCCGCCGCCAACCCGGCCGACACGGCGAGCTACAACAAGGAGCGCCGGGCCGGCCTCGTTGCCTGGAACAACATCGCCGAGAAGATGACCACGCTGTTCCCGGGCCGGGTCATGTACTTCCCGTTGGCCGATTCCGTCCTGTTGCACGGGACGTACTCCGCCTGGCTGCCCCCCGAAGGCGAGCCCCACGCACCGAACAGCGCGTGGACGCGGGTCCGCAAGCTCGACAACGTGCACCTGTGCCCCGAGGGCAGCGCCCGCTTCGCCGCCGCGCTGCTGGCCGACATGACGGCCGTGTTCCGCCTGGCGCCGGCCACCGGCAACTGGTCGCAGGGGGCATGGACGACCGACCCCGACTTCAACAATCCACCCGGAGCCTGCCCCGACGACCATCCGCCGGGCTAGCGGTCTCGTCCCTCATCACTGTCGTTCCCACCGCCGTCGAGCGCCTGCCGTCGAGCGCCCCACAGCCGAGTGTCAGGAGCAGGCCGAGCTGCTGATGGTGCGCTGCGCCGTTGCCGCCGATTTCACGCTGGCCCAGTTGGACCCGATGTTGGCCACCACCTCGTACCAGTAGTTGCCCGTGGCGAGCGCGGCGCTGGTCCACGACGTGGTCGTGACCGTCGTCTGCAGGGTGTAGGTCCCGGTCGCGCTCGTGTTCGACTGGTAGACCCCGTAGCCGGTGGCGTGCGTGATGGCGGCCCAGGTGACCTTGACCTCCTTGAGGCTGGCCGGGGAGGCGCAGGCGGAGGTCGCCGTCGGTGCGGCCGGCAGGGCCTGGGCCTTCGCTTCCCCCGAGTTCACCGTGGCCACATGGACGGCCCAGTTCCCCGCCCCCCAGGCCGTGCCCGTCGGGACGAGGAGGCTCAGGAACGTTGCGCTGCCGACAGCGACGAGGAGAGCGCCGCGGCGCATGCGCGGGCTCCCCTCGTCGTCGTTCGGTCCTCTCCGGGGCAAGGAGGAGGACTAGCTGGTCCAGCCGCCGGTGGCCGGGCTCGTCGTCGACGTGGCTGCGCCACCGGTCGCCGTGATGCCGGTCAGTGAAGGCATGGAGAAGTAGGTGTTGGCACACGCCGCCGGCGACGTCGCCGACATCAGGGCGTCGTTGGAGAGCGTCACCACGAGCGGGTTGTTGGAGGCTCCGCTTGCCCCGACCGTCAATGGGGTCGTCAGGGTGTGGGAGCTGCCGCTGGTCGCCGTCGCGAAGTTCCAGGTGACGCCGCTGGTGGTGGTGCTGCACCCGGTCTGTGCGGTGGTGAGCGCGCTCGTCGTGAAGCCACCAGCCTGGGTGGTGTTCGTCGGGAGGTTCACCGCGGTGATGGTCACCGGGTAGGAGTTGGTGTTGGCGATGGTCACCACCACGTCGCCGGTGCCCCCCGGGAACAGCACGCTGCTCGGGGCCGGCGAGGCCACGGCCGTGATGCTCAGGTTGGCGATGGTGGCGGACTGACCCTGACCGGACGACCCGCTGTTCAGGCCCACGACCCAGTTCGTCGCCGCATAGGCCCCGGCTGCCACGAGCATGCACCCGCACACGGCCGACACGACCTTCATCCGCCGTGACCATCGGGTGGTCTTGACAGCCATTGCCTCCACGATTTCTGTCCTCTCTCCGTCTCCAGGGACGGCGTCGTATTCGCGTGATCAATGGGAGTTCGGAGGTGCACCGAGGCCTCTTGAGGAACGTTGAGGCATTTGGACACGTGGCGGAATCCGTGACCGGGCCAGGCCGAGACCGAGGTTGTCCACAGGCAGGCGCCCGTCTGGTGCGTCGCCGGTCCGAGAGGGGTTCTCCGCGACGAAAGGCACTCAGCCCGGGCCGGAAAGGCGCCGATACAGCGAGGGATGCCGCCCCCCGATGTGCGCGACCGCCTGGCCAGCTACCTGCCCTTCGTCGTGGTGGCGGTGGCGGGGCAGCTCAGCGTCGGCTGGCCACCGGGGCCGACGGATTCGGTGTCCTTTCTCGTCAGCACCCTGCTGCTGGCGGTGATCCTCGTGCTCATTCTGGCCCGCCGGGGCATGCCGCCCCGGACCTTCATCGTCGGATCGGCCCTCTACATGTCGTCGGTGGCCCTGCTCATGGTGGCCTCGGGCGGTATGGGCACCGGGACCGGTGTGCTGCTGTTCATGCCCGTGGTCGGCGTGGCCCTCTACGGCAAGCGTTGGGAGTCGGCCGTCTGCGTCGTCTTCCTCGTGTCGACCGTCCTGGCCACGCAGATCGTGTCGTCGCCCGGCGCCATCGACGTCACGACGTTGGTGCGCCGCCTGATCCTGATCAGTGCCATCGGCGCCATGCTGTCCATCGCCATCCAGCTCCTGCGCAGCCGCCTCGTCGAGTCGAACGCACACACCGAGCGGCTGCTCCGGCACGAGGAGGCGCTCAACGCGGCCGTCCGTCAATTGGTGCAGCTGTCGGAGCCCCCGCAGATCACGGCTCTCGGCGCGCAGCTCGCCATGGGCATTGTGGCGCCACGCGGGTCCGAGATCCTCCGGTCGTCGTACTTCGTGATTGAGGACGGCATGGTGATGGTGGACGCGCAGTTCGACGATGCGGGGACCAACGTCGCCGGGTGCTGGCCGGTCGCGGAACATCCGGGACTGCGCGAGGCGGTGGCGACGCGCCGACCGGTCACCGCGGCACTCGACCCCGACCAAGCCGGTCCGCTGCTCCGAACGGTCGTCGACGCCTCGGGGATCACCTACGGCGCCTGGGTCCCCGTCTGTCCGGACGGGACGTTGCACGGTGTCCTGGCCATCGCCACCGGAGGTGCCTCCATTCCGACGGAGTGCGTGGAGCGCTGCGTCGCGCTCGGCCACTTCCTCGAGCTGGCCCTCTCCAACTGGTCCGCCCACCGCGCCCTCGAGCAGCAGGCCACGGCGGAGGAGCGCCGGCGCATCGCCCGCGAGCTGCACGACGGGCTGGCCCACGAGCTGGCCTTCATCGCCAGCAAGACCCGCGGTGCCGCGGCGGACGCCACGACGTCGCACGAGGCCCGCGCCCTGGCCGGAGCGGCCGATCGTGCCTTGGACGAGGCCCGGCGCGCCATCACCGTGCTCTCCGTCTCGCAGCCGCAGTCGCTCGATGCCGCCATCTCCCAGACCGTCGAGGACCTCGGGTCCCGCCTCGGCGTGGCCTGGGATCTCCAGTTGGCCGACGACGTCGAGGTGCCCGGTGAGGTCACCGAGAACCTGCTGCGCATTGTCCGCGAGGCCATCACCAACGCGGCGTGCCACGGCGCCTCGGCGCACGTCCGGGTCCGCCTCGAGCGCGCCGAGCGGCTCCGGCTCGTGATTGAGGACGACGGCTGCGGGTTCGACCCCGAGCGCGGTGGCGCCGCCGGGGGCTTCGGGCTCCTGAGCATGCAGGAGCGAGCGGCCTCGGTGGGCGGTGTCCTGAGCGTCGACTCCGTACCGGAGCAGGGCACGCGCGTCGCAGTGGCCTTCTGATGAGCGCTCCCATCACCGTCCTGCTGGCCGATGACCACGCCCGGACCCGTGCGTTGGTCCGCGACGCGCTGGAGCGCACCGGGGACTTCCACGTCTGCGTGGAAGCGGCGGACGCCGCCGGGGCCGTCGAGGGGGCCAAGCGCGAGCGTCCCGACGTCTGCCTGCTCGACATCAACATGCCCGGGAACGGCATCGCCGCCGCCACCCAGATCAGCGGGGCTCTGCCCCACACCTCGGTGGTCATGCTGACCGTCTCGCGCCAGGACGAGGACCTGTTCGACGCCCTGCGCGCCGGCGCGTCCGGGTATCTCCTCAAGGGCATGGACGAGGCCACCATCGGCGACGCGCTCCAACGCGTCCTGGCCGGGGAGGCCACCCTCCCCGGGACGCTCGTGGCCCGCCTGGTCGACGAGTTCCGTGACCGCGAGCACCGTCGGGTCGCCGTGCCCGAGGGTCAGGCGGCCCGCCTCACGGGGCGGGAGTGGGACGTCCTGGAGCTCATGCGCACTGGGCTCGGCACCGCCGACATCTCGGAGCGCCTGTTCGTGTCGCCCACCACCGTGCGCAGCCACGTCTCGTCCATTTTGCGCAAGCTCGGCGTGCCGACGCGCGAGGCCGCCATCCGTCTGCTCGACGGCGAGGCCCCTCCGGAACGGTTCGTGCGGTCGGGGGTCGGTCGCTAACGAGGGGCTCCGGCGCCGGTCCTAAGCTGGCGCTCGTGACGACCACGCGGATGGAAAGCGACAGCATGGGGGAGATCGAGGTCCCCGCCGACCGCTATTGGGGTGCCCAGACCCAGCGCTCCCTGCACCACTTCGACATCGGCGTCGAGACGATGCCGAAGTCACTGATCAGGGCATTCGGCGTGCTGAAGGGCGCCTCGGCAGCGGTCAACCGCGACCTCGGCAAGCTGGACGAGACGCGGGCCGGCCTCATTGAGCAGGCGGCGGGCGAAGTGGCCAAGGGTGACCTCGACGACCAGTTCCCACTGCGCATCTGGCAGACCGGCAGCGGCACGCAGACCAACATGAACGCCAACGAGGTCATCTCCAACCGGGCCATCGAGCTCAGTGGCGGTGTCATGGGCTCCAAGGAGCCCGTCCATCCCAACGACCACGTCAACATGTCCCAGTCGTCGAACGACACGTTCCCCACCGCCATGCACATCGCAGTGGCCGAGGAGATCGTGTTCCGGCTGCTGCGCTCGGTGGCCGCGCTGCGCGATGCCCTCCAGGTCCGGGCCACGGAGTTCGCGGACATCACCAAAATCGGCCGTACCCATCTCATGGACGCCGTGCCGCTCACGCTCGGGCAGGAATTCTCGGGGTACGTGGCGCAGCTCACGGCGGACATCGAACGGATTGAGCAGACCCTCCCCGGGCTGTACGAGCTGGCCGCCGGTGGGACCGCCGTCGGCACGGGGCTCAACACGCACCCCGAGTTCGGCGACCGGGTGGCCCGCCAGATTGCCGACGTGACCGGACTGCCGTTCGTGACCGCGCCCAACAAGTTCGCCGCGCTGGCCGCGCACGACGCGCTGGTCTTCACTCACGGCGCCCTGCGCACGTTGGCCGTCTCGTTGATGAAGATCGCCGACGACATCAGGTGGTTGGGCTCGGGTCCCCGGGCCGGGCTGGCCGAGCTGGCGCTACCGGAGAACGAGCCGGGCTCGTCCATCATGCCGGGCAAGGTCAACCCGACCCAGAGCGAGGCAATGATCATGGTCGGGATCCAGGTCCTCGGGAACGACATGGCGGTGGCGAGCGCCGGCAGCCGGGGCAACCTCGAGCTCAACGTGTGCAAGCCGGTGATCGCCTACAACGTGCTGCAGTCGGTCTCGTTGATGACGGACGCCTGTCGGGGCTTCCGCCAGTTCTGCGTCGAAGGGTTGCAGCCGGACTACGAGCAGATCGACCAGCACCTCAGGGGCTCCCTGATGCTGGTGACCGCATTGAATCCGATCATCGGCTACGACAATGCGGCGAAGGTGGCCAAGAAGGCGCACAAAGAGCGCAAGACCCTGCGGGAGGCCGCGCTCGAGCTGCAGCTGCTGACGGGCGAGGAGTTCGACGCCGCCGTGCGCCCCGAGGCGATGACGCACCCGTGAGGGAGCCCGTGCTCACCCAGGCCGATGTCGACGCGCAGCTCGAGGAGCAGCAGCTGCACTGGGCTCGTCAGGGGGACGAGCTGGTCACCACGGTCAAGCTGCACGACTTCGCGGCCGCCCTCACCTTCGTCAACGCCGTGGGTGCCGCCGCCGAGGCGGCCAACCACCACCCCGACATCGACATCCGGTGGAACACGGTGCGCCTCGTCCTGACGACGCACGACTCGGGTGGCATCACGCTCCTCGACCTGGCCCTGGCCGGTGTCGTCGACCGGTTGCGCCCGGACATCCGGTCCGACGACTGAGAACGGTCAGGTCTTCGTCGGCTCGAGCAGCCCCGCCCGCAGGCGCTCGACCAGCCCGTCGCCCGCGCCGAGCCCTTCCACATAGGCGGTGACCGACCCGTACTGCGCCTGCACGTGGTCGAGCAGCTGCTCCATCTGCGCCGGGTCGGCCGAGAAGACCTCGTCGATGTTCTCGAGCGTCTCGCGGCCCTCGGGGTACTTCGCAATGAGCTTGGCCCGCAGACGCAACATGGCCGCGCCACTCAGCGCGTAGTCCGCCACCACCGTGGGCTCGTCCACGCCCAGCAACGAGAGCACGATCGCCGAGAGCACGCCGGTGCGGTCCTTGCCGGCGGTGCAGTGGAACACGGCGGGCAGCGCGTCGGGCGCGGCGAGCACCTCGAGGGCGCCCAGAATCTGGCTTCCGGCGTCGCGCACGATCTCGAGGTATTGCGTGCCGAGCAAACCCGGCCGTCGGTCGAAGTCCTGCGCGTCGGGCAGCTCGTCGATGAAGGGGAAGTGATGGAACGCCACGGGGTGGGCCTCCACGTCGAATCGTCCGCGCTCCAGCTCGGAGCCGGAACGGAGGTCGATGACCGTCCGGATGCCGAGCTGGCGCAGGACGTCGAGGTCCGTCTCGGTCAGCTCACCGAGGCCGTCGGCCCGGAAGAGCGTGCGCCAACGCGTCCGGGTGCCCTCGCCGGCTCCGTAGCCACCCAGGTCGCGAAAGTTGACCGCGCCCTCCAGCGCGATCATCCGTTCCAGGGTCCCTGCCACGTCAGTGCACCTCCTCGCCTCGTGTCTGCATTCTGCACGCCCGGGCGGCCGGCCCGAACACGTCCGCGAACACCAGGTGACAAAACCAAACCGTCAGGCCACGGGCATGTCCCACAGGGGGAACCACCGGGACAGGTCGGCTTCCACCGGGAGATCCGCACCCACCATGGTCCGGATGCGCAGCTCCAACTCGGTGTCCCGTCGCTCCTTCTCGGCGTCGACGGGAGCGAACGGGTAGAAGGTGCCGCGCTTGAAGAGATAGACGAGCCGGAAGGCCCGGGCATCGCCGGGCGCGTCCGGGCCGGGGACGAAGCCGAAGGCCGAGCAGAGCAGCTGGGGACCCCAGCCGTTGTCCTGCAGGGTCGAGTTGGCCATGTGGATTTTGGTCACCAGCTCCTCGAGATCGGCGTCGTCGAGCAGCAGCCAGCCGTAGTCGAATTTGTCCTGGGTGTAGGAGAAGCCGTCGCCCACCAGCTCCGCGATCTCCTTCTGGGCGTCCGCCGCCGCCTGACCCGGAGGCGGCTTCCAGCACACCCCGGCGTGGCCGGACGTCACCAGTCCTCCGGCACTCTGCAGGGTGAGGGCAGCCGTCGGCAGGGCGAACAGGGCGTCGAGATTGGCCCGGACCGGTTTGGTGCGGCCGAGGATGGTGTCGAAGAGGCCCACCCGCTCGTTCAGCCGTTGGCCGGGCCGGCCTGGCCGAGCTGGCGCTCCAGTGAGTCCAACTGGGCCAACCGCTTCTCGAGCGTCGGGTGCGTCCGGAAGAGGTTGCCGAAGCTGAAGCCGCCGCCCTGGCCCTGGGCGCCGCCATCGGCGACGGCAGGGGTGAAGAAGAAGGCGTTGAACGGTTCGGCGGCCCGCAGGTCCTTGGTCGGGATGCGGCCCATCTCCCCGGTGATCTTGACCAGCGCCGAGGCCAGCAGGGAGGGCCGGCCGATCAACAACGCACCGGAGCGATCGGCCGCCAGCTCCCGGTAGCGCGACAGGGCCATGGTCAGGAGGAAGCTCACGAAGTACACCACCACCGAGACCAGCAGCACGAGCATCTCTATGCCGGCCTGGTTCTGATTGTTGTTGTTGCCCCGTCCGCCGCCGAAGAGCTCGGAGTAGAAGAGCACGCGGGTCAACAGCCCGGCGATCATCCCGAGCCCGCTGGCGATGGTCATCACGGCCACATCGCGGTGGGCCACGTGCGACAGTTCGTGCGAGAGCACGGCTTCGATCTCGGGCTCCTCGAGACGGCGCAGCAGCCCCGACGTCACGCAGACGACGGAGGACTTGGGACTGCGCCCGGTGGCGAACGCGTTCGGGATGTCGGTGGTCGCGATGGCGACGCGCGGCTTGGGCATGTCGGCCAGCGCGCACAGCCGGTCGACCACGCCGTGCAGCTCGGGCGCCTGCTCCGGCGTGACCTCTTTGGCGTGCATGGCGTACATGGCGATTTTGGCGCTGAACCAGTACTGGCAGAAGATCAGGACGACGGCGATGACCAGCACCAGCGCGTAGGAGAGGCCCACCGCGATCAGGATCCCGACGACGAGGCCGTAGAGAAGGACGAGGAAGAGCCCGGTCAGGAACATCCGGTAGGTGAGCCCCCGGTCGGGCTTGATGTTGCGTGAGATTGCCATCAGGCGCCCTCGCCTCCTGTCGTGCCCGCCTGCTCCGTCGAGGCCGACGGCAGCGCGGCCGTATCGCCGGCGCCATCACCCGTCCCCAACTCGGCCTTCAGTGCCGCCAACTCGTTGTCCACCTGCGACGTCGACGACACCTTGTCGAGTTCCTTTTGAATGTCGTCGACCGGGTGGGTCAGGTCGTCGAGCGCGCCCGATGCCAACAGCTCGTCGATGGCGCCGGCCCGCGCCTGCATGCCGGCGATCTTGTCCTGCGCCCGCTGCATGGTGGCGCCGGCGCTGCGTGTCGAATCCGAGATCCCCGACACCGCCTCACCCACCTTCGTCTGCGCCTCGGCCGCCGTGTAGGAGGCCTTCATCGTCTCCTTCTGCGTGCGGAAGCGCTCCACCCGGATTTGGAGCTCCTGCGAGGTCTGCACGAGCTTCTGCTCCTGCTCGCTGATCTGGTCGTGCTGGGTCTTCAGCTCGGCCAGCTGCTCACCCAGCGCGGCGCGCCGTGACAGGGCTTCGCGCGCCAGGTCCTCGTTGCCCTGCGCCAACGCCGCCTTGGCCTGGCCCTGCAGCTTGTCGGCCTGCTTCTGCAACCCCTGGGCCTGCAGCTCTATCCGCTTGCGGGCCGTCGCGATGTCCGCCACGCCCCGGCGCACCTTCTGCAGCTGCTCGAGTTGCTTCTCGTAGGAGAGGTCCAGGGTGTCGCGCGGGTCCTCCATCTTGTCCAGGGCCTTGTTGGCCTTGGACCGGAAGATGTCGCGAATCCGACTGAACGTGCCTGCCATGGACTCCGAGCATAAGGCCCAGCGGGGGAGGGGGGACACCGGGCGGCCCTGGCCAGGCACGCCGCTAAGGTCGCCTCGTGCCCGATCGCCTCTGCCTGCTCAGTGTCCACGCGCACCCCGACGACGAGGCGTCCAAGGGCGCATCCACGGTGGCCCGCTACCACGCCGAGGGGGTGCACACGGTCCTGGTGTGCTGTACGGGGGGCGAGGAGGGGGACATCCTCAACCCGGCCATGGACACCCCCGAGGTCAGGGCGGACATCGGCCGGATCCGGATGGCCGAGCTCAAGGCCGCCACGGACATCATCGGCTATGACGACACGGTCCTGCTCGGTTACCGGGACTCGGGCATGCCCGACACGGAGGCCAACGCCCGACCGGACTCCTTCGCCCAGGCCCCGCTCGACGAGGCGGTCGGACGCCTCGTCACGGCGATCAGGCGTGAGCGGCCCCAGGTGATCATCACCTACGGCGACGACCAGACCGAGTACCCGCATCCGGACCACCTGCGGGTGCACGAGATCTCCGTCTTGGCCTTCGACGCCGCCGGTGATCCGGACCGCTTCCCGGACGCCGGACTGCCGTTCACGCCGGCCAAGCTCTACTACTCGGTGTGGTCGGGGGAGCGGTTTCGACAGATCCACGAGAAGTTCGTGGAGCTCGGCCTCGAGTCACCCTTCGACGACAAGTGGCTGACCCGGATGACGAGGACCGAGCCCTTCACCACGGCCATCGACATCACGGGCTTCACGCAGGTGCGCGGCGAGGCGCTGAAGGCACACGCCACCCAGGTCGACCCGACCTCACGGTTCTGGTTCGGCCTGCCGCCCGAGGTGATGCGCGACATTCATCCCGTCGACGAGTTCCGCTTGGCCCAGAGTCGTGTGGGCCCGATCGACGTGACGGAGGACGACCTCTTTGCCGGGGTGCGTTAGGCCACGGGGCCGAGGAAGCTCCAGCTGATCACGCCGGCGCTCTGCAGCAGCACGAGTACCACGGCCGCGGCCAGGAGGCCCAGCAGCACGACCGTCACGATGGGCTTCCAGAACCGGCGCCAGGGCCAGCGGCCGGGCTGACCTTGGTCGGCGGGCGAGCGAGCCGGCTCGGGGGACTCGTCGTCCGGCACGCGTGGAGCGGCTGCCTCCACGCCGCGGGCCGCGGTCTCCGGGCCGGCGCGGCCGTCCGTCACCTCGCGCATGACTGTCTCGAGGTCCTCGGGGCTCCACCCCTGCACCAGCAGTGGGGTGACCGAGCCCCCGCCGCGCAGGGTCAGGATGACGCAGTCCGGCCTCTCCTCTATCTCCCACGCCGAAATCCGCTCCCAGCCCATGTGCTGGTCGTTGCGGCCCGGTCGTCGGATCACGATCCCTTCCGGGGACAGCGCAATGTCGAAGACGTCGGTCTTGCGCTTGGGCTGTCTCGAGAAGATCGAGACGCCGCGGATGGTGGTGGTGGTCGGGGTGTTCATGCCCGAGCGAGGTCGCGCAACGGCCGGTACCCGATCAAGATGGCGCCGGCTTCGTCGAGCGAGCGGCGGAACCAGTCCTCCTGGCAGATGATGGCGTAGTCGTCGACCCTGGCTGCCCAGTCGTCGGTGGCCAGCGAGCGCAGCTCCGCGCTGTCCACCGCCGGATGGAGGTGGAGCTCTGTCACGCCGGGACGCAGCGTGGCGATGTCGCGCTCGAAGATCTGGCGGGAGCCCACACCGGGCACGAAGCGGAAGTGGTCGGTGAACACGGCGCCCTCGTCGGCGGCCACGGCCCGGGCCGGGAACCCCAGGTAGCGCTCCATGGCGGCGCTCACCATGCGCAGCGGCAGTCCGAACTCCAGCGCCAGCTCCAGGTAGACGTCGAAGAACTCGGGCCGTAGCTGCAGCGTGCCCATGTGCGCGTCGAGGTGACTGACGTCGAAGCCCCACAGAATGGCCCGCTCAATCTGCGCTCGGCACTCGCGGCGCACCTCGTCGAGGTCGGCGTGGTCCCAGACGTCCTCCACGGTGCGCGGGAAGCCCCCGTCGCCACCCAGGAGCGATGGTGCGTGGGTGATGGGCCCCCAGCGGTAGAGCTCGTACTCGGCGTTGACGGTGAGATGGACGCCGATGTCCTCGCCGCGGTAGCGGCTGCTCGCCTCGCGCGCCCACGGGCAGGGCACCATGAGTGTGGCGCTGGTGACCGTCCCCGTGCCCAGGCACTCGAAAACCCCGACGTTGGCGGAATGGCACGAGCCGAGATCGTCGGCGTTGATGATGACCAGCTTGGCCGCACCGTCGTACCCGAGACGCTGGGCCAGGTTCGGCTCAGCCATTCCGGCCCGCCTTCGCCGCCGCCGCTGCACCGGACACCGCGGCGTCCTGGGCCCGCGCGTCGGAGGCGGTCTGCTCCTGGAAGGCCGCCATGCGAGCGGTGAGCTCCGCGTCGGCCAGGGCCAGGATGCGTACCGCCAGCAGCCCGGCGTTGCGGGCGCCGTTGACCGCCATGGTCGCCACCGGGACGCCCTTGGGCATCTGCACGATGGAGAGGAGGCTGTCGAGGCCGTCGAGCTGGGCGAGCGCCACCGGCACCCCGATGACGGGGAGCGTGGTCACCGAGGCCAGCATGCCGGGCAGGTGGGCGGCCCCTCCGGCCCCTGCGATGAGGACCCGGAGCCCGCGACCGGCGGCCTCCTGCCCGAAGGCCAGCATGTCGCGCGGCGTGCGGTGGGCCGAGACGACCCGCACCTCGTGGGCGATGGCGAATTCGTCGAGCACCTCGACGGCGCCTTGCATGACGGGCAGGTCGGAGGAGCTCCCCATCACGACGGCCACCAGTGGCATGGGTTCGCTCACCCGCGCACCCCCGCCGGGAGATCGATGCCCTCGGGCACGGGGGTGCCGAGCGCGAGGGCGGCTGACCAGGCCCGGGCGCGCACCTCGTCCGCGTCGTCGCCACAGACCGTCACGTGCCCCAGTTTGCGTCCCGGCCGGGCCCGCTTGCCATACAGGTGCACGTGAGCGCCCTCCACGGCCAGGCCACGGCCGAGCAGCCGGGTCGGATCTGCCCCATCGGCTCCGCCGAAAATGTTGACGCTCGCCACCTGAGGATGCTGGGGCACGGTGGATCCGAGCGGCAGGTCCAGTACGGCCCGCACGTGGTTCTCGAACTGGGAGGTGACCGCTCCCTCCATCGTCCAGTGGCCCGAGTTGTGGGGGCGCGTCGCCACCTCGTTGACCAGCAGCCGGTTTCCGGACCAGAAGAGCTCCACCGCCATGACGCCGACGCCACCGGCGATCTCGGCGACCTTCTGCCCGAGGGCAGAGGCGGCCTCGAGGACGTCGGCCCGGAGCCGTCCCGGCACGAGCACCTCCCGGCAGACGCCGCCCACCTGCGCCGTCTCGACCGCCGGCCAGGCCGCGGACGCGCCGGAGGGGCGGCGGGCCACCATGACGGCCAGCTCGGCGTCGAGCGGGAGCAGCTCCTCCACGACGATCTGTCCGGGCACGCCTCGGAGCACCGCGGCGGCCTCGTTCCGGTCGGCGACGGGCCACACGCCCTTGCCGTCGTAGCCGCCCCGGGCCGCCTTCACCATGACGGGCCAGCGGTGGGCCTCGGCGAAGGCCTCGAGGGCGTCGAGCGCGTCGCCCCCCGCGTCGAGGATGCAGTAGGCCGGCACGGGCACGCCCGCCTCGTCGAGCACCGTCCGCATGCGGGCCTTGTCGACGGCGAGCTCCAGCGTCGCCGCGCCGGGCCGCACCACGGCGCCTCGTGCGGCCAGCTCGGCCACCAGCTCCAGGTCCACCTGCTCGTGGTCGAAGGTCAGGACGTCGCAGCGGTCCGCCACGGCCCGGAGGTCCGCCGCCACGAACGGCGACCCGAGCACGACCTCGGCCGCCACGCCGCAGGCCGCGTCGTCCCGGTGCTCGGCCAGGACGGCCATGGAGAGGCCCAGCGCACTGGCCGCCTCACCCGCCATGCGGGCCAGCTGACCGGCACCGACGAAGCCGATCGGGTGGGTGCTCAGATCGCTCGCCCCCGTGCGGGGATTCGCCTAGACAATGGGGCGGACACAACGGGCAGACTACGCGAGGAGCACCAGGGACATGGCCAAGCCGCTGCGCATCGGGAGCATGATTGAGACGGACAAGCCCCTCGACGAGATCGTCGCCCTCCTGCGGCGCTGTCACGACGCCGGCCTCGACCACGTCTTTGCGTCGCAGATCTTCGGGCCCGATGCGCTGACACTCTTGGCCGTCGCCGGCTCCCAGGTGCCCGGCATCGGCCTCGGGACGGGGGTGGTGCCGGTCTACCCGCGCCATCCGATGATGCTGGCCCAGCAGGCCCTCACCGTGCAGATGGCGACGGGCAACCGGCTCCTCCTCGGCATCGGCCTGTCCCACCAGGTCGTGGTCGAGGGGATGTGGGGCATGAGCTTCGACCGCCCGGCCGCCTACATGCGCGAGTACCTGACGGCACTGATGCCCCTCCTACGCGGCGAGACGGTGCGCTGCCAGGGCGAGCGCGTGACCACCAATGCCTTCGCCCCGCTCGACATCGCCGACGTGGCGCCCCCACCAGTCTTGGTGGCCGCCCTCGCCGACACCATGCTCAAGCTGGCCGGCCGGCTCGCCGACGGCACGGTCACCTGGATGACCGGCACCGCGACCGTCGGTGACCACATCGCGCCCACCATCACGGCGGCGGCCGAAGCCGCCGGGCGACCGGCGCCCCGCGTCGTGGTGTCGCTGCCCGTCGCCGTGACCAACGACCGCGACGCCGCGGCGGCGCGTATCAACGAGGCCTTCGCCATCTATCCGAACCTGCCCTCCTACAAGGCCATGCTGGACAAGGAGGGCGCGGCGGCGGCGGCCGACATCGGGTTCATCGGCGACGAGGAAGCGGTCGCGGCGTCCATCACTCGGTTGGCCGACGCCGGGGCGACGGATTTCGTGGGAGCCATCGTGGGCGACGCGGCGGAGCGCGCGCCGCGGCTTCGCTCTGCTCAGTGAGATCGCCCGGTCCTGAGATCGCCCGGTCCTGAGATCGCCCCGTCGTGCGAGCGCCGGGCCGGCGTCGTACCGTCGGCGCACGCCCTCGGCGGTCGATCAGCGCGACAGCGTCGTGTACTTGAACTCGTTGAGGTCGGGCATGGTGTCGAAGAGGTCCAACACGCCCTGCACGGTGCGGCGCGCCAGGGCGGCGTCACCCTGCGGACGGCTCATCAGACGGACGAACACGGCGCGGTCGTCCACAATGAAGGTCGGCACGCCGAACACGTCGAGGGCACCGACGGCATGCTCGTGGGCCTGGCGGATGTCCTGCACCGGTGCGCCCGATGCCACCTCCGCCAGCACCTTGTCACCCGGTAGGCCCACGCGCTCGAGCACGGCGCTGACGACCTCGGCGTCGCGCAGGTCCAGCCCCTCGTCGTGCCGGGCCGCGAACAGCGCGAGGTGGGCGGTGAGGAAGGTGTCCGGGTACTGATCGCGCACCACCACGCCGGCCGCCAGGGCCAGCAGGTCCTTCGCCTTGTCGGGGTCGTCCCACACCGGCGGGCCACCTTCGGGTACGTGCGCCTGGCTCAACGAGAAGGGCAGGAAGGTCACGTCCCAGTCGGCACCGCCGGCCAGGGCGACCGCGAGGTGCTCATGGGCGTTGCGGGCGAAGGGGCAGCGGTAATCCCAGGTCACGGCGAATGGCTTCATAACTGTTTCAACACGACCTCGGACTGGCGCATTCCCCGCCCACCACGCCGCCGACCCCTCCGGCCCTTGCTGCCGGGCGTCACCACGTCCACCAGGGGGCGCAGTCCCAGGCCGAGTACCGAGCCGATCGCCGCGCCCCCGATCACGTCGGTCGGGTGATGGGCCCGCAAATGGATCCGGCTGGCCGCGACGGCGGCAGCGAAACCGACGTTGGCGGCGGTGCCTGCCTCCGAGTCGCCCAGGACGAAGGCAGTGCAGAAGGCGGCCAGCGTGTGCCCGCTCGGGAAGCTGCTGCTCGTCGGGGTGCGCACGCTGACGTCGAGATGGTCTTCGGGCCGCTGCCGTTCGACCGCGGCCTTCACCACCCGGCTGACGAGCAGGGAGGAGAACCCGGCCGCGGCCAGCCCGACGACGGCCCGCCGCCGGTCGGGGCCGCGCCGGCGCGCCTTGAGCGCGGCCAGCAGGACCCAAATGAGGCCGTAGTCGGCCAGGTTGGACACGACGGCGGCCACCCGGTCGATCTCCGGGCGTCCCCGGAGCGGCTCGAAGGCGGCGTCGACTGCCTCGTCGATGGTGCTCACTGCGGTCTCGTCACGCGGCGAAGGCGGGGCAGGAGGTCTTGAAGTTGCAGTGGTTGCACAGGGGGCTGACATGAGGCCGAAAATCCTCGGCGTCGCACGCCCGCTCAATGGCGGACCACACGGCAACGGCCCGCCGGCGCTGGCCGCGGATGGTCTGCTCCGACGCCGTCGACGTGATGGCGATGGGCTGGCGCAGATAGAGCAGACGCACCTCGGCCGGAGCCCGCCCGAGCAGGCTCTCGCACAGCAGCGCGTAGGTCTGGACCCCTCCCATGCTGCCGCGCTCGAAGCGCTCCGACGGTGCCCGCCCGGTCTTGTAGTCCACGACGATCAGGCTGCCGTCGTCCGTCACGTCGAGACGGTCGATGATGCCGCGCAGGCGCATGCCGTCGACCGTGGCCTCGACGCCGAGCTCGATGCCCACCGCCCGTGCCTCGTTCGGATCCTCCAGGCGGAAGTAATTGTCGACGAGCGTGCGCGCGTCGGCCAGGAACGCGGTGGCCTCGTCGCGGTCGAGCGCGAGCTCTCCGTACTCCTCGTCGTGCTGGAGCTCGTCCCAGCAGCGGGCGAGCTCGGCCTGGGCCGCCGCCGGCGTGCGCGCCCCGGGGGAGTGGTGCCAGAAGAGGCCCTCCAGCGCGGCGTGGACCAGGGTGCCTTTGACGGCGTGTGGGGAGGGTGGCTCGGGGCGGTGCTCTATCTGGGAGAACCGGAACGCGAGCGGGCAGTTGGTGAAGGCGACGACTTTGGACGGGCTGAGGGTGCGCGGGAGGTCGAGCGCCATGCCGTCAGGATACGGCGGGGCAGTGACGCGGCCGCACATCCTCCCGAGAAGGTAGAAAGGACGTGATGGCTCCCCGTGTCCCCGCCCGTTCACGTGGCTGACCTGCGCCGCGTCACCCGTTGGGCCGGTCTGCGCCCGGGCGATCCGGTGCAGGTCGACGGGACTCGGCTGCGGGGCGCCTCCTGGGAGTTCGTGGCGCACGTCACCAACGGTGAGACCGGCGAGGTCTGGGTCGAGGTGGTGGGCGGGCGCGCCGGCGATCGTGCCGTGCGGTCGTTCCGGCCCGACCAGCTCTATGCAGCGACGGCGCGACCAGGGCGTGACGCCTCGCTGGCCGACGCGCCCGGGCTCCCGCTGGGCTGACCGAGGCCACAGTGGACCGTCCGGGCATCCCCACGCTGACCACGCCGCGGCTGGTGCTGCGCCCCTTCGTCCTCGGCGATCTCGACGAGCTGGCGCCCATCCACGCCGAGGAATCCTTCTGGTGGTATCCCCTCCGGTCGGGCATGTCGCGGGAGGAGACGGAACACTTCCTCCAGCGGGTGACGACGCGCTACGAGAGCGACGGCTTCGGGATCGAGGCGCTGATCGACCGGGCCAGCGGTGTGATGATCGGCTGGGCGGGCCTCGCCGTGCCCCACTTCTTGCCCGAGATCCTGCCGGCCGTCGAGGTGGGCTGGCGCCTGTCGGGACCCTGGCGCGGACGCGGCCTCGCCACCGAGGCCGGCGCCGCCGCGCTCGAGTTCGGATTCACGAGCGGCGGCCTCGAGCGCATCGTCAGCATCTACGAGCCGGAGAACACGGCGTCGGGGCGGGTCATGGCGCACCTCGGCTTCACGCTCTTCCTGACGACATCGGGGAACCGGGGCGAAGAGATCGCCGTCTTGGAGCTCGGCAAGCTGCGTTGGCAGGAGCTCCGCGCCGGTGGGTGACATCGAGCAGCAGACGGCGGTCGAGCCCGCGGGCGACACCCACTACTCCGCCATGGTGCACGCCGACTGGGCGATCTGGGGGCCCTGCGGCGGGTACGTGGCCGCCCTGGCCCTCCGGGCGGCGGGGGCGGAGAGCCCCTTCGCCCGCCCGGCCAGCTTCTTCTGCCACTACCTGTCGGTGGCGTCCTTCGCCCCGGTGGACCTCGTGGTCACACCCTTGCGCGCGGGCCGGACCGTGCTGGCCCAGCGTGTCGCCCTGACCCAGGCGGGCCGCCCCGTGCTGGAGGCCATGGTCTGGTCGGTGGGTGACGTGGAGGGGCTGGAGCACGAGGACGTCGACCCGCCCGATGTGCCCGATCCCGCCGAGCTGCCGATGCGGGCGGACCCGGGACCGGACGAGGACCGTCCCCACATGCCGTTCTGGGACAACTTCGACCAGCGCCCCATCACGTGGTCGGAGGAGTGGCCGCCGCCCGGTCCGCTCCCGCCGATCTGGCGCACCTGGGTGCGGCCCCGGCCCTCGGCCACCTTCGCCGACCCCTGGGTGGATGCGGCGCGCTCGCTCATTGTGCTCGACGTGGGGAGCTGGCCGGCCGGTTCACGGCCGCATCAGCACCTCCAGCCGCCGTTCATCGCGCCGAGCCTGGACCTCTACGCCTCGTTCCAGTATCCCGGGACCGCCTCGGACTGGCTCCTCCTCGACGCCCACTCGCCGGTCGCTCACGGAGGACTGCTGTCATGGACCGGCAGGGTATGGTCCCGCGAGCGACGCCTCGTCGCCAGTGGTGGCGGCCAGGCGGTGTTCCGGCACACCTAAACGCCTCAGTCGGCCGAGTACCCGTCCAGGCGCGCCAGAATGCGCAGCATGATCTCGTCGGCTCCCGCGCCGATGGAGTCGAGGCGGGTGTCGCGGAAGTACCGTGAGGTCCAGTTCTCGTCCATGTAGCCCATGCCGCCATGGAACTGCACAGCCATGTCGGCCACCTCGCGTTGCAGTCGCGAGCCGAGCAGCTTGCCGATGGTGGCGAAACGGGTGGCGTCCTCGCCCCGCAGCACGGCGTCGGCGGTGCTGCGGGCGTACTGCTTCAACACGTCATGGCGGGCGCCCAGCTCGGCCAGCACGAACTGCAGGTGCTGGTTGGCCAGCAGCGGCGCACCGAAGGCCCGTCGCTCGCGCAGGTAGGCCTTCGTGCGCTCCAGGGCCAGCTCAATGGAGCCGACCTGCTTGTAGAAGGTCATGAGCCGCTCGGCTTGGAACTGCACCATCTGCTGTTGGAAGCCGCGCCCGGCGTCGCCGATGGTGTTGGCGACCGGCACCCGCACGTCGGCGAAGGACAGTTCCGCCGTGTCGCTCGACCACATGCCGAGCTTCTCGAGCTTGCGCGAGACCACCACGCCCGGCACGTCGGTCGGCACGACGATGAGCGACATGCCCCGGGAGCCGGGGTCGTCGGAGGTCCTGGCCAGCAGGCAGAGCCAGTCGGCCTGCGTGCCGTTCGTGATGTAGAGCTTGGCGCCGTTGATGACCCACTCGTCCCCGTCGCGCACGGCGCGGGTCCGGATGCCGGCGACGTCGCTGCCGGCATCGGGCTCGGTCACCGCGATGGAGGTCACGACCTCGCCGCGGATGGCCGGGGCCAGATACCGCTCCTTCAGCTCGTGCGACCCGTAGCGGGCCAGGGCGGGTGTCGCCATCGACATCTGCACCGCCATGGCCATGGGCACGCCGCCGCAGCTGATGCGTCCCATCTCCTCGCCGGCGATGAGGGAGTAGGAGTGGTCCGCCCCCATGCCGCCGTAGGCCTCGTCGTACTCGAGCCCGAGCAACCCAACGGAGGCCAGTTTGGGGAAGAGGTCGTGGGCGGGGAAGGTGCGGGCCGCCTCCCACTCGTCCACATGGGGCTCGATCTCCCGCTCGAAGAGGTCCCGGAGCGTCTTGCGGAACAGCTGGTGCTCGTCGCTCTCGATCACCGGCGAACGATACCACCGTCAATTTTTCCGCCCATGTGCGGGCACCCCCCTACACTGCGCACCCGTGACGGACGTGTTGGTCGGCGTGCAGCACCACGACGGGATCAGGACGCTGACGCTCGACTCGCCGGCGAACCGCAACGCGCTCTCGGCCGCCCTGTTGGCGCAGTTGGAGCAGGCGTTGCGGGACGCGACCAGTGACCCCGACGTGCGGGCCGTCGTGCTGACGGGAACGGGGACGGTGTTCTGCTCGGGCGCCGATCTGTCCGAGCGCGGCAGCGCCGCGCCCAGCCGCATGCCGGCCATCCTGACGTCCATCGTCGAGAGCCCGGTGCCGGTCATCGTCCGCGTCAACGGCCACGCACGGGCGGGCGGTCTCGGCCTCATCGCCGCCGCCGACATGGCCGTGGCCGCGGAGGGGAGCACCTTCGCCTTCACCGAGGTCCGTGTCGGGGTGGCGCCGGCCATGATTCTGGTGCCGGCGCTGCGCGTGATGGATCGCCGCTTCCTCGCCCGCGCCACGCTCACCGGCGAGCGTTTCGGCGCGGCCGAGGCCGTCGCGGCCGGCCTGCTCACCGCGGTGACCCCCGACGAGCCCGCGCTCGACAGCTGGGTGGCGGATCAGACGACCGCGCTGCGCCAGGCGGCCCCGGGTGCGGTGCGGGCCACCAAGGGGTTGCTCCAGACCCTGTCCGCAGAGACTTGGGCCGAGGGGTTGGCCGCCGCCGCCGCCGCGTCGGCCGAATTGTTCGCCGGCGAGGAGGCGGCGGAGGGGATGGCCGCGTTCTTGGAGAAGCGCCACCCTGCCTGGGACACGACCACATGATCCGGTCGCGCCTGGCCGTCACCGGCGACGAGTTCCGCGCCAACGCCGCCGCCATGGGCGCACTGGTTGACGAGGTGCGCGTCCTGCACAATGCCGTCCTCGCCGGTGGGGGCGCCCAGTACGTCGAGCGTCACCGGGGTCGCGGCAAAATGCTGGTGCGCGAGCGTCTCGAGGCGCTGGTCGACCCCGGGACGCCGGTGCTCGAGCTCTGCCCGCTCGCGGGGCTGCACACCGGCGACCCGGTCGGCGGTGGCGTCGTGGTCGCGCTGGCCGAGGTGGCGCACACCCAGTGCCTCGTCATCGCCAACGACCCGACCGTGCGCGGCGGGACGACGAGCCCGACGACCATCCGCAAGTTGCTACGTGCCATGGACGTGGCGGAGGAGAACCGCCTCCCGCTCTTGCTCCTGGTCGAGTCCGGAGGGGCCGATCTGCCCCGCCAGGCCGACGTCTTCGTGCCGGGCGGCGAGCAGTTCCGTCGCCTGACCCAGCTGTCGGCGCAGGGCATCCCCACCGTCTGCGTCGTGTTCGGCTCATCGACGGCCGGTGGCGCCTATCTCCCCGGCATGAGCGACTACACCGTCATGGTCGAGGATCGGGCCCGCGTCTTCCTCGGCGGTCCGCCGCTCGTGAAGATGGCCATCGGGGAGGAGGCGGACGAGGAGGAGCTCGGCGGGGCGCGGATGCACGCCGAGATCTCGGGCCTGTGCGACTACCTGGCCCGCGACGAGCCCGAGGCCATCCGCATGGCGCGCGGCATTGTGACCCACCTGCATTGGCGCCGTCTGGGTCCCGGTCCCGCCCATCCCGCCGACGAGCCGCTCTACCCGTCGGAGGAGTTGCTCGGGATCGCTCCGGTGGACGTGCGGGTGCCCTTCGACGTGCGCGAGATCATTGCTCGCACTGTGGACGGCTCCCGCTTCGAGGAGTTCAAGACGTTGTACGGCGCCCAGCTGGTGTGCGGGTGGGCTTCCATCGGTGGCTACCCGATCGGCGTCGTCGCCAATAACGGCATCCTCTTCTCGCCCGAGGCACAGAAGGGCGCGCAGTTCATTGCACTCTGCAATCGCACCGACACGCCGATCCTGTTCGTACAGAACATCACCGGCTTCATGGTCGGCACACGCTACGAGCAGGGAGGGATCATCAAGGACGGGGCGAAGCTGATCAACGCCGTGTCGAACTCGACCGTGCCGCACCTCACGCTCATGGTGGGGGCCAGCTACGGCGCGGGCAACTACGCCATGGCGGGGCGGGCGTACGATCCGCGCTTCGTCTTCACCTGGCCCAATCACCGCATCGCCGTCATGGGCCCGAAGCAGCTGGCGGGCGTGCTCTCCATTGTGCGCCGCAACGCGGCGGTCGCGGCGGGCCGCGCCTTTGACGAGGACGCCGACGACGAGCTGCGCCAGGCGACCGAGGCGCAGATCGAGGAGGAGTCGACGGCGCAGTACGCCACGGGCCGGCTCTGGGACGACGGGATCATCGACCCGCGGGACACGCGCACCGTTCTCGCCATCGCTCTGACGGCGGTGCACTCCGCGTCGGTGCGCGGCACGGCGGTCTTCGGTGTGGTGCGGCACTGATGATCCGGCGTCTGCTGGTGGCCAACCGGGGCGAGATCGCCCGGCGTCTCATCCGTGGCGCCCATGCTGCGGGCATGGAGGCCGTCGCCGTCTACGCGACGGATGACGCCGAGAGCCCCCATGTCGGGGAGGCCGATGCCGCCGTGCACCTGCCCGGCACGTCGCTGGCCGAGACCTACCTGTCGCCCGCCGCACTGGTGGAGGCGGCCGTGCTGACCCGGGCGGACTCGGTGCACCCCGGGTACGGCTTCCTCTCCGAGAATCCCGCTCTGCCCGAGGCGTGTGCGTCCGAGGGCCTCGTGTGGGTCGGGCCGTCGCCCGAGGCCATACGCGTGATGGGACACAAGGCACGGGCCAAGGAGCTGGCGGCCGCGGCCGGTGTACCGGTACTCCCCAGCGCCGAGGTGGCGGACGAGGGTGATCTGCCGGCCGCCGCAGCGCGCGTCGGCTACCCCCTCCTCGTCAAGGCTTCCGCGGGAGGTGGCGGCCGCGGCATGCGTCTCGTGGGCGCGCCCGATGAGCTCGTCGACGCCGTGGCCGCGGCCCGACGCGAGGCGGCGGCCGCGTTCGGATCGGACGAGGTCTTCCTGGAGCGGTATCTCGAGGCCCCCCGCCATGTCGAGGTGCAGGTGGTCGGCGACAGCCAGGGCACCGTCCTGCACCTGTTCGACCGGGAGTGCTCCGTCCAGCGTCGACACCAGAAGGTGGTCGAGGAGGCGCCGGCGGTGCTGGTGCCCGAGGCGACCCGCCGGCAGATGTGGGACGCGGCCGTCGCGGTGGCGCACGCGGTGGGCTACGCGGGAGTGGGCACCGTCGAGTACCTGGTCGACGACAGCGGGTTCTTCTTTCTCGAAATGAACACGCGGCTGCAGGTGGAGCACGGGGTGACCGAACTGGTCACCGGGCTCGACCTCGTGGTCCTGCAGCTGGCGGTGGCGGCCGGGAAGCCCCTTCCGCTGCTGCAGTCCGACGTGGTCGCGACGGGACATGCCGTTGAGGTGCGGCTCTGTGCCGAGCGGCCGCGGGACGACTACCGGCCCACGCCCGGCACCGCGACCTACGTGCGGTGGCCGCAGGGGCCGGCGCTCCGGACCGACCGCGCCATCGAGTCGGGGACCGTCGTGAGTCCCGCGTACGATTCCCTGGTGGCCAAGCTCATGGCCCATGGGCGGGATCGTGCCACCGCCGTCACCGGGTTGTCGCGGGGGGTGCGCTCCCTTGAGCTGGACGGCTTGGAGACGAACCGGGAGTTGTTGCGCGCGGTGCTGGACGACGCCGTCTTCCGGGACGGCCAGGCCGACGTGCACTACCTGGACGGCCGGCCCGATCTGCGTGACGCCGCGCTCGCGGACGAGACGCGGCATCGTCACGCCGCCGCAGCCGCGGTCTGTCTGACGAGGGACCGGGCGGCGCGCAGCCTCGTCCCCGTGCCGGCCGCCGGCTGGCGCAATGTCGGTCGCCCGCTGCACGCCGACGAACTCACGGACGCCACGGGGACGATCCACGTGCGGGCCGCGCCCCTTGGTGAACCGGCCCGCGTGCTGGTCGACGACGAGTGGCGCGCCGTGGGCGGGGTGCCGGTCCACGGCGCAGGTGCCGGTGCCGGTGCCGGCGCCGGCGCCGCGATCGGTGAGGAGGTCGTCGACCTGCTGGCGGACGGCGTGCGCCGTCGCTACCGGGTGCGGCTCACGGACCACAGGGCGGATGTGAACGGGCCCGAAGGCCAATCGAGCTTCGCCCTGCGAACCGCGGACGATGCGGACGAGCGTGGCGGCGTGGCCGGGGAGTGCCGTGCCCCGTTACCCGGGGCGGTGACCAAGGTGCTCGTGGCGGAGGGCGACGTGGTGGCCGAGGGCGAAGGACTGGTCGTGCTTGAGGCGATGAAGATGGAGCACACCTTGCGGGCCAACGGTGCCGGGACGGTGACCCAGGTGCGGTGCGCGCCCGGTCAGCAGGTGGACGTGCACGACCTGCTCGTGGTGATGGAGCCGGCGTGAACGTTCCCGAAGTGTTGCGGATCGGCAACTGCAGCGGATTCTTCGGGGACCGTACCGGCGCCGCCCGCGAGATGGTCGACGGCGGCCCGCTCGACGTGCTGACCGGCGACTGGCTGGCCGAGCTGACCATGTACATCCTCCACAAGACGCGGCAGCGGAGCGGTGGCTACGCCCGCACGTTCCTGCGTGAGCTCGAAGAGGTGCTCCCGACCTGCATCGAGCGCGGCATCACCGTGGTCTCCAACGCCGGGGGGCTCCATCCGGAGGCGTTGGCCGCCGCCGTGGGGGAGCTGGCCCGACGCCAAGGTCTCGACGTACACGTGGCCTCGGTCTCGGGGGACGACATCACACCCCGCCTGGCGGCCCTGCAGGCGCAAGGGGAGAAGTTCGTCAACCTCGACACGGGCGAGGTGCTCCCGGCCGGCGCCTCCGTCGTCACGGCGAACGCCTACCTGCGGGCGCGTCCGATCGCCGACGCGCTGGCCGCCGGGGCCCAGGTCGTGGTCACGGGGCGGGTGACCGACGCCGCGCTGGTCGTCGGGCCGGCGCTGCACGCATTCGGCTGGTCCGACGCCGACCTCAACGCCATTGCCGGCGCGGTGGTGGCGGGACACGTCATCGAATGCGGCGCCCAGTGCTGCGGCGGGAACTACGCCTTCTTCGAGGAGGTGCCGGGCCGGGAGCGCATCGGGTTCCCGCTGGCGGAGCTGTCCGCCGACGGCTCGTCGGTCATCACCAAGCACCCCGGGACCGGGGGCATGGTGACGGTGGGGACCGTGACGGCGCAACTGCTCTACGAGATCGGGGGCCCGCGCTACCTCAGCCCCGACGCCGTGGCCCGGTTCGACAGCATCCGGCTCGCACAGGAGGGTCCGGACCGGGTGCGCATCGCGCCGGTGCGGGGCGAGGCACCTCCGGCAACGCTCAAGGTGACGGCCAACCTCGACGCCGGCTGGCGCAACGCCATGACGCTGGCCTTGACGGGCGCCCAGGTGGCCGAAAAGGCGCGCTTCGCCGCGGAGGCCGTGTGGGCCGGAGTCCCGGGCGGGCGGGACGGATTCGCCGAGACGGCGGAGGACCTCTCGGGCGACCTGACCGGTGGTGGCATGGCGTACCTGCGCCTGGCCGTGCGGGGCGACGACGAGCAGTCGGTGGGACGTGCCTTCTCGGGCGCCGTCATTGAGACCAGCCTGTCCAGCTACCCGGGGACGTTCTTCACGTCGGCCCCGTCGGGCGCGCAGGGCGTCGCCCGCTACTGGCCGACGACGGTGCGGGCCGACGCCGTCTCCACGCATGTCGAATGCGACGGCCGGCCGGTCGCCGCCTCGCCTCTGACGGCGTTCGGCGACGGGGGCGATGTGGCAGTGACTGGGGCCACGGCCGAGGCCGGGGCTGTGGCCCCGACCTGGTCGTCGGGCCCGGACGAGGCTGCGAGTCCCGCTGACGGCGCACGACGGGACCAGCGGGTCGGACAGACGGTGACGGTCCCACTGTGGGTGCTTGTCGGCGCCCGCTCTGGGGACAAGGGCGGCGACGCCAACGTGGGCGTCTGGGCCGACGACGACGCCGTGGCCGCATGGCTCCAGGGTGACTTCTCCGTGGCGCTGTTGAAGACGTTGCTGCCGGAGGTCGAGGCCTATTCGGTCAGCCGCTACCCCCTGCCGAACCTGCGGGCCGTGAACTTCGTCGTACACGGCGTCCTCGGCTGGGGGGTCGCCTCGAACCTCCGCCTGGACACGCAGGCGAAGGGCCTCGGGGAGCTGCTGCGCTCCCGCGCGGTCGAGGTGCCCGCCGCGTTGGTCGCGAGCGGTCCGGTCGCGGCGAGGCTCGCCGCGCGCTGACCGCACGTCCGGGCCGATCCGGTCCGGGCATCTGGCAGGATGGCGCCCGTGGAGTCGGCCGCCCGCCTGATCGCGCTGATCGCCGGCATCACCATTGTCCTCGTCACCGCCTGGAGCGTGTTCACCGCGCTCGTGGTGCCACGGGTGACGTCCTCGCCGGCCATGCGACTGCTGGCCCGGGTCCTCGGTGGCTCGGCGCGCCGGGTGGCGCCGAAGCTCCCGGACTACGAGACGCGCGATCGGGTCCTGTCGTTCGTGGGGCCCGCCGCCATGGTCTTTCTCTTCGTGCTCTGGCTCTGCTTCATCGTCCTCGGCATCGCGCTGATCGAGTGGTATGCGGCGGGGGTGGACTTCGCCACGGCCCTCGGCATCTCGGGGTCGTCGGTCTTCACGCTCGGCATCGTCTCGTCAGGCCACGCGGGACCGCGGGTCGTCGAGGTCGTTGCGGCCGGGATCGGTCTCCTCGTCGTCGCCCTCGAGATCGCCTACCTCCCGACGCTGTACACCCAGTTCTCCACCCGCGAGACAGAGGTGACGCTGTTGGAGGCGCGGTCGGGGAACCCGGCCTGGGGCCCCGAGATCCTGGCCCGCCACCACTGGCTCGACGTCATGGACGAGCTGCCGCCGCTCTACTCGGACTGGGAGCGCTGGGCCGCGGCGGTCTCGGAGAGCCACGCCAACTACCCCGGGTTGCTCTGGTTCCGTTCTCCGGTGTCGACCCGCAGCTGGCTCGTGGGCCTGGTGGCCATGATGGACTCGGCGGCGTTGTACCACGCAGTGAGCCCGTCGCAGACGCCGCGTCAGGCGCGCCTGTGCCTCTCGATGGGCATCAATTGCCTGCGCTCCATGGCCCGTGCCTTGCGCATCCCCTACGACGACGACCCGCTCCCGACGGCGAGCGTGCGGTTGTCGCGCCACGAGTTCGACGAAGGCTTCCGCCGGCTCGAGTCCGTCAACTTCCCCGCCGAGCGAACGGCCGACGACGCCTGGCGCCACTTCCAGGGTTGGCGCGTCAACTACGAGCCGATCGTCGACGCGTTGACCGCGATCATCGTGCCGCCGCCCGCGCCCTGGTTCATCGTGCGCCCCGCGCTCGGCATGGCCAAGTTCCCGCTGGTGCTCAACCGCACGCCGGACGAGCCGGAGGGGTCTCAGGGGTTCGGCGTCAACAAGACCTTCAAGACGCCGTCGGCCCGCGAGTCGAACAACTCGTAGGCCTCGGGCGCCTCGTTGAGGGCCATCCGGTGGGTGAACGTCTCGCCCAGGCCTGACAGCCGGCCGGACTGCAGGAGGGGGACGAGCGAGCGCCACGTTCCGGGAATGGGTGCGAACACGGCGCGCAGGGTCAGGCTCTTCAAGAAGACAATCCCCATCGGGAACGGCAGGTCCATCGTGAGGTTGACGCCGACGACCGACACCGTGCCGCCGGTCGCCGCGCAGGACACGGCGTCGAGGACGGTGGCGTCGGCTCCGACGGCCTCAATGACGCTCTCGGCGCCCCGCCCGCCCGTGGCTTCGAGCACCTGGAGCGACCCCGGTGCGAGACGGGCATCGATGGGTTCCGCTCCCAGCCGCTCGGCCCGGGCCAACCTTTCGGGCACCATGTCGATCGCCAACACGCGCGCCGGCCCGAAGAGCGACGCGCACTGCAGTGCCATGATCCCGACCGGCCCCAGGCCGACGACGACCACTGTGGCACCCGGCTGGATGTTCGCCCGCAACGCGCCGAGGTAGCCCGTGGGGAGGATGTCGGTGAGCAGGACCGCCTCCTCGTCCGCGATGCCCTCGGGGATCGGGAGGGCGAAGAGATCGGCGAACGGGACCGCCATCGCCTCGGCCTGCCCGCCGGGAAGGTCGGGGACCGTGCCGAACGCCGTCGCCTTGTCGGCCAGGCAGACGTTGGGCTGGCCGGCCAGACAGGCCGTGCAGACGCCGCACCCGATGACGCCTGAGACCAGCACGCGGTCGCCGGTGCGCAGGCTGTGCACGTGCGACCCGACTTCGGTGACCGTGCCGATGGCTTCGTGGCCGAGGCGGATGCCGATGCCGGTCGGTGCGTCGTGGTAGAGGTGCAGATCGGAGCCGCAGATGGCGGTGCGCTCGACCGTGACGATGACGCCTTCGGGCCCGGGCAGCACCGGATCGGGGACATTCTCGACCTTCACGTTGCGCGGTCCCTCGAGGACGGTGGCTCGCATCTCCGCACGCTACCGCGCAGGACTAAACTGCCACGGGCCCAATTCCGGCTCACGATCCATCTCCCGGAGATCCATTGCCTCGGACACTCGAACCCAGCACGACCGTCGTGGCCGACGAGGACATCGACGCCTTCTTCGAGCTCGAGGATCTCTGGGCCGTCATCGTCTGGAACGACGACGTCACGACCTTTCAGACCGTGATCCAGGCCTTCGTGGAGATCTTCGGTCACACGGTCGAGCGGGCGGACAAGCTGGCCTGGCGGATTCACCGAACGGGCAAGGCGGTGGCGGCAGTGCGACCCAAGGACGAGGCCGAAGCCGCCGTCCACGCGCTGCACCAGCGCAAGATCTCGGCCTCCCTCAGCCGCGCCTGAGGCCGCCGAGACTTCCTGATCCGAGGTCGGATCGGGGCCGGGACGGGGGTCCGCATTCCCCGGTCCGAGCTGTGCCCTCCTGACCGCACCTCCTCACCTCGCCTCCACACCGGCCGCCCACGTGCATCGCCGCGACTGCCGTCGGGGGTGGACGCTGGCGGTCTTTGTGTATATGCTTTGAGCATTCACTCAAAGTGGGGTCGGAGATGGCCAAGTCCGGATCGTCGAGCACTGTGGTGGGCAGGGACTCCTCCCGCTCGTCGGGCACCCGCACGAAGCTCGTCGACGCCGCGATCGAGACGCTCAAGGCCGAGGGGTTCGCGGGGTCGAGCGCCAGGGCGATCGCCGAGCGTGCCGGCCTGAACCAGGGCTTGATCTTCTACCACTTCGGTTCCGTTGCGAACCTCTTGCTGGCCGCGCTGGACACGGTCAGCGCCCGGCGGATGGAGCACTACGGGGCGGCCATCGACCGTGTCGGATCACCCACCGAGCTGGTCGACGTGGCGACAACCATCTTTCGGGAGGATCTCGACGCCGGCTACGTCTCCGTTCTCGTCGAGATGATCGCGGGGGCCTCGTCGACGCCCGGGTTGGGCGCTGAAGTGTCGGCTCGCCTCCGTCCCTGGTTCGCCTTCGCCGAGCAGGCGATGACCACGACCCTGGGGTCGCCGCTGGACTCGGTGGTGCCTCCCGCCGACGTGGCGTACGGCGTCGTCGCGCTCTACCTCGGGCTCGAGATGCTGACGCACCTCGACGGGGATCGCGCCCGTGCGCTCGGGCTCTTCGCTCATGCGAAGAACCTGGCCGCGCTCCTCGAGGCCCTCACGGCCACGGCACCGAAGGAGTCGTCGTGACCGGGGTCACGCACACGGGGGCCGCGGCAGGGCGGCGGTCGACGGCGGGGGACACCGGACTCGACGTGGTCACCGGCGCCTTCAGCTACTCGGGCGCCTCGCTGGCGCGGGCGTTGCTGCAGGACGGCCGGCGGGTGCGCACCATGACGGGCCATCCCGGGCGGGCGCCGGGTGGGTCGGCCATCGACGTCCACCCGCTCGACTTCGACGACCCCCTGGGCCTGGTGGCGTCATTGTCCGGAGCCACCACGCTCTACAACACCTACTGGGTGCGCTTCCCCCATGGCGCCGTCGATCACGAACGGGCCGTGGCCAACTCACGGGCGCTGTTCCACGCCGCGCAGCGGGCCGGCATCCAGCGGATCGTGCACATGAGCATCACGCATCCCAGCGGCGACTCGCCGTTTCCCTATTTCCGGGGCAAGGCCCTGGTGGAGCGGGCGCTCGCCGAGTGTGATCTCTCGTACGCCATCGTCCGCCCGGCCATCCTTTTCGGCGGGGACGGCGTCCTGGTCAACAACATCGCCTGGCTCCTCCGCCGTCTGCCCGTCTTTGCCATCGGTGGCCGCGGGGACTACCGGATCCGGGCCATCCATGTCGACGACCTGGCGCAGCTCTGTCTGGCCAAGGCGTCGGAGACACACGACAGCGTGACGGACGCCGTCGGCCCGGAGCGGCCGACCTTCACCGAGCTCGTCGGCGCGCTCAAGGACGCGGTCCGAAGCCGGGCCCGCCTCGTCCATGTGCCGGGCGTCTGCATGCCCGCGCTCTCCCGTGTGCTCGGGCTGGCGCTGCACGATGTGCTGCTCACCACCGAGGAGTACCGGGCCATGGCCGCCGGCCTGGCCGACACCGACGGCCCGTCCACCGGCTCGACGGCCCTGTCGGTCTGGCTGGCCGAGCATGGAGAAACCCTCGGTCTCCACTATGCCAACGAGCTGGCCCGCCACTTCGACGCTGTTCCGTGAGTCCTGCACTCGTGGAACGCCACCCTGCTCGCAAACCCACGCCCAGGCCCACCCCCACGCCGGCCCCCACGCCGGCCCCCACGCCCGCCCCCACGCCGGCAGCGGTCGTCGTTGCCTCCGACCTCGCGGCGGCGTCGGCGGTCCTGACGTTGGGCGCAGCCGTGATCGTGATCGCCCTCGGCGTCATCGCCACATCGGGTGTCTTCGGCTCGCGCATGGCCTGGCTGCTGGGGGTGGCGATGCCCCTGCTGGCGACGAGCATGATCATGTCCGGGCTGGCCCGACGCGCCCCCACCGGTTCCTCGCTGGGGCAGAGGGTCAGCCGACCGCTCTACCTGACGGCGCTGTCCCTCTTCGGCATGCCGGCTGCGTTCGCGGTGACCGTGCTCGCCGTGTATGCGTTGCTCTTCGTGCACGACGGCCTGTCGCGCCTCGTGTGAGGCCGAGGGCGCGCCTCAGCTGGCGAGACGAGCCGTCAGACGCTCCTTCACGATCGGCCACTCGGCGGCCACAATGGAGAAGCGGGCCGAGGTCCGCACCGTGTCGTCGGACCCGGGCCGGTCCGCCCGCAAAATGCCGTCGAGCCGGCCCCCGATGCGCTCAATGGCGGCCCACGAGCGCTTGTTGCGCACGTCGGTCTGCAGCGCCACCCGGTGGACCTCCCAGACCTCGAAGGCGTGCGCCATCATGAGCAGCTTGGCCTCGGTGTTGACGTGCGTCCGCTGGGCCGGTCCCGCCAACCAGGTGAAGCCGATGTCGACGACGTCGGGCACGCCGTGGCGCTGGTGGCTCGCCCCCGGAGGCCACTGCCAGTACGCCATTTCGCAGAACCGCGTGGCGCCGACGACCAGGTCGGACCCGTCCGGGCCGGCACCCCGCCGCACGGTGGCGAAGGCCACGTGGGCCCCGGAGGCCGCCTTGGCCAGCGCGTCGACCACGTAGTCGGTCATCTGCTCCGGGCCTTCGGGCGTGTACGTCCACTCGTACGCGCTGCGGTCCAGCCCGGCCGCCTCCACCAGGGCGGGGATGTGGGCCTCGGTCAGGGGCTCCAGCCGGACGAAGGTCCCCTGGAGCGTGAACGGCTCACGCATGCACGGCCGGGACGGCGTCGTCCGACGGGCCCGCCCCCGGCTGACCCTGGCCACCCTGGGAGGGAGGCCCACTCGGCGCCCCGGTCGGGACCACGAAGTCGCGCTGGCGCACCAGCGCGAAGCCGCAGACGGCGCCCACCAGGGCCACCACCGCACCGATCTCCATGAGGTGGTTCAGTGTCACCGAGAACCCCGAGTGGTACGCCTGCAGCAGTGCGTTGCGGGCCCCGGCGATCGGAATCGCCGTCGCCGCCTGGCGGACCTCGCCCGAGGACATCGCGCCCTGGAGTTGCGCACCGCCCCGGCGCAGCACTTCGGGACCGAAGGGCGACGAGGACAGCGCGGCGGTCGTGTGCGCCACAATCTGGCTCTGGAACACCGCGCCGAGCACGGCGATCCCGGTGGCGATACCGACCTGGCGGAAGGTGTTGTTGGCACCCGAGGCCATGCCACTGCGCTGCGGCTGGACGACGGAGACGGCGCCCGAGGCCAGCACCGGGTTGACGATGCCGACCCCGAAGCCGGCCACGATGAAGCCGGGCAGCAGCACGGTCCACGTCGAGGTCGGATGGGTCGTCGCCATGAGGAGAAGCCCGCCGGTGACGAAGAGCATCCCGATCCCCAACAAGAACCGCGACTGCACGCGCACCGTCAGGCGCCCGGCGAAGAAGGAGGTGAAGAAGATGACCAGGGTCATGGGCAGGAAGCGGATGCCGGCGGCCAGCGGGCCGTAGCCCAGGTTGTCCTGAATGTAGAGGGTCAGGTACAGGAACATGGCGAAGATGGACGCGGCCAGCGTGAAGGCCACCGTCGAGAGACCCACGAAGGCCGGGATCTTGAAGAGGCCGAGGTCCAACATCGGGTCCGCCGCGAAGCGCTCGTTGATGAAGAAGCCCACCATGAGGATGCCCGCGCCGGCCAGCAGCCCGATCGTCGTCGCGCTGCCCCAGCCGAAGTCGTTGCCCCGGACCAGTGCGAACACCAGCAGGAAGAGGCTCACCGAGAAGGTGACGAACCCCACCCAGTCGATCCGGCGCGCCCGCAGGTCCTCAGACTTGGCGATACGGGCGAAGGTGATGAGCACGGCGATGGCCCCGATGGGCACGTTCACGAAGAAGATCCAGCGCCACCCGATGCCGCTCGTGATGGCGCCACCGATCAGCGGCCCGATGGCGACGGCGCCGCCGATCACCGCGCCGTAGACGCCGAAGGCGGTGCCGCGGTCGCGACCCGTGAAGGCGGCGGCGATCAGGGCCAGCGAGGTGGCGAACATGATGGCGCCGCCCACGCCCTGGACCGCGCGGGCGAGGTTCAGCATGAGGGGCGTGGTGGAGAGACCGCAGACCAGCGAGGCCAGTGAGAAGACGACCAACCCGATGGCGAAGATCTTCCGCCGCCCGTAAATGTCGCCGGCCACCCCGGCGGTCAGCAGGAAGGCGGCCAGCGTCAGCGAGTAGGCATCGACGACCCATTGCAGGTCCGAGAAGCTCGCGTGCAGCGACTGCTGAATGTCCGGCAGGGCCACGTTCACGACCGTGATGTCGAGAAGGAGCATGAAGGTGGCCGTGCAGACGGCGATCAGGGTCCACCATTTGCGGTCGAGAGCTGGCATTTTCGGAGTGTATCGAGCCGGGCTTCTCCCTCGTACAATGCGGTGTGATCGTCGGATCAGCCCTGACCATCGAAATCGGTGACCGCACCCTGCTGTCGGACGCGTCGTTCGTGGTCGGCGCCGGGGAGAAGGTCGGCCTGGTGGGGCGCAACGGGACCGGGAAGTCGTCCTTCATTTCGGTGCTGGTGGGGGAGACGGCGCCGCAGCTGCGCCACCGGGGCAACGTCCGCCTCCTCGGGTCGTTCGGGTACCTGCCCCAGGCTCCGGTGCCGGGCGGCCTGGGCCTCGAGCCGACGGGCTTCTCCCACATCCTCTCCGCCCGCGGTCTCGACGTCCTCGATGATGCGCTGGGCACCGCCCGCGGCGCCATGGCCGACGATCCCACCGCCGAGAACATCGAGCTCTTCACGGATCTGCAGGAGCAGTTCCAGTCCAACGGTGGCTACGAGGCCGAATCGGTGATGGCCCGTCTGGCCGACGGCCTCGGCCTCCGGCAGGAGCTCCTCCTGGAGGACATCGATTCGCTGTCCGGCGGCCAACGCCGTCGCGTCGACCTCATGCGCGTGCTCTTCCAGGAGCCCGACCTGATGATCCTCGACGAGCCGACGAATCACCTCGACCGGTCCGCCAAGCGCTGGCTGCTCGATGAGCTGGCGCGCTTCAACGGCGCACTCCTCGTGGTCAGCCACGACCTGAAGCTGCTCGACCACTCCATCACCAAGGTGCTCAACATCGCGAACCAGCACATGACGGAGTGGAAGGGGAACTACTCCAAGTTCGAGGCGCTGCGCGAGGCCGACCAGTCCCAACGCGAACGCGCCTCGGAGCTCGAGTCGCGCGAGATCAAGCGTCTCTCGTCACTGGCCGACTCAATGCGGGCGAGCACCGAGAAGCGGGCCCGCAAGGCCAAGCAGCTGGACCGACGGGTCGAGCGGATGGAGGCGGGTCGCACCCAGGTCGACAAGCGCGACCGGGCGAGCAAGTTCTCGCTGCCGACGCCGCCCCGTTCCGGCGGGGTCCCGCTCGAGGTCGCCAAGCTGGGCATCCGTTACGGGAGCAACGAGGTGCTCTCGGGCGTGACGTTCCACGCCGGGCGGGGGGACCACATTGTGATCATCGGCCGCAACGGCGCCGGGAAGTCCTCACTGTTGCGTTGCCTGGCCGGTGCGCAGGAGCCCTCGAACGGCGTCATCGAGTTCGGGGCGAACGTCGAGCTGGGCTATTTCGCCCAGGAGCACGAGCAGATCGATCCCGATCGCAGTGCGCTCGACAACGTGAGCGACGCCGTGCTCAAGGCCGAGCGCGACCGGCGCGCCCTGCTGGGTTCGTTCGGGCTGCCGTCCAAGGCGGCGGACCAGCTGCCCGGCACCCTCTCCGGAGGTGAGCGGGCGAAGCTCGGGCTGGCCATGCTGTCGGCGGGTGAGGCGAACCTGCTGCTGCTCGACGAGCCGACCAACAACCTCGACCCCTCGTCCATTACCGCCGTCGGCGCCATGTTGGGCGCCTGGCCCGGCACCATTTTGGCCGTCAGCCACGAGCGCGGCTTCGTCGAAGCACTCCGCCCGACCTACTGCCTGCGCCTCCCCGAGGAGCGCTTCACGCACTGGCGCGACGAGTATCTCGACGACGTCGAAATGCGCTGAGTCGCTCTACGTTTTCACCCACATCTGTGTCGGCCAGAGCACACCTTCGTCGAAGGCGATGGCCTTCGAGCCCTGGAGCGTCTTTGGATTGGCGAAGTTCTGGACTTTGGGGTTGGCCGCCACGCACCACGTGTCGCGGGCCAGCCACAGGTAGGGGATGTCCTCGGCCAGGTACTGGTTCACCTCTTGGTAGGCCTTGACCCGCGTCGAGTGCTCGTCCGTGCCACGCCCGGCGACGAGCGACGTCTGAATGCGGGGGTCGACGTTGCGGGCCATGTTGAGGGCCAGTGACCCGGTGGCCAGCTGCGGCGTCCACCACACGTAGTTGAGATCGGGGTCGACGGCGCCGAACTGGCGCCACAAGGTGGCCTGGTACGTGCCGGCCAGCGCGTCGTTGATGATCGTGGCCTGGGCGATGATGTTGATGGTGACCTTCA
The DNA here is from genome assembly GCA_963742035.1 of uncultured Acidimicrobiaceae bacterium. Taxonomy (GTDB): domain Bacteria; phylum Actinomycetota; class Acidimicrobiia; order Acidimicrobiales; family RAAP-2; genus Bog-473. Next base: position 111,742 of record CAVUKH010000011.1, read on the forward strand.
TGCCCGCCGTCTGCCAGGCCTGCTGCAGGAACTGGGCCGCCGCCAGTGTCTCCGGGTCACTCGTGGAGTTGAGCGTGAAGGTGGGCTGCTTGCCGGTCTGCTGCTGCACCTGCTTCACCAGCTTGGCGGCTTGTGATGGGTTGTATTTGGGGTAGCTGGTCTTGGTGTAGTACTCGCTCCCCGGCAGGAAGAGGCCGTTCATCGGGGCGTCGATGCCCTTGTCGATGACCTTGGCGTATTGGGTCGTGTTGATGGCCATGGCCATGGCCTGGCGCAGCGTCTTGTTGTTGAACGGGGCGGTGGAGGTGTTGAGCATGATGCACTGCACCGTCGGCTGTCCGACCACCTGGCCGCTGTTGTCGTAGTAGGCGTACTTCTTGTTGCCCCGGAATTGCAGGAGGTTGTCCGGTGCGTTGCTGTGCATCATGTCGATCTCGCCCGTTTCGAGGGCGTCGGCCCGCGAGGCGTAGTTGATGATCGGCTTGTAGGTGATGGAGTCCAGATAGGGGTAGCCCTTGCGCCAGTACTTCGTGTTCCTGGTTGCCGTCATGTGGCTGTTGGGGACCCAGTCCTGGAAGACGAAGGGGCCGGTCCCGACGGGGTTCGACGTCCCGCCGTCGGGGGCGTTGAGCATGGAGGGCGCCGCCACGTAACCCGTTTGGGCCTGGGCCAGGTAGTACGGGAACGGGGCCCAGGACGACTTCATCGTCAACGTCACGGACATCGGTCCGGAGACCGACGCGCCTTGGATGTTGGTGGCGAAGGCGGGACCGGTGAGCGCGGACGTGGCCTGCTTCTCGATGTTCAGGTGCAGAGCGTCGGCGTCGAGCGGCGTGCCGTCATGGAAGACGATGCCGGGCCGCAGCGTGATGGTGAACTGCGTGAAGTCGTCGTTCGACGTGATCGACTGCGCCAGGTACGGCTCGACGCCGCCGGCGGCATTGACGATGGCGATCGGATCGAAGACGGTACGGCCATAGAGGAAGCCGCCCTCGTCCCAGCGGGCGGTCGAGGGATTGAACCCGCTCTCCTCGGTGTCGATACCGAAGGTGACCGACCCGCCCGTCACCGGTTTGGCGTTCGAGACCCCGTTGCGTCCGGGCCCGTTCGTCTGGGCCGCGCCCGCCTGGCCCTCGAGGCCACCGACCAAAGCGGCTCCGGCGCCCAGCGCGAGTCCGCCGGCCATGAACGACCGACGATCAAAGGACTGCGTCATCGCAAAACCCCCCAGGTTCTCGATCCCGTTGCTCTGTCGCGGCGCAGGTTACAACTTCGTGACCGTTCGAGGGTGGCGGACGGTTTCGGGGGTGGCGGGCGATTTCGGGGCGGCGGGCGATTGGGACCTCGCCGACCGCCTATGGCAACCTGGGCCGGACACGACCCCGCGACCTCGAGAGGAAGGCAGCCATGACGATCGCAGCCGGTGACCGGGTGCCCGACGTGAAGGTCTTCACCTTCGGCGACAAGGGGCCCGAGGCGACCACGACCACCGAGGTCCTGGGCAAGGGCAAGGTCGTCCTCTTCGGGGTCCCGGGTGCCTTCACCCCGACGTGTTCGGACCACCACCTCCCCGGATTCGTGCTGCGCACCGAGGAGCTCCGGGCCAAGGGCGCCGACAAGGTGGTGTGCGTCTCGGTCAACGACCCCTTCGTCATGGGGGCGTGGGGCGAGGACCAGCACGTCGGCGACGCCGTCGTGATGCTGGCCGACGGCAACGGCGAGCTGGCCGAGGCGATGGGCCTGACCATGGACGGCAGTGGCTTCGGCCTCGGGTCGCGGGTCCAGCGGTTCGCCGCCATCATCGACGACGGCGTGGTCAGCTGGCTGGCCGTCGAACCCGGTCCGGGATTGCACGTGAGCTCGGCCGAGGACGTGCTCGCCGCGCTCTAGACATCCCACGCTCGGGGAGGAGTACCTCCGCGTTTCGTCACCGTTCCGGCGGGCCGATGCACCGGACGATGCCGAGACCGCACACCGACGATCGGCCCGTCGACCTGCGCGCCGAAGGTGTCCCGGCAGTTGGCGCCGGTCACAGAGTCCCGACTCGGGCCGGCTCGTGGGGGAGGCCACCCCGCCGCTCCGGTTCGGCTCTGCCCCGGGCGGCGGACCCTTGACATGCAGCCATGTGGTTGCTTAACTAAGATAGGCAACCAAAAGGTTGCATGAAGAGCAGCGGATGATGCGATGCAACAGACGGATGCGGTGTTCCGGGCCCTGAGTGACCCGGCCCGGCGCCGGCTCCTGGACCGGCTCAACGAGCGCAGCGGGCTGACCCTGAGCGAGCTCTACGCGGACATGGGCATGACGCGCCAGTCGGTCTCCAAGCACCTCGACGTGTTGGAGGAGGCCACCCTCGTGGTCACCGCACGCCGGGGGAGGGAGAAGCTGCACTTCCTCAACGCCGCCCCCATCAACGACATCGCCGACCGCTGGATCCACCGCTACCACCGGGCGCGGGCCGAGGCCCTCGCCGACCTGAAGACGGCACTGGAGGCCACAGCCATGACGAACGACCAGACCACCTTCGTGTACACCACCTACATTGAGGCCACGCCCGAGCGGGTCTGGCAGGGGCTGACCGACCCGGCCTTCACGAGGCGCTACTGGGGTGGCGTGTCCTTCCTCTCGGACTGGGGGGAGGGCTCGACCTACGACGTGGCCTACGAGGACACCGGACTGGTCATCAAGGACCCCGCTCAGGTGGTCCTCGAGTCCGACCCGCATCGCCGGCTCGCCTACGCCTGGCACACGTTCACCCCCGAGTGGGGCGCCCAGCACGGCAAGACGGCGCAGGACGTGGCCCGCTGGAGCAGCGAGCCACGGTCCCGGGTCGCCTTCGACATCGAGGAGGTGGGGGAGGGCGTGGTGAAGCTCACCGTGGTGCACGACGGCTTCGCGCCGGGGAGCGATGTGCTCGAGGGCATCCGTGGCGGATGGCCGGCCGTCATGGCCAGCCTCAAGACGCTGCTCGAGACCGGATCGGCCCTCCCCGCTGCCTGAAAGGCTCCGGGACGACCGGCGCCACGCCGAAGTTGCAGCTCAAACCCCCTTGCCGATGCGTCGTCTCGGGAGTATCATACTCAGTATGCTACTTCGAAATGAGCGCTCGTGAGCGTCCGCCACGCCCTGCTGGCCCTGTTGAGCGAGGGGCCGAAGTACGGCCTGCAGCTGCGGCAGGAGTTCGAGTCGCGCACCGGTGAGGTGTGGCCGCTCAACGTCGGGCAGGTCTATACGACCCTGCAACGCCTCGAGCGTGACGGCCTGGTCGAGGCCGACGACACCAGCGAAGAAGGTCCCCAGAAGGGCTTCCACATCACCCAGGAGGGTGCGGACGAACTCGCGCAGTGGTTGCGCACCCCGCCCGACTTCTCGTCGCCGCCCCGCGACGAGCTGGTGATCAAGGTGCTGGTGGCCCTGGGGTTGCCGGGAGTCGACGTCCACGAGGTGGTCCAGGTCCACCGGCGCTACCTCGTGGAGCTGATGCAGCAGTGGACGCGGCTCAAGGAGGACGAAGCGCGCCTCGACCTCAACTTCGCCCTGGTGGTCGACGCCGAGCTGTTCCGGCTCGACTCGCTGATCCGGTGGCTGGACACGGCCGATGGCCGATTGAAGAGAGCGGCGGCGGGCGAAGATGCGCCGGCCACGCCGTCGTTCCCCCTCCCCAAGGCACGGCGCAGAGTGGGAGCCCCCGAATGAGCTACCTCGAGCTACGTGACATCACCAAGGTCTACGGGGAGGGGGCCACCGAGGTCCTCGCCCTGCAGCACATCGACCTGTCCGTCGAGGCCGGGTCCCTGGTGGCGGTCATGGGCGCCAGCGGCTCGGGCAAGAGCACGCTGCTGACCATCGCCGGCAGCCTGGAGGACGCCACCAGCGGTGAAGTCTCCATCGGCGGTCGTTCGCTCTCGACGCTGTCGCGCAACGGCAAGGCGCAGCTGCGCCGTCGGTCCATCGGGTACGTCTTCCAGGACTACAACCTGTTGGCCGGGCTCAGCGCGGTGGAGAACGTGTCCCTGCCGCTCGAGCTCGACGGCGTGGCCGCGCGCAAGGCCCAGGCGGCGGCCCTCGAGGCACTCGAGGACTTCGGTCTGGTGGACCGGGCCTCGCATTACCCCGACCAGCTGTCCGGCGGTGAGCGCCAGCGGGTCGCCATCGCCCGCGCCGTGGTCGGGGGGCGCCAGCTCCTCCTGGCCGACGAGCCTTCCGGAGCCCTGGACTCGACCAACGCCGAGAGCGTGATGCGCCTGATCCTCGCCGCCTGCCACCGTGGCCTGGCGGCCGTGGTGGTGACCCACGACGCCCAGCTGGCGTCGTGGGCCGACCGCGTGATCTTCCTGCGCGACGGCCGCATCGTCGATCAGACGCTGCCGGTCGAGAGCCCCGAGACATTCCTCGCGGACGTCCGGAACCAATGAGCGTCGGCGTCCTCGAGCGGCAGGCCACCGGGTCGGTCCAGGCACCGAGCACCGGCGGCATCGCGGCCCGGCGGGCCATGCTCCGTTGGGCCTGGCGCCTGTTCCGGCGCGAGTGGCGCCAACAGCTGCTCATCCTCGTTTTGATCGTCGTGGCGGTGGCTGCCGTGGTCGTCGGCGCCGCGGTGGCGGTCAACACGCCGCCGCCCGCCAGAGCAGGCTTCGGCACGGCCGACGACCTCGCCACCTTCAACCTGTCGGCTCCCACGACCAAGGCGCCGCCGGTGAGCCTCGCGCACGTGGAGGCGCAGATCGCCGCGCTCGAGAAGCACTTCGGTCGCGTCCAGGTGATTGAGAACGAGACCTTCGACGTCCCCGGCACCAACCAGACGTATCAGCTGCGGTCCCAGGACCCCCATGGGCCCTACGGGGGGCCGATGCTCCAGTTGCTCTCGGGGAGCTACCCGACCGGTTCCGGTCAGGTCGCCGTCACCCCCGGACTGGCGTCCGAGCTCAATCTCACGGTGGGCGACACATGGCCCCAGGGCGGCAAGACCGTCGTCGGGATTGTGCAGAACCCGCAGAGCCTGCTGGACGAGTTCGCGTTGGTCCCGCCCGGCCAGGTGACGCAGCCGACCGAGGTGAGCGTCCTCTTCGACGCATCCCCATCGGCCGCCAAGGATCTTCCCTCCTACGTCACGACGGCCGGCGCGACCACCAGCAACGGCATCAATCCTTCGACCATCGTGCTGGCCCTGGCGACCGTGGGCATGCTCCTGATCGCCCTCGTCTCGATCGGCGGCTTCACCGTGCTGGCCCAGCGCCGCATGCGTTCTCTCGGGATGCTCGAGTCGATGGGGGCGACGGACCGCAACGTCCGGCTCGTCCTGGAGGCCAACGGGGTCATTGTGGGCGTCGTGGGAGCCGTTCTGGGCTTCGCGCTCGGCCTGGTGCTCTGGCTGGCATACCGTCCGCACAACGAGCAGAGCGCGCACCACGTCATCGGAGAGTTCGCCCTGCCCTGGAACGTGATCGTGCCGGCCATGGCCCTGGCGGTGATCGCGACGCTCTTCGCCTCTGGCTACCCGGCCCGTGCCATCACCCGGGTGCCGGTCGTGAGTGCACTGGCCGGTCGTCCCGCGCCACCCCGCCAGATCCACCGCTCCCTCGTGCCCGGCGTGATCGCCCTGATCCTCGGATTCGTCATGTTCTCGCTCTCGGGTGCCGCGGGGAACGGCGGCGGCGTGATCTGGCTCGTCCCGGGGCTCATCGCGTTGATCGCGGGGATCATCCTCGTCTCACCGTTCTTCCTCGCCCTGCTGGCCCGGGTCGGCAGCAGATCTCCCATCGCCATCCGCCTGCCCCTGCGCGACATGGCGCGCTACCGGGCCCGCTCGGGCTCTGCTCTCTCGGCCATCAGCCTCGGCATCATGATCGCGATCATCATCTGCGCCGTCGCCGTCGCCCGCTACTCCAACGTCTTTGACTACGTGGGACCGAACGTGGCGGCGAATACCCTCAATGTGTACAGCCCGCCGCCGGCCGGGAGCGAGCTCTTCGGCCCGGGGAGTGGGCCCCAGACGGCACCGTCCCCGCCCAGTCTCGCGGCGCAGGAAGCGACCGTGCGCGCCATCGCCTCCGTTGTCGGCGCCACCGACGTGGTCGAACTCGACAACCCGGCGGTGGGTCTGCAGAACCCGAGTGCGTCGGGACGGCAGTGGGATGGCCCGATCTACGTGGCCACGCCGACCCTCCTGCGGGCCTACGGCATCAATCCGTCGTCGATACCGTCCAACGTCGACATCCTGAGCTCGCGGCCCGGACTGGCCGGATCGGGTGTGCAGCTGACCTTTGGCGGTGGCGGGAAGGGCGGTGACGGCTTCCAGGGCCTCGGCGCCGGCGGCAACAACTACAACGAGTGCACGCCGAACCAGTGCCTCGCCCACCCCGTGGTCCAAGAGGAGGGCCAGCTGCCCAACGGCACGTCGTCACCGAACACGGTGATCACCGAGAGCGCGCTGCAGCGGCTGCACCTCACGAGTCAGAACAGCCTGGACGGCTGGACGATCATGGCCCACGGTGCGATCACCCAGGCCCAGCTGACGAGCGCCAACTCGCTGGCGGCTGCGGGCGATGTGAGCATTGAGTCGAAGAACGACGAGCCCACGTCGGCAGAGATCGTCAACTGGGCCACCGTCTTCGGCATCGCCCTTGCGCTCGGGGTCCTCGCCATGAGCGTCGGACTCATCCGGAGCGAGACGGCGAGCGAACTGCGCACGCTGACCGCCGCCGGCGCGAGCTCGTTTACCCGACGCAGCCTGACCGCCGTGACAGCGGGAGCCCTGGCCCTCCTGGGTGCCCTGCTCGGAACCGTCGCCGCGTATATCGGGCTGTTCGGATGGTTCCGTTCGAACGCGTTGGAAGGCGGCGTGTCGGACATCATCGACCACGTCCCCTGGAACAACCTGTTCTTCATCCTCATCGCCTTGCCGCTCGTCGCCACCGTGGTCGGATGGCTGCTGGCCGGGCGGGCCCCCAAGGGCATCGCCAGCCGGCCCATGGAGTAGCGACCATGACCATTCGCAGCGACGCCGGGTCGGTCACGAGCGGGACTCCCTCACCCGGCCCGAGCCGCGGGATCTCGCAGCGTCGCCGGACGCGTGCGCGCTTCGCCGTCCACATGGGCCTCCTGGCAGCCTTCGCCGCTTCGATGGCCACCGTGACGGTGGTCACGGAGGGTTGGCCCCACCTGGTCGTCGGGCTGGCGTTCGTGGCGCTCGCCGGTGTGCACGTCGGGCAGCGTCGCCAGACCGTCGCGCGGCTGCTCGGGAACCTCGGACGCGTCCGCTCATGGATCCGCCGCAGCGGGCGCTTGGCTTGGTCGGACGTGGTCCTGGCCCTGTTGACGCTCAACGTGCTGGTTTCGGGAACCTACGATCTGGTCTCGGGCGACCAGGTGATCCTCCACCCACGCGCCGTCGGGATCCCGTTCCGCGACATGGGGTGGCACGTGCTGTCGGCCCTCGTGCTGCTCGCGTACCTCTGCGTGCACGTGGCGCGCCGCTGGGGCCACATCCGCCGTTCCGTCATCCGCTGACTCGTCTCGGCCCGTCCGGAGGACGGGGCTACGTCTCGGACGTCACTCCGAAGCGCTCGGTGTAGAAGGCCAGGGCCCGGCGCCGCTCACCGGCGTCGAGACCGAACTGGCCCAGGTCGTAGGTGACGGCCCCGTGGAGGCCGCGGGGGTGGGCCGCCATGAACGAGGCCATGGACGACGTGGCGCGTTCGTCCAGCGGCTGGCCCGCCAGGTCGTAGACGCGGCCCACCATGGCCAGGTCGTCGGCCATGAACTCGTCGAAGCGCACGTCGATGGTCCGGTCCGCCGGCAGCGCGTCCCGCTCCTCGGCGCAGCGGCGCAGCATGCGCTCGAGCCGGTCGGCCCAGTAGGCGCCCATGCCCTCCACGTCGACGCGGTCGCGGGTGAGCCGGGCCGTGTAGGCGATCATCGTCACCATGGACGCGGTGACCGACACCGGGTCCCGGTGCGTGACGACGAAGGTGGCGTCGGGGAACGTGTCGACCAGCGCCGGGAACTGCTCCAGATGCTGGGGCGTCTTGAGGACCCACCGGGTGCCGCCCCGGAGCCACTGCAGGACCTTGAGTACCTTGCGGAGATAGGCGTAGGTCGGCCGCTGATCATGGGAAAGGTAGGCGTCGCGCCAGGTCGGCATGGGGGCGGTCGTCTCGAAGAGCATGGTGGAGAAGTCGATGGCGAGCAGCTGTATCTCCTCGTGGGTGTGCTCGACCGTCATTTCGTGCATCCGGTTGAAGTACGGCAACGCCGTGTTGAGAAAGGAGAGCGCCATTTCGGTGCGCGCCAGACGGGGGTCGGGCGCACCGGGCTCCGGGACTTCATGGGCAGGGAGGACGGGCTCGAGGCTTTCCCAGTAGGGCAGCGAGCGCAGCGCAGGGTCGGCCGACATCAGGTTGTGCAGGTGTGTGGTGCCGGTCCGGGGCAACCCGCAGATGATGATCGGTGCGACGATCCGCTCCTCGAGGATGTCAGGGTGTCGACGGACCAGGTCCTCAATGAGCAGGCGGTTCTTCAGCAGGCCGAGGATGAAGACGTGCTGCTGCATGATGCCCGCGCCGTTGAACCCGCCCTCGGCGCGCATGGCCGAGCAGAGCAGCCCGAGGCGCTCGACGAAATCCTCGGCGCCGAAGTCCTCCAAGCCGGTCTCGTTCCGAGCCGTTGCCATGAGTCCCGCCGGCTCGAGGGCAATCTGGGACCCCGCCTCCTCCATGAGGTCGAGGATGGCCCGCACCTCCTCGCTGAAGCGCGGCCGCGCCAGGTCGTCGATGCGGACGGCGGCGGGGCGCCCGCTCATACGGTGTCGACCGGGAGGACCTCCACCTGGGGCTGCTCGGGCGTCGCACTGGGCAGGAACCAGCGGAACCAGATGCGGCCCGAGCGGTGGCCGGCGGTCGAGACCCAGTTGGGATGCGAAGGAGGCCGGGCCGACACGACGATGATCCACGAGCCATCGGATTCGTACTGGACTTCGGCGCCGTTGATGGTCACCCGCTCGTAGTCGTAGTTGTACGTGTGCAGCAGTCGGTTCCAGAGGCACATGTTCCAGAAGACGCACTCGGGCGATCGCCCCCGGATGACCAGAGCCTCGTCGTCGGCCAGTTCGAAGGCACCCATGGCATAGGCGGCGTCACCGGCCGCCCATCCGAACGTGGTGGTGGGCACCGGGTAGGGCGGATCGATGGCGTTGGGTGTGCCGAGCGGGATGGGGACGATGCCGGCCTGCTCGCGGACCCACGTCGTGGCGGCCCGGATGCGCCGGGCCAGGTCGGCATCGTCCTGCCGGTACGCCTCGGGCGGATCGTCCGCCTCAATGTGCCAGGCGGCCCGCCGGCCCAGCCGCGGATCGTCCAGATAGTCGCGGGTGATGGCCGCCACCGCGTCGGGCTCCGAGCGGATCCACAGGACGCCGGGCTCGGCGGGGTCGGTCGGGGAGATGACGATGTGGATGGCTCCTTCGGCGTCCCGCTCGACGCCCTGGCTGTTGGCGGACCCCACGATCCGGGTGGAGTAACGCCCGTCGTCCGGACCGCCGTAGACGGTCAGGGACATGTAGACGGCGTCGCCGGGCTCGAGCCGCACGCGGTAGGTGCGGGCGGGGTCGATCGGCGCGTAGCAGTAGAACGCGTCGGAGTTGTCGCCGCCCCACTTCTTGTACGGACCCGCGATCTCGACGAAGCGGGGCCGCGCCCTGTCGGCCCACACGTGCACCTCGGACGCCACCTGCAAAATCGACAGCACCCACTTGTGTGCTTCCAGGAGCGTCTCGGGATCGTCGGCGAGCTGCTCCACCATGCGGGCGTGGGTCGCACCAACGGTGTCGAGCAATTCTGTGAAGGCCGTCTCGGTCTCGGTCGTCATGGTCCCCCCATCCGGCGTGGCGCCGATCATAAGGGAGCATGCGGCGGGAGCGACGGGCGCAGGATGCGCCCGGTCCGGGGTCAGGCGGCGCTGCCGGGTGCGACCGGGAGTGGTGCCGATGGCACGCTGCGCGCCTGTCGCTGGTGGTCCCAGCGGGCCAGGATCCACGCCAGCGCGGCGATGCCGGCAAACCAGACGAGGTTGCCGAAGGGCAACACGCTCCAGGTCACCATTGCGCAGAGCACGCAGATCCCGGCGCGACGGAGCCTGGGTTCGCAGCCCGTGCAGGCCAGGAGCGGGAGCGCCCACATCACGTACCACGGTTGCGGGTTGGTGGCGCAGACGGCCATGATGCCGAAACCCAGGGCGAGGGCCCCGACCCAGCTCGCCCGTCGGGGCAGCAGCACGACAATGGCAACGGCGACGAGGATGCCCAGCAGTTGGATCGTGTTGGCCAGACTCGAGGACGCGGACCCGCCCAGGTTCAAGAGCGAGAACGAACTGGCGACGGTGGCCTTGGAAGCGGACCGTAGCCAGCTGAAGCCATCGCCTCCGCTGGCGAGCCCGCCCACGACGAGGGTGACGAGACTGAGGGCCAATCCCCCCACGAGGTACGTGGCCCGGCGGCGCCAGGAGCCCTGCCAGCACCACCAGGCGATCGCCAGCACGGCGAGCGCCGCCGGCGCCTTGACGCTGAGCGCCAGGGCAGCGAGACACAACGCCCACCACGGTCGGTGGGTGAGCGCCAAGGCGACGCCGGCCACGACGAGACTGATCATGACGGCGTCGTTGTGGACACCGGCGACGAAGACGATCAGCACGGCCGGGCTCGCCACGCCGGCGACAACGGCCTCGGCCGGGTTGATGCCGCGGGCGGCCGCCGCACGAGCAACGCCCCAGCCGCACAGGACCAGACTCGCCAGGACCGCGATCCGCCACCCTTCGACGGCGACCCAGGGGTGCCCTCCCGATGCCCTCACGAGCAACGCCGAGAGGTCGACGGCGCCTGGACCGTAGATGGAGGGGCCGGTCAGGTACTTCGGATCGACGGCAGACAGCCAGGTGGAGTGGGGACCGAGGAGATGCACCGGGCTCGCGGCGCCGAAGCCCGACGCCACCAGCTTCCCCTGGGCGACGTAGACCCACACGTCCTGACTCGCGAAGGGGGCGGCCAGCAAGAGGGGCGCGACCCACGCAGCCATCACCCACCACAGGCCATGCCAGTGGGGTTGCCCGTCGGCACGCACGGTGCGCCAGAGGCTCAGCCAGGCCAACCCGAGGAGCAGGACGCCGACCACGACCGCACCCAGGGCGAGGAGGTGCCCCGAGCCCACTCCGGGCCCGCTGTTGGCCGGGCCGGCCCAGGCCGGGAGGGCCGGTCCTTCCCACCAGGGGGCGGGACCCGAGGCCGCGAGCGGCCAGACGTGGCCGGCGTGCGGCCCGTACGGCGAAGCGGGAAGATCGCTGGCCAGCGCCAGGAGGGCGGAACCGGCCGCGCCGATGATCGCCGTGGGGACGGGGCGGGCCGTCCAGCTGGTGGTTCGCGGCCCGCCCGCCATCGCAGGGGAGCCCCGGTCCGATTCCAGCGAGCCGACGCTCACGAGGGCAATTATCGGCTGTCCCGGTCATTTCTGAAGCGATTGATTCGTGCCCGTCCACCGAGGTCCGGGGCGGCGCCGGAGAGCGGCGTCGCGACCGGCCGGGAAGCCAGCGAGCGCTCGAACCGTCGGCGTCGATCAGTCGGAATGCGGTTCAGAGGAACACCTTGCAGGTTTCTCCCGGGCCACGTTGGCACCCGGCGTCCCTCGTGGGGCCAGAATGGCGCAGGACCGGACGCAGACACAGGAGTGAGGAGAAACCATGGCGAGGCCCCGTGACGACGTCCCGATCATTGAGGAACCGGATCCACTCGAGCCGGAGGACGCCGCCGACATCGCTCCGCACGACAGTGAGACGGACTTCGACGATGAGCAAGAAGAGGATCAACTTCCGCTCGACGAGGTGGAAGCAGAAGAGGCCGGTGTCCTGCTGGACGATCCGGAACGGCTGTCCGACGAAGACGAGTAGACCCTCCCTCGGGACCGGCCCCCGTGCTCCTCGGTGCCTCCATCGGGCTGTTGCGGAAGCAGGCGGGGCTGTCCGGGCCTCGTCGAAGCGTGGCGTCCCGGGACGGGGTTCAGTTCGTGTACCGGGCGGGTACACGAGCTGACAGGGACGGGTTCACCGGAAGGAGGGACTGATGGCCTCCCACACACTGGGTACACGAGCGGAATGGCTCGCCGCGCGGCTCGAGCTGCTCCAGGCAGAAAAGGAATTGACCCGTCGCAGCGACGAGCTGGCACGCCGACGGCGTGCGCTGCCCTGGGTGAAGATCGAGGACGACTACCGCTTTGCCACCGAAGACGGCGACGCTTCGCTCCGCGATTTGTTCGGCGGCAGATCGCAGTTGCTCGTCTATCACTTCATGCTGGGTCCCGATTGGGAGGAAGGTTGTCCGAGCTGTTCGGCGCTGGCCGACGGCTTCGCCGGCAGCATTCCACATTTGGAGCACCACGATGTCGCCTTCGTCGTGGTGTCGCGGGCTCCGCTCGACCAGGTCCTCGCCTACAAGAAGCGCATGGGGTGGGATTTCCGTTGGGCATCGTCGTTCGGCAGTCGCTTCAATTATGACTTCCACGTGACCATCGACCCCACGGTCGCTCCGGTCGAATACAACTACAAGGACCGAACGCAGCTCGAGGCGGAGAACGTCGCGTGGCGCGATTGGTCGGGCGAGCAGCCGGGCATGAGCGCGTTTGCGCGGGAAGGCGACGACGTGTTCCACACCTATTCCGCCTACTCTCGTGGCTTCGACGCGCTGTGGACGATGTGGCAGTGGCTGGACCGTGCGCCGCTCGGGCGCAACGAGGGCGACTTGTCGTGGTTCCATCGACACGATGAGTACCGCGAAGACCTGGGGGATCGTCGCAGCCGATCCTGATCGATTCGGAAAGAGGTCCGGTTCCCGCCGGGACGGCAGTATCCCGTCGAGCTCTGCACCGGCAAGAATACCGCTCGTGGTCCAAGAGGACGTCCGAACCGCACTCATTCGGCAGTGGGGCGTGATCGCGGACGCCACCGCGCTGATCGACCTCGCGACCCCGAGCCGATGCAGCGGGTGGGCGAACAAGGAGGTCCTGGCCCATCTGTCCATCCAGCCCCACCTTGTGGCGAGATTCCTTCGCACCACGAGTGCCGGCAAGGCGGCACTCGGAGTCACCGAGAACCTGTCCGGTACGGGTTCCTTCAGCGAATTGATCGACGCGTCGGCTCGCGAGGGGGCTGCGTTGGACAAGGTCGAGCTGCGTGGCCCGTTGGATGCGGTGCGCCCGCTCGTCCTGGGCGCAGACCTGGAGGCCACGATCACAACGCTGCAGGGATCCATTTCGGTGTCGGATTACCTCGTGACGAGGTGTGTCGAGGCCGTCGTGCACGGAGGTGATCTCGTTCCCTCTGTCGCGCCGGATCCCCTTGCCCAGGCCATCACCGCCAGAGCGCTTCTGGATACGCTGCGCGTCGCAACGCCAGCGTTGGCGTCGGAGGCAGCCGCGCTCCCCGTCGGGCAGTGGATCGACGTCGCCACGGGGCGATCCGGGGCCACGGGTCGCCTGGCGGGCGTCCTGCCCGTATGAGGTAGATCGCCGGGCAGCCCGCGGCGGAGTCGGACCTACGCTCGGTGGACCGAATCCAAGCGCGGAAGGCGAGGATGGGAGGACACGTATGGCAAAGGACAAGACAAAGACGAAGAGCAAGACAAAGGTGAAGGGGGGTGAGGGCCCGTCGGACAGCGGCTCCGTCGGCCTGCATTGGCTCGACGACGTGGCTCCCCACGACTTCGACGCCGCATCGGCCTATCTGTCGTTGAAGTTCGACGAGAAGCAGGCGGCAGCCGCCGTCGGACGCCTCCGCAAGTCCGTGGTCACCCGTCGCCGGGCCAACGATATTCTGCGCGCGTGCAGTCTCGTGCCATTGTCCCTGGACGATCCCGGCGTACGGCGCGATCTGCTCAACGCCGTCTCCGGCAAGCGGCTCAGTCCGGTGCTCGTCGTCTCCACGGGTGACGGCGGTGACATCGCCGACGGGTATCACCGGGTCTCTCTGGCGTACCACCTCGACCCCTTCGGTGACGTCCCCTTGCGCATCGGCGCCGCACCCGCCTGATCCTTGCATCGGACTGCCCCTTCACAACCTCTGACCGAGCGGCCGGGACTCCGGCCGGCGCAGCGGTCGGGTCACCTCTACCCGAGCGATCGACCAGTTTGTTCGAGGGCTTCTTGCAGAACTCGCAGCGCCTTCGGTCCCATGCCGTGAAGCTTCTCCAACTCGGAGACGGGGACACCGGCCAGCTGGCTGAGCTGGGTGTAACCGGCTCCCGTCAGCGCTCTGGTCGCCGGTGCGCCGATACCTCTGGGGAAGCCTGCCTCGTCGTTTGGCATGGACGCAGCGTATTGCTCGGGCTGGCCCAGCTTGCCGGAAAGGTGGATCCCAGGATTCTCCCCACCCCAGCGTCAGCGGCCACACTGGCCCCGTGCACGGAGTCCTCCTTGACGTCGGTGGAGTCTTTCTCCTGCCCAGCCGCCATCGACTCGTCGAAGCACTTGGTGATGTGATCGGGACGTTGTCAGGTCCGGAGTGCGATCGGGCGCACTTTGCGGGCATCCACGCCATCGACGTTGCGAACCGGCCGGGAGAGGGGGACCGGCGCATCTACCTCGAGGGCTATCTCCGATCCATCGGCATGGTCGAGGACCGTTTTGAAGCGGCGGTGGAGAGGCTCATTCCGATATGGCAAGGCCCATCACCCGAGCTGTGGCGACGAGTCCTCAGTGGATCGATCGCCGGATTGCGGATGCTCTCGGACGCGGGACTGCGACTGGGAGTTGTGAGCAACTCCGACGGTCATGTCGAGGAGGAGCTCGCCCGCAACTCCATCTGTCAGGTTGGACCGGGGCAAGGCGTGTCGGTCCTCGCGATCATCGATTCTGCGGTGGTCGGCGTCGCAAAACCTGATCCAGCCATCTTCGCGCTTGCGCTTCCTCCGCTCGGTCTGGAACCCTCCGACGTCGTCTACGTGGGTGACAGTGTGAAGTACGACGTCAGATCGGCCGAGACCGCCCAGATCTGTCCCTTGCACTTCGATCCCTTCGACCTTTGCGAGGAGAGAGATCATCTGCACATGAAGCAGGTCGCTGATGTGCTGCGGTACGTGTGATTCGCCCGCGGTATGCCCCATGCTGGCAGTAGTGGGTATCCGCGCCTGGGTTCGGACGGCGGCGATGGATCGCAAGTCCTGAAGTGACCGTCACGATCTGCTTCGGTCTGGCCGCCGCCCTGGCAAACGCGGTGCACCTGATGACCCAACACGCCGCCAGCGCCGGTGTCTCCAACACGCATCGTGGCAGGGAACTGGTCGCCTTCCTGATCCGCCAGCCTCTTTGGCTCCTCGGTTGGGCGGCGGGAGTGGCGGCCTTTGCCTTCCAGGCGGTTGCCCTTCACAGCGGACAGCTCTCGATCGTCCAACCTCTCCTGGTCACCGAATTGGTCTTCGCCCTGTTGCTGCGTCGATTCTGGCTCCGCCAGCACATCGCCAAGACGGCGTGGACGGCTGCGCTCGTCACGTGTGCGGCGCTGACGATCTTCTTGACCGCGGCCGACCCCCAGGGTGGTCAGCCGCAACCCGACGCGGGCGATTGGGCTTCGGCCCTGGTCGTCTTCGGAGGGGCCGTCGCCGTGTTGGCCGTGCTGGCGCGCTGGGGATCGCCCGTGCGTCGGGCGGCGCTCTACGCGAGCTCCGCCTCCATCACATGGGCCCTCATGGCAGCCTTCATCAAGGCCACCACTGACATGCTCACGTCTTCGGGCGTTCTCGCCACGTTGGAGCACTGGCCGCTCTACGCGTTGATCGCCTCCGCAATCCTCGGTTCGGTGCTCCAACAGGCCGCCTTGCAAGTCGGCCCGTTGAGTGTGTCCCAGCCGTTGATCGTCGTGGTCGATCCGGCCGTCGCCATCGTGTTGAGCGTCTGGATCTTCGACGAGAGATTCACCACGAGCGTGTCCCAACGGATTGTGGCAGCGGTGGCATTTTGCGTCATGGCCACGGGCGTTACCCTGCTGTCGCGAACGGCGCCGACCGACCTCGACCCTTCGATGCCGGCGAGGCCATGAGGGCTCCAGGAGGGGTGCATGGCGTCCTCACGGCGTAAGGGCGCAGTGCCTCTTCGGCCGTGCCTGAGGCAATACTCGGGATGGTGAAGCAGGAATTGAGACTGGCAAGCGAACCGAGTTGGACGAGTCGGTGACTGACGGGGATCCCTTCGTTCGGCGGCGCATCACGGAGTCATACGAGGAATCACTCCGTACGTTCGCGGATCTGCACCCGAGGATCACCGATTGGGACGTCCCGACGCCTTGTGGGAACTGGACCCTCATCGATCTGTCCGGACATCTGCTCACGATCATCCGCTACTGGCACCGGCTCCTCAATGCGGCGGAGGCTGGACAACACTTTGTCGGCCTGCCGCGAGGCCAGGAGCTTGCGGCCATGAACGCGACGGACTTGGCACAGCTGCGAGAGAACTCCGGTCCTGAGCGCACGGAGCGCTTCCTCGAACTTGCGGGGGATCATCTCCGACGTATCGAACGTGCCGATTGGGACGTGATCTTGGGAGAATGGTCGGGCCTCGGTCCGTTGACCGTCGGCGAGCACAGCGGCGTTGCCATCGGTGAATGGCATGTGCATGCGTGGGATATGGCTCGGTCGCTCGGGATCGACCACCGACCAACTGACGACGTGATAGTCGCAGAGGGCAATCAGGCAGTCCGTGTGTTCCCTTTCGAGGGCGACGCCTGGCGCGGAGTCCTCGTCGCCTACGGAAGGGACCCTGGCTGGACGCCCTGACTGGGTGGCCGCTGGGTCCATGGGGACGGTACGGCTGGTCCGGGTGAGTGCCCGTCAGCCAGACCCACCTCCCCGAGGCGTTGACCGAGTCGGACCGCTGCGCGGCCTCCATGTTTGTCCCGACGTTGTGTGAGCCGTATTCCAAATGGCTCTATTTGCGCTACCCGATGGCCGCCAAAATGCAAGTGAACAACAGGCGGGAGGGGGAGTGGAGAAGGGAGCGGGCCGTGCAAACGAGCACCAAGACGCACTGTGTCTGCCCGAACTGTGGTGCAGAAGCCGCTGGGAGACACCCGATCTGCGCCCAGTGCGGTCACCTCACGAACGAAAAGGTCACTCGAATCCCTGATCGCGACCAACCGGGATAACGGAGTAGAGGCCGGGGGCACCGGCTGGGAGAAGTTCGGGATGCTGGCGCCCATACCGTCCCTTGCTGTCTGTGGCGGTCGAGTAACCGGGCACGAGCCTGGGTGACGACGCCTTCACGGTTTGATCTCGTCGTCGCCCTCCCGTGAGTCCGTCAGGTCGGTCATAGGCTGCGTGTCGTGGACCGTCGGCACAACCGGTCATCTTCAGTGCGCAGCCAGTTGCGCGTCGGGGATGGGGGCAGAGAGCTGGCGGCCGGAGTTCTCCAGCGAGCCTTTGTGAAGGGCCAGCTCACCCGCCATGAGCTCGACGAGCGACTCTCTCTGGTACTTGGTGCCCGGATCCGCAAGGACTTGCGACCGGCCTTGGAAGACTTAGAGGAGTACCAGCTCGTACGTTCGGACCCGAAGATGTGGCGCTACTGGCTGGACTGACGGCCTGCTGCGTCGGTGGCGGATTCAGAGCCTGACGATGCAACCTGAGGGCGCGGCTCCCCACTTTGGGGGCGGGGAAATAGAACTCCAAAGCGATGTTGTCGGGGTCACGGCATGAGAGCCCAGAGCCGTAGTCGGCTTCTGCGATTCCGCCGTTGTCGATATCGAGTTCCGAGAGCCGGCGTACCCACGCCTCGAGATCCTCCCGGCTTCGACAGGTGAAGGCCAGATGGTCCAGCCCGATTCGACGCTCATTGAAGGGAAGGGTGTCAGCGGGGTCGGGAAATTCATGCAGCCCGACGAGCGTGCGCCCTTCGACGATCCAGACAGCTCGTCGAAACGGGCCAGGGCTTTCGTCTCGGTGAAACGCCACGTCAAAGAGTCGTTCGTACCACTGGACGCTGCGGTCGAGGTCACTGACCGTCAGAGTCACGTGTGCGATGGCCGGCAGGTCAGGCATGGGAGCCTCCCCGTGAGGGTGGTTCTGAACCGCTCTCTGGTCATTGTTGTCGGCACGTGCCGTTGGCCCGGAATCGTGACCAGATGTTCGGCGCTCCCGGGTGCGGTCGGAATTCTCAAGGTCTAGCGTCGTCTTGTGGGCTTCGATCTCCGCTCCTACCTCGACCGTGTGGGCCTGCACGATGAGCCCCCCAGCCTGGCCGCTGTCCACCGGGCTCACGCGACGACGATCGTGTTCGAGAACTTTGATCCGAGCAGTGGTCGGCCCGTGGCGCTCGACGTGGACAGCGTCGCCGACAAGATGGTCGCCCACGGGCGCGGCGGGTATTGCTTCGAGCAGAACATGCTGCTCAAGGCCGCTTTGGAGGAGCTGGGGCTCGGCCCCGTCGACCTCATGCTGGCTCGGGTGCGGATCGGTGGGACCGGGCCCGATCGCCCCCTTGACCACCTCCTGTTGCGCGTGACCGCGGGCGGACGGCCGTGGTTGGCCGACGTCGGGTTCGGTGGGGGAGGGCTGCTCGATCCCGTACCGTTCCAGGTCGGAGTCGAGACGGACCAGTCCGGCTGGCTCTACCGGTTGGTCGAGGACGGGCCTGAGCTCGTGCTGCAGGTGTTCCAGGACGGCGCGTGGGCCGACATGTACGGGTTCGTTCCGGAGCCGGTGCCCGTCATCGACGTTGAGGTCAGCAACTGGTACACCGCCACCCATCCGACATCATCGTTCGTGACCGGCGTGTTCGTCGGTCGCCGCAGCCCGGACCGTTGCCTCTCCCTGTTCGTCTTCGAACAGGCAGTCCTTGTCGAGCGCCCGGTCGGAGCAGGGTCGGAGGTCACCGAGGTCGCACGGACCGACGTGCCGGCACTCCTGGCCGAGCGGTTCGGCATCGGAGGGGTCGCGCTGCGTGCCGACGGCCGCCTGGGTCTCGCCGGCTCCACAACGGATCAGTGAGGCTCTCGATACTCACCGGGTACCCTCACTCTGCCGACCCTCACGCCGCCGGACGGGGTGCTCGTGCGGGTGTCGGGTCTGCACATGCGTTGCGCTCTCGCCGATCTCACCGCTGAAGCCCAAACGCCGCAGGATCCAAGCGCCCAACCGGCTTGGTGGCTTGCGCAGCTGCGCCTTCCTGGCCTCGGCCTCGTGCACGTCGTTGAACCAAATCGGCCTTGGGGTGCGGGCTCGCCAACTCCGAGACATGACCGTCAGAGTACCCAGCCAGGCTGACGTCGGCTCTTCCTGACTCGCCCTGTCCGCGGGGACGGGCGGACGCAGCCCGCTTCCGAGGCTGTCGATGAGGCAAGTTGATTCTGTATGTGAGCCCGGCATCCGGCTGTTCCGGCGACTCCATGAGCGCGCACCGAGAGGAGGAGGCTATTGAGGCGGCTGTGAAGCCCTGTCGAGGTCGTGGATGTCCGGCCGACTGTAGAGACCGTCGATTCGAGCGATGACGGCTTCGAGCGTTGGCCGGTAACCGTCATCGGTGCTGACGACAACAGTCGGGCAGTCGAAGTCCAGCGGCTCACGCAGTTCAGAATTCAGCCGTTCCACAACGGGAACCAATTTGTCTAGCCGTGTCTCGCCGCAGAGCGGATCGTTGCGCATCCTTTGCTCCCAACGGTGGAACGAGTGCACGCTTCGGCAGTGCACGTTGATCAGGGTGCTCCGCGGGGCCAGCCGCGTCGCAACATCCGCTTCGCTCACCTCGGGATAGAACGTCTGTTCGGCGATGAAGCTGATTCCCGCATCGATCCACAACTCCATGGAGCGATAGAACGGCTCGACACCGGAACCTCCCAGTTCTGTGGCCCGTCTCAAGGTGCGCCACCGACCGTGGACCAGGCTGTCCTTGTGCAGCACCGGCAGATCCAGGCCGACGGCTAGGGCCTCCGCCAAAGTGGTCTTGCCCGAACCAGGCGCACCGCCCACCAAGACGGCCAGGGGCGGTCGATCCGGCATGATCGACGGTATCTCAGAGAGGGAGACACCTGCTCCCGCTACGTCGGGAAGCGCAATCGTGTCGGCAGGAATGTGCAGAGGCACCCTTTGCGCGCGTCGTTTGGCAGTGGAAACTGGAACAGTGAGGGCATTGGTAGTTGATGGCGATCCCCACGACGCTCCAATAGAGAAGCGCCGTGGGCAGAGGCGGTGTGGTTACGGTCAGAGCCGACTAGTGGTTCACTAGGAGGCGCGTGTCACGTCCAGGCATTTCAGGAGTCCGGACATCTCGAGAATCCTCCACGTCGCGCTCAGGCTGCAGATCACTGAAAACGTGCCTCCCGAGTCTCTGATTCGTTTGCACGCAGACACGAGCAGACCGACGCCCGTGGAGCCCAAGAACTCTACCTTTGTGAGGTCGACACGCACCGCTGGTGCGTTGAGCACCTCCGGGAGCACCAAGACTTCCCATAATGCTCCTGCGCTGGAGAGGTCGATCTCGCCCGCGAGGATCAATACGGTTGTACCGTCGTGATCGCGTACTTCAGCAGTGAAGTCCGCTGGTCTCGCCAGTGCAGCTTCGTTCATCGCCATGACACCGACCTCCTGACGCTTCCGACTGAAGGGCAAGCGCCACCAGCGGGTTTGATCACCCTGGGAGCACAAAAACGAGCGTCTGATACGCGGCTCGGTGCGAGCCCAGGGCGAGTGGTTCTCGACCCACCAGGGCGCTTGATGAGTTCGCCCGGGAACGTGAGCAAACGCCGTCATCCGAATGGGTCGAGGGCGCCGTCCTGAGCGACAAAGGTGCGCGATGGGGGACGCGAGATGTTGGCTCCCGACGGAGCCGGGGAACGGGGTACGCCCCAACCCCAAGGAAATGCGAGGAGGGGGGTAGATCCGGACCGCCTCGTCCCTGGAACGTGTGGAGGTCCGGTCCGCCGAAATGGCGTGTGTGAGCAGTCCTCGAACGCCCCCTGACGGGGAACCGGGCCGATCGGCCTGTTCCTGCGCAACGTTCCCACAACTCCCCAACGGAAGGTGTCCCACCACTAACGTGCCGCCCCTGTGGAGTACGAGCGCAGCGCGCAGCTGTTCTCATTCGTCGGAACTCCGTGCCCAGTCTGCCAGGACGCGTCTTCGTCCGACTCTCCTCCACAGGAATGGCTTCAGGAGCAGATCAACCACTTGCTCGACCATGGCTGGCATTTGCTCCACGTAGGACAGCAGTCGGCGGCGGCCCGGGATGGGTCCGTGCTGCAACGGACGACGGCTGTCCTTGCAGAGCCAAAGCTTCCAAGGCCTCGACGCGCCGTGCGATCCCCGGATGTCAGCGACGCGGGCTGAATGGCGGGTACGTAGCGACACAAGACCGCGACGCGGCTATTGCGCGAGCGCCTCAGGGCTCGCCGATCGGGACTCCTCTGGTAGTCCGCATCGGATGGTCGAAGCGCCAGAGGCTCACACGCTCCAGAGTGCCTGAGTGGGTGACATCCGCGCGGCACGCAGAGCGGGCATGAGCCCGGCAACCGCGCCGATGATCAGGGAAGCGGCAAAGCCGCCGAGCCACGCTTCTGGTGGCACGACGGTGGCCCAGCCTTTGGAGTGGGCGTACACAGACGTCGAAGCGACGCCCAGAGCAACGCCGACTACGCCGCCAAGAAGGCCGAGAAAAACAGCTTCGGAGAGAAATTGCGTGCGGATGTGGCCTTTGGTGGCGCCGAGAGCGCGTCGTAGACCTATCTCGGATCGTCGCTCGAGGACGGAGATGATCATGATGTTGGCGACGCCGACCGCGCCGACCAGCAGGGCAACGGCACCGAGGCCGAGAAAGAGGCCGTTGAGAGCGCTTTTCGCGTCGGCCTGGGCCACCAGGGCGGAGGAGGGTTGGCTGACGCTGACCTCGCCGGGGTTTTCGGGGTTGGCGGTGGTGGCAAGGAGGTTGTCGACCGCGTTCACTCGGTCGTTTTGAGCGCGGAGATAGACGGTGGAGGGATGGCTGTCGAAGCCCAGGTACTTCTCGGCCGCGGGGTAACCGATCAGGACGGAGGAGTCGACCGCCGAGACCAGCACGGCCGGCTTGAGGATGCCGGCCACGTAGAACCACTTGCCGCCGACCCAGATGCGTTCGCCGGGGTAGATGCGGTCGATCCCGAGGCGCTGCGCGGCAGCGGCGCCGAGGACGGCAACGGGTTCTTGGGCGGTTGCCGTGTTGAGGTAATGGCCCTGGGCGACCTTGGTGCCGATCACTGGGAGGAGGTCGAGGGATGTGGTTTGGACGGTGAGGGCGTTCGTGTCGATTGCGGGGATGTAGGGGTTGCGATAGGCGTTGGCACCGCTGACCGTCCCGGTGGTTTGTACCTGTTGGACTCCGAGGATCCTGCCGATCATGGCCGGCGCCGTGGTGGGCAGCTCGGCAGGGGCGCCGGTGATGCTCTGGCCGTTGCTGACGGTGAGCAGGTTGGTGCCAAGTTGGTTGATCTCGTTGAGCAGGCCAGCCTGGGACGAGGACGAGAGGCCGAGGACGGCGACGATGGCCGCGACGCCAATAGCGATACCGAGAGCGGAGAGCCCAGCCCGTAGCTTCCGGGTGCGTAGTCCGACGATCGAGAGCCGGGTCAGGTCGGAGAGCTGTAACCGCCTCCGCGTCAGGCGGGCGGTGTCGGTCATGCGGGTTCCTCGCTGACGGGCCCGTCGGACGCAGTCTCTGGCGCGTGGGGAGGCGTTGAACCAGCGGATGGAGGCGTTGGGTCAGTTCCGAGCGCCGGGCAGTTGTCGGCAATGATGCGGCCATCGAGTATTTCGACCGTGCGGGGCATGCGCTCGGCAATGGCCGGGTCGTGGGTGATCACCACAATGGTCGAGCCCGCTTGGTGGAGCTGGTCGATCAGAGCAAGGATGGCACGACCGGTGGCCTGATCGAGGTTGCCCGTCGGCTCGTCAGCCAGCACGATGGCCGGCTGTCCCACCAACGCTCGGGCAATGGCGACCCGCTGGCGTTGTCCGCCCGAGAGCTGTGTGGGATGGGCATGAGGACGTTGGCCCAGGCCGACAAGGTCCAAGGCGTCGAGGGCACGCTGCCGGCGCTGCTGGAGCGGGATGCCCGCGTAGAAGAGTCCGTCGGCCACGTTGTCCAACACGGTGGCGTGCTCGGCCAGGAAGAACTGCTGAAAGATGAAACCAATTCGCGTCGCTCGCAGATACGCCACGTCGTCGTCGGCCATGGTGGCGACGTCCAGCCCCGTGATCCGTACGCTGCCGCGAGTAGGTAGGTCGAGGGTCCCCATCAGTTGCAACAGGGTGGTCTTACCCGATCCCGAGGGGCCGACGATCCCGATGAGCTCCCCTTGGCCGATGGTGAGGTTCACCGCGCGCAGAGCATGGACCGGCGGCTCGCCGGGATAGCTCTTGGTCACGTTGTCGACTTCCAGCACCGGAACCTCTTCCCCGTCGGCAGCCGAGCTGTTGTCGGCAGCGACCCGGAGATTTGCGGATGTCGGTCGGAGGGCGTCGGTCATGGAGAAGGGACCACCACACGTTGCCCGGCGGCCAACCCCGAGCCGGTGACCTGTACCAGCCCGTCGGCGTCGTCGAAGAGACCGAGAGAAACCGGCACGAGATGGTTGGTTCCGCCTGCGCTGACGACCTGGACGGAGTAACCACCGCCGGATCGGGCCAGCAACGCGGTCACCGGCACTGATAGGGCGTTGGGCACGCTGGCCGTGGTGATGGCGATTTGTATGGGGGCCAGATCCCAGGTGCCCGTGACGGCCGGGTCCGATGGGGTGACGTCCATCGTGATGGTGGGTGTGGTGCTCCCCGAGGTGTTCGCCGAGCAGGTGTCGGTTCCGGGAGCAGGGGAACTGGAACCCGACGCACCTGGCCCCGAATCTGATGGACAGGTGGCGACGGTCCCAACCGAAGAGACCACACCCGGGGTGGTCTCGTTGTTGGGCAGGGTGATTGTCACCTTGTCTCCGACCGCCACGTCAGTCTGCTGCGATGCGTCCAATACCCCTTGCGCCAGGCGTGTGTTCGATGTGGCCTGCAGCACCGTCTGGCCTGCCTGGCTATTGCCCCCGAGCTGGGCTGAAAGGCTTGTGACGCGCAGCGTCGTGGGTTCGAACACCAACTGTCCAAGGGTCAGCGCGCCGTTCTGGGCCATCCCCAAAGCGGCCTGGAGCTTCTCCACGGCCGTGGCGGTGGCCGACCCAAAGAATGAGGAGGATGCATTGACCTGCGCGGCCGTGGCGTAGCCGAGCGCAACCAGATCTGCGTTGAGTTCGGCCACGTCGACACCGGTCACCCCGGACGACAGGGTTCGATACACAGGTGTCGAGCCATACAGCAGCAGCACCGGGCTGTCGTTCACTTGGTACAGCACCTGGCCCTGAGAGATCACCTGGCCGGGCACCGGCAACTCGGTGTAGATCCCGCTGGCTTGGTTGACGACGGAGTACGGCGAACCATCCGGTTGCGCCTGATAGGTCAGTGTCCCATCCACGGAAACCATCGCCGAAAGCTCCCCCATTTCGACCTTCGCGGTGTTGGGCGGCAGTTCGGTGGTGTTCGAGGTCACTTGCTTTCCACTCGACACGCCGACCGTGCCACCGATGGCGAGGGCGACAGCCAGAACGACCGCTCCGGCCAGCACCCAAGGCTTCCCCTTCACTGGACCCCCAGCTCCAATTCGGCTGAGGTGAGAGCGGCGCACGCATCGGTCGCTGCATGGAACCGCGAAATGCACCGGGCACTCCTCCCCGCAGCGGATGGGATTCGACCAGTGTCGAAGAGGAGCTCATTGAGGGTGGGGTCCGGAACGTTCTTCATACCGATGTCGCGCGGCCACTCGGCGAGCTTCACCCCCTCCTCAAAATCGCTGGTCGCGTTGTTGTGGCCGCGCTCCCTGGTGCCAACGGAGAGCTCGACTCTGCGTGCTGGGTGGCAACCACCTTCGCTCCGCTCTCGGTTGGGCGACACCTCTTCTTGGCCCTCGGCCGGGACGGCGAGCTGCTGAGCCTCTTGACCGCAGTTGCCGTTCACCCGCCCAGGCCCCCGACGGACGGCCTCTGCGAGTTGCACGCCTCCATCGCCGACTGCTGTTGCGGCGAACCCGACTCAATGCCGGAGTCGTGCACTTCGCTGCCCGAGAACGTCGGGTCGGGAAAGCCCGGCACCCCGTGGGCGCGGATGCACTTGGCCCAATTCAACCACGCCTGCTGCTGGGCGGGGGAGAGCTGTTGGCCGGTGGAATTCCACGGCGACGGCAAGGACCTGCAGGCCTGCAGGGCCCCTTGGAACGCAACCGAGTTCGGGTCAATTCCGGCGGTCCTATACCCGTAGCCTCCGTCGGGAGTCTGCACGGGGTCGGGGAAGTTCGGAACGCCGTGGCTGCGTATGCACTGGGAGTAGGCCACGGCTTCGGCGAGGGTCGATGCCCGAGCCGAGCCTGATCCTCCCGCCGAAGTGGCGGTCGGGACCGTCGAGCCACTCGAGCAGCCGGCGACGGTGACTCCCAGGGCCACAGCCGCAGCCGCACACAGGTGTGTTGGACGAAGGATTCCCACCTTCGACACGAGCCGCCCTTCATGGTGTCGCTTTCCGAAGTACTTCGCTTGTTTCTCATGGCGGTTCGTCGTATAGGTCACAGGCCTGAGTCAAGCCATCCCGACGTTGCCACCATGTATGTGGTTTTCGATACGGCGACGATATGCGGCGGGGACGTACAATCATCTGAATGTGCGTGTTCTGATCGTCGAGGACGAGCCCTTCATGGCAGAAGCGATTCGCGAAGGCTTACGCCTCGAGGCAATCGCTGCTGATATCGCAGGTGACGGTGACACGGCTTTAGAACTGCTGGGACTCAACACGTACGACATCGCAATTCTCGACCGCGACATCCCCGGTCCTTCCGGCGACGAAGTCGCCAGACGAATCGTCGCTTCCGGCCGCGGCACGCCCATCCTCATGCTCACCGCTGCCGACCGGCTCCATGACAAGGCAACTGGGTTCGAACTCGGCGCCGACGACTACCTCACAAAGCCGTTCGAACTCCAAGAGCTCGTGCTCCGCCTCAGGGCTCTCGACCGCAGACGCACCCACAGCAGGCCGCCCATGCGAGAGATCGCAGGTGTGCGCGTCGATCCATTCCGCCGGGAGGTCTATCGCGACGGACGATACGTCGCCCTCACCCGCAAGCAGTTCGCCGTGCTCGAAGTTCTCGTTGCCGCCGAGGGCGGAGTTGTGAGCGCCGAAGAGCTATTGGAGCGGGCGTGGGACGAACACGCAGACCCGTTCACCAACGCCGTGCGCATCACGATCTCGGCGCTCCGAAAGCGCCTCGGCGAACCCTGGATCATCGCCACCGTGGCCGGCGTCGGGTACCGCATCAATATCCGCAACGACGCCGGGCTTGACGGGAGGGACCGTGGATAGAACCCCGGGCTTGAGTGTTCGCCTCAAACTCACCCTTAGCTACACCGGCTTCGTCATGCTCGTGGGTGCCTTGTTGCTGGGCGCGGTGTGGGTGTTCCTCCTGCGATACGTGCCCAGGGGCGAGACCGTCTTCGTCCACAACACACACGTCCTCATTCGGCCCGGCCGTGGCGCTCTCTTGCGAGACTTCGCTCCGGCGGCCGCCACCCTGGGAATCCTCCTGCTGGTGTTCGGCCTCCTTGGGGGGTGGTTGCTTGCCGGCCGCATGCTCGCCCCCCTGTCTCGCATCACAGAAGCCACACGCATGGCCGCGAAGGGATCCCTCTCCCACCGAATCCGGCTCCCAGGGCGCAAAGATGAGTTCCGCGAACTCGCCGACACCTTCGACACCATGCTCGACCAGCTCGAAAGACACGTCGCTGAGCAACAGCGGTTCGCGGCCAACGCCTCCCACGAACTGCGCACCCCTCTGGCAATCACGAAGACCCTTCTCGACGTGGCCCGCAACGATCCGAACCGTGGTTCCGATGAACTCGTCGACCGCCTTTACGCTGTCAATACCCGAGCGATCACACTCACTGAGGCACTGCTCCTGCTCAGCCAGATAGACCAGAAGTCCTTCACCCCAGAACCCGTCGACCTCTCCCTGCTTGTGGAAGAGGTCACCGAAATGCTCCAACCCTCCGCGGAAGGTCATGGCGTCACGATCGAAGCCTCCGGCACCGTGACGGTCACGGTCGGATCGCACCCGCTTTTGTTGCTGCTGACCACGAACCTCGTGCACAACGCGATCGTGCACAATCTGCCAGACCAGGGCACCGTATGGGTCACGACCAGCATCCATTCAGGGAGCGTGGTGTTGACGGTCGAGAACACTGGGGCGAAACTCACCCCAGCGGCGGTCGCCACGTTTGTCGAACCGTTTCAGCGTGGGACCGAACGCATTCATACCGACCAGACAGGCGTCGGTCTCGGCCTGGCAATCGTCAAGAGCATCGTCCAGGCGCACGACGGAAGACTCATCCTCACCCCCCGCCCCGCTGGCGGGCTCTCCGTCGCGGTGCAGCTACCCGGCGCGCCACCGGACGCTGACAGCGCTGTCCCACGAACGACAGGAGACGAACAACGCGTTCAGACGCAACAACCGCTATGAACTGCGGTTCCAAGAGAGCGGCCGACCAGGATCGAACTGGCATCATCAGCTTGGAAGGTCGGAAAAGCGTATTTTCGTGAACCCTTGTGA
The DNA here is from genome assembly GCA_963742035.1 of uncultured Acidimicrobiaceae bacterium. Lineage (GTDB taxonomy): Bacteria > Actinomycetota > Acidimicrobiia > Acidimicrobiales > RAAP-2 > Bog-473. The sequence goes on from CAVUKH010000011.1 coordinate 139,416, forward strand.
ACGAAAATTGCAGGTCAGAGAACTGGACGTACTGGCGTGAACCGGCCTGATCGACGGCGCCCGCGGGATATCCGCGGGATAGAACTGAGTGCGCGTGCTCCGCTTGGAGCACACCAGGCGCTGGCGTACTCTGGTGTTGCCTTGTAGAACGTTATGGATTACAATGCGTGTATGCCAGCGTCAACGAATGCCAGGGTTTCGCACCGCGGTCAGACCAGCCTGCCAGCCGACCTCCGTCACCGTTGGGGCATCGACGAGGGGGGCGAAATCGGATTCATTGACCTCGGCAATGCCGCTTTGATCATCCCGGGAGGGGTGCAAGCAGCCAGGGATGAATTGCGACGAGTCCTTCGGGGGCGCTATTCCGCGGGTCTGGCTTCTCTCGCCGACCCTGATCTCGCCGACCAGTAACGGACATTGCCCCGCCGATCCCGCGCCGTCGTCCTTGACGACAGGCTGCTGATCGAAGAGCTATTGGTAGGTCTTCGAAGGAACTCTGCGGAGTTCCATACGACGAGCTACTGGTATTACCGCGCGTGCCGTGCGGCTGTGCTTGGTGCTGGTGGACACCTCTCGGGCCCTTTCGGCGATCTCAGTGAGGACCTGCAGCAGGAAGCGATCATGAGTTTGCTTGAATTACGCGAGGACATTCTTCTGCCAGATCCTCGCATGACTGTGCCGACAATGGCCCGGTTCGCAGGTCGCTATCCGCATCTCAACTTGTTGAACCTCGAGGCCCTCGCAACCGGACTACTCCTGGGTGCGACACTTTGGCTATCGCCCGAGAGCGCCAACGGCGTTTTGCCTGAGATCCTCGATCAAGAAGGAATCGCCTGGCGCACGGTCGCCCACTGATTGATCTGAGTTCGACATGGGCCTTCCCGGTCGGCACCTGATGGGTCTTAGTAGGCGGCTACTGCGACCTCGATGACTCCATGCCGAATGCAGGTACGAAGCGACGCCTGTGTTGACCCGAGTTAAGCCTGGTCTCGCGCGCCTCGAAGGTGACCGACCCTCTCGTCCTCTAATCGGTCAAGAAGGGTCTGAACGTGGCGTTTGCTTGTGGATCGATTGATTCGCGTCGCTGCCAATCCACTCATCACATAGTGACGTCCGTCTTTGGTGACCACATAGGTCTGCAGTACAGGCGACGATAATCCTTCCCGGATACTCAGATTTGCGACGCGATTACCAAACGCAAACTCCTTGATGTCACACCAAGGGATGGCGATGCGTCGAAACCAGTTTCGAATGAGAATTCCTTCGTCGGACGATGTAACGCCCATTTGCGCAAATCCAAGTAGGGACCAAACAAGTCCCAGCACCGCAGCTGCCATGACAGCCGCACTGACCGCCGTTATAGAAGATGACTTTTTTGATCCTCCACCTAGTCCAGCGGCACCGGCGAGGACCACCAAGAGAAATATGAACGACAAGGTTGCCGCCAACCAGCGTGTCGATTTGCTGCGGTAGACCCTGACCTCGCTCATCAGCACGCCACGGCTGTACTGGCTCCCGATTCGCCCGCACGCGAGACGTCGATGACAACGGAGGGAGCAACCGACAAGACCCTCAGGGTGTAGCTAACGCCGTTGTACAGCACCGTCTCAGTAAAGCCCTCCGTCGCTTCGGCTGCAATACTTTCCACTAGGCCGCCAATCCCCGCAGTGAGAAGATCAGTGGCCCCTAAAAGCAGCGTGCCGGCGATGTTTGTGGCATTGAGATCTCCGTTTTGCCACTGTTGAAGCAGCTCCGCTGCCACAGCACCCACTACGGCCGCTGCGCAAACTCCGGCGGAGGCAACAATGCAGACTCCTGCGGCGGTCACCTCGAGAATTATTCCAACATGGTGGTAGATCGCTTGCGCTGCTGTCTTGACCGCACCCGCCGTAGCGTCGTAAGCCCCACAGACGACTGAGAATATCCCACAGTCGAGACCGTCCGGATCTATTGCGTTCACCGGATTATTCCCCGTATATGCGTAGGCCTGCCCAGTCTCATCGACCAGGGGATCCACGCTCAGAAACTGCCCCGTGACCGGGTCGTAGTAGCGCCCAACTCCTCACCGCTCAGACGCCTGGGTCTGACAGCTGCAAAAGCGACAGGCTCACCCGCAAGAGCGCACTCGGCAATGAAGGACTCGGCGTCCCAGCGGGACTCGCGCTCTGGCCGAGCGTGAGGAGTACGAGATGGATGCCTTTGACTCTGCGACCAACGACTACCTGACCTGGATGGCGGTGCACAACTACGCCACCACGACCATCGAGAACCGCCGGCGCTATCTGGGTTACTTCGCAGAATTTGCTCGGAGTGCTGGTTTAACCCAGCCGGCCGAGGTGACCTATGAACTCGTCGTCGATTACCAAGCCGCACTGCACGGGCATCGAAAGGCAGACGGAACTCCCCTGTCGGTAGCCACCCAGGTCCAGCGTCTGGTTCCGGTGACTCAGTTCTTCACCTGGATGCGCCGGGAGCACCGGATCGACGTAAACCCGACGGCTGACCTCCTCATGCCTCGCCCGGATCGCCAGCTGCCCGAGGCGACTCTCTCGAGCACCGAGATGGCTCGTCTCTTGAGCATCCCCGACGTGACGACGCCACTCGGATTGCGCAATCGGGCCGTGCTCGAGGTCTTCTACTCGAGCGCCCTGCGCCGAAGCGAACTCATCGCGCTGCGGGTCGGCGACATCGACGGCACGCGGGGCACCCTCTTCGTCCATCGGGGCAAGGGAGCGAAGGACCGCTACGTGCCTATAGGAGAGCGGGCTCTGTTCTGGGTCCAGCTGTACCTCGGACTCGTCCGCCCCTTGTTCGTGGCCGATGGGAATCGTGATCTTTTGTTCTTGTCGTCGGTCGGGACTCCGATCTGCGCCGACTGGCTCTGTCGCAAGGTCAGGGCCTATCTGGGCCAAGCGGGGATCCACAAGCGAGGCAGCTGCCACTTGCTTCGTCACAGTGTCGCCACCTTGATGCTCGAAGGTGGCGCCGACATCCGATACGTCGCCGAGATGCTCGGACATGCCCGTCTCGAGACGACGCAGCGCTACACCAGAGTCAGTATCGAGCGGCTGCGCACAGTCCATGCTCGCTGCCATCCGGCTTCAGGGCTCGACGTTGCCATGGCATCCGAACTCTGTTCGATGCTTCCAGCGGGGGCGAGTGGACTCGAACTCGCAGTGGGCCGGAGGTCATCCAGGCACGGATGAGTTGGCGGCTAGTACGACCTCGGCTCATGCAAAAGCCCCTACCACCACGACCCACGGCGAAGTTGTATGGCCCCGTTCCGATCCTCTCGATCACTTCGAAAGAAGCTTTGAGCGTATTAGTGCCAGTATCGCTCTCGATCGATGTCCACAGCCAGTCCATGATTGAGTCTTCCACGCTCCCTGGTCGTCTCGTGAGGGAACCACGGTTCGTTGCTGATATTCGTATGCTCTTAGTGCGACGAAACAAAGTTCACCTCTCCGCTACCGAATAATCTGTTTCCGGTTCCATGGTTTGACCGTCACCGAGAGCTTGGTGCACGCTCTTCCTGGCGAGAAATGAGGAGGCTACGGAGCGATGGGTGTTCTAATCGGGATACTTGTTGGCCTAGCTGCATCCATGATTGCGTGGATCGCGTCACGGACCTTTGTCTCGCCTCGGCTCGGGTGGTCCTTAGGAATCAGCAAAACCAGGGATTCCGGGAGTACATCAGGTTACGCGTACCGGGTCAAAGTCAAGAATTTAAGTTGGACCCGATCGATTCTTGATCTCCGCATAAAGGGGGCCGTGTTGATCCCGGCGCTTCGCGATGAACAAAGGACTGGGTACAAACGAATCAGGGTCACTAGTACTATACGAGAAATTGACTACTTTGGGTCAAATGCATCCAGATCTGGGTTTCTCAAAGTCGAGGAGCTCTCTGCAAGAACCCGTGAGGTGCTCAAGACTGAGGGCCTTGACGAATTAGCGGCGAATCCCGAGCCGACCGTAGAGGATGTATTGCGTTCCAGAGACGGTGCACGATTGGTTTTCACCGCTGTCGGCTCGGATGGCTGGTCGGGCCGTGCACGTGGGCACGTCTCCCCGCGTTACACGCCATCCTTGATTCACGATGCACCATTTGTGGGCAAGCCACGTCGGCTGAGGCGATGGGCTGAGAAGATGTCACAGCAAATGAGAGAGCGACTTTTAAAATCCCGCACAAGATCCCGAGCCAGGCGGCACACAGACCTGCGGATGGGTACGGACTACGAGAACTTCTCTGACGAATGAACAGCCCAATCTTCTGTCAGGCGACGGAAGGCGATGATCGACTTTCTCATGCCCGCGAACTGACTGACCCGGCCAGCCTTACAGAAAGGTTTGAGTTTAGTACTGGCCGCACGAGATCAAGAGACGGTCTCAGCCGTCACGACGCATGGCGGCTACTAAAACCCCGACCAGGCCGGCGGATCGCCTCTGGACTGCTTGCTTGGGCGAACACACGTTCGCTAGACTTGGGTCACCCATGAAAGGGGACCCAACATGGCGATCAAGTTCACTGCCCGTCATATGTCTGGCGGAACCGAGCACAAGCACATTGCCAGTCTGAAGTGGATCGAGGATGGCAAGACAGAGACGAAGGAAAGCACTCGAGCAGTTCTGGTGGATTGGGTTAAGGACGATGGAAAGGGTTACGTCGTTGACAGTTCTGGCGACAAGGCCTACGTGAAGGTGATTGACGGCTCGCCGCCTTACATTCAGACGCAAGCTGATGGAATCTGGTCGGACAACCTTCTGGCGTTGCCCACCTATTAATTTGGAATTCGCTCGCGGCCTGTCGAGTCAACTTTTCCGGTACCAGTCAAATCGCTCCGAAGGAGTTGCCTACGGATGCTCGTGAGATCACCACGGTCTCGCGAGGTACTTGCAATGCGTCTGACTTGAACCTCTGCCGGACGAGACAAGTCAAAAAGCGTGGCGCTGGCGGCTACTACGACCTGATGAAACCTACACAGCGATCCGGGCCGCGGCAACGTCCGCGATGATCCGGTGGACACGGATCCGAGTCAGAGTATTTGGAACACCTAATATCGTCTAAGGGCGTTTGTCATCTAACGAATCACTCAGCATCGTCCAAAAACTCGTTCATCTGGCGAATGGCTTCTTCACTTGAGCTCGCTTCACACACCCACACCAATTCATACGGATCGCCATTTGCGTTGATGTCCAATTGAACCAACTTATGCTCATCGTCAGCAACGAATGCATAGTGTTCGCCCGCAGCGGCGGCGATTCGATAGAGCTCATATCTCATGTAACTACCTCTCGACCTTCACATAGCAACGACCCTTGGGATGACAGCGATGTCAACTGGACTCCCTCATCGTTGATGAATGCCGTGCCATCGAAGATGGGAATGTCGACTCGCTGAGACGGGTGGTTCCCTGGGTCATACCAACCTCTTGGCTTGCCTGGTGGGTAGCACCCAAAATGTTGTGAGCATCTCACCATGTAGTCCAAGGCCTGCGCCAAGGCGTAGGTCCGTTGTTTGACAATCTTTTCAGGAGTTTTGGCAATTAGGCGATCCAACAAGATGACGCCGTAGTCCAGCGTCGGTGGGTTTCCTTGGGACCACGGCTCCGAATAGTCGAAGGGACTTCCTTTGTTGTTTTTGGGCGAGCCCGAAGAGCCTTGAATTTGGATTGCCCCACGGTTTTCGTCACCTGGAAGAGGTGCGGAGGGATTAGGCCCGACAGATGGAAGGGAAATGCCTCCGGGAAAAAGTCCGCATAGAGCCGTTATATAGGGGATTTCATCGAAAAGTCCGCCACAGATCGCAGCCCAGAAATCTTGCGTAGACGCTTCCCCAGTGGGGTCAGATTGATTTACCGGGTCACTTCCGGCATATGTGTACGCCGTATCCGTCTGTGCGTATGCAGGATCTCGGCTGGAGAATCCTCCGGTCTGCGCCTCATACCAACGGGCCCGGTCGTTCACCAACTGCGTCGTCGCATCGCTGTACTGACCGGAGTAACCGAAGGCGCTTGCTGGCGTGCCGAAGGCAAGGTTGCCAAAGGCGTCGTAGCCCCAGTACCCGATCTCGTCTCCGGCTGCATTTGTCGCCAGCCAGGCAGAACTGGAGGCGCTGTAGGTCAGGTAGGTGGGCGTCGACGTGGACAGAGCGATCTGCTCGACTGGTGTGCCGCTTGGCCCGTAGAGATAGTCGTTCGAGCTGTCCGAAAGGATCAACGGGAGCCCTGGGTTGGTGTTCCAGGTGAGCTGGGCGAGCATGGCTGGAGCGGAGTAACTGAGCGCATTGCCCGAGGCATCAACGGCCGCACAGAAGCCGGCGGCCGCGGACGAGACGGAGTTGATGACCTTGGTCCCGTCGACATCCGCGCTGGTCCAGGTGGTCCCGTTGTAACTGAGCTGGTTGCCGACCTTGTCGACGGCCTGACACGACATGGCGGTCGGACACGAGACCGAGTCGATGGTGTGGCCGCCGCTGTCGATCAAGACCGCGGCGCTCCACGCTGACCCGTTGTAGGTCAAGACGTGACCCGAAGTGTCGACGGCCTGGCAGAACACGGTGTCTGGACACGACACGGCGCGCAGCATCCGTGAGGGGTCGACGTTCGAAGGCGAGGACCACGACCCAGAAGCGTAGGTCACGGCGTTGCCCGAGGAGTCGACCGCGGCACAAAAGCTCGAGCCCGGGCACGAAACGCCCTTGAGCGAGGCGCTCCCGTCGATGTCGGCCACCGAGGACCAGCTGGTCCCGTTGTAGGTCAGGGCGTGGCCCGTGTTGTCCACCGCCACACAGAAACTGGTGCTCGGGCACGACACGGCGTTGAGGGGTGTCGTCCCGTCGATGTCTGTGGCCGACGACCATGTTGTGCCGTTGTAGGTCAGGGCGTGGCCGGTGTTGTCGACGGCGACGCAGACGCTAGTGCTCGGGCACGACACGGCGTTGAGCATGGTGGTTCCGTCGATGGTGCTGGCCGAGGACCAGGTGGTTCCGTTGTAGGTCAGGGCGTGACCCGACCCGTCGACGGCCACGCACCAGGTCGAGGTGGGACACGAGGTTCCGTTGATGCTGGTGGTGCCGTCGACATCGCTCACCGACGACCAAGCCGGTGCCTGATAGGCCAGGGCGTTGCCTGAGGCGTCGGCGGCCACACATGTGTTCGCCGCGGAGCACGAGACGGCGTTGAGGGCATTGGACCCGTCGATATCACTAACAGCAGACCACGTCGTGCCGTTGTAGGAAAGTGCGTGGCCCGAGTGGTCGACCGCCTGGCAAGAGGCGTAATTCGGACAAGAGATCGAACTGATGTTGTGGCCGGAATCGACCAACGCTGGCGAGGTCCACGACGAGCCGTTGAAATGGAGCGCATAGCCCGAGGTGTCGACGGCGACGCAGAAGCTCGAGTCGGCGCACGAGACGGCGTGCAGTGTCGTCGTATCCACGTTGACAGCTGACGACCACGTGCCGCTGCTCTCGACCAGGGCATGCCCTGCGTTGTCCACCGCGGCACAGAAGCTCGGCGTCGGACACGAGACGCCGCGCATGCTCACCGAGCCATCGATATCGCTGGCCGAGGACCATGTGCTGCCGTTGTAGGTCAGGGCGTGACCGGTGTTGTCGACCGCCACACAGAAGTTGGTGCTGGCACATGAGAGCGCGTTGAGAGGTGTCGTCCCGTCGATGTCTGCGGCCGACGACCAGCTGGTCCCGTTGTAGGTCAGGGCGTGGCCGGTGTTGTCCACCGCGGCACAGAAGCTGGTGCTCGGGCACGACACGGCGTTGAGCACGGTGGTGCCATCAATGGAACTGCCCGACGACCAGGTCGTTCCGTTGTAGGTAAGAGCACGGCCCGAACCGTCGACGGCCGCACACCAGGTCGAGGTGGGACACGAGACCCCGTTGATACTCTTGGTTCCGTCGACGCTCTTGACGGCTCCCCACACCGATCCGGTCGTCGTCGTGGCCGCTTCGAGACCGTTCCCGTCGTAGAGGTAGCTGGACGCGCCGGCGGGTGACGTTGCCGAGGTCATCTGGGCGTTCTGGGAGTACCCGTAGGTGGTAGTTCCCGGGGCGCTCGCCATGCTGCTCTGGTCGCCCAAGGTGTCGTAGGTGTAGGTAGAGGCCACACCTCCCGATCCCGAGACGGGAGTCTGGCCCGTCACCTCTCCCGCCGAGTCGTAAGTCTGGGTGTAGGTGTCGAAGCTTCCGCCGGCGTCGTGGCTCGAGATGGTGGTGGGGTCGCCCGCAGCGTCGTAGGCAAAGGTATTCGGATTGGCCCCTTGCCGCGGTCCTGCCCTGGTAGACCACGCGGCCGGCCAGGTCATAGGAATAGTTGCGCTGGATCGAGCCCTGACCCGAACACGAACTGGTGTAGCCGGCCGTGTACTCGCTCAGCTGCCCGTCAGGGTTGCGCGGCGAGCCGCTCGGGGAGAACGACTGAGTCAGGGTCTCGTTGCCCCCACAGGTCTGGGCCAGCGTGGAGACGGCGCCCGTATTCTCGTCGGCGCCGTCGTAGGAGAAGGCAGAAGAACTGGTCCCGCTCGGAATCGACGTCGAGACGTCGTTCGCCTGCCCCGTCGCGTTGCTGTCGGCATCATGGGCAAAAGTGACCTTGTTGCCCAGCCAGTCAGTCTCCGAGGTCATGGCTCCCGTGGCGTCGTAGGCGTAGGAGACCTGAGGCGAGGCATACGTGCCGTAGGCCGGGTACGTAACAGAGGAAAGCACCCCGGTGTTGAAGTAGCCGTAGGAGGTGGTCGTGTTCGAGAGCCCAGGGTTGGCGATCAAGGCCTTGGAAGTGACGTCGCCGTTGTCGTCGTAGGAATAGGTGGTCGTTCCCGTACCATCGGTCATGGTGTGGCGGGTGCCGTCGGAGTTGAAGGTGTACGACACCGTCGAGGGAACGCCATACCCGCTGCCCGTGTTCGAGTCGCTCATCGAGGTCGGATCGCCCGCGGCGTCGTAGGCGTCGGTGGTGGTGCCCGCCGGTGTCGTCGACGTCAGCGTCGAACCTCCCGGTTCATACGTGGTGGTCGTGACTTCGCCTGAGGGATCAGCAGTGGTGACCGGCGTCGTCGTGGTATACAGATCCGAGTCCATTCCGCCGTTGCTCGGCGCGGCGCTGGCACACTGGCCCGAGCTGTTCTCGTAGTAGTAGCAATCGGTCGTTACCTTGCCGTTGGGGTCGGTGGTCGTGAGCGTTTGCCCTGGTGCATTGAACGTGTACGAGGTGGTGTCGCCAAGCTGGTCCGTCGAGGACAGCGTGTTGCCCATGGCGTCGAAGATCGTGGTGGAGTACCCCGGATTCGAACCCGGAGCCGGCGGAGAGCTCGGCGGCGTGCTCGGGCACAGATAGGGATAGGTCCCGGTGGGATGGGCCGAGAGCCAGGTAGCGAGGTTCGTGGGATCGGCGCTGCAGTAGGTCCGCCCGTCGGGATCGTCGACACTGACGGTGGCGTGCACGTCGGGGTCGGTGCTCTCCAACTCATTGCCGTTGGGGTCGTAGAAGACAGTGGTGACGTTGTTAGCCTGGGCCGACGTCGGCGTCGTCGAGTACAACGAGGTCGGACTCGGCGGAGCACCGATCCACGACGACTGCCACACCGGACAGTGGTAAGCACTCGTCCCTTGGGCATACGCATTCGCTGAGACACTGCAAAAGGCGTTGCCGTTGGGGTCGTAGGTCTGCTCGGTGGTCTGGGTATTCGTCCCGTCACTCGGGTCGAGCGTGGTCACGGTGACGTTGTTGTCGGCGTCGTAGGAGTACTGCGTCACGACGTTGGGGGCGTGGGTCGAGTCGTTGGACTCCACCGTGGTCTGAGTCACGTTGCCCGCGGCGTCATAGACCGTGGCGGTGATCCCGCCCAGCGGGTTGGTGACCTGCACCGGACGGCCCAGGGCGTCGTAGCTGGTCAAGGTGATCCCGGCCGTCCACGATGCACCAGCAGCGGGGCAGGTCACACCGCTGGCGTAGTTGGCTGGGCTAACCGTGCAGTAGACGTTGGCGGCCCCGTCGTAGGCCGTCTGGCTCACCCCGCCGAGTGGGTTTACCTCGTACGTCGACTGACCGTTGCCGTTGAAGATGGTGATCTGTGCTCCGGGCCAAGGGTCGGTGCCCGGGCTCGGAGGGGTGGTCGGTGCCGTCGAGGGGCAACTGGCATGACCCTGTGCGTAGGCCAATGGTGCGATGGTGCAGAACTGGCGCCCAGCGGTGTCGTAGCCGCTGATCGTTGTGGCTGAGAACGAGCTCGTCGCCGAGGTCTCGGTCTTGGTGATCACCCGGCCCGCGCTGTCGAGGGTAAAGGTGGTCACGTCGCCCTGTGGATCAGTCGTCTGGGTGGGCGTGTCTGGGAACGCCGCATTGGTGTACGCGTAGCTCGTCGTCGCCCCATCGGGATTGGTAACCGAGGTCACATTGCCGGCGGGGCTGTAAATCGTGGTCGTGTATCCCTCCACCGTGCCCGTCGGCGGACTGGTCGGCGGTGAACCTGGGCAGGACTTGCCGGCAATCGTGAACTGGTCGGCGTCGACCTGGCAATACGGCTGCTCGGCGGCGGTGTACGCCGTCTCGGTGGTATTTCCCAGCGGATCGGTCACGTACGTTGGATGGCCCGCCGAGTCGTAGTACGTGATGGTGACACCAAGGGCGATCGTGTTCTTAGACCCCGGAGTGGGAGCCGTGATCGGCTCAGTGCTCGGGCACGTGACGCCGTTGACGACTTCGGCCGGCTCGACCTCGCACCACACCTCGTTCGAGGATGTATAGGCATAGAGGGTCTGATTCCCCAGCGCGTCGGTCCTCGACGTCGGGTCGATGGCGTTGAGGTAGGCGCTCGGACTCGCGGGGTTGGGCAAGGTCGTCGACGACGTGTGGCCGTCGGGATCAGTGCTCGTCTGATGTTGCCCGGTGATCGGGCTGTCGATGGCAGAGTTCGTCGATGCGCTCGATCCCCCGCTGGGGTCGATGGTCGTTGAGGAGAGCTCGCCGGAGGAGAACGAATACTGCGTGACCTGGGACGGGAGACCCGTTCCGGGCGTGACCGTCACGGTGGTCGAGTCGCCTGGCGCGTCGCCGACTGGCACGTTGGGCGCCTCGGAATACACGTAGGTGCTGACGCCGCCAGCAGGGTCGGTCTGCTGAGAGATCTGCCCGGTTGAGTTGTAGACATTCGTGAGCGTGCCGCCATCGGGATCGGTCCGCGTCAAGAGGTCGTCACGGAGAGCGGTGTTCGAGTTGGTGGCATCGTAGGTGTAGCTCGTCGTGAGCGATCGGGTGGGTCCCCGAATAAGAGGCTGCCCGTCAGTCCCGTGGTGGCGCTCGTGCACGAGTCCCGTAGTAGCAAAAGGTGGCGCTCGGAGGGGTGCCTGAGGTGGCGAAGCCGATGGCCTGAGTGAGTTCGCCCACGGTGAAGACCTCGGTCAGAGTCGGGTTCGGAGTGGCAGCGTTCGAGGTCCACAGGGTGCAGTTCGTCGCCGACGACGGGCATGCGCCCGTGCCAGCGGTCTCTGCTGAGGCAGTGATTGACTGACCGTCAGCATTTCCAA
>CAVUKH010000012.1:0-243234 GCA_963742035.1 uncultured Acidimicrobiaceae bacterium
GCAGCACGCCTTACAAGGGCACGATGATCCTGGCCGGGTACTTCGGCGGCACGCGCAACCCGATGGCCATCCGGTGGCCGGCCAAGATCAAGCCCGATCCCACCCCGCGCCCGCAGTTCCATCACTGCAATGACGTGGTCCCGACGATCTATGAGATCCTCGGGATCACACCTCCACGGGTGGTGAACGGCATCCCACAGGACTCCCTCGATGGCGTGAGCTTCGCCTACAGCTTCGATGACCCGAGCGCCGAGGGCCGATTGGAGACGCAATATTTCGAGATCCTGGGCTGTCGCGGCATCTACCACAAGGGCTGGATGGCCTCGGCGTTTGGACCACGAGTCCCCTGGGTGCGGGGCGTGCCCCCCGGCATCTTCGAGTGGACGCCCGACAAGGACACCTGGGAGCTGTACAACCTCGAAGAGGATTGGAGCCAGGCCAACGACCTCGCGGCGGAGAATCCGGAACTGCTCGACCACTTGAAGGAGCTCTTCCTGATCGAGGCCGCGAGGAACAATGCGTTGCCGATCGGCGGAGCGCTCTACATTCCGCTGTTTCGTCCGGACCTACGCCCCGCGCCGCCCTATAAGGAATGGACCTTCTTCGGCGATACCGTTCGCGTGCCGGAGTTCTCCGCCCCCGCGCTCGGCACCAAACCCAACGTCGTCACCATCGAGGCGGAGATCCCCGCCGACGCCAACGGCGTGCTCTACAAGTTGGGCGGTTTCTCCGGCGGCGTCACCTGCTTCGTCGAGGACGGCATCCTCTGTTACGAGTACAACCTCTTCGAGATACAACGGACGAAGATCCGTACGCAGGAAAAGCTGCCGACGGGCAAGGTGCAGATCGAAATCGAGACGAATCATCCCGAGCCGATGCCGCGGGGTCCGTTGAACGTGATGCTGAAGGTGAACGGCACACTCGTCGCTGAAGGCACCGTCCCCGTGACCTGTCCGATCGCCTTTACCGCCAACGAGTGTCTCGATTTCGGCATGGCGCTCGGATCCCCGGTGTCGCTCGATTACTACGACAAGGCGCCGTTCAAGTTCAACGGCACCATCGAGCGGGCCTACGTCAGGTACGTGTAAGAACTCCGGCGAGTTGATCTGGATCGAGGTACATGCTCGCAATTGACCACCTGACGTACGACGACGTCATCTCAAACATCGCCAAAGTGGTCGAGGCGATTGGTGCCCTGATCATGGTCATCGGTGGACTGTGGGCGTTTCTAAATTTCGGCGTCCAGACCTTGCACCCCGAGTTCCGTAAGGGTGCATATAAACGGCTTCGGCGCCAGCTTGGACAAGTCATTCTCATTGGGCTGGAAGTCTTGATCGTCGGGGACATCGTTCGCACGATCATTGTCGACCCCACCATCCGCAGTGTGACAGTGCTGGGAATTATCGTGCTCATACGGATCGTCCTCAGCTTCTCCTTGGAAGTGGAAATCGACGGGGTCTGGCCTTGGAACCGCGGGCAAACCAAGCGGCCCTGAACGCCCCCGCGGGGTCGATCAATCTCAGCCGCCGTGTCCACAGTGCAGCGGGGTGCTACATGATTTGTGCCAGGCCAAGGATCTGGAACCGGACGACTCATCGGTTCATCGAGCCGCTTCTTCATCTATCTGCACGAGCCAAGAGCCTTCCGGCAAAATGGTCAACTATGTCCGGTCGTTCACCTAAGAACGTGATGTCCTCACTCAAGAGTGCACACGCCATTCACTTGGCAATCACAGGAGCCCGTCGGGCGTGTCTTTACGTGTCTTTATCGAGAGGGAAGGAGAGGGATCGTGAGGGGACCTGAGGGGATCGAAACGCCGCCACCAGGAAAGTCCTCGGAAAGGGCCTGGTCAAAACACCGAGAACCAGACATTCGCAATGTAGAGGCCGTGGGTTCAAATCCCATCACCTCCACCGGAAGGCCGGGTCAGAAGGCCGTAGTGGGAGACCTGGGAAGTTCGATCCCCTGCCGGGCACGACGTGCGTTGTTGTCCTGGCTGACGACCCGGTCTGCCTTCATTCGGCCCGAAGCACGAGCGTGGTCGGAGTGGCCGCCGCGACCGATGCAGGCACCGAGCCGAGCGCCGTGCCGACCACCAGCAGGCCGAGGAGGCCGAGCGCGACGGCCTCGACTGGCACCACGATGACCGGGATCACACCGAGAGACGCGGCGAAATTGGTCCAGAGCAGGTGGCCGGCCGCGATCCCAAGCGGGATGCCGATGATGAGCGCGATGAGGAGGAGGACCAGTGTCTGCACCGTGACGATGCTGCGCATCTGGCCGCGGGTAAGTCCCAAGGCCTTGAGAAGCGCGAGCTCGCGTCGTCGCCGTCGTGCCGCGGCGAGGACGGTGGCCAGAAGCGAAAGCAGCACACCGGCCGCCAGGGCGATGGCCAGAGCGACCGGTTGGGAGCCCATTTGCCCTGCGTTGACGATGGCGGCGCCGAGCACGCGCGGCACTTGGTAGACGCCGCCCGGCACTCCGCCCGGATTCGCCGCCAGAATACGGTTCACAACCGCCTGCGGCCTGGTGCCGGGGTCGACGTCGATAGCCACGGTTGAGGGAATGGCTGAGAACGCCTCGGCGGGCGCGGTGTTGAACGAGCCCAGATCCAGAACGGACAGCAGAGTGCTTTCGGGGAGCATGGCACCGTGTCCAAGCGACACGTGGTCCGACAACGTGACGCCGAGGGAAGGCAAGGTGACCGTCCCCACGATCTTCAACGTGCGTGCCGTCGGGCCGGTCCCGACGCGCACGGTATCGCCGATGGACTTGCCCAATTGCTGCAGCGTGAGCTCACCGATCTCGATCTGATCGGGGTCGAGTCTCGGGTTAGCGGCGATCGGGAGTGCTCTCGTCCCGGTCAGGCTCTGCCCGTCCACCGTGGGTGGCTCGACGTCGCCACCGTGCGTGGCCACTCCGAGCACCGGGATCTGCTGGCCGTCGACAGCGAGTTGCGTGAACCCGAAGGTCGACCAGCCTCGGATTCCCGGTGTGTGGGCCATGAGTTGGTCGAGGGTTCCCTCTCCGTTTCCCAACGTGGTGGCGTTGACGTCTTGAGGGAGGAAGCTTCCGTAGCCTCCTTCGTTCTGAAGGAGGACATTCCAGTTCCACCCGTAGCGCTCCGGGTGGGTCACCAGCCCGTTCAGGCTGGCCGCGAACACGACAGCGGTCACGACGGCGCCGACGGCGACGACGGACCCGACCAGGTTGGCGCGCACGGCGGTCCGTCCCGTTCCTGGCGGCGCCGCCAGGGCATAGCCCGCGCCGAGCTGCGCCGTCACGGGGAGGCCGAGCTGCGGCGCGGTCCGGGTTAGGAACGACGTTCGGCGGAAACGGACTCGTCCCTCGATCCCGACGGCGCGCCAGGAGAGCCAGGCGAGCACACCCAGGAGCAACAGGGCGAGGACAAGTCCGCCGCCCAGCAGCACGGTGGCATCGAACTGGAAGCCGCGTGCGGGGTCGATTTGTCGGACGGGTCCGACGGGCGCCAGGGGTGAAAGCAGCACGGCACCGACGATGGCGAGCAGCAAGCCGGCGACGACGGCGAGCGCGCCGCCCGCACCGCATGCTACGGCGTTCTCCCACCGTGTAAGACCAATGGCACGCAAGACGCCTGCCTGCCGAGCGGCGTTGTCGAGCTGTTGTGCTAGGGCCTGACTCACGAGCACCAGGAGCGCGAGCGCGGCGAGCGCGCCGAGGACGGCGACGGCGACGGCCTGTGGCCTGATGGCTTCTTGGACCTGCTGGTGGACCGTGTCGAGTCTGCGGACGGCAAACGTGTAGCCGTTGCCGACTCGTGCTCCGAAGCGGGCAACCGTCTCTTGGAACGCGGGAATTCCTGCGCTCCCGCCGACGACGCGGACACCCACCCACGAAAACGCCACCGTCCCCGGCAGTCGCAGTACCGCCGCCGTGGCTGCCGGGGGCAGGACGGACTGCGCCACCTGGTCGAACTGGTCGACCAGCAACGGCGGCAGCTCGATGATGGCGGCCACCCGGTAGCTCAGTTCGCCCGTAGGCGTGTTGGTGGGCGACAGGCTGTTCTCGAACTGGTAGGTCACCCGGTCGCCGACGCCCACGCCGAAGAGGCGCGCCACGCTCGGGGTGAGTGCGACCTGGTTCGTCGAGCCAAGAGGGGGGAGGTGGCCTGCGAGGACCGTCATCGTGTCGTGGGTGAAGTATTCGCCGTCGACGCTGCCGGCGACCCCGTCCGTCTGGAAGGAGGTATTCACCTTTCCGTGGACGACTGGGTTGGCGTCGAGCCCCAGCCAGGCCGCGCTCGACCTCACACCTGGCAACGCGGCGACCCGCGCGTCAAGAGATAGGTCCGGCGACGGCACGTTCACCTCCACGTCGCTCGCGTGGATGGAGTGCAAGTAGCGCCCGTACGCCGACTCGGTCCGGCGCGCGCCAGCCAGCGCGGCGAGCGACACGGCACCCAGCAGGCCAAAGAGGACAGTCACGAGCACCACCGACCGCCAGGTCCGACCCCAGGTCGCGTCTCTGCAGTACCAGGCCGCTCTCATCGCATTCCCATGATGCGGGGCATCCGGGCGCCGGACAAGGGGGATAGCTGCTCGGACCCAGGTGTAGTAGCCACCCCCGGGACGGCCAACGGCGCCGGGTTGCCCCGCCTCCGTACGCTCACGCGACTTCGACCCAAGGACCGATCGGGCCCAGACGGTCCTTCGCCCGAAATCCCGTTGGCCTTCGCGACGTCGTTGATAATCCCAAAAGAGCAGCTTCGTGACGAGATCGAAGGCGCGCGAGGCGCGGCGGTTGAGTCAGGTCGAGAGTGCTCGGCACTCCACTCGCTCAGACACGGGAGGGTCGAATTTGCTCCAGCGTGGCGTCGGGAGGAATGCCCCTATGCGAGCCCCGGGGCCAGGCCGTAGCCTCGTGTAGTGGACGTCGTGGATGACGCGGTGATCGATCGGGACGGCTTCGACGCTCTGATCGAAGTCCTGCGGGGGGGCGGCCTGCGGACCATGGGGCCGGTTGTGCGTGACGGGGCGATTGTGCACGGGGATATCGGAACTACCTCGGACCTGCCCGAGGGGTGGCACGACCACACCGACCCTGGAAAGTACCGGCTCACCCACGACGAAAGCTCTGAGCTGTTCGGGTGGGCCGTCGGCCCCGCGTCGTGGAAGTCCGAGTTCTTCGTCCCCGCCGAGACCGTGTGGCGGGCGGCGGTCGCCGAGGACGAGGTGGCCTTGTCCGAGCCCCGGGACGAGCCCGTCCCCGTGGCCGTCATCGGGGCCCGACCCTGCGAGGTGGCCGCGCTCGGGACCCTCGACCGAGTGCTCCGCGATGGCGCGGTGCCCGATGACCGGTACGCGGCGCGGCGTGACGGAGCGTTCATTGTGGCGGTCGAGTGCGGAACTCCCTCGAGTACCTGCTTCTGCACTTCTATGGGCACCGGCCCCGGGGCCAGTTCGGGGTACGACCTTGCCCTCACCGAGTTGGCGGGAGCGGCCGACGGTGAACGTCTGTACTACGTCCGGGTCGGCTCGGTCGCCGGGGCCGAGACCCTGGCTCAGGTTCCCCACGGAGCGGCCGACGACATGGTGCGCTCGGGTCGCCGGGCGGTCGTCGACGAGGCTTCCGAGCGGATGGGCCGGTCCCTCGACACCGAGGACCTGCCCGGGCTCCTGGCCCGGAATCTCGAACACCCGCGCTGGGCCGAGGTGGCCGAACGCTGCCTGTCCTGCGGCAATTGCACGCTGGTCTGCCCCACTTGCTTCTGCAGTGACGTCAAGGACGTCACTGACGTGAGTGGCACGGTCGAACGTCAGCGTCGCTGGGCTTCCTGCTTCGACCTCGACCACTCCTACCTGCACGGTGGTTCGGTGCGACCCACGACCTCTTCGCGCTATCGGCAGTGGATGACCCACAAGCTCTCGACGTGGTGGGATCAGTTCGACGAGTCGGGTTGCGTGGGGTGTGGCAGGTGCATCGCGTGGTGCCCGGTCGGCATCGACATCACCGAAGAGGCTGCTGTCATTCGGGCAACGGATGGCGCGTCGGTCATCGACACGATCAACCAGATGGTCAGGGAATCGTGACCACTGGGGGTCGATCGACGGACGAGCTCCTGCGCGAGCACGGATTTCTCTCGGGGGTTTCTCGGGGGACGCTGGCGCTCTTGTCGGAGGCGGCACGGATCGTGAGTTTCGACCCGGGTGCCTTGCTCCTCCGGGAGGGCGAGGATGCCGGCACCATCTTTCTCGTGACCCGGGGAAGGGTGGCCATTGAGATCCACAACCCCTCTCTGGGGCCCATCGTCATCGACACGGTCGAGCCGGGGCATGTCGTCGGGCTCAGCTGGATGGCCGCCCCCTTCCGCTGGCAGTTCGATGCTCGGGCGCTGGAGCCCGTCGAAGCGGTCGCCATCGACGCGCAACAACTGAAGGAGGATCTGGTGGTGCACCCGGAGGCGGCTGCCGAACTCCACCAGCGCCTCTCCGCTGTGCTGCTGGCGCGGTTGCAGGCCACTCGGATCCGTCTCCTCGACCTCTATGCCAATGCCGGCCACTGACCTGGCGGTCGGGTCGCCGGCCCTGCGC
Source organism: uncultured Acidimicrobiaceae bacterium (assembly GCA_963742035.1). Lineage (GTDB taxonomy): Bacteria > Actinomycetota > Acidimicrobiia > Acidimicrobiales > RAAP-2 > Bog-473. Next base: position 6,573 of record CAVUKH010000012.1, read on the forward strand.
AGCCCGCTCACACCGGTGCCGTACCGGATCGTGAAGCGGCGGGTGGAGCTCGACGACGTCGTCACCATGTCCGTCGTCCCGGTGTCAGCGGAGGCCGGCGAGCCCTTCCACTTCTCCCACGGACAATTCAACATGCTGACCTCCTTCGGTGTGGGGGAGGTGGCGATATCGATTTCGAGCGCGCCGGCGGAGGAGGGCCCCATTGAGCACACCGTGCGCGATGTGGGCGCGGTGACCCGTGCGCTGTGCGCCGCACCGGTCGGATCGGTGATCGGCGTGCGCGGCCCCTTCGGGCACGACTGGGGGCTTGGCACCATTGACGATGCGGCCGACGTCGTGGTGGTGGCGGGCGGGATCGGCTTGGCTCCCCTGCGTGGGGCGATACGTGATTTGGCCGACCGTCGCGGGCAGCGCGCCGGTCGCGTCTTCGTGCTGGTCGGGATGCGCTCGCCTGCTCAGATCCTCTTCCCCGACGACCTCGAGGCGTGGCGAACGGCCGGAACCCACGTCGGCGTCACGGTGGATGTCGGCGCACCAGGTTGGGATGGTTCCGTGGGTGTGGTGACCGTGCTCCTACCCCAAGCGCCAGTCGAACCGGCTGGGGCGGTGGCGCTGCTCTGCGGTCCCGAGATCATGATGCGTTTCGTGGCGCGTCAACTCGTCGACCAGGGAATCGACCCGTCCCGGATCAGAGTCTCGTTGGAGCGCAATATGCAGTGTGGTGTGGGACTGTGCGGCCACTGCCAGCTAGGCCCGCTGCTGTTGTGCCGTGACGGGCCGGTGGTGCCGTACGGGGGCGTAGCCGACGAGCTGTTCATGGATCGAAATCGATGACGCCGGCAGGGTCCGCCGGCGCCCAGGGTGCCCATGACGCCCGTCCCACGCTGGCCGTGTGGAAGTTCGCGTCCTGCGACGGCTGCCAGCTCAGCCTGCTCGACTGCGAGGACGAACTGTTGACACTGGCGGGCGCTGTGCGCATCGCGCATTTCACCGAGATGTCGCGGGCGACGGTCGACGGACCCTACGACGTGTCATTGGTGGAGGGTTCGATCACAACGACTGAAGACGCCGAGCGAATCCGGGAGATCAGGGCCAGTTCGCGTCGGCTCATCACCATCGGCGCCTGCGCGTCGGCAGGCGGTATTCAAGCCCTGCGCAACTTCGCCGCCGAGGGAGCCTATGTCGGTGCTGTCTACGCGCACCCCGAGTACATCTCCTCACTATCCACCTCGACGCCCATCGCTGCGCACGTGGCTGTCGATCTCGAGGTTCAGGGGTGTCCGATTGACCGCCACCAGCTTCTCGAGGTGATCACCGCCGCGCTCGCCGGCCGCAAACCGGTCATCCCCACGCACACGGTCTGCCAGGAATGCAAGGGGAGAGGCACCGTGTGCCTGCTCGTCGCCCAAGGGACGGCGTGCCTGGGTCCCGTCACGCGCGCCGGGTGCGGAGCCCTGTGCCCGTCCATCGGCCGGGGCTGCTTCGGCTGCTTCGGACCGTCCGAGGGTGCGAACACCGACGCCCTGGCTCAGCGCCTGCTCGACAGTGGCATGGCTCCGGTCGACGCCTCGCGCCTGTTCGCCACCTTCTACGCAGGCAACCCGGTGTTCGGTCAGCAGTCCCGGGTGCTCTCCCGGGGCACAGAGACCCTCACGACCGAAGAGAGTGGGGATGGGCGATGACACACGGGTCGGGCGCGAGGCGCACCGTGTCGATAGAGGCGCTCTCGCGCGTCGAAGGCGAGGGTTCGCTCCACGTGGAGGTACGCAACGGCGTGGTCGGGGAGGTGGCGCTCAACATCTTCGAACCGCCCCGATTCTTCGAGGCGCTCCTGCAGGGCCGCCGGGCCACCGAGGCTCCCGACATTACGGCCCGCATCTGTGGCATCTGTCCCGTTGCATATCAGATGAGTGCCTGCGCGGCGGTGGAGAACGCCCTCGGTGTGGAGGTGAACCGAGAGGTGGCCGACCTGCGCCGCCTTCTCTACTGCGGAGAGTGGATACAGAGCCACGCCCTGCACATCTACCTGCTCCACGCCCCCGACTTCTTGGGCTGCGCCGACGCCGTGGAGCTGGCCCAGCACGATCGCGCCGCCGTCGAACGCGGCCTCGCCATCAAGAAGATCGGCAACCTGCTCATGTCGACCGTGGGTGGCCGGGCCATCCATCCCGTGAATGTCCGGCTGGGGGGCTTCTATTCCGCTCCGGCTCGCGCCGATGTGGCGGCCCTGAGCGAGCCGCTGCGCCGAGCCCGCGACCAGGCCCTGGACACGGTTTCATGGGTATCGGGCTTCGACTTTCCCGACGTGGAAGGTGACTATCGCTTCGTCTCACTGCGCACCCCTGGCCGATATCCCATCGAGTCGGGTCGGGTCGCCTCGAGTGACGGGCTGGACCTGACCGCGTCGGCCTTCGACCGCCTGGTGGTCGAAGAGCACGTGGAGCGTTCCACCGCTCTGCACGCGCGTCTCGGGGGTGAGCTCGCCTACCTGACCGGACCGCTGGCCCGATACGCGCTGAACTCCTCTCTCCTGCCCGAGGTTGCATATCAGGCAGCGGCCGAGGCGGGGCTGGGGCCGGTCGTGACCAACCCCTTCCAGAGCATTGTGGTGCGCGCCGTCGAGCTCGTGTTCGCGTGCGATGAGGCGCTGCGCCTGGTGGAATCGTATGAGCCCCCGATCCCGCCGGCAGTCGACATTCCGATCCGGGCGGGCGTGGGTGCCGGGGTCACTGAGGCACCGCGGGGTCTGCTCCTGCACACGTACGCACTTACAGCCGACGGCGACATCGCCACCGCTCGTATCGTGCCGCCGACCTCGCAGAACCAGATCAGTATTGAGGCCGACCTCAGGCGCGTCGTGCAAGGTGGTCTGGACCTTTCGGACGAGGATCTGTCCTGGCGCTGCGAGCAGGCGGTGCGCAACCATGACCCGTGCATCTCGTGCGCCGCCCACTTCCTCGACCTCAAGGTGGTCCGGGAATGAGCGACACGGCGAGCACGGAGGAGACGAGCCGCATGGCCGGCGATGCCCGCAGGGTCGTGGTGGCCGGCCTGGGCAGCGAGTACCGCCGCGACGACGGTGCAGGTCCTGCCGCGGTCTCCATGGTGATGCAGCAATGCCCTGGAGTGACAGTGGTCGGGCCGCTCGACGACCCGCTCGACCTTCTCGGCCTGTGGGACGGGGCAGTCCTGGCTGTGGTCGTCGATGCCGTCTCGTCGGGTTCCCCGCCCGGAACGGTCCAGGTGGTGGAGCTCGATCCCACCGCCCCGAGGCCGGCCCGCGAGCGAGGGGCGTCGGGAACGAACAGCACCCACGGCATCGGGCTGGCCGGGGTCTACCGACTGGCCCGGACCATTGAGCGCGCCCCGTCCAGGGTGGTAGTGGTCGGCATCGAAGGATCGGACTTCGGGCAGGGTGTGGGCCTGAGCCGAGGGGTCGAGGAAGGCGTGGAACATGCGGCGCGCCACGTGGTGGAGATGATCAGGGAGGTCAGCTGATGTGCCTGAGCAGGTTGCATCAAGTCCGGTCGGTCTGCGGTCCGGGCAAGGTACTGGCCGAGGACATGGACGGGCGTCGGCACGAAGTGTCGTTGTTGGCCCTCGAACCCCCGGACCCCGAACCAGCGCCGGGGGATTGGCTGGTCGTGCACAGCGGCTACGCCATCGACAGAGCGGAGGCACGAGAGGCGGAGACAGCACTCGCCGAGATAACCCGCGGCAATGCCCGTCTGGAGGAACGAGAAGGGTCGGCAACGTGAGGGTAGGGACGACGACGCGTCGGGCAGTCCGGCCGGTCGGGATGAACGGGGTGCTGGTTGGCGGCATCACCGCCGTCATCAGCGGGATCTCGGTGTTCGCCAACAGTTACGGGGTGCATCACGTGCCGTCGCCTTCGGTCTACACCACCGGGAAGAACCTGGTTGCCTTCCTGGCTCTTGGTGCCGGCGCGCTGGTGGCTTCTGCCTGGAAGTCGCGCACAACGGGGGGTGGAGACATGGCTGCCCGCTGGCTCGCGGCACCGGCGCGAACTGCGACGGGCACCCGGAGCGCCCTCACCTGGGTGGGGCTGGCCTACGTGGGCGTCATCGGCGGAGGCCTGGCCTTCGTGCTCTTCTTCAACGGGCTCGCCCGCACCACTGCGACTCCCGCCGCCTTCCTGCACGACACGCTGGTGATCTGGGTGGTGCTCCTGGCCGGCCCCTTTCTCCACGAGCAAGCGAAGTGGTGGAACATCGGCGCCATCGCCCTGCTGGTCGGCGGCGAAGTGGCGCTCTCGAAGGGGATCGGTCATCTGGCTTGGGGGAGCGGTACCTCTCTCGTCCTGGCGGCCACATTGCTGTGGGCAGTCGAGGTGGTGGTGGCCAAGCGGCTGCTCTCCGGCATCGCTCCAGCCACGATCTCGCTGGTCCGCATGGGCGTGGGATCCGCGGCCCTGGTCGTCTACCTCGCTGTCGAGGGCAGCCTCGGTTCGCTCTTCGCCCTCGACCGCGGTCAGCTGGGTTGGGTGCTGTTCACCGGACTGCTGCTGGCGGGTTACGTCGGCACATGGATGACCGCCCTCAGTCGAGCACGGGCCATCGACGTCACGTCGATTTTGGTGGCGAGCGCACTGATCACCGCTGTCCTCGAGGCGCTGGCCGGGGCCCAACCCCTCGCGCCGGAGTGGTTCGGGCTGGTGCTGATCACGGCCGGCACCGCATTGGTGGCCTGGCGCATGCCGCGCCACGTGGTGGCGACATGAACGGTCCGGTCGCCGACCCGCTGCGTCCCGACGCGTCGCGCTCGGCTCCAACCGGGCCGTTGCTGTTCGCCCGCTACGCCTACCCGCCCAACGAGCTCGGGTACTGCGGGCCGTCCGATCCGGGAGCGCTCCTCGAGTCGGCCTCTGACGGCCTCGACCTGGCGGAGCTGGCGCACCTGGCCACGGGGTTCGCTGGAGCGTGGCCGTACCTCGAACTGATCGCCGGTTGCAACGGCATCGCCGATCCGCTCGACGCCCGGGTGGTCGAGGCCTACTGGGTGGGCAACCCGCTACTCGAGAAGGTTCCGAACTCCGCCCTCTTGTCATCGCTGAGCGATCGTTTCGAGGACCGGGCCGGCCCGCGGTTCGGGCATGTGGCCTCCGCGGTACCCCTGGGTGGGGTGTGCCAGCACAGCTTCCACGTCTTTGCGGTGTACCCATGGCTGGGGCTGCTGCGGGCTGGGATGGAGGGCGCCCCGCTCACCGTGCTGGACCGTTGCCGTATCCGCTGGGGCTACGTGGAAGCCGTCACCGGCGACCTGGTCACCGTGCGGAACCGCCTTCTGGCCTTCGACGGGTCACGGCTGGTGCTTGGCCCCGAAGAGGTGGAGACGGCGCGGCGCAGCCTCCACGGCGTGGGCTTGGCCCCCCCGGTGTCGGTGGGGGACACCGTGTCGCTCCACTGGGACTGGGTGTGTGATCGGCTCACACCGATCGGGCTGGCGAACCTGGCGCGGTGCACGGCGGCCAATCTGGCCGCCGTCAACACCCTTCCCACGCCGGGCCCGGCCGCCGTCTGCGGCGCCTGATCCCCGCGGGTATCGCTCGTTCTACTGCCGCGGATCCAGTCTCCGGGTGCGCTTCGGCTTTGCGGGTCTTTCGGCCACCTCCCAGTCTGAAAGCAGAGCAGGAGCGCTCGCAATGAGTACCGGCCACGACACGGGGGCCGCGTTCATCAATTCCGAGCGGTGCATCGACCTCGCACCTCCAGCGGTCCCAGCTGGTCTCCACGTGTAGTGCTCGGACGCCGTCGCCCTCGTCATCTACTCGCACGCCTGCCGGGGGACTCCGAACTGCACAGTGGCATTGCCAGCGCGGACGGTACCGGCGGTATGCAGCACCGTGGACCGGAACAGTGGCCGCGCGATATGACGGTCAGGCGGGGCAACCTAAGATCTGTGGGCCGGCGCGAACGTCCAGCACGTTTTCGACACGTGTCGGAGCAGCTCTGTTCCGGTACTTCTTCTCGCTCCGCCGGGAGGTGATGTCCTTATGGAAAGCCAGATGAAGCACGTCTCGATCCACGGTCACGATATGGCATACCGCATGGAAGGGAGGGGCCCTGCACTCCTCCTTCTCCACGGCATCGCCGGTAGTTCTCGGACCTGGAGGGACGTGATCCCTCTTCTGACGGATCGCTTCACCGTTCTCGCGCCGGACCTCATCGGTCACGGTCTGTCGGAAAAGCCCGTCGGTGATTACTCTCTGGGTGCATTCGCCAGTGGGATCCGTGATCTTCTGGAGGTTCTCGACATCGACCGAGCGTCCGTAGTCGGCCAGTCGTTCGGCGGCGGGGTTGCCATGCAGCTCGCCTACCAGCACCCAGAGCTCTGCGAGCGTCTCGTACTCGTAGACAGCGGCGGCCTTGGGCGAGAAGTGAATTGGATCCTTCGATTCATGACGGTCCCCGGGAGCGAGTACGTGATGCCCTTGATCTTCCCCAAGTTCGTTCGTAGCTGGGGAGACAGCCTGTTGCGGTCGATCAACGACCGCGGCATCCGTCTGGGTCGGATCACCGAGATGTGGAGCGCCTACGCGTCATTGGCCGAAGCCGACAACCGCCAGGCGTTCGCCCGCACCATCAGATCTGTCATCGACCCGGGTGGCCAGACGGTGAGCGCGATGGATCGCCTCTACCTGGCTTCCTCAATGCCGACGCTGATTCTCTGGGGCGACCGGGACGACATCATCCCTGTGAGCCATGCGCGTGCGGCGCAGCAAGCAATCCCCGGAAGCCGACTGGTGATCATTGAGGGCGTTGGCCACTTTCCTCAGATCGAGGCGCCGGAGCAATTCGTCGCCGCCCTGGACGACTTCGTCGATTCGACGAAGCCCGCTCGTCTCGGAGCTGAGGATCGCCAGCGAATGCTCAGAGAGCGATCGGACCCATCACGGCAGGAGCGATCGGGTCAGTCCGCAACTTGGCCCGGGTCGGCTCCCGACCCAACTTCCCGGCGCTAGTGGACACGCGGATGGGCTTTAAGCCGAAATTGGGTCACGCGCGCGACCAGCGCCTTCGTGCGCATCGTAAATGAAGAACAACGTGTTCACGGTCGAGCGGCTCATCGCCGCGTCGCCGGATTCGATCTTCGACGTCCTGGCCGACCCGGCCAAGCACGCGCTGATTGATGGTTCGGGCTTGCTCCAGGGAGCGAACGACGCGGCGTCGACCCGGCTCGCCCTCGGCGTGACGTTTGGTATGGGAATGAAGATGGGGGTTCGCTACTCGACGGTGAACACGGTCGTCGAGTTCCAGGAGAACCGGCGCATTGCCTGGCAAACCGGCCCGAAGGGCAAGCTCGAGCCCTACGTCGCAGGTCGGATCTGGCGCTACGAGCTTGTCCCACAGGGCGAGAGGACGTTGGTGCGAGAGAGCTGGGACATCACGAGCGATCATCAACGGGTCCTCCTGCGGCTGGGCGACATCTACTCGAAGAAGACCCGACGGGACATGGAGTTGACGTTGGCGCGCCTCGACGCCCTGGTGACGGCGCCCTGAGGTCGCGGGGGTGATCGGCTCGCGCGCGGACGTGAGCAGTCTCTCTCGCTGTGCCCCGATTTGGCACCTCAGCGGGCAAAGAGGTGAAAGCCGGCAAAGGCCCAGGCCGCGATCAGCGCCACATTGACGAGGCCTGACGTCGAGATGAACCGGACGAACTCCTCCGCCGTCGCGGTACGGCCGTCAGAATGACGAGCGGCGGCGTCGACGAGGACCGCGGCGACCGGGACGGCCACCCAGAAGATGATGCCGACCGCCGGGATCTGCGGCAGGAGCAGCGCGGAGGTGCCGCCGTGCCGGATCCCCAATGGTCCCATGGCGCCCACGAACGCGGTCTGATGTTCCGGACCATACGGGTGCCCTCCGTCTTGAGGCGTTCCCGCGCCATCGATCGGGGCGCGGACGCGGGCGGCCTCGTACCCGACACCGACGAGGATCCAGACCAGGAGGAGAGCGGCGTTCAGCGGACGGTAGGCCTGAGCCAGGGCACTGATGGTCAGGTGGTACTGGTGCGGGCCGCTCTCGATGCCCAGGACGTCCCAGGCCAGCGCCACCACCACCAGCGCCAGCCACGGCGCCACACCTCGAAGAGCCGGCCCGTGTCCTCCCCGGCCAGGCCGGGGCCAGGGGTCGTCGGCCGGTCGCAGACGCAGACCACGGCGTGTGCCGCTCCTGCCACGCCACAGCGCGAGGTCGAGGAGGAGCACGGCGCACAGGGTGACGACCCACGTGACCTCCGCGGCCACCGACTTCCGGTGGTCGCCGCTGATCCAACCGCACCAGCCGCACAGCACCAGAAAAGCAATGCCGATGACGACGCGGTGGCCACGCACGTTGCCGGTCTATCCCAGGTTCGGGCCGGGGGCCACGGCTCGGCCCCTACGCCCGGCAGGACGGCCAGCGGGGTGCGCCCCTCGCGTTAGGGTCCGCCGATGCCCAAGGGCGTCCTCTTGCGCCACCGCGATTTTCGCCTCCTGTGGGGAGGCGAGACCGTGAGCGAGTTGGGTTCACAGGTCAGCCTTCTCGCCATTCCGCTGCTTGCCGTGGGAACGCTGCACGCGACGACATTCGAAATGGGCCTGCTGACCGCCGCCTCGACGGCCGCCTTCCTCATCGTCGGGCTCCCGGCCGGCGTCTGGGTGGACCGGCTGCGCAGGCGTCGGGTCATGATCGTTGCCGACGGAGGGCGGGTGCTGGCCCTGGGCTCCATACCAATCGCGTACAGGCTCGGTGGCTTGACATTGGTGCAGCTCTTCGTCGTCACGCTGACCAGTGGCATCCTCACCGTCTTCTTCGACGTCGCCTACCAGTCCTATCTCCCCACATTGGTGGGGCGGCAGCATCTGGTGGAGGGAAATGCCAAGCTCACCGGTAGCGCGCAGGTCGCTGCGGTCGCAGGTCCGAGCATGGCCGGCGGCCTCGTCCAGGCCATAGGGAGCTCCGCCACCGTTGCCGTGGACTCGGTGAGCTTCCTTGTATCAGCGGTGGCCGTGGGGGCCCTACGCGCCCCTGAGCCGAAGCCAACAGTGCCCGAGAGCGGACATCCCAGGCTCCTGCACGGCATCGCAGAGGGTCTGCGCTTCGTGTTCGGCCACGCCCTCTTGCGCGCGATCGCGGCCACCACCGCCACGGCCAACCTGTTCGGCGGTATCGCCGCGGCAGTGGAGATCGTCTTTCTGGTGCGGCAGGTCCATGCCTCCCCCGGGGAGATTGGCCTCCTCTTCGCCTTGGCGGGCGTCGGGGGAGTGTTGGGCGCGTTCGCCGCCGGGCCGATCGCCCGTCGGGTGGGTGGGGCGCGGGCGACCATCATCGGCATCGGAGCCAGTATCGGAGCCCTGCTGATCCCACTGACCATGCCCGGAGCAGGGCTCTTGTACTTCGGCTTCGGCCTGTTCCTGGTCTCCTTCTCCGCCACGGTCTACAACGTGAACCAGGTCAGCTTCCGTCAAGGCTTGTGCCCCGACCGGCTGCTCGGGCGCATGAACGCCACCATGCGCTTCGTCGTCTGGGGAGTCCTTCCGATCGGGGCTTTGATCGGTGGTCTCCTGGGGGCGGCATTCGGGCTGCGCGCCACGTTGTGGGTCGGCGCGCTGGGCCAGGCCCTCGCGGGGGTCTGGTTGCTAGCGTCACCGATGCGTTCGCTGCGAGATTTTCCCGACCTTCCACCGGAGGAGTAGCAGAAGGGCGAAGCCTGACGACAGTGGCTGCAGGCCTTCTTCGGGCTACCGGTGGTGTGCGGTGACGCCGACTTCCGGTAGGGATTCGATCTCGTGCTTGCTCAGCGTGACGGTGATGCCATTGTCGATCCGCTCGACGGCGTCGATCGGAATGGCGACCTGTTTACGGCCCCACAGATGGCCCTCTTGCAACAGCACGTGGGTCACGTGTCCCCTGGTCGAATCGACGACGAGCCCCTCCACCTTGCCGATCTCACCGTCGCTCGCGTGCACGGGCTCGCCGCGGCGAACGCCGATTTCACCGGCGGGGAGCGTGTCTTTGGTTTCGACCGCGCTGGCCAGCGCGAGCGCTGGATCCGCGCCGCCCTCCAGGCCGAAATAGGGCCAGTAGTAGGCCTCGTGGGCGGCGTAGGCGTCGTAGCCGCTGCCACCGGGCAGGAAGTCCATCTCCTCGGCCGAGGGCAGCGAGTCGAATTCGGCAAGGGTGCAGCGCAGGCGGAGGTCGCCGTCCCCAGGTTCGACCATGTCGAGGGGAACCAAACGGCCCAACCCGCTGCGGTGCTCGGGCTCAATCACGAGGTGGGTGAGCTCGCGGGCCACCGGATCAACGACCACTCTGCTCACCGCGCCGCAGGGCCCGTCGCTGCAGGTGGCGGTGGCCCCGATCGTGAACGTGGTGTCTGCCATACCGGCCTCCTTTATCGGGCAAGACCCTACCGGGACCGCGGAGCCCGCCCGGGCTCTCTCGATGTCCTGGCCGTCACCAACCGCGCAGGTCGACGTCCCAGCGCTCGACCACCTCATCGCCGTCGACCAGGTAGAGGAACTCGTGATACGCCACAGTCGGGTCGACGTGCGCGGGATGCACTCGCACACGGTCTCCGACCCGGAGCGGAGTGGCCGGAACGAAGGTCAGATGCTCGTCCGAGCAGAACCACACTTCGGCTCCCTCGACCGACGGATCGCCATGGTCCATGCCCAGCGCTTTCAGCCCGCAGTCGGCGACGACCCAGCCGGCCGAGACGGAGATCACGGTGGACAGGACACTGAGCGCCTGCGCGAACGGCAACCCGAGCTTGCCGTACGCCGTGTCCATGAGGACGTAGGAGCCGGCTTGAATTTCGGTGGCCCAGGAGTTGAGGTCATAGGTCCCCGTTCCACCGGCGGAGATGATCTCGCCCCCCACTGCACCTGCGGCACGCACGAGCTGGCTCATGGAACCTTCGAGCAGAGCCACCCGCGCCGCCCGGTCCTCGAGCCCGACGATGTGACCCTCGTACCCCATCACGCCGCGGACGTCGAGTCCGAGGGCGCGGGCACGATCGGCCAGACGTTCCGCCTCTTCGGGTGGACACCCGCAACGAGGGAGTCCCACGTTGACATCGATCAACACCTCCGGCACGCCGGCCCTCGCCGCCGCAGCAGCCGTGGCGTCGGAGTCGACCGCGACGGTGATGCGCGCACCCGTCCGAGCGAGCACACCGAGCCGCGTCGCGTCGACCACCTCGTTGGCCAGCAGGAGATCCTCGCTCAGCCCCGCTCGCACCATCCCCTCCACCTCGCGCACGGTGGCGCAGGTGAAGCTCGAGTGGCCCGCCGCGGCCTGGTGCCGCGCCAGCGTCGTGCACTTGTGTGCCTTCACGTGCGGCCGCAGCCGACGGCCCGGGAGTGCATCGGCCATGGTGCGGATGTTGCCCTCCAGCAGGTGCGCATCGACCACGAGCGCGGGTGTCGTCAGCTCCGAGGTCCTCATGCCCGCACGCTACCGACCATGACCACAGTGAGGCGAGCGGTCGCGGGTACTGTCCGCCCATGGACGAGCCGTGGTTGAGGGACGCCTGCAGCCTGGTCGAAGCCTTCCGCGCCAGGGAGCTGTCGCCGCTCGAGGCACTGGACGCATCCATCGCGGCGATCGAAGCGTCCCCGCTCAACGCCTTCAGCTTCACCGATTTCGATCGGGCGAGAGAGTCGGCCCGCCACGCCGACGTTGCGCTGCCCTTCGGCGGGGTACCCGTCGGTGTCAAGGAACTCGAGAAGGTGGAGGGTTGGCCCTACACGGAAGCGTCGATGATCTTCCGCGATCGAGTGGCTGATCACGACGACACGTCCCTGCGCCGGCTGCGCACCAGCGGGGCAGTGCTGGCCGCCCAGACGACGGCGCCGGAATTCGGGGGCATCAACTGCACCTCGACCGAGCTGCACGGAACGACGCGCAATCCCTGGAATCTGGCGCGTACCCCGGGCGGCTCCTCGGGCGGAACAGCGGCTGCGGTAGCCGGGGGATTGCTGCCGCTGGCGACGGGGAGCGACGGTGGCGGGTCCATTCGGGGTCCGGCGGCGTTCAGTGGTCTTTTTGGCCTGAAGGCAACCTATGGGCGAATCCCGAAAGGCCCGGACGGGACGATTGAGCCGATGACGACCGTCTTGGGGTGCCTGACCCGGTCGGTGCGCGACACGGCCCGCTATTTCGACGTCTGCAACGGATTCGATCGCCGTGATCCGCTGAGCCTGCCCCGAGTGGAAGGGTGGGAGGCTGAGCTCGGTACGCATGATCTGTCCGGCCTGACTGGGGTGATCCTGGTCGACCTCGGGATTGCGCAGGTTCGTGACGAGGTCGCCGAGGTCGTCGAGGCGAGTGCCGAGGGCCTCGCCCGAGCGGCCGGTCTCCGCCTGGTCACCATCGTTCCCACATTGCCGCCGTTGCGTGGCGCCTGGGCCATGGCGAACCAGCCCCCCTTCGTGGCCGACCTGGGCGACGCCTATCCGGACCGAGTGGAAGAGCTGTCGCCCGAGATGGCAGCCGGGCTGGAGAGCGCCCGGGAGCGCTACAACCTCGAGCGGGCGGCTTCGATCGAGCGCTACCGCCGGCAGCTCAACGGAGCGATGGCCGAAATCTTCGACGAGGCCGACTTCGTGTTCTGCTCGACGCATCCGGATGTGGCCTTCGCGGCGGAGGGCCCGCCGCCCGCCACGATTCCCGGTCGGGACCTCGTTGCAGAGGTCGGGTTCGTACGGGCAATCATGAACCAGGCCGCCCTGACGGCGCCGTCCAACCTCAACGGCAGTCCCGCCATGAGCATTCCGGCCGGGTTGATCGACGGACTGCCCGTCGGGCTGCAGGTCCTGGCCGGCCATCACCGCGAGCAGCTCCTGCTCGAGCTCGCGCTGGTGGCTGAACGGGCGACACCCTGGCCCCAGGTCGCACCCGGGGCGCCCCTGTCTCCTGGGTGACGTCAGCGGGAGGCATCCCGCCACGGACTCATGTCGAGTGCGGGGTAGCGGGCTTGCACACCCGCCAACGTCGCCTCGTTCCAGTACGGGTGGCCGGGCTCGGGGACGCCCATGAGGGCCAGCTGACGTGGCGTGGCCCGCTGGACGTACTTCGAGAGCTCGGGGGAGAAACCGCGGAACGGCCATGCCTGGTAGCCGCCCCAGCCCGCGTCACGGTGGCGGAACGAGACGTGGAGCATGACGCGGTAGCGCGTCGGGTCGGAGAAGTCCGTCGATCGGTGGTACACGTCGGGTCGGTAGGCAACGACCGATCCGGCGGGTGCCGCTGCGTTCGACGGGTCCGCATACAGGTCGGCGTAGTCGACATAGTTCAGTGTGTGCCGCTCCACGGGGATGTCCTTGGTCTTCTGCCATGAGACGAAGCGCGTGGCACCGTTCTCCGTGGTGACGTCGGTGAGATAGACGAAGAGCTCGACCTGCTGGAAGCCGAGTGCATGTCGGGGTACGACCAGCATGTGGTTGGGATAGTCCGTATGCAGGAGTTGGTTGTAGCCCGAGGCTTGGGACGCATACTTGGCCGTCGCTATTCCCATGTAGAGGGCGAGCTCGGAGGTGCCGAGCAGCCCTTCAGCAAGGTCGACCACGCGGTCGTGGAGTACGAGCTCGTTGAGGCGCGAGCTGTGGAAGGGGAATTCGGGCCACGGCGCGTCCCAGGTGTGCCACTCGCCGGCCTCGGCACCGCCTGCCTCGGCCATGTCGGCGGGGCTGGGAAAGTGGCGGTGCATGGCCTGCTGCGCCGCTGCGAGGTCGGCTGGTGTGATCACCCCCGGCACCACGCACCACCCGTCGGTGTCCCAAGCCTCCCTCAGCTCTGGTGTGAGCTGCGACATGACGGCAGGCTAACTCCGCCGCCTGCTAACATGAGCGTGCCTCGGGTGTTCGCCCGGCGGGGCCCGTTCGAGAATCCATATCGAGTAGGCCATATTTCCTCGATTGGAGTCTTGTCATTTCTTCCTTCTCAGACCTTGGCGTGCCCGCGCGGTTCACTGACCGCCTCACCCGCCAAGGAATCACCGAACCACTCACCATTCAGTCAGAGACCATTCCTCCCGCGCTCGCGGGGAAGGACATCTGTGGCAAGGCACCGACCGGGTCGGGCAAGACCCTTGCCTTCGGCATCCCGCTCGTCGCCAACTCAGCCCAATCCCGTCCGCGCTGCCCGAGAGCGCTGGTCCTCGTTCCTACCCGCGAGCTGGCCACCCAGGTGCACGACGTCATCGGAGACCTGCTCGGCCACGACAGCAAGCGGGTCGTCTCCATCTTCGGGGGCACCGGCTATCGCGACCAGGTGCGTGCCCTGCACAAGGGGGTCAACATCGTCGTGGCCTGCCCGGGACGCCTCGAGGACCTGATCGAGCGGGGCGATGTCCGTCTCGACGATGTCTCGACCGTGGTGCTCGACGAGGCCGACCGGATGGCAGACATGGGCTTCCTTCCGGCTGTCCGACGACTGCTCGACCAGACGGCGCCCAAGCGCCAGGTGCTCCTGTTCTCGGCCACCATCGGTAAGGAAGTGGAATCGATCATCCGCAACTACCAGCACGATCCCGTGCGAGTTGCCATTGAGGCCACCGAGGAGGCGAAGGGCGACGTCGTCCACCACTTCTGGAAGGTGGACCGGGCCGAACGGGTCGCCATCACGGCCAAATTGATCGAGCACCACGGGCAGGCCTTCGTCTTCTGCCGGACCAAGCGCGGGGCTGATCGCGTCGTTCGGCAGCTCCAGGCCCAGGGGGTGCGGGCCGTCCCGATGCACGGTGACCGCACGCAGGGGCAACGGGAGCGCGCCTTGGACTCGTTCGCCAAGGGGAAGGCCGACGCACTGGTGGCGACGGACGTCGTCGCACGTGGCATCCATGTCGACGCTCTCCCGTGCGTGGTCCATTTCGATCCACCGACGGACCACGTCGACTACGTGCACAGGTCCGGCCGGACGGGACGGGCAGGTCACACCGGGACCGTCGTCTCCTTGGTGACCCCGGAGCAGCACAGGGATGTCCGTGGCGTGCAGCATGCGCTCGGGCTCGAGCCCGGTCTGCTGGCACCCTTTTCCGCGCCCATGCCCGCCCCTTTTGCGGGGAACGGTGGAGGCACTCGAAGCCGGAAGCTCACCGGAACCGTGAAGTTCTTCAACAGCGCTCGGGGTTACGGGTTCGTGGAGCACCGGGGCGGCGAAGACCTCTTCGTGCACCATTCGCAGGTCGAGGGTGACGCTCGCAATGGCATTGCCCCGGGATCAACAGTGGAGTTCACCATCGGTGCCGGTCGTCGGGGCGACGAAGCACACAATGTGAAGGTCCTCTGAGCCTCTGGCCAGCCCGCGGTTCGGTCTAGCTCCATTGGAGCAGGACCAGGGCCGCTCCGAGGGCCATGTAGAGGCCGAAGGGCAGCGCAGAGCGGCGATCGGCCCGGTGGATGGCGATGAGGGCGAGGCCGACGACGACGCCCAGGAGGTTGGCGTACAGGAAGCCTTGGAAGAGTGCCATCGGACTCACCCAGGCCAGCCCGAAGCCGAACACCAAGGAGAGGCGCACGTCGCCGAAGGCCATCCAGCGCGGGTTCATCAGGTTGATGCCGAAGAAGACGGCGAAGGCGACCAGGGCTCCCAGGGCCGCCCCTAGGAGACGGTGCCACTCGCTCGTCGAGACGGCGACCGTCACCCCGCTGGTGATGACCACCGAACTCAGCGCATACACGAGGGTCTTGGGCAGGAGTCGGCGCGTGAGATCGCAGTACGCCAGCTGAACGAGTCCGATGAGCAACAGCAGAGGGGGCACGGCGTTGGGTGACCAGCCGACCTGATGCAGGACGTAGGCCGGCAACAGGCCCGAGATGATGGCTACGGCGACCCAGTGGCGCCATGTGATTCGGGGGGGAGCCAGCTCGGCCGCCACGGCTCGCGTCTCGGCCGTCGAGGCCCGAGTCACCGAGGCCGCCAGTTCATGCCTCGTCAACGGGACCAGGGCAGAACCGATCGCGATCCCGAGCGCTGCGCCGGTGAGGAGCGTGACCGGCGTGCTCATTGGACCAACGACACGGCACCGCAGTTCGTGCCGAGATCCGCCACTTCAGCACCGCCCACCGAGCTCCCGGTCGCCTGGAGTATCGGCCCGAGCACGCCGGGGAGGGTCGAGGTCAGGAGGCTGTAGACGGGACTCCCCGAGCTGATGGCCGGGGAATAGTTCAATGCCGGGGTGTTCGTTCCGGCCACGATGGGGTTGCTGTCGTTGGCGACCGTGGTCGCCGACGGCGGCACGACCGATGGGCCGTAGCCGAACTGACTTCCGCTGTACCCCGTCACGCTCAGGGTCGCGAGACTGACTCCACCCAACGTGACGGTGCCGCTCGCAGTGGTGGCTGCCGGCTGGATGTTGGCGGTCTTCAAGGCGTTGTCTGCACAGGTCACTCCGAGCAGCGTTGCGGTGGCCTGTGCGCCCGAGAGCGGGATGTCGAGCGTCCCGGTGACCCCGAGCACGGTGAGTTTGAGGTCCGTGCTGATCTGGGCCGTCGCCGCGGTCGTGCCAGTCGGACCGTAGGCCACCTGGGGTACCTGCCCGGCCGTCAAGCCGAACGAAAGCTTGGCATCCGTGACCGATGGGAGCCCGAGTGAGGACCCAAGGTCGATGGTGTTGGTGCCGTTGGCCACCTCCGCCTCCGTGGTGAGCGTCTGCAGCGCATTGAGGCTGGTGGAGAGAGCTGCCGTCGAGAGGGTGGCGTTCGTCGGGGAGCACGAGGAGCCGTCAATGGAGACCAGCTGGCACAGTTTGGCCGACGTGGAGGCGGTCGAGCCGAGGGCGCTGAAGGCTGTGCTCGCCGTGCAGGGCAATGGTGTCGGCGTGGTGCCGCAGTTCACCTGCGCGACCTGGTTGGCCACGGCGTTGTTCCAGATGCCGAGCCACTGGGAGCCGAGTAAGGATGTCGTCATGACGTTGGATGACGTCAAGAGGCCACCCGAGGCTGTGATGAGCTGGTTGATCGTCACGTCGGTGTTGGCCAGCCCCTGGTAGCCCGCGGCGGTGACGCTCGCGGAACCTCCGAGCGTGCTCAGCAGGGCGTTGAGGACGGTCGACTGCTGCGAGTTGACAGAGGCCAGATACGATCCGACGGAGAAGCCGGCCTCTGGCGTAACCGCAGCGATCGAACTCCGCGTCACCGATGAGTGCCCACCCACGAAGATCTGCGGCACCGACTGCGTGGCCGACACCTTGACGGCGTTGCAGGAGTTGGGAAAGGGCGGGTTGTGGTAGTAGCAATTGACCGTGTTGGCCCCGATCTTCGCACCCTCGGGGGTGAAGGTGCCGCTCTGCCACACCCCGGGAGTCTCGGTGAGCGTGGCATTCGAGTTGTTGTCCGTGGTGGTGTAGCCCAGCTTGCCGTTCAGGAAGTTGGTGGTGAGCAACTGGCTGTTCAGCGTGGTGGTCCAGTCCGCCACATTGATGTAGCGAGCCATGTCGAGCGCTGCCGTATCGGCGATCGCCTGGGTCTGGCGTCCTCCCACCACGGTCAGACCCAGGTCCACCCCGAACGCACCGCCCCACAGCAACAGCACCATGCTGACGGCCACCAGAACGAGGGTCGCGCCGCGTTCGTCTCCGGTCCGGCCGGGCCGCCGACCCCTCACCGCGTTGAGCCGCGCCACCTAGGAGCTCGGATTCGAGATCTGCAAGGTGTTGCTCGACGAGATCGTTGAGGGGGTGATGACGCCCATACCGGGCAGTTCAGGGAACAGCGGGCTGGCGTTGTAGTTGTAGTTGACGGTGACGGTCAGACACTCGTTGTTCTGGTTGGACGCGCAGGGTTGTTCTGTCGAGACGCAGGTGATCGTCGTACCGGATGTGCCGCAGGTCCCCTTGCCCATCCACCCGAGGTCCGTCGAGGCCTGGCCTTCGCTCACCGTACAAGCAGAGGTCGTGCAAGGCGGACCGATCGACCCCCCGGTGGACGATGCGACGATTCCCGCCCGTGCACCGTCGGCCGCCGCCTGAGTGATGGTGGCCTGCGCCGCCAAAATCAGGCCATAGGAGATGATTCCGTACAGCAGCGCAATGAGGAGTACCACGACGAAGGCGAACTCGACCATTTCCGCGCCGCGTTCGTCTCGCTGTCGCCTCAGTTGCTTCGGCATCCTCCACCAGCGCGGTCCCAAGGCGAATCCCCTCCTCTGTATCTCGGGCGGCCGGGCCAACTCCTGAGCCAATTTGAAGGGGCGGGTCGCTGCGATACGTGCGTGTTGATTCTGGGCCGGCTGCTGTTGCGGGTACATAGGACATATGGACCATTTAGGGGTCCCACCTGGGACGCTGCACAGAAGAATGGTCAGAAGGACCTATGTACGTTCCCCCCCTCCCGTCGTACCCTCCAACGGAGCAAGCGACGGGTCGGTCCCTGCGGACCGCCCCGTTGTCCGCTGGTTGAGAGGGGGAAGGTTCAGTGAAGAGGCAGACACTGATATTGGTGATGATCGGGGTGATTCTGTTCATCGCCGGAAGCGCGATCGCGTTTGCCAGTGTCGAGGGTGCGAGCAAGAAGGCGGGTGCCGGCGGGAACGTCCAGGCTCCTGTCAGCACATCGGCAGTCGTCGCCAAGAGCAATATTCCGGCTGGCACGACGGGTCAGGAAATGGTGTCGAGTGGGTTGGTTGCCATTGAGCTGATCCCCACCAAGTCCTATATACCCACCGACCTGGGTTCGTTGACGGGCCTGAACGATGAGGTCCTGACCCAGGCGGTCACGAAGGGTCACGCCATCAGCTCGGCGCAGCTGACCGCGAGCACCTCGGCCATTTCGCTACCGACAGGCATGAACGCGGTGACCGTCTCGCTGACCGGGACACAAGCGCTGGCCGGGTATCTCCAGCCGGGGGCCCGGGTCGACGTCTACGCCAACATCAAGTCGCTGTCCGCCGCCCCCAACGCTCCTTCTGCGAGTGCGGGACTGCCCGTACCGTGCACCGAGCTGGCCATGTCTGACATCCAGGTCCTCGATGTGCAGAGCACGGTACCGAGCTTCTCGAGCAAGCCGACAGCGGCGGGACGCGCGGTTCCTGCCACGGAGACACTTCTCCTGGCCATGAGCCCGAATGATGCGAGGAGCATGGAGTTCCTCTCACAGAACGAGTCGGTCTCGGTGGTGCAGACCCAGAAAGACGTTTCGCCACCTCCGGTCGGACAGTGCATCGGCACAGACCAGACGACGTCGGCGCCATGATCAGTCGCCGGATTCTCGTGATCAGCCGGTCGCCTGCGCTCGGCCGGGCCATTCAGGCGTCGCTCGGACCGGGCTACGACGTCGTCACCAGCGGCAATGTGATTGACGTGGTGGAAGAGGTCCAGGAGCAGGGCCCATTCGACGTGCTCGTGGCCGGGCCGGTCTTCGACAGTCATGCCGGCATGGCTCGTCTGGCGACGTTGCGGGCGGCCGGAGCCGTCCCTGCTGTCGTGCTGGCACTGGGGCCCAAGCCAAAGGCCAACTTGGGCGACATCGTGCGGACGGGCGCGGTCGATCTCGTGGAGTACCCGACCAGCAAGCGCCAACTCGCCACGGCGCTCAAGCGTGCCTTCGATATCGCCGATATCTCTGCCTCGGGCGAAGGTCCGACGCTTCCGGTCGTGGCGCACGGTGTCGTCGTCGATCGGCCCCAGTTCGCCGAGGTCTTCACCGTGGCGTCGTCGAGTGGTGGGTGTGGCAAGACCTTCTATGCGACGAACCTGGCGTGCTACCTGGCGGCGCAGACGGGCCAACGCGTGTGTCTGGTCGACCTGGACCTCCAGTTCGGCGAGGTCTCGACAGCGCTGCACCTGCGGCCGCGCTTCACCATCTCGGACCTGTTGTCACGGGAGCCGGTCGACGACGATGATCTCGACGAGCATGTCGAGGAGTACCTCGAGGAGCACGAGCTCGGGTTCTCGGTCCTGGCCGCGCCGTTCAGCCCGGCCGATGCCGACATGATCGCCCCGAAGGATGTCTACAAGGTGATGGGCGCATTGCGTCGGCATTTCGACTACATCGTGGTCGACACCCCGGCCCAACTGTCCGAGATCGTCCTGGCGGCCTTTGACCACTCGACCAGGGTCCTGTGCATGGTGACGCTCGACCTGCCGAGCATCCGCAACATGCGGGTGTTCCTCAGCACGCTGGAGAAGCTCCGGATCAACAGCCAGACGATCGGCGTCGTGCTCAACAAGGTCGAGGACGACATCGGCATCGATATCAACGACGTTCAGGAGGTCTTGGACAACAAGATCGTCTCGGTCCTCCCGTACTCACGGGAGGTCATGAAGTCGATCAACAAGGGCAAGCCTGCGCTCGTCTCGGCAGCCAACTCCGACATAGGGAAGAAGCTGGCGGGCGGGATGCATCAATTCCTGTCCGACGATGCGACGCCCACGCTCGATGCGGGCTCCAATGCCGCTGAGATCGGGGAGCCGCGTGGATTCTGGCGGCGGAAGAGGAAGGGTCGCACCGAGAAGGTGCCCGAGCTCGAGAGCGCTTGAAGGACATGAACCTGTCAGAGAAGCTCGCTGCCGCCGACGGCACCGCTTCGGAGTCGACCCAGGCCCAACCGCCATCGCAAGATGGTCTTTCGCCGAGGACCCGCCGCGAAGGAGAATCGGGGCCGCCCGGCGGCGTGGAGCGGCGGGTGTCGACCAACGGCCCGGCGCCAGGCTCCAAGGGAAACCCCATGCGCCGAGCCGCCGACCGCACCGCCCTGGACTCCGCCTGGAAGCAGTCCAAGCAGAAGGTCCAGGCCAAGGTCTTGGCCGAGATCGCCCCGAAGGCGGCCGACCTCTCGCCCGATGAATTGCGCGAAAAGGTCCGTTCGACGGTGAATGACATTCTCGAGCGCGAGGACATCGGGATCTCGCCCATCGAACGACAACGCTTCGTTGAGGAGATGCTCGAGGACTCTCTCGGCTACGGCCCGCTCGAGGCACTCCTGGCCGACAACACCATCTCAGAAGTCATGTGCAATAAGTATGACGAGATCTGGATCGAACGTAAGGGAAAGCTCACGCGTAGTGAGATCGTCTTCAACTCGCCTCATCAATATCGGCGGATCATCGACCGGATGGTGCACGGTGTCGGCCGCCGCGTCGACGAGTCCTCACCGATGGTGGACGCTCGGCTGGCTGACGGCTCCCGGATCAACGCCATCGTGCCGCCACTCGCGCTCCACGGACCGGTACTCACCATCCGGAAATTCCCGGAGCGGGCCTTTCTCATGGAGGACCTCATCAAGCTCGGTTCGCTCTCCATGGACGCCGCGGTGTTTCTCGAGGCGCTGGTGCGGGGCAAGATAAGCCTGATCGTGGTCGGCGGTACCGGCACCGGGAAGACCACGATGCTGAACGTGCTCTCCAACTACATCCCTGATGGCGAGCGACTGATCACCATTGAGGAATCTGCCGAACTGCAGATCCAGGGTGAACACGTGGTGACGCTGGAGACCCGCCCGTCCAATGCGGAGGGAACAGGAGAGGTGCGCATTCGAGACCTCGTTCGCAACTCTCTGCGTATGCGACCCGACCGGATCATTGTCGGAGAGTGCCGAGGCGCCGAGACACTCGACATGCTCCAAGCCATGAACACCGGTCACGCCGGGTCCATGACGACGGTGCACGCCAACACGCCGCGCGAGTTGCTCGGGCGCCTGGAGACGATGGTCATGATGGGAGGGGTCGAGTTACCCCAACGTGCGGTCCGGGAGCAGATCGTGATGGCGATCGGTTGCCTCGTCCAGCTGCAACGCACGCCGGCAGGGCCTCGCGTCGTGCACTCAATCACCGAGATTCAGGGCATGGAGGGTGACACCGTCCTCCTGCAGGACATCTTCCATCGCGTCGACATGCACGAAGGATTCGGGCGTTTGGTCTCGACCGGCCTGCGGCCGAAAATCCTGGACGAGCTCGCGCTCAACGGTGTCGAAGTGCCCGCCCACCTCTTCCGAAACGACGGCGAGGGGTCGTCTGCCGCCGGTGGCCGATCCTCCGGCCGTCATCATCGCCCGACTCGGCCCGGACGCGTCGTCGAGCCACCTTCCGATGAGATCTACGAAATGCTGGCCCGTCGGCGCGACGGGGGGAAGTGAGCCACATGGTCCCGGGAGCCGAGTTGGGCGCGAGTGGTGCGGCAGTCGTGGCGGCGGTCCTCGTCGGTGGAGGGCTGGCACTGGCCGTCGTCGGGCTCATCATGCGCGTGCGCACGAAGCAGCGGACATTGGCCCAGATCCTCGACGACACCATGGGGACCGCTGAGGTCCCCGTCGAGGTGGTGACCGAGTCTCCGGAGCACGGGGAGCTCTCCGCCGTCACGGTCCGCATCGCCGGAATCTTCGGGCGGGTCGATACCCACGGCGCCCTGGAACGACGGCTCGAGCGGGCGGCGATCCCGCTGCGGGCCGGGGAGTACCTCGTCATCAGCTCTGGCATTGCCTTCGCCCTGGCGGTCGTGATCGGCGTGCTGACCGGTTCTCCCATCGGCTCCCTCATCGCCGTCGCGCTGGTGGCCGGTATCGCCTGGTACCTGCCCTCGAGGCGCGCGGCGAAGCGGATCAAGCAGATCCAAGAGCAGCTGCCCGACGCACTGGCCTTGATGTCGGCTTCGGTCGAGGGTGGTCAGACTTTCCAGCGTTCCATCGACATGTACCGACGCGACGCCAAGCCTCCGCTGTCGGCGGAGCTCGACCGGGTCATGGCCGAGGTGGCCGTGGGTTCCGACCTCGTGGTGGCCTTGGAGAACATGGCAGAGCGTTCGGGGGTCGAGGATCTGACCTGGGCGGTCGAGGCCGTGCGGATTCAGCAATCCACCGGTGGGCGTCTCGCTCCTATCCTCCACACGCTGGCGGACTTCATGCGAACGCGCCAGGAGGTGCGTCGGGAGGTGCAGACGCTCTCGGCCGAAGGCCGCATGTCGGGCTACGTCCTGTTCGCCATTCCGCTGTTCTTGGTGTGTGCGCTCGAAATGAAGGATCCAGACTATCTCCAGCCGATGATGCACGGCGCCGGCCTTATCGTTCTGATCGGGACGGCCGGGCTGATGGCGTTGGGCTTCTGGATCGTGCGCCGCATGGTCAACATCAAGATCTGAACGGAGGCGCACGAGCATGAATGCGACATACATCGTCCCGTTGGTTGGCATCACGCTGATGGTGATGGGACTGTGCGGTGTCGGTGTCGCGGCCTGGCGTTCCCACAAGGTGTCCAGTCGGCTTGCGTTCATTCGCTCGCTGGGCACCGACGCCGAGCTCTTTACCGAGGCGGAGCCCGTGTTGGAACGGGTGCAGACGCCGCTGGTCAATCGCATCTTCGGGCCCGCGGCCCGGGGCTTCAAGGACGTGCTCTCTCGGCTCTACCCGTCGAGCGAGGTCGACCGGGTGCACGCCGATCTGCTCAAGGCCGGGCTCACGGGAACGATCCGTGCGGAGGAGTTCGTGGCTGTGCAGGTCGGTTCGGCCATGCTCGGCTTCGGGCTCGGGCTCGTGGCGCTGGTGAGTGGGGCCGTCAGCCTCAAGATGGGCCTGGCCGGCCTGTTCATCCTTCCAATGATCGGCGGACTGGCACCGAGCTGGTGGCTGCGTCGCCGCATCAAGACGCGGCGCCTGACGGTCCAGAACGACCTCCCCGACCTGCTCGACCTCATGTGCATCTCGGTTGCGGCCGGCCTCGGCCTCGAGCAGGCGATGCAAGTGTCCTGTGCCCGGTTCGAATCACCTGTTTGCCATGAATTGCGACTGACGCTGCGGGAGATGGAGCTCGGGCTGTCTCGGCACGATGCCCTCGAGAACATGAAGCTGCGTACCGACATTGATGATCTCGTCACGTTCGCGGTGGTGCTCTCACAAGCTGATGCTCTGGGTCTGCCAATCGGTCGTGTCCTGCAGGCACAGGCCGACGAGATGCGCGACAAGCGCCGCCAGCGGGCCCGGGAGAAGGCAGCGAAAGTGCCCGTCAAGATCCTCTTCCCGCTGGCGCTCTGCTTCTTGCCGGCGATCATGATCATCGTGCTCGGCCCCATCGTCGGCCCGATCAAGCACGCCTTCCACTCGGGGTAAGCGGGCACCACCCGACTCCGCGGAGAATTGTGCGTTCTCCGCGGGTCGCACCCCTGCAGCAACAGTGCTGCGACTGTCGCTTGAGTCGAAAAGCGTACAATGACCTGGGAGTTTCCGCCGCGTTGCGGTGGGGGTGGAGTCGCACCGGACACAGACATCCGGGCGGAATGAGGGGGAGGGAATGGCAAACACAGCCTCGATCCTGTGGCCGACCGCGCAGCCGGTGCCGGCACTCGAGGTCGGGAGTGGGTCCCAATGGACCTTCTACACGCAGGTCTCGGTTTCAGGCCCGTCGGTCTGCACCACCGTGCACAGAGGTGAGAGCACCCGGGGTGCCCCGGCCACTCTCACCAGAGGTGATCTGCGGGTCGTCGCCGACGACGACTTCCGTGATCCCGAGATCCCGTCGCAGCGCCGTGAGGATGGCAGGCAGTGGGGCCCGTGGTCGCTGACACAGCGCGAGCTCGAGGTGTTGCAGCTCCTCGCTGAAGGTGCCACCAACGGGGAGATCTCGCAGCGCCTCTACATCAGTCCGAAGACAACCAAGAACCATCTCGCTGCCATCTTCCAGAAATTGGATGTCACCAACCGCACGCACGCGCTGGTTCGGGCCGTTGTCATGGGCCTCGTCACGATCGAATAAGCACCAGCATGAGTTAGAACTCCCAGTCCAAATGGTCCAATAAGCCTATGGAATGTGGACCTGCATCGAGTTGAGAATGTGCTGGGTGCTCCAATGCAATCCGGACAATCGTCCGGGGAGGTTGGGGCGAGGAGAGGGGAATGACCGAATGACTGAACTGTTTCTGAACGCGTTCTTCGCAGTGCGCGGCTTCCACAGTGACTTGCTCGAGCGGGCACGAACCGAGCGGGGCGCCTCCATGGTGGAGTACGCGCTGCTCGTCGGCCTGATCGCCGTCGTGGCTGTTGTGGCCATCGCTGCATTGGGCGGTGGCATCAAGGGCCTCTTTAGCAACGCGAACAACTGTGTGGGCAACAGCGGCGCCTGCTGAGGCGCTTCCGCAGCCTCCGCGTTGAGGCAATGAATTCCCTAAGGGAATATTCCCCCTTCCCCATGGGATGACGGTTGGGCTGGGTCGGCTTCGGCGGACCCAGCCCTCCGTCGTGTCTGGGGTCTCATTCACGACACGCAACGGGGAAGAACGAAACGACATGTGCATGTCAAAGTCCGGAGTGACGCAGCGCAATAGGTCAGAAAGTCCTATTTACCTTGTCACCCCCGTGCCCGATGCTTTAGGCGGGTACCGGAGAAGTGCCGGCATCCTTATAGGGGCAAAGAGGGGAGCAGTTTGATGATCGGTTATTTCATGAATGCGTTCGTCGCAGTCAGGACTGCGCACGGAACGATGCTCGACCGGGCTCGTACCGAGCGGGGCGCCTCCATGGTGGAGTACGCGCTGCTCGTGGGCTTGATCGCCGTCGTTGCCGTCGTGGCCATCGCCGCGTTGGGCGGGGGCATCACCGGCCTGTTCAGCAACGCCAACAACTGCGTGGGCAACAGCGGCGCCTGCTGAACGCCGGCGGCTTCGACCGCACGGAGGGAAGGGTCGCTCCTGGGGGTGGCCAGAGTGCCGAGAGGCGACACGGTGGGCCGGATCGAGAGATCCGGCCCACCGGCGCGTCTGGGCCCGGGCGGCGGCCGGCGGGCGAACTGTCGGGACGATGCAGCCCGGGTGCACCCGCCCTCAGCTGGATTTCATCTTCGGTTCACATAACCGATACGGCGGTGAAATAGGGTCCGACGAGACTGACAGCTGCCAGCAGGGGTGTCGTGTCCACAAGGCCGGTACTCCCCGCCCCGGCACTTGACCACGGAGAAGAAGGGGAGCACAGGAGAACTCATGAGCTACCAGGCCGAGTACATCTGGATCGACGGAACGGAGCCCACCCCGCTCCTCCGGAGCAAGACCAGGATCGTCGAGGGCGGCAAGGAGCCCGGTATCTGGGGCTTCGACGGCTCGAGCACCAACCAGGCGGAGGGCAACGACTCGGACTGCGTCCTGCAGCCGGTCTTCGTGTGCCCCGACCCGCTGCGGGCGGAGGGTGACAAGCTCGTCATGTGCGAGGTCCTGCACCCCGACATGACGCCGCACAGCACGAACACGCGTCGCAAGTCGGCCGAGTTGGCTGAGAAGTACGCCGACCAGGAGCCCTGGTTCGGGATCGAGCAGGAGTACACCTTCTTCCAGTACGGGCGTCCGCTCGGCTGGCCAGAGGCCGGGTTCCCCGCTCCGCAGGGGCCGTATTACTGCGGTGTCGGTGGCGACAAGATGCCTGGCCGCGAAATCGTGGAGCGTCACACCGCCGCCTGCATGAAGGCCGGGCTGGGGATCGAGGGGACCAACGCCGAGGTCATGATGGGCCAGTGGGAGTTCCAGATCGGGGTCCTCCCGCCGCCCCTGATCGGTGACCAGCTGTGGACGGCACGCTGGTTGTTGTTCCGCATCGCAGAGGACTTCGACGTGTTCGCCACCCTGGAGCCCAAGCCCGTGCTCGGGGACTGGAACGGCGCCGGCGCACACACGAACTTCTCCACGAAGGCCATGCGGGAGGACGGTGGCTGGGATGCCATCATCGCCGGCTGTGAGGCTCTCGGAAAGCGGGTGGAAGAGCACGTGACGAACTACGGCATCGGCATCGAGAGCCGGCTGACCGGAGCGCACGAGACGGCGCACTTCAGCCAGTTCAGTTACGGCACCTCCGACCGTGGTGCGTCGATCCGGATTCCGTGGGCCGTGGCCAAGAACAAGAAGGGGTGGTTGGAGGATCGTCGACCCAACGCCAACATGGACCCCTACGTGGTGAGCGGACTCATGGTCGAGACTGTGTGCGGGGCTGCCGCCGGCGACTGAACCGCCGTGATCGGAAACGCCGCTGGTTCCGGGAGTGCACCACCCGGGGCCGGCGGCGTTTCTCGTTGCGCTGGCTCGGTCGGTCCAACTGGCTGGTCGCTCGGCGCCCGCGCCGCGAGGGCCGATTCACCGGGGCGGGCGGGCGAGCCCTTCGCAAGAGCTGCGCCGTCGCCAAGGAAGTGGCGGTCGGCGTTGGTTCCGGGGACGGTGGGCTTGTCAGCCCCCGAGCAGGCCGCCGAGGCTGCCCTGGACCGGGTTCGTGGTGGTCGTGGTGGCGACCGGGTTGCTCGAACTCGACGATCCCGAGCCTGACGTCCCGGGGACGACACTTCCCAGCCCGGCGGCCCGCGTCAGCCCGTTGAGACCACTGGTGGCTCCGCTGACCGTGTTGGCGAGCCCAGCGGCACCGCTCCCGCCGTCGGTCGCGCCGCCGACGGTCTGGCTGAGCCCACCCGTCACGCCCCCAACGGTCTGGCTCAACCCGCCGGTCACCCCGCTGATGGTCTGGCTCAGCCCGCCGGTAGCTCCGTTCACCGTGTTCTGCAGGCCCCCGGCGCCCTGGTCGAGACCGCTGGTCAGGCCATCGCTTCCCGATGAGGATGCGCCGCCGAGGAGAGGTGTGGTAGCGGCTGCATCCTTGCCTCCGACCGCGGACCCGGCGCCCGCGGAAACGCCCGTACCCGCACCGCCGCTCGCTGCGGCCGCCGGAAGCGCCTGCGGGGGTGCCGAGTCGCCGCTCCCAAGCCCATCGGAACGAACGGATCCCAGCACAAGCGGCGGAGCCGCCAGAGCCGACCCCGGCGCCGGCGCGGCACCGCTTGGGCTGCTCGACAGCGCGTGCGGCGCGATGAAGGCCGCCGCCACGGCTGCGCCGGTCACGGTGACACCGGCGAAGGCGTTTCGCATCGTTCCCGAACCACCACCGCCGTGGTGCACATTTGCGCCGCGGTGCGCCGCCCGGAAAACGGTGCGACGGATGAGGGCGCCCGTGGCGACGAGGAACCCCGCCAACGCTTCCTTCGACTCGGACACGACCGCAAACTCGCGCTTGAGAGCTTGGCGGGCGCGCCACAGCAGCGTCTCGATGGTTCCGATCTCCACGCCCTCGTGGTCGGCGATTTGCTGGTAGGTCCAACCGGACCCTTCGCGCATGGCGAGAACATGGCGGTGACGGGTCGAGAGGCGATTGAGCGCCCGGTTCACCAGTTCGCCGTCGACGGCGGCCAAGACGAGCTCTTCCGAGGTGTCTGCACTGGCCACGCCCACCGGCTGCTGCGCGGTGAGCTCCAGGTCGTCGGTCGGCGTACTGCGGGAACGCCGCCGCAACATGTCCGTGCAGATGTTGCCGGCGATCACGGTGAGCCAGGGGTAGAAGCGCCGTTCGCCTGCAAACCGCGGCAACGCCTTCCACGCGCGGGCGAACGCCTCCTGCGCGGCGTCCTCGGCCTCGTGCCGGTCGTTGAGTCGACGCAGGCAGAAACGGAGGAGGCGCTCGTAATACCGCGCGTAGAGGTTCCCGAATGCCGCGGAGTCACCCGCCTGGCATCGTTCGACGAGCGTGCGATCGCGGTCGAGGTCGACGTCGTCACAGAGGCTTGTCAGCTCTTCTTCGCGGAGCGCCAACTGATCCCGTCCCTCCCTCCGTTCGTCCTCCCACCCGGGGCTACGTCACATTATGTCCGTCTTTTAGGAGGTTTTCGGAGAATCGAAATACGAATTGTGATGAACAGGGGTTGGAAATTCTTGCACAAGAAAGTTGAGGAACTGTTGCGCGACCGAAGGGCGGCTCGGCGTGGTCCGCCGTTGGTACGCCTGCGTCGCGCCGTTGACGGTGGGCGGATTCACCCTGGGGGCGAGTACCGGCGACGCGCTTCGCTCGCACCGGCCGCAAGATTCGACCACTGCTTCGGTTCCTCTCCCTGCAGGAGAACCGGAGGCTTGGGCGACCGCGCGTGTTCCACGTACCAGAGGAGAGACTCGCAAGGGTGACGACGTTGCCTGCGGTGGGTGACATCACAGGTCTCGTGCTGCCGCGGCCCCGTACTCGCCTCCGGCTCCAACGTCCCCGGGCAGTAGGCCGCGCAACCCGGGCGTAGGATGCCACCGGGCTGCGTGCGGGTCTGTGGTTGAAAGTCGAGGCCAGTCGCAGGCAAAACGACCCACGTAAGGCGACTTGTGGTCGCTGAGCATGGTGCGGCTTAGAGGTAAGCCCTGCCCGCTGCGTCCCCGGCTGTCGGGGGCGGGTGGAGACGAGGCGATGCGCGCCACCATGGTGCCGTTGGGTAGGGCGGCTCGCCGCCGTACCGCCGGGACCGGCGCGTCACCCTCGCGGCAGGCGAGTGTGGGGTCAAAGACCAGGTCAGCCGCACGCAGCCCCATTTCGCCGTGCAGGCCCGGCGGCAGCTCCGGGCCCGCCACGGCCGGTAGGATCAGCGTTCCATGAGCGTTTTCACAAAGGTCCTGCGCGCCGGCGAAGGCAAGAAGGTCAGGCGCCTGGCCGAGCTCGTCCCCCTGGTGGGTGCCCTCGAGCCCGACATGCAGGGCCTGAGTGACGACGCGCTCGCCCACAAGACGGTGGAGTTCAAGGAGCGCCTCGACCAGGGCGAGACCCTCGACGACCTTCTCGTCGAGTCCTACGCGGTTGTCCGGGAAGCGGCCTGGCGCGTCTTGGGGCAACGCCATTTCGACGTGCAGCTCATGGGGGGCATGGCCCTGCACTTCGGGTGGATCGCCGAAATGAAGACGGGTGAGGGCAAGACGCTGGTGTCCACCCTCCCGGCCTATCTCAACGCCCTCGACGGTCGCGGCGTCCACATGGTGACGGTCAACGAGTACCTCGCCACCCGCGACTCCGAATGGATGGGACGGATCCACCGCTGGCTCGGTCTGACTGTTGGGCGGATCGGTTCCGACATTGATGATCCCGCGCTGAAGCGGGCGGCCTACGCCGCGGACATCACGTACGGGACGAACAGTGAATTCGGTTTTGACTACCTGCGCGACAACATGACACGCAGTCGCGATCTCATGGCGCAGCGCGAGCATGCCTTCGCCATCGTCGACGAGGTCGACTCCATCCTGATCGACGAGGCCCGCACCCCCCTCATCATTTCGGGACCGGCGGACGAGGCCGCACAGCTCTACTACCAGTTCGCGTCCATCGCCCGCACGCTGACCCGGGACGTCGACTACGAGGTCGACGAGGAGAAGAAGACGGTCGTCCCTCTGGAGTCCGGCATTGAGAAGGTCGAGCAGGCGGTCGGCGTGGAGAACATCTACGACGCCGTCTCGGTCAACTACGTCCACCAGCTGACGAAGGCTCTCACCGCCAAGGACCTCTACAAGCGCGACAAGGACTATCTGGTCCAGGGCGGCGAGGTGAAGATCGTCGACGAATTCACCGGGCGCACCCTCGAAGGTCGTCGGTGGTCCGACGGTCTCCACCAGGCCGTCGAGGCGAAGGAGCGCGTGGCCATCAAGGAGGAGAATCACACCTGGGCGACGGTGACCCTGCAGAACTACTTCCGCCTGTACGACAAGTTGTCCGGCATGACCGGTACGGCGGAGACCGAGGCCGGCGAGTTCGCGGCAACGTACGGCCTGCCGGTGGTCCCCATCCCGACCAACAAGGACATGCTCCGCCTCGACGAGCCCGACCTGGTGTTCAAGTCCGAGGAGGCCAAGTTCAACGCGGTGGCCGACGACATCGTGGAGCGCCATGAGCTCGGTCAGCCCATGCTGATCGGGACGGCGTCCGTGGCCAAGTCGGAGCTGCTGTCGCGCTTGTTGGAGAAGCGGGGCGTGACGCACAACGTGCTCAACGCCAAGCAGCACTTTCGGGAGGCCGAGGTCGTGGCCCAGGCCGGCCGCCGCGGCGCGGTCACGGTGGCGACGAACATGGCCGGGCGCGGTGTCGACATCATCCTCGGGGGCAATCCCGAGCTGCTGGCCCAACACGAGCTGGCGGCCGAGGGCGTCGACATCGAGAGCGACGAGGGGCTTGCCGAACTGGAGAGCCGCCAAGCGGCCATGGAGGCTCGCTGCCGCGCCGAGGGCGAAGAGGTGCGCAAGCTGGGCGGACTGTACGTGCTGGGCAGCGAGCGCCACGAGAGCCGGCGCATCGACAACCAGCTGCGCGGCCGCTCGGGCCGCCAGGGTGACCCCGGGGAGAGCCGCTTCTACCTGAGCCTCGACGACGAGCTGCTGCGTCTGTTCGCCACCGGGGCCATGAGCTGGGTGATGGGCCGGACCCTGCCCGACGACGTGCCGATCGAGTCCAAGACGGTGGCCAAGGCGATTGAGCGGGCGCAGAACACCGTCGAGGCCCGCAACGCGGAAATGCGCAAGGACGCGCTCAAGTACGACGAGGTGATGGACCAGCAGCGCAAGGTCATCTACGAGCGCCGGCTGCAGATCATCGACGGCGACGACCTCGAGGAGCACACGGAGGACCTCCTGGCCGGGGTGGCGGAGAAGCTCGTGGCCGAGCACTGTCCCACCGAGTTCGAGGAGGACTGGGACCTGAAGGGTCTGGTCGACTCGTTGCTGCAGTACTACCCGACCAAGTTCTCCGTGGCCGATCTCGAGCAAGCGGCGACGACGGAGGACCTGGTGGAGTCCATCGTCGAAGAGGCGCTCGACTACTACGAGAAGCACGGCGAGGCGATGCCGGGCGGCTCCGAGACCATGCGGCAGATCGAGCGCGACGTGTACCTGCAGATCATGGATGCGCGCTGGCGCGACCACCTGGCCGAGATGGACAACTTGAAGGACGGCATCCACCTGCGCTGGACCGTCCAGGCCGATCCGCTCAATGCGTGGCAACAAGAGGGCTACTCCATGTTCGGTCAGCTCATGGAGGTGATCGACAACGATTATCTCCGTTACATCCTCCACGTCGAGGCGGTCCAGCAGACGGCGGCCGAGCCCGACCTCGACAAGGCGGTCTACGCCGCCGCCGAGGACCCCGTCGCCGAGACGGGGGCCATGGCCTCGGCGCTGCTGGCGGACCAGGGCGCCAGCGTGCCAGCGCAGACAGCCGTGCTGCCCCGGTCCAACGGGGCCGCCGGCAACGGGCGGGCCGGAGGTGGCAAGGCGCAGATCAAGCAGCCCAACCCACCCGACCCCGATGCCCTGGTGCCGATCGTCAAGGAGCAGCACGAGAAGATCGGTCGGAACGAGCCCTGCTGGTGCGGGAGCGGCAAGAAGTTCAAGTTGTGCCATGGCGCCGCCTGACGGGCCGTCGGCCGATCTCCCTCGCGACTTCACATCTGAGCTCGGAGCGCTAAGGGAGCGGCTGACCGAGGCGGAGCGCTACCTCGGGCGGGAGAAGCTCGAAGTGCGCCGAGCCGAGCTCGAGGCCGAGGTGGCGCGCCCCGACCTCTGGGACGACGCCGACAACGCGCGCGCCGTGACCAAGGAGCTCGGGCGCGTCTCGGCCGACCTGGACCAGCTCGACACGCTGCGCAACGCGCTCGAGGACGCGCAGGCTCTGCTGGAGCTCACGCAGGAGTCCGCCGCCGAGGGCGCCAGGGATGCCGCGCTCGACGTCGAGCTGATTGAGACGGTCGACGCCCTCGGGACGCAGCTGGGGGCGCTGGAACTGCAGTCGCTGTTCTCCGGCGAGTACGACGAGCTCGACGCCGTGTGCGAAGTGCACGCCGGCGCGGGTGGCACCGATGCCCAGGACTGGACCGAGGTCCTCCTGCGCATGTACCAGCGCTGGGCCGAGCGCCGCGGCTTCACCGTCGAGGTGGACGAGGCGACCGAGGGGCAGGAGGCAGGCCTGCTCTCGGCCACCTTCATCGTCCACGGCCGCTTCGCCTACGGGCTCTTGGCCACCGAGCGCGGCGTGCACCGCCTGGTCCGGATGTCACCGTTCGACTCGCAGCACCGCCGCCAGACGAGCTTCGCCTCCATGGACGTCACGCCCTTCCTGGAAGACGTGTCGTCCGAGGTGGACATCGACGAGAAAGACCTGCGTATCGACACATATCGCTCCTCGGGGGCCGGGGGGCAGCACGTCAACAAGACGGACTCCGCGGTGCGCCTGACCCACCTGCCGACCGGGCTGGTCGTCTCCTGCCAGAACGAGCGCAGCCAGCACCAGAACAAGGCCAAAGCGCTGCAGATCCTGGGTGCCAAGCTGGCCGAGCGCGCCCGCATGGAGCGGCGGGCCGAGCTCGACGCGTTGAGCGGTGACCGGGTCGACAACGCGTGGGGCAACCAGATCCGCTCCTACGTGATGGCGCCGTACCAACTCGTCAAGGATCTCCGCACCAACTACGAGACGGGCAACGTCGACGCGGTGCTCGACGGCGACCTCGATCCGTTCATGGAGGCCGAGCTGCGCCGCCAACGCGAGGGCAACGCGTAGCAGGCGTCCGTAGGCATCGCGCCGTGTGCACCACCGCGTCACCGCGTGTGCATGGACGTTCGGTTTTCGCAGCGGCAGCGGCAACGGCGCTGGGGCGCTGACGCAGCATGGATGTGTGTGCTTCCGCGCTGCAGCGCGTGGTCGATCGCCGACGCTCGTGCACGTCGCGAAGTCGACCGCCGTCGCGCCCGAGCGTCGACGTCACGTGCCGCGCCCGTGCGGCGCGTCGTCAGGTCCGGCGCGACTCGACTCCCGGCGTGTCCAGGCGATGCGCGCCGACGGAGAAAAGGGCCGGCGACGGGCGACCGCGACCGGCGCACTGCGCCGCTTGACGGGCACCCCACCGGCGGGCGGGGTGACGCAGGCGGCGGTGACGCAGGCGGCGATGACGCGGCGCCCTATGACCTGCCGCGACGTCCACCGCCCGGGTCAGGGCGATTGTCGGGCACGGCGACCACCGCCACCGTCCCGCACCGGAACGGGCCCGGATGGAACCTCCCCTCCCCCCGGACTGGGCGCGGCGGCGGCCGTGCCGCCGGAAGAACCCGACAGAAAAACGGGAGAGCCGGCGCGCCGAGCACGCCGAACTCGCCGAGCAGGCTGGACGGTGATGACGAGCACGCACGGTGCAGGGGCCCCTGCCATCCGGCGCCGGGGCACCGCGTCGCGACGAGGTGGGCGGACGTGGGCTCGGTGCACCGCGGTGGCTCTCTCCACGATCCGCGCCGCAGAACCCTGTGACCTGCGTCGGAGTCGCTGACCCGAAACCGCAAGGCGGACTCGTTAGGATTGTGGAGTGCCCTGCCTACGCCGGCCCGGGCGACAGTTCTCTCACTGATGATCCGATTCGAAAACGTCACCAAGACCTACAAGGGCTCAACGGTCGCGCTGCGCGACATCACCGTTGAGATCGACAAGGGCGAATTCCTCTTTCTCGTCGGCGCGTCCGGATCGGGCAAGACAACCTTCATCCGGCTCCTGCTGCGCGAGGAGCTTCCCGACGCGGGTCAGATCCTCGAAGCGGGCCGCAACATCGTGGAACTGCCGAAATGGCGGGTGCCGTATCTCCGCCGCAACATCGGCTGCGTGTTCCAGGACTTCCGCCTCCTGCCGAACAAGACCGTCTTCGAGAACGTGGCCTTCGCCCTCGAGGTCATCGGTCGTCCCCGCCACGTGGTGGCGAACCAGGTACCGCAGGTGCTGGACCTGGTCGGACTGGCCAACAAGCGGGACAACCTGCCCAACGAGCTCTCGGGCGGCGAGCAGCAACGGGTCGCCGTGGCCCGTGCCTTCGTCAACCGGCCGCTCATCCTGTTGGCCGACGAGCCCACGGGAAATCTCGACCCGCAGACGAGTCAGGGCATCATGCAGCTCCTCGACCGCATCAACCGGACCGGCACGACGGTCGTGGTGGCGACGCACGACGAGGTGCTCGTGGACAAAATGCGCCGACGCGTCATTGAGCTGAGCAACGGGCGCATGGTGCGCGACCAGGCGCGTGGCGTGTACGGCTTCGACGGCTCGGGGCAGGAGGCCGTCTAGCGATGGCTGTTTCCGTCGACTACGTCGTCCGCGAGACGGCGTCGAACCTGTGGCGCAACCGCCTCATGACGATCGCTGCCGTGCTCACCGTCGCCGTCTCGTTGTCGCTCGTCGGCGCGGCGCTGCTGCTGCGGCAGGGTTCCGCCAACGCCACCGGGACGCTGGAGCGGGGCACCCAGGTCACCGTCTGGATGGAGCCCAACGCCAACGCGCAGGAGATCGCCGCCGTCAAGACGGAGCTGTCGCAGCTGAATTACGTCGTGCAGCCGTGCGCCTACTGGAACAAGGCGCGCAACTTCTCCGAAGCCCACCGGCTGCTTCCCTCGGATGTCATTCAGGCGACGACCGAGGCCGAGATGCCGACCTCCTATTGGTGCACCCCCGTTGCGCTGACCGATGCGGCCCAGGTCGTCCACACCTTCAGCGGCACGGCCGGGGTGCTGTCGGTGACCGAGCCCCAGCAGACGATCCACAACGAGGAGACGGTGATCAACGTCTCGAAATGGGTCTGTCTGGCCATCGCCATCGTGCTCATCGTGTCCGCCGCCGTCCTCATCCTGAACACCATCCGCATGGCCATCTTCGCCCGGCGCCGGGAAGTGTCCGTGATGAAGCTGGTCGGGGCGACCAACTGGTTCATCCGGGTGCCGTTCATGTCCGAAGGCCTGCTGCAAGGCTTGATCGGATCGTTACTGGCCGCCGTCGTGGTCTATTTCGTCTACCTGTTCATCAACCACGAAGGGAACGGGAAGACCTCGAGCAACATCTTCACCGCCATGCACATGTCCGGGTCCGAGGTGCTCCTGACCAACGTCGTGGTGGTGCTCGTCGGCATGGCGATCGGCTCCATCGGCTCCTTCATCGCGATCCGGCGCTTCCTCGACGTCTGATGCACCGCGCCACCGTGGGTGGCGCGGTGGTCACCCTCCGGCGTCCGCGGGCGTGCAGAGGTAGAACCGGGACGTCCCGCTATCCGAGTGCACGGTCGCCGCGGCGCCCCTTTGCGCGGGGCAGTGCGCCAGCACCCAGCGCATGTCGGGATTGCGGGTCAGCGGGTCCGTCCCGACCAGGACCTCGCTCACGCGGCGGCCGCGCACGTCGTCGATGAACATCTGCAGCGGAGTTGCCGGTACCTGGCCCGAGAACCCGCCGACGGGGAGGAACTCGTGGCCGGTGGCCAGAACCTGGCCGCTCGCCTGCGCCGAGGACTCGTTGGTGACGACGCTCGCGTTCGAGGGGAGGCGTGCCGCTCTGGCGGCGGCCGCCGGCCAGCCGGCGACGTCTCGCTGCCACCCCGACTGCTGGGCCGCGGTGATGGCGGCCGGTTGGTAGGGCGAGTCGAAGGGGCCGAGCTCGTCGCCTACGACGGTGGCCGAGCCCCAGGCGCCGCCGAGGAGGAGCGCCACCAGGGCGAGCCCGAGCCCGGCGCCCCGCTCCCACGGACGCCGATGGCGGCGCAGGGACGAGGCCAGGCAGCCCAGGGCCCCGGCCGTGGCGAGTGCACTGGTGGCGATGACCCAGGGCCGGACCCCGGCCGCGTCGGGCACCAGGTAGACCGCGTAGGCCACCCCGACGGCCACGACGGATACGACCAGGAGGGGCACGACCCGCGTTCGTTCCCGCCACCTCCAGGCCAGGGCGAAGCCCAGGCCGCACAGTGCCGCCATGGGCGGTGCCAACGCTGCCAGGTAGTAGCCGTTGAGGAAGTGCGACGAGGAGAAGAAGCTCCACGTGAGGAAGAGCCAGATGCCCCACAGGAGCGCGGCGGCGCGCCAGGGGTCGGTGCGGGGTCGGCGCCGGCGGGCCACGAGGATGCCGACCAGCGCGGCCAGTGACGGGACGAGGAGCCAGGCCGCCTCGCGTCCGAGTCCGCCGTCGAGGAAGCGAGCGGGCCCGCGCGCCAGCGCGTGGGTGGGCGCACCGCCGCTCGTGGACGTGGCCCGTCCCACCGGTGGCGGGCTGCAGCCTGGTTGGGCGAGCAGATCACCGCTGAGGCGATCGGCACCGTTGTAGAGGAAGACCTGGCTGAAGACCGAGTTGGTGCAGCTGCCGTCCACGTAGGGGCGGTCCTGGGCGGGCACGAGCGAGACGATGCACATCCAGCTCAAGGAGACGGCGATCACGGCAAGGAGGGAGAGCGCGACCTGCCCGACGCGGCGTTCCAGGCTGGCCACCGGTGCCGCCAGGATGTAGACGAGGAAGAGCGCCGGCAGGACGACCCAGGCCTGGAGCATTTTGGCCTGGAAGGCGAGGCCGACCCAAACGCCCGCGAGGACGAGGGATTGCAGCCGCCCCCTCATGAAGGCGGACGTCGTGGCATCCGCCGCCAGCACCAGCAGCAGGATCAGGAGCGAGTCAGAGATGTTGCCGCGGTTCAGCAGGATGGTGACCGGCGTCGTGGCCAGGGCGGCGGCCGCCACGAGTCCGGCCCCGGCGCCGCCGACCCGGCGTACGGCGCGGTAGAGAACCAAGACGGTCAACGTCCCTTCGATGGCTTGTGGCAGCACCATGGCCCAGATGTGGAAGCCGAAGAGGCGGACGGACAAGGCCTGCAGCCAGAAGGCACCGGGCAACTTGTCGACCGAGACCGTGCCCCACGGGTCGAAGGCGCCGAAGAAGAAGTCGTGCCAGCTCTGCGACATGCTGCGCACGGCTGCGCCGTAGAACGTCTCGAGTCGGGCGCTCCCGCTGCCCCAGCTGTAGGAGAGGAGCGCCGACGCGGCGATGAGGAGGAGGGCAGGTCGGGCCCAGCGCGGTTGATCGGGCGGGGAGCGCCAGAACTCCCGGCGGCTCGCCCGCGCCGGCCGACGTGCGACCGACGGCTCGGCGCGCGCCGCCGCCGGCGCATCCTCCATGAGGCCCCCGCCCACGTCCCCCACCCGGGGCAACCTAGCCCTCGTGCGGGTTGATCGGGGTGCCATCGGGTTGCACGAAAGGGGCACGCCGATGGACGTGCGGTACGTTGCACGACGATGCAGGAAGCCGGGCACAGCGCTGCGATCGACGCGCCCCCGGGTGGGGAGGGCGGGGCGTGACGGACCCGCGCCAGCGCGGTCGCTCGAACGGCTCGAACCCAGACCTCTCACGATCCCGCTTCTTCTGCAACAACGCACGCAAGGGCTCGCTGGTCTGCGGCATCCTGGCGTTCGCGGCCCTGGTCATCGGCGGGGGCTTCGCCGAGATCAGCTCGAACGGGGCGCCGACGTCGGCGGAGACGGCGGTCGTCCGTTGGATCATTGTGGGCTCGCTCGTCATCGGTGTGGTGCTCTACGTCCTCGGTGGCCGCATGCTCCGGGCCGATCGCGACGGCGGTCGATGAGAGAACGGCCTGCACGGTCTGCGCGGCGCCCCTGTGCGGGGTGGAGGGTTGACCGGGCCGCGTCGCCATCTGAGTCAGACTGAGGCCATGGGAAGCGCCGGCGACAAGCCCAGGAAGCAGAAGCGGCATCTGGCCAAGGTTCCGAAGTACGAGGAGCCCAACACGTTGCCCGCGCAGGGCCTGACGGGGGGCTCGGGCGGCGCGTTCGGGTCGCGGTACGGGCATTCGGCCGATCACCGCCAGGAGAACAAGCCGGGGCGCTTCGGCGCGTTCGTTCTCCGCTGCCTGGGGATGAAGCCCAAGCCCTAGCCAAGCCCGGCTCGGTCGTATTTTCCCGCGCCGGCAAGGTTCGCGGCAAGGTTCGCGGCAAGGAGCGTCCGCCACGCTGTGCCGCGTCCTCGCAGTGAGGGCGTGCACAAAAGGGAGGATGCCAAATGGCCAACACCACGACGATCACGGGGAATCTGACCCGGGAGCCTGAAATCCGTTACACCCGCGAAGGGCAGGCGACGGCCCAGCTCGGCGTCGCCGTGAACCGGCGCTGGCAGGACCGTTCGACCCAGGAATGGCAGGAGTCCACCTCCTTCTTCGACGTCATCTGCTGGCGCGATCTGGCCGAGAACGTGGCCCTCAGCCTGACCAAGGGCATGCGGGTCGTCGTCACCGGCCGCCTGGAGCACCGGACCTGGGAGACCGAGGAGGGGGAGCACCGCTCCAAGGTGGAGATCACGGCCGACGAGGTGGGCGCCAGCCTGCGCTTCGCCACGGCCGACGTCCACAAGGTGGAGCGGCGCGGGGCGGTCTCCCCCGAGAACGCCGACGCCGAAGGGGCCGACGCCTTGGCGGTGGAGGCCTCGTGATGCCGTGGGTGATCACCACATCCGGATGGCCAGGGCTGGCGGCCCACGTCGCCGGGGCAACGGCACGCCTTGCGGTCGACCCGCCCATCGCGGTGGGTGCGATCGCAGGCGCCGCGGCGTGTGCCGGCGCGACGTTGCTGCGGAATCAGGCCGCGCTGCGTCGTCGCCGGGCGTCGTCCGGCTGACCCTCAGGATTCGCCGGACGGTCCGTCTGCTTCGGGGGCGTCGTCCCCGGGCGCGTACGTCAGCGAGAGCGAGTTGACGCAGTAGCGCCGCCCGGTGTCGGTCGGCCCATCGGCGAAGACGTGCCCCAAGTGGCCGCCGCACCGGGCGCACAGGATCTCGGTCCGCGCCATGCCGAAGGAGCGCTCCTTGCGTTCGAGGACCGTCCCGGTGACGCGGGCCCGGTCGAAGCTGGGCCATCCGGTGCCGGATTCGAACTTGGCCTCGGTGTCGAAGAGCTCGGCACCGCAACCAGCACAGCGGAAAACCCCCGCACCGTCCACGTGGAGCAGATCGCCCGACCACGGCGGCTCCGTGCCGGCCCGGCGGAGGACGGCATAGCGCTCGGCCGAGAGCGCCGCCTTCCACTCATCGTCGGTCTTGGTGACGGCGAAGCCGGCATCGTCGGTGGCGCGTCTGCGGGTGAACATGTCGGACCTTTCAGGCCGCCAGGGCGGCGGCCGCGTTGCCCATGAGGAAGAGGAAGTTGTCGGCGTAGAACTGTCGGCGTACCTCGGCATCGGCGGGGCCGAGCGAGGCCTCGAAGCGCTCGAGCGGCTTGCGTCCGCCCTCCACGTGCGGGTAGTCGGAGGAGAAGAGCACGAGGTCGGCGCCGGCCTGCTCCACAATCCAGCCCACGTCCTCGGTCGGATAGGGCGTGAACCGGCACTGCCGGTGCACGTACTCGCTCGGGCGGAGCGACAGCGCCTGCAGGCGTTCCTCGTGGCGGTGGAAGGCCTCGAAGGCGGACTCCATCTGGCGCAGCCACGACGGCACCCAGATGGCGCCCTGCTCGATCACCCCGATGCGCAGGTCCGGGAACGCCTCGAGCACCCCGTCGAAGATGAGCGTGGCCAGCGTCTGGGCCGGCGGGACGGGGATCCCCATGTAGTCGACCGAGCGGAAGTTCTCCTCGCCTCCGTGGAAGTCCGGCGGCACGGGTTTGCCGTTGACGAAGTAGTTGGGGTCGATGAGGGTCCCCGTGCCCCCGACGTGGAAGACCACCGGGATGCCCGCCTCCTCAGCCCGGGCCCACACGCCGAACAAGTCGGTGTGGCTGGGCGAGTGCCGCGGCGGGCACCCCGAGGCGATCAGGAGGGCCGCGGCGCCCTGGGCCAGCGCGTCCTCGGTGGCGGCGACGGCCCGGGCCGGGTCGGCCAGCGGGACGTACAGCGACGGCAACAGGCGCGGGTCGACCGAGCAGAACTCGATCATGCCCCGGTTGTGGGCGCGCGCGGCGGCGTAGGCCAGGTCGGCGTCGGTGTGCTCCATGTCGTGCAGGCGTCCGTTGTGGAACGTGTTGAAGACGAGCTGGCTCGAGAAGCCCAGGAGATCGAGGGCGCGCGAGCGGTCTTCGGGAATGAAGGATCCGGTGGCGGCGAAGTTCTTGCGCGCCATGATCTCCGCCTGCTCGTCGGCGCGGTACTCGGGCGTGGCGTGCCGTGCCCGCAGCGCGTCGAAGGCAGCCACGAGGTCGCGCTGTTGCTCGGCCGGGTCGCCCGTCTGGCGCAGCTCGTTCCCGCCTGGGTAGCGCAGGACGGGCATCCGGTCCCGGTAGGCCGCCTCGGCGTGGTCCCGCAGCCAGGTGGGGGTCTCCATGATGTGGGCGTCGGCGTCGTGGACGATCCGGCCCTCGGAATAGGCCATGTCTCCCTCCCTCCCGACACGCCGCTCGTGCCGTGGTGCCCGGGCCGTGCCGAGCTGTGCCCGTGCTGTACCGGTGCTGTGCCGGCCAGTATTCCAGGCTCGGCCGGCCGTCTCGCCCGCAGCGGTACCGCCCTACGAGGGCGCCGTGGGAACGGAGCTGGTGACCGATCTGTTGCGTGAGGTGGGACTGCCCCCCACACTGGTCGAACGGGTGGAGCTGGTCGGGCAGGAGGCCACGGCTCCGATCTGACGGCCCGTCAGATCGGGCTTGCAGGCTTGGCTACGCTCCCCGGCGATGGATCTGCGCGACCGCCCCGAGGACGTGGCGTTCCGCCAGGAGGTCAGGAGCTTCCTGCACGAGCACCTCGTGGGGGATTTTGCCGAGTTGGGGGGCCGGGGGGGCTCGGGCGACGAGACCTTCGGTTTCGAGGTACGGCGGCGCTGGGAGAAGGTG
This sequence comes from uncultured Acidimicrobiaceae bacterium, assembly GCA_963742035.1. GTDB lineage: Bacteria > Actinomycetota > Acidimicrobiia > Acidimicrobiales > RAAP-2 > Bog-473. Next base: position 47,904 of record CAVUKH010000012.1, read on the forward strand.
CTGGCGGGGGGCGGCTGGACCGGCCTGGGCTGGCCGGCCGAATTCGGGGGCCGGGGCGCCACCATGACCGAGCAGGTCATCTTCAACGAGGAGTACGCCCGTGCCGCGGCGCCCGGTCGGGTCAACGTCATGGGCGAGGGGCTGCTCGGCCCGACCCTGATCCATTACGGCACGCCCGAGCAGCAGGCCCGCTTCCTGCCACCGATCCGGGAGGGCGCCGAGCTGTGGTGCCAGGGCTACTCCGAGCCGGACGCCGGCAGCGACCTGGCCAACGTCAAGACCAGGGCCGTTCGTGACGGCAACCAGTGGGTGATCACGGGGCAGAAGGTCTGGACCTCGCTGGCCCACCTGGCGGACTGGTGCTTCGTCGTGTGCCGGACCGACGCTGAGTCGGCGCGCCACAAAGGACTGTCCTATCTGTTGGTGCCGATGGACCAGCCCGGCATCACCGTGCGTCCGATCACCCAGCTGACGCGCACCAGCGAGTTCAACGAGGTGTTCTTCGACGGAGCCCGCACCCATGTCGACAATGTCGTGGGCGGGGTCGGCGAGGGTTGGCGCGTCGCGCTGGCCACCCTGGCCTTCGAACGCGGCGTCGCCCTGTTGGGTTTTCAACTCGGCTTCCGCCGCGAGCTCGACCGCCTGGTGCAACTGGCCGAGGAGAACGGCGCCGCCCGCCGCCCCGTGGTGCGCCAACGGCTGGCCCAGGCCCACATTGAGCTGACCATCATGCGCTACAACACTCTGCGCAGCCTGGCCGGAGTCGACGGTCCCGTGGCGCCCCCCGAGGCCTCCATCGCCAAGCTGTACTGGGGGAGCTGGCACCGCCGGCTCGGCGAGCTGGCCATGGACGTCCTGGGACCGGCGGCGAGCGTCCTGGACGGTGAGGCCCTGCCCGAGAACGGGTGGTACGGCCTCGGCGAGCTCCAGCGCTCTTTTCTCTTCGCCCGCTCCGAGACCATTTACGGTGGGTCCAACGAGATCCAGCGCAACATCATCGGTGAGCGGGTGCTCGGCCTGCCGCCCGAACCAAAAGGGGTGGCGTGAGCACCAACCTCAATGCGTCCTTCGATCCGCCGCCCCCGCCACCGGCGCCGGGCGGCCACGGGCTGTTGGACGGCAAGGTCGTCGTCGTGACGGCGGCGGCCGGGACCGGCATCGGGTCGGCGACGGCCCGACGCTGCCTGGAGGAGGGGGCGTCGGTCCTTCTCTCGGATGCGCACGCCCGGCGGCTGGGTGAGACCGCCGAGCAGCTGGCCGGGCAGCTCGGGGCGGAAGGACCGGCGCGGGTGCACGCGCTGGCCTGCGACGTGCGGGACGAGACGCAGGTCGGTGCGCTCTACGACGGGGCCCTCGAACGGTTCGGCCGCATTGACGTCGCGGTGCACAACGCCGGGCTCGGTGGCACAGTGCCGCTGGTCGAGATGACGGACGAGCAGTGGTCCACCGTGCTCGACATCACGTTGACGGGCACGTTCCGCTGCACCCGCGCCGCGCTCACCCGGATGCTGCCGCAGAAGGCGGGCATCATCGTCAACAACGCTTCGGTCCTCGGCTGGCGGGCCCAACCGGGCCAGGCCCACTACGCGGCGGCCAAGGCCGGGGTCATGGCCCTCACGCGCTGCGCCGCCGCCGAGGCGGCTCCGGCCGGAGTCAGGGTCAACGCGGTGTCGCCCAGCCTGGCCGAGCACCCGTTCCTGAACCGGGCCATCCCCGACGAGGACCTCGCCGTGCTGCGCCGCCGCGAGCTGTTCGGCCGCGGCGCCGAGACGTGGGAGGTGGCCAACGTCATTGTGTTCCTGGCCAGCGACTATTCGTCCTACCTCTCCGGAGAGGTCATCTCCGTGAGCAGCCAGCACCCGTGAGTCCATCTCCCGCGAGCGGTGGGATCGGCGGCGCGCCGGCCGACCAGGAGGACCCGCGGGCCGACCTCATCTGGGGCACGGTGCCCCGCCTGGTGGACGACGCGGCACGCCGCCACGGCACCACGGAGGCATTGGTGGACGGGGAACGGCGCTTGACCTACGCGCAGTTGGCCCCGGAGGTCGACCGCTATGCCCGCGGCTTCATGGCCGCCGGCGTCGGGGCGGGGGACCGGGCCGCCCTGTGGGCTCCGAACTGCGCCGAGTGGATGCTCGCCGCGCTCGGACTGCTGCGCGCAGGCGCGGTGCTGGTGCCGCTGAACACGCGGTTCAGGGGTGGCGAGGCGGCGTACATCGTTCGCAACGCCGGTGCGACGACGCTGGTGACCGTGCGGGGCTTCCTCGGGTTCGACTATCCCGCCATGGTGGCGGGTCAAGACACGGGGGACCTCGCCCGCATCATCCTTCTGCGCGACGAGGGTGCGGGTGCGGACCCCAGCCCGGTCGGCGCGGTGCCGGTGACGGGCATCCAAGCTTTCCTGCAGGCGGGGGAGGACATCGATCCCGCCGCATCGGCGGCGCGGGCCGCCGCCGTGCAGCCCGACGACGTCTCGGATCTCATCTTCACCTCGGGTACCACCGGCCACCCAAAGGGTGCGGCGGCGACGCACGCGCAGTCGCTGCGCACGTTTGGGACGTGGTCGTCCATCGTCGGGCTGGCGGCGGGCGACCGCTACCTCGTCGTCAACCCCTTCTTCCACACCTTCGGGTACAAGGCGGGCATCCTCGCCTGCCTCATGGCCGGCGCCACCGTGGTGCCGGAGCCGGTCTTCGACCCCACGGCAGTCATGGCACGCATCGGGAGCGAGCGCATCAGTGTGCTGCCCGGGCCACCGACGCTCTACCAGACCCTGCTGTCGGACCCCCGGCGCGCCGAGCACGACCTGTCGTCCCTCCGGCTCGGGGTCACCGGCGCGGCCGTCGTGCCGGTCGAGCTGGTCCAGGCGATGCGGGACGAGCTCGGCTTCGACACGGTCCTGACCGCCTACGGCCTCACGGAGTCGTGCGGGACCGTGACCATGTGCCGGCGCAGCGATCCCCCCGAGGTCGTGGCCGCCACTTCGGGTCGGGCCATTCCCGGCCTGGAGGTCCGGGCCGTGGCCGGCGGACGCACCGTGGCACCGGGTCAGCCGGGTGAGATCGTGGTGCGGGGCTACACGGTGATGCCGGGCTACTGGGGCAACGAGGCGGCGACGGCCGAGGCGATCGACGGCGAGGGGTGGTTGCACACCGGCGACATCGGTGTGCTCGACGCCGCCGGCAACGTCACCATCACCGACCGGGTCAAGGACATGTTCGTCGTGGGCGGCTTCAACGCGTACCCGGCGGAGATCGAAGCCATCCTGCGCGGCCACGAGGCGGTGGGCCAGGTGGCGGTGGTCGGCGTGCCCGACGAACGGATGGGCGAAGTGGGCTGTGCCTACGTCGTCCCCACGGCGGCGGCGGCGAGCGCCGACCCCGTGGCGCTCGGACGCTCGATTCTCAGCTGGTCCCGGGGAGCCATGGCCAACTACAAAGTGCCACGCAGCGTCGTCGTGCTCAATGTGCTGCCCGTGAACGCCAGCGGGAAGGTCCTCAAGCGAGAGCTCCGCCAACGCCACGCGGCGGACGCGGACACCGTGGTCACCAACGAGTCGTAGGAAACGAGAGGAGCACACAATGCGAGGCATCGTCTACACCGGGGAGGGCGTCGAGGTCACCGACGCGCTGGAGGTGCGGGGTCCCGGGCCCAGTGAAGTGCAGGTGCGCATGCAGGCGGCGGGGGTGTGCCATTCCGATCTATCGGTGATCGACGGGACGATCCCGTTCCCGGCCCCGGCCGTGCTCGGCCACGAAGGCGCCGGCATCGTCGAAGCCGTCGGCGACGCCGTGCGTTCCGTGAAGCCGGGCGACCACGTGGTGATCGCCACCCTGGCGAGCTGTGGCGCGTGCCGGGCCTGCGGGACCGGCCACCCGACGTGGTGCAAGAGCTCCCTGGGCAACATTTCGACGCCCTTCACCTTCAAGGGGGAGCCGGCGTCGAACTTCGCGGCCGCATCCGTCTTCTCCGAGGTCACGATCGTCAGCGAGGTCCAGGCCGTGCGCATTCCCAAGGACGTCCCGCTCTCGTCGGCCTGTCTCATCGGCTGCGGTGTGCTGACGGGCGTCGGTGCGGTCCTGAACCGGGCCAAGGTGAAGCCGGGTGACACGGCGGCGGTCTTCGGCGTCGGCGGCGTGGGCCTGAACGTCATTCAGGGGCTGCGCATCGCGGGGGCGACCCGGATTGTGGCGGTCGACACCGTGGCCGCCAAAGAGAAGCTCGGACGGCAGTTCGGCGCCACCCACTTCGTCGACGCCGGCGCGGGCGACGCCGCAGCAGCCGTACGCGACCTCGTTCCGGCCAACCGGGAGTCGGCCGCCGGCGCGCTCTTCCCGCTCGGTGGGGTCACATGGGCCTTCGACTGCGTCGGCCACCCGGCCGTGCTCCGGAGCGCTCTCGACTGTCTCGACTGGGCCGGCAACGCGGTCGCCATCGGCATTCCGCCCCGCGGCACGGAGGTGTCGGTGGACGTCAACGCGCTGGCCTACGTCGATCGCGGGCTGCTCGGCTGCCGCTACGGCTCGGCCCGCCCCCATCACGACATCCCGCTCATGATCGATTTCTACAAGTCCGGTCTGCTCATGCTCGACGAGCTGGTGTCGCTGACCCGGCCCCTCGACCGCTTCGGCGAGGTCGTCGACGAGATGCACGCGGGCCGCGTCGCGCGTGGCGTGCTCACGTTCGACTAGAAAGCAGTCATGCCAACGGCGCCGCCGGCGGGAGCGCGGACGTGAAGGGCGTGATCCTCGCCGGGGGGACGGGGTCGCGGCTCTATCCCCTGACCCGGATCACGAACAAGCATCTCCTGCCCATTTACGACCGTCCGATGATCGCGTGGTCGATTGAGGCCGTGGTGTCCAGCGGCATTGACGAGATCATGCTCGTCACCGGCGGGACCCATGCGGGCGAGTTCCTCCGCCTGCTCGGCAATGGGCGAGAGTACGGCATCAACCAGCTGTCCTATGCATACCAGGAGAAGGCGGGTGGGATCGCCGAGGCGCTCGGGCTCGCGGCCCATTTCGCCGAGGGCGGGCCGGTGCTCGTCATGCTGGCCGACAACATCGTCGAGCGATCCATCCGGCCGGTGGTCGACGCGTTCCGCTCCGACCCGGTCGGCGCCCGCATTCTGCTGTCGAGGGTGACCGAGCCCGAGCACCTGCGGCACCTCGGCGTGCCCGTCTTCGGCCCGGACGGCCGCGTCACCCACATTGACGAGAAGCCCGAGCATCCCGCCTCGGACTACTGCGTGACCGGGATCTACTGCTACGAGGCAGGGGTCTTCGACATCATCGGCGATCTCGAACCATCCGGTCGCGGCGAGCTCGAGATCACGGATGTGAACAACCACTTCGTCGGCAAGGGCCAGATGGCCCACGACATTCAGGAAGGCTTCTGGGGCGATGCCGGCGAATCCATTGAGGCGTACTACGCCGTGAACGATTTCGTGCGACAGAACGGCGCCAATTCGGTCTAGGGCAACCGACCGCGGAGCGGGGCGCGGGGCGCAGTCGATCGCTTTGTGTGTCGGTTGTCCTCCGCTGCGCTCACACAGCAGTAGCGTTGCTGGAAATGACAGCCAGGGGGATGCTCAGGTGCGTGCTTGCGGCGTCGCTGGTCGGAGGGCTCGCCCTGTCTCTCGTGGCCGTTGCCGTTCCCCGCATCGGTGCCGCCCAACCTGCGGCGGCCGAGGTAAATGGCGCCGCGCAGTACAGCGTCACCATGGCGGCCCGGGTCTGCCCGACGTACTCGGATGTGTTCGCCAACCGGAGCCGCAACAACATTATGGAGTCGCTCCAGGATCTCGGCCCGGACTCGCCGTACACCAACTTTGTGGCAGTGGACCCTGCCGTCGAGGACGGGATGGCACCCCAGACGTCGTGCGCGCCGCTGCCCAATTGGACGTTCGCCTTCGGTACCGGTATCGCGGCCAACGCCCCAGGGACCAATTTGAGTTACGTCACCGGAACGTCGGGCGTCAACGACCGCCAGGTCACCACCCAGACGTCGACGCCGCTCCTCGATCAGAACGGCAATCCCACGGGCCAGCAGATCGCCGGGGCGACGACCTTCACGCTCACGGCAGCGGAGCTGTCACTTGCGAGCACTGGTGGTCTCTGGGTGATGGGCGGGACGCCGTCGCAACCACTTAACGGCCTCGGGGAACAGTACGGTTTCGCTGCTCTCCGGTGCGCCAGTGACAACCTCAACGGTGACAACGTCGAGTGGGTCGGATTCCCTTCGGGGATGTCCCATGTCTTCTGTTTCGCCTTCTACGTCCGGCCTCCACCGACTGCGGGCACCATCGTGATCCAGAAGAGCCTGGTGACCGCGTTGCCTGCTCCACAGACATTCGATTTCTCCGGTTCTGTTTCCTACAACCCGGGCGGCGCATTCTCGGTCACGGTCCCTGCCGGAGCGACCACCGCCAACGAGTCCTTTGTCCGGGGCGAGACAGGTAGCAATCCGGCCTGGACGGCGGCTGAGACGGTCCCCGACGGGTTCCAGCTCGTCGGGCTCGCGTGCACCTCGCAGACGGGCGGGAGCAGCTTCACCTATTCGGGCAACGATCCGAACTCCACCGCGCCCGGCAACAACGACCAGGTCAACATCACGTTGGCGGCAGCGGACACCGTGACCTGCACCTTTACGAACGGACTCGCCCCGCCGCCCACGGGCAGCGGGGCGATCAACAAGGAGATCATCACGTCGGACGGGCGCCCGGTGGCGCCAGGGGTCTTGCCGCAAGCCTTCACCTATACGGTGACGAGCCCCGCCAACGCGACGTCGACGGTGAGCCTGAGCGTCCAGCCGGGGAACCAGAACGCGGGCACAGGCACGATCCCGAACCTCACGGCCGGCAACTGGACGGTGGCCGAGAATCTCCCGACGCCGCTCCCCGGCTGGAAGTGGGCTCTGGTCGGGACGGTCTGCGTCAGCACGGGGAATCCGCCTCAAGTGGGAACCGGTCCGACGGTCACCGTCACCGTCCCCTCGGGCGGCGGCGCCGTCTGCCTCTTCACCAACGAACTCCAGGCCACCGGAGGGCTGGTCGTGCGGTTCACGACCCTCGGCGGGACGGGCACATTCGGCGCCCGGATGAACGCACCCGACGGCGAGGTGCTCACACAGTCGGCCACCACCACGACGGCAGGATCGCCGACCGTGGCGACCGGTGACAGCTCGAACCCGCTGTTGGGAACCTGGATCATTCAGCCGTTGGCGCCCGACCTCAGTTCGGACGGGCATTGGGTCCTCGCAGCAGACCCGACCTGCAACGCCAGCGAGCCGGTGACGGCGGTGGGGCCGGACCAGCTGCAGGTGGACCTGGGGACGGCGGCCGCGCCCGTTCTGACATGTGATTTCGTGTACCAGCTGGTGGCGCCGAGTTCGCTCAACCTCATCAAGGTGATAGGCGGCGACACCGCAGCACAGAATGGTGCCGCGACCATGACCGCCTCGTGTGACGACGGTGCCTCCGCCACCCTGACCGTCACGCCGGGAGAACCGACGCCGGCAGGACTACCCGCGGCTCTGTCCATCCCGTTCCCGGCTGTGTGCCAGATCGCCGAAACGGCGAATGGCGCGACCTCGGCTGCGAGTGTCGCGACGACATCCACCGTGACGACGAACGGGTCGGCCACGCAGGGATCCCTGTCCGCACTGAGCGTGGGGAGTGACTCCGCGTCCGTCGCCACCGTCGTCACCTTCACCAACACCTACACGGAGGCCGCCGCCGCCGCTCAAAGCGCACAGTTGGCCGCGTCCGGATTCACCTCCGCCGATCGAACGCTTGCGCTCGCGGGCTTGCTCATGGTGTTGGTCGGTGTCGCGCTGCTGGCCTTCGTACGGCCGCGACGGCGAGTCCGAGACTGAGATGCCGAGACTGAGACCGGGACGCCGACTTCGACACTGCACAACCGAGGCCGCCCCCGGATCCGAGCCGGCGAGATCCGGATCCCGCCTGGGTTGGACCGCGGTCAGTCCGGCCGGGGCTCAGCGGGGACGCCCAGCCTGACCTGGCGGATGCTCTCGGCGATGCCGGCGCCGTCGAGGCCGAGGCTGGCGAGGATGTCGTCCGCCCTGCCCTGGGCGAGGTACTGGCGCGGGACCCCGAGGATCCGGGTCGCCGGCACGGGCAGACCCGCCGACTCCGTCTGGGCCGCCATGGCGTCGAGAAGAAAGGCCCCGGCGCCTCCATGGCGGACGCCGTCCTCCGCCGTCACGACCAAGCGGTGGCGGGCCGCATCCTCGAGCATGGCGATGTCGGGGGGTGAAACGACCCGCACGTCCCAGACGGTGGTGTCGATTCCCTCCGCGGTCAGCCTGTCGGCGGCAGTCAGGCAGGCCCCGACCGCCTTGCCGACTCCGAGCAGGCAGACCGACCCGTCACCTTCACGCAGTTGGCGCGCTTGGAGCCCGCTCCCCACGTCTCCCGGTTTCACATGGCGCGGCGCCGTCTTCGGGACGCGGATGGTGGAGGGACCGGGCAGTTCGAGCGCGGCACGCAGCATGGGCTCCACGTCCTCGGCCGACGATGGCGCGAAGACCGTCATGCCCGGGATGGACAGTGCCAGGGCCAGGTCGAGGATGCCGTGATGGCTCGGCCCGTCGTCACCGGTGATGCCCGCGCGGTCGAGCACGAACACCACCGGGCAGCCGTGCAGCCCCACGTCGAGGTTCGCCTGGTCGAACGAGCGCGACCAGAACGTGGAGTACACCGCCACCACGGGTCGCAGACCCGCCATGGCCATGCCCGCAGCCGCGGTCGCCGCGTGTTGCTCGGCAATGCCGACATCGAAGAAGCGGTCGGGGAAGCGGGCCTGAAAGGCCAGGAGTCCTGTCGGCCCGGGCATGGCCGCAGTGAGTGCCACGATGCGTTCGTCGTCTTCCGCGACGGCGAGCAAAGCCCGGGTGAAGGCATCGGTGTACGTGCTGGCGCGCTGGGGAGACTCGTCGGACGTGCTCTCGGGTGTCGAGCCCAGCGAGGTGATGCCACCACCGTCGGAGCTGGCGGAGCCGCCCACCGCCCGCCCGGCCGAGTTTCCCACGGTGTTCTCGAGCGTGACCGGTTTGGTTGCCTTGACGTCGTGCAGGCGCTGAATGTCGTCGTCTTCGGCGGGGGCGTAGCCGCGGCCCTTCTGGGTGAGCACGTGGACGACGATCGGGCCGTCCCACTCGGCGGCGTTCCTGAAGGCTTGTTCCATGTGCTCGATGTCGTGACCGTCGATCGGCCCGGCGTAGCGCACGCCCAGCGCCTCGAAGAAGGTGTGCGGCGCCACCATGTCGCGCAACGCGCTGGTCACCGAGTGGACGCCCGAATAGGCCAGCTCGCCCAGGGCGGGCAGCTCGCGCAGACGGAGTCGCAGGCGCTCTCGAGCCGCGGTGTAGGTGGGATTCAGGCGCAGGGTCGTCAGGCTCTGGGAGAGCTGGGAGACGGTGGGCGCGTAGGAGCGCCCGTTGTCGTTCAGCACAATGACGACCCGTCGCCCCGAATGCCCCAGGTTGTTCAAGGCTTCGTAGGCCATGCCGCCCGTGAGAGCGCCGTCACCGACGACCGCCACCACCTTGCGCTCGCCGTCGATGCCTCGGAGCTCGAACGCGCTGGCGATGCCGTGGGCATAGGAGAGAGCGGTGGACGCGTGGCTGTTCTCAATCCAGTCGTGCTCGGACTCGGCCCGGTTGGGGTAGCCGGACATCCCGCCCGCCTGCTTCAGGGTCTTGAAGCCGTAGCGTCGGCCGGTCAGGAGCTTGTGTACGTAGGCCTGGTGGCCGGTGTCCCACAGCACGACATCACGGGGTGAGTCGAAGACGCGGTGGAGCGCGAGCGTCAGCTCGACGGCGCCGAGGTTGGAGCCGAGATGCCCCCCGGTGGTCGTCACGGTGTCGACGATGAAGGTCCTGATCTCCTCGCACAGCTCGACGAGTTCGTCTTCGTTCAGGCCCTTGAGATCGGCGGGCGTCTCAATGCTTGGCAGGATCATGGCGATGGCTTCAGGCTACCCGCTGGCCTGGACGCCTTCCCTGCGTCTGGGGCTCAGCACAGTGCACACGGCGACGCCGAAGGATGCCAGGGCCAGGACCTGGAGGCCGCGGGCCGGCCCCAGGTTCTGCGAGATCCACCCGACAATGGGTGCGCCGGCGACCCAGCCGACGTACCCGGCCGCGGTGAATGCCCCCACCGCACTCACCACCTGGGACGCCATCCGGCTGACCGTGCTCATGACCAGCGGCCAGAACAGCGAGGCGCCACCGGCACCCAGGGCCAGCCCGAACGCAGCAACGCCCGAAACGGACGTGAGAGATTCGAGAAGGATGCCCGCGCCGGCGACACAGCCGCCGGTGATGAGGGCCCGGCGGGTGGAGAGCCGGCCGAGCAGATGGCCCCCTGCCCCGCGGGTGGTGGCGGCGACCAGTTGGCCCACGACATAAGCCCCGGCCCCGAGCAACACCCCCGTGGCCAGATGGTTGCGCAGGTAGAGCACGCCCCACGTGTCGACTCCGCCCTCCGTGATCTCCGCTAGGGCGAACACCGCCAGCAGCATGAGCAGCCCGTCGCGGCGCAGCCGGCGCAACGGGTGCCGAGAGGAGTGAGCCGATGCGGTGCCCGAGTCAGCGGGCGCCAGAGCGGTACCGGGATCGGTGACAAGGGCCCACACGCCCACGCTCAGGGCGACGACCGCGATGCCGGGCCAGACCCAGCGCCAGGAGATGCCGGCGTGGATGATCAGGGCGGCGGCAGCGGCGCCGACGAGCGCCCCGGTGTTGAACAAGGCGTGGAGGCGCACCAATGCCTTGGGGCTGCTCATCAGGCGGTGCGACGCCTCCGCGTTCATAGCCGTGTCGATGGAGCCGCCCGCCACCTCCACCAGGACGAGCACGACCGCGAAGGTCCACGTGTCACGGGTGAGTGCCAAAAGGCAGAGCAGCACCGACCAGGCGAGGAGGGCGACCCACAGGAGCCGGCGCGCACCGACCCGGTCACAGAAGTGCGCCATGACCGCGCTGGATGCTCCGGCCACGGCAATGGCCACCGCCAGCAACAGGCCCAGCTGCGCATCGTTGAGCGAGAAGGTGTGCTGGATGTTGAACAACATGACGGCCCAGCTGCCCCAGAAGAGGCCGAACGTGGCGAACGACGCCACCACCGGGCCGGCTCCCGCCAGCAGGCCCGGCCCCTCGGTGGTGGGCGGGGTCGCGCTCAGGACGGGCCCGCGGCGCCCGCCTTGGCGAGAAAGGTGGACCGGTCGACGACGACCCGCGTGACACGACCCGCCCCCACGAGCCCGCCCCCGTCGCCTTCGAGCCGTGCCGCCGACACCGTGAAGATCAGGCGCCGCCCTTCGACCTTGACCAGCGTGGCCTCGGCCAACACGACGGAGCCCACTCCCACGGGGGCGAGATGGTCGAATTGCACCCGGGTGGCCACGCTCGACTGCGCCTCGTTGAGGTGCCCGTCGGTGGCCCGGCAGGTGGCCTCCTCGCACAGGGCGATGAGGCGGGGGGTGGCGAGCACCGGAACGTCGCCCGACCGAAAATGTTCGGCGGTGTCCTCGGCGGCGATGGTCAGCTCGAGTTGCGCAGTCAGCCCGGCGTGCGGTCCGTGCCCGGCTGCGGTCGGCGGCTGGGATGGATCGGGAGGCACGACGATTACGATACCGCCGTGACCGACACCGCCCTCATCGACCCTGACGTGCTCGAACGCGTCCTGTCCACCGCCTTGGTCGGCGGTGGCGACATGGCGGAGGTCTTCGCCGAAGATGCCGTGACGGCCGGCGCCCTGCTCGATGACCGCCGGGTCGAGGAGCTCTCCTCGGGCCGCTCACGCGGCGCCGGGATCCGGGTCGTCGACGGCGAGACGACCGGCTTCGCCCACACCGCCGACCTGAGTGAGGCGGGGCTGATGGCGGCGGCCACGGCGGCTGCTGCGGTGGCCCGACAGGGCGGGGACGGCGTGCGGACCGTGGCCCTCGACTCCTTGTCCTCCTACGGGCGCGGAGACCGCACGGCCCCGGATTCGGTGGACAAGGTGCGCAAGCTCGAGCTGCTCACGCGGGCCGACGACGCCGCCCGGGCCGCGGGCGACGCCATCACCCAGGTCTCGGTCGGCTGCGGCGACAGCCGGCGGCGGATCCTCGTCGCCAACTCGGACGGGTTGTTCGCCCAGGACGAGCAGATCCGCACTCGCTTCAACGTGACCTGTGTGGCCAATGGGGACACCGGCATGCAGACGGGCTACGAGTCCCTCGGCCGCACGGAGGGATACGAGACCTTCGAACGCCACCGGGTGGAGGACATCGCGGAGGCCGCGGCGGCGCGGGCGCTGGCCAAGCTGTCGGCTCGCCCGGCGCCGTCGGGAGAGGTACCGATCGTGCTGGCGGGCGGCAGCGGCGGCATCTTGTTCCACGAGGCGTGCGGCCATGGGCTCGAGGCCGACCACATCGTCAAGGATTCGTCCGTCTACACCGGCCAGGTCGGGCAGCTGGTGGCCAGCCCGCTCGTGACGTTGGTCGATGACGGCACGGTGCTGGGGGAGTGGGGCAACTTCGCCGTCGACGACGAGGGGTGCCTGCCCGGTCGCAACGTCCTTATTGAGAACGGGATCCTCACGGACTACATGTGGGATTGGCTGCGGGCACGCAAGGAGGGTCGCACCTCCTCGGGCAACGGGCGCCGCCAGAGCTACCAGCACCTGCCGATGGTGCGGATGACCAACACCTACCTCCTCGCCGGCACGGAGGATCCCGAAGAGATCGTCGCCCAGACACCGTCGGGGGTCTACGTGAAGAAGCTCGGCGGCGGGCAGGTCAACACGGCGACCGGCGACTTCGTCTTCGGGACGACCGAGGCCTACCTCATTGAGGGGGGTCGCATCACCGAGCCCTTGCGCGACGCCAACCTGATCGGCAACGGACCGGAGGTGCTACGCCGCATTGACGCGGTGGCCACCGACTTCGACATGACGCCCGGCACCTGCGGCAAGGCGGGGCAGAGCGTCCCCGTCGGCTGTGGGCAGGCGACGCTGCGCATCACGGGCGTGACGCTCGGAGGCACGGCGTGAGCGACGAATTGCTGGACCTGGCCCACGACGTCGTCGGGCGGGCGTTGCCTGGGGAGGGCATGGAGGTCTACGTGACCCGGGGCACGGAAACCGAGGTCGCCGCCTACGAGGGCGAGGTGGAGTCGCTGACCTCGGCCGACTCTTCGGGGGTCGGCATCCGAGTCGTGGTCGGGGACGCCGAGGGCGCCGGCAGCCAGGTCGGTTTCGCGTGGGCGGGCTCGCTCGAGCCGGAGGTTGTCGCAGCCACACTGGCGGACGCCCGCGACAATGCCCGCTTCGCCACACCCGACCCCGATGTGGTTCTGGCCGCACCGGACGGCGTCGACGCCGTGGAGATGGATCTGTGGGACGACGGCGTGCACTCCACCCCGATGGAGAAGAAGGTCGCACTGGCGATCGAGTTGGAGCGGGCGACCCGTGCCGCGGATGCTCGGGTCCGGCAGGTGTCGTCGGCGAATTACGCGGACAGCCGGGTCGAGGTGGCGCTCGTCTCCACCACGGGCATCTCGTCCTCGCGACGCCGTACGAGCGCATCGCTGTCGGTTGACGCCATCGTCGGGGAAGGGGCCGAGACCCAGACCGGCGGCGGGTTCAGCATCGGCCGCGGGCCGGGCGACCTGGTCCCCGACGAGGCGATGGACGATGCCGTCCTCCGGGCCACCCGCATGCTCGGGGCACAGAAGGTGCGGTCGGCCCACTGCACCGTGGTGTTCGACCCGCGTGTCGTGTCGACGCTGTTGGCGGTCATGGCTTCTGCCCTGTCCGGAGAAGCGGTCGTCAAGGGCCGGTCGTTCTTCGCCGGCCGTATCGGTGAGACGATCGGCAGCGGTGGGATCACCCTGGTGGACGACCCGACCGACCCGAGGGCCTACGGCGCCGCTTCGCACGACGGCGAAGGGCTTGCCTCACGTCGCAACGTGCTCATCGCCGGGGGAGTCCTGCAGATGTTCGTGTACGACACGGTCTCTGCTCGCCGGGCCGGGACGGTTTCGACCGGTTCTGCGGTGCGGGGCGGCTTCGCGGGGACGCCCGGAGCGGGGTGTCGCGCCCTGGTCCTGTCGCCCGGGGCGAAGAGTCACGACGAGATCCTGGCCGCCGTCGGCGAGGGCCTGTACGTGCAGTCGGTGTCGGGCGTCCACTCCGGGGTCAACACTGTCAGCGGCGACTTCTCAGTCGGGGCGGAGGGCCTCATGATCGAGGGGGGTGTGCTGGCCCAGCCGGTGCGAGAGGTGACCGTCGCGTCCACGCTGCAGCGGATGTTGCAGTCGGTGGTGGAGATCGGTGGTGACCTGCGCTGGCTGCCGGGCGTGGCCGCCGGTCAGACCCTGGCCATCGCCGACATGGCACTCAGCGGCGACTGAGCCCTTAGCTCGCCGTGCTCGAGGCCGGCGCGGTGTCCTTGCCCGAGCTGCTCTTCTCGGAGGTGCCGGCCCCGGAACTGCCCTTATCTGACGCGGGCTCCTTCTTAGAGGACGAATCGCTGCCCGCGCTGCCCCCGCCGTCGCTGCTCGAGCTGTCACCGCGGTCGCTGCTCGAGCTTTCGCCGCTGGAGCTGTCGGCGGTCTTCTTGCCCGAGCCGTTGCCCGCCGAGGCAGCGCGGGAGTCTGTCTTGTAGAAGCCGCTGCCCTTCAGCACGATGCCCACGGCTCCGTAGACCTTGCGCAGCGCGCTGCCGCACTCGGGACACTCTGTCAGCGGATCGTCCGTGAAGCTCTGGACCGCCTCAAGGCGGTGCCCGCACGACGTGCACGCGTATTCGTAGGTGGGCAAGGGACTCCTCCGGGGGCCGCTCGTTGGCACTCACTGCCTGAGACTGCCAAGTCTACCCGCAGGAACACCGCGGCAACGTCGGACTGCGGTCACCGCAGGTCGTAGACTCCACACTCGTGTCCGACCGCATGCTGGCCAACCTCGACCCGCTGAGCGGTGCCCGCATGGTGGACGTCACGCCCCGTGAGCCCACCCATCGCCGCGCCCTGGCCCGCTGCCGGGTGTCGATGTTGCCCGAGACCACGACCAAGGTCGCCAACAACGCCATCACCAAGGGGGACGTCCTCGCGGCAGCCCGGATTGCTGGAATTCAAGCAGCCAAGCGGACCGCCGAGCTGATTCCTATGTGCCACCCAGTGCTGGTCGGCTCCATCGGCGTCAATTTCTCCATCGGTGACGACTACGTCGAGGTCGAGGCCCAGGTCGAGACGGTCGACCGCACCGGCGTCGAGATGGAGGCGATGACGGCGTGCGCGGTCGCGGCCCTGACGGTCTATGACATGTGCAAGTCGGCGGACCGCACCATGACTGTCGAGCACCTGGCGTTGTGGGAGAAGTCGGGCGGCCGGTCCGGGCCATGGCGCCGGCCCGGGTTCGACCACCCTTAATTCTTCGGGTCCTGGCGTCCCATCGCAGGTCGTCGCGCCCGGAAGGCCAGCGCGGCTCGCTGGTCTACATTCGGTCCCGGTGACCCAACTGGAAGAGGCGCCCGCCGTCGGCAAGGGGATCGTCGGTGCCGTCACGTCGGAGGTCGGACGAATCGGCGGGCGCAACGCGGTCATTGCGCGGTCGCTCGGCACCATGCGGCGCGGCGCCATCACCTACGCCGACGGGGTGCGGCTGGCCGAGGCGGCCGACCAGGCCCGCGAGCTGGGAATCCCATTCGTCTTCTTCGTGGCATCGAGCGGGGCCGACGTGCTCGAGGGCGTGGCCGCCCTGCACGGGTGGGGACGGGCCGCCGCCGCGCTCGCACGCTGCAGCGGACAGGTCCCCGTCATCGCGGCCGCGACCGGGCCCGTGGTCTCCGGTCCGGCTCTCCTCCTCGGTCTCTCCGACCTGGTGGTCATGAGCTCCGAGGCGGTGGCCTTCGTCTCTGGTCCGCAGATGGTGGCGGAATTCACCGGGATCGAGGTCGGGATCGGCGAGTTGGGCGGGGCCGGCGTTCACGCCACCGCCAGCGGCTTGTGTGCGGTGCAGTCCGACGATGTGGACGGCGCCGTCGCCGAGCTCCTCGAGTACCTGCCGTCCAACACCGACGAGATCCCCCCGCCCGCGCCCGTCAGCGATTCGGTGCTGCGCCCGACTCCCGAGCTGCGCACCGTCATCCCCGACCGCAAAGCGGCGACCTACGACGCCAGGGACGTCGTGCGATCCCTCTGCGACGACGGCGAGTTCCGGGAGCTGTGGCCGCGCTGGGCCGGACAGTTGGTGACGGCATTCGCCCGGCTGGGTGGGATGCCGGTCGGATTCGTGGCCAACCAGCCCCGCATTCTGGCCGGGACGCTCGACATCGCGGCCTCACAGAAGGGTGCCCGTTTCGTCCGGCTGTGCGATGCCTTCAACCTGCCCATCATCAGCCTGGTCGACACACCGGGGTTCCTGCCCGGGAAGGACCTCGAGTGGCGCGGCATGATCCGGCACGGCGCGGAGCTGGCGTTCGCCTATGCCCAGGCGACCGTGCCGCGGCTGTGCCTCATCCTGCGCAAGGCCTTCGGGGGCGCCTACATCGTCATGGACTCCCGTGGCATCGGCAACGACATCTGCGTGGCCTGGCCGGGTGCCGAGGTGGCCGTGATGGGGGCGTCGGGCGCCGTCCAGATCCTGTACCGAGGCCTGGAGCCCGGAGAACGGGCGGACCGCGAGCTGGCCTACGAAGTGTCCTATCTCAATCCCTGGCCGGCCGCCGAGCGGGGCCTCGTCGACCAGGTGATCGACCCGGCGGAGAGCCGCATCGTGCTCTGCGGCATCCTGCGCCAGCTGTGCACGAAACGGGAGTTGGTGGTGGGTCGAAAGCACGACGCCGGTCCTCAATAGGGGTTCAGCTGGGGAATCGCGAATTGTCACCATTTCGTAACGAAGCTGAGGTGCATTCGACGCCGAACACGGTAAATGTTCGGGCATGATCGGCGGTGTGGTCCCCCCCACAGACGATGAGCTTTTCGTCCTCGAGTCGTGCCACAGCACGTGGATCTTCGACACCGAGAGAATGCGCTTCCGGCGGGTCCTGAAGGGTCTGGCCCTTGACTCCCACGCCGCCACCACAGCCTGGCGGGCTTACTACGGGCTGGAGATCGATCCGATTTCCGAGTCGTTCGTCGTGCTGCTCAACCCCGAGGGCACCCGCCTGCTCCGGTCCTGGCGCCATGTGGAGCACTGCCCGCAGTGCGGTGGGAACCAGACCGCCGAGTTGTCGCTCGACGAGCTGCGGAGCGCCTCGCTCGCTTAGCAGCAGCCGCTCACAGGTGGATGGCGTGTGCCGCCGCCAGCAGCAGGACCGTGAGAGTCCCGAGCGCGGCCACCACGACCCCCGCGGTCAGGAGCCGCGACGCTGCCGGGCGTTGTGATCTGGTGCGCAGGCCAAGCGCGGCGGCACGATCCCGTACCGCCGCCTCCATTTCCACGGCGTCGTCGGTGGCCAGCACGAAGCGGCGCATGTGGCGGCCCTCGCGCTCGACGACGGCGATGACCACCCCGCCGCGTCCGTCCGCCAGCACGGAGCGCTCCACCGGCGAGAGCCCGGTGAGCCCGGCCCAGTCGCTTTCCCACACCTGCTCGCCGTCGGCTTTCTCCAGAATCAGGCCGGAGTCGAAGAAGCGCAGCGTGAGGTGGGGAACGGCCACCTCGCCCTCCCGTCCTCCCGTCAGGAGCAAGACGTCGGGCACGGACCACACCTGCCCCAGACGAGCTGGAGACGCTACTTCCATTGTTGGCGTATGAACGCGGCATAGGCGCCGGCCATGTGATCGGGGAGGAGCGGCGGCTCCCGGCGCTGCACACGGAGGACGGCCGCGTCGACGGAAGGAACGGGCCGGAACGAAGCGGCGGGGATGCGGCGTCCCAGACCGAAAGACCACCAGGGGGCCCAGGTCGTGGAGAGCATGGTGCTGGGCGGCATGGCGGCCCGCTTGCGTGCGACCTCCCACTGGACGATCAGGTCGGCCCGTCGCAGGCAGCTGTCGGGCTCGTCGAGCAGGTGGCGGAGCAGCGCAGTGGTGGCGCCGAAGGGCAGCGAGCCCATCACGCGGAAGGGGTGGCGGGGCATACGGTAGCGGAGCGCGTCGCAGCAGGCGACATGCACCCCGGTGGTACCTCGTCGTTGCACCTCGCGACGCAGGTGTTCCGCCCAGTGTGAGTCGCGCTCCAGCGCGACCACCTCCACGCCACGCCGGGCGAGCGCAAACGTGCAGGCGCCTCGACCCGCTCCGATCTCGACCACGAGATCGCCGGCAGCGAAACCCGCTTCGGCGACCAGCGCGTCGGCCAAGTCAGGCTGAAGGAAGTTCTGCCCGAGGCGGCGCCGTCGCTCGTCCCGGGGCGTCCGCTTGACCGCGGACACGGCAGATCCCCGTTGCACCCATGGGTGGACAGTGTGCCCTCATGTCGACGTCCGCGCCACTGGCGCGGTGATCACGGTGACGGCGGTCGGGGCGACCCCTGCCGCCTGTCCCGGCGATCGGCGCGCTCAATCTCGCGTTCGACGTCCGACCAGACGAGCGGCTCGACGTCCTCGCCGGCAGTCTCGGCGGCCTGGGCCCGCGTCATGATCACGAAGGCCACGGTCCACAGGACGGCGATGGTGCTGACCTTGGCCAGGAAGCCGGCCAGTTCCTGGTCGAGCAACGGCTTCATTCCCACGACGGTGCCTGCATAGGTGAAGGTCGGGTAGAGCGGGTGACGGGCGAAGATCCAGACGATGGAGAGGAAGCTGGGGACGATCGACTGCACGATCAGATAGCCCCCTCGTCCGAGGGGGGAGAGATGCTGCGCCCCGGGGAATTCGGACAGAACCGGCGCCCACAACACGAAGCCCGATGCGAGCACGACCAGTGCGATGAGGGCGCGGAAGATCACCGAGTGCGCGGCCAGATTCACGGCGCCGACGGTCAACGTCGCGACGGCGACCACGGTGACGATGACCACGGCCGGGAGGGGCCGGACCACCACCCGGAGCACGGCGTCGACTGCCGCCGGCCGGGTCAGGCGGGCGATGACGGGACGCGGCGTCCCGAGCACCAGGAGCGGGGGCACGGCGAGGGTCAACAACAGCCGCTGGAGGACCAGCGCCAGCAGCAGCCAGTGGCTGGCCAGGTCGCCCAGGGGCCAGGTCAGGGCCCCGGCCAGGACGACGACTCCAGCGAAGAAGAGGAGCTTCTGGCGTGTGGCGGCGGCGCAGCCGGGCTTGTGCGTCGCCCAGAGGTAGCCGGTGACGAGGCCCAGCAGAGCGAGCAGCCACACGAGATGGAGATGCCACTCGAAGGGGTGGGTGACGGCGATCACCTGGCCGCGCTCGCCGTAGGCTCTGGGCGATGGAGGCCCCCCCGAAGCTCGACCGGCTCGAGCGCGTCACCGATCTCGTGCTGGTGCTGCTCGACACGCGTCAGCCCCTCACCCTCGATGCCATCGCGCACCAGGTCCCTGGGTATCCCATCGAGCACTCCGCGCGCCGCCAGGCCTTCGAGCGGGACAAGCGACTGTTGCGCGACGAGGGCATTCCGGTGCTGACGCAACGGCTGCCGGGCCACGAGCAGTACGGGTACCAGATCGAGCGTGAGTCGTTCTACCTGCCCGATCTCGACCTCGAGCCCGACGAGCAGGTCGCGCTCCACCTCGCCGTCGCCGGCGTCCACCTCGGTGATCCTAGTGGTCGGGACGCGTTGTTGAAGCTGGGCGCGGCCGGACTGGGTGACGTGCGCCCCATTGCTTCCCTGGTGCCGCCGGCCGCGCTCATTGAGTTGTTCGAAGCCGTGCGCACGCACGCGACGGCCACATTCGCCTACCGGGCGGAGGAACGGCGCGTCGCCCCCGTGGGCCTGTGGTTCCGTTTCGGTCACTGGTACCTGGTGGCCTGGGACCTCGACCGCGCGGCCGTGCGGACCTTTCGGGTCGATCGCATCGAAGGCGAGGTTGCCCGCGGCGACCCCGGTGACGCCATGGTGCCGCCCGACGTCACGGTGGACGTGAAGGCGGCGCTCCCCGACGAGCCGTGGGAAGTGGACGGCGAGAACCGCGTCGACATGCGAGTGAGGGTCGACGCCCTCGAGGCGCGCCGGGTTATTGAGGAGGTGGGAGAGGACAAGGTGGTGCACCGGCTGAGCGACGGGTCGGTCGACCTGATCCTCGGCGTTTCGTCCTTCGCCGCCATCCGCTCCTGGGTGCTCGGATTGCTCGACCACGTCATCGTGACCGAGCCCGACGCCTTTCGGGACGAGCTCGTCGCCTGGCTCGGCGTGTTGACCGTTCCCGTATCGGCGTTCCCGGCCGAAGCCCACTACCCGGAGGTGGGGCGAGCAGGCGCCGAGCAGGAGCCGGCGACGGGCCGTACCCCGCCCGGTCAGGAGACGAGCCGCCGCCTCCGCCGCCTCTTGGCCCTGGTGGGCTGGCTGGCACAGGTTGGAGAGGCCCCCATCGCCGATGCAGCGCAGCGGTTCGGCATGAGCGAGAAGGAGCTGGTGGCCGAGTTGGAGTTGGCGGCCTGCTGCGGCATCCCGCCCTACACCCCCGACACGCTCATGGAGATTGAAGTGTCCGAACACTCGGTCAGGGCCTTTCTGCCCGCGGAATACGCCCGGCCCCGCCGGCTCACCCCTGCCGAGGGGTTTGCCGTCGCGGCATCGGCCCGGCTGCTGCTCACGGTGCCGGGCTCGGAGGACGATGCGTTGCGCCGGGCCCTGGCCAAGCTCGATGCAGCGCTCGGGTCGCGGGAGGCGGTCGGCCTCGATGTGGATGCGCCGGCCCACCTCGCCGCCGTACGTGAGGCGGCCGAGGCCCACCGGGCCGTTGAGATCGACTACCTCTCCGGCTCCCGCGACGAGCTCACGACGCGCGTGGTGGAGCCGATGCAGGTGGCCACCATCGACGGGCACTGGTACCTCGACGCCTACTGCCACCGGGCGGGCGACATGCGGCGCTTCCGGGTCGACCGCATAGGAGCCGTGCGGCCCCTCGAGCGGAGCCCGGGCCCGGCCTCCCCGCGGGCCAGGCCCCTGGAGGAGATGTTCGTACCGGGGCCCGGCGCCGTCGAGGTCCACCTGCAACTCGGCCCAGGCGCACAGTGGGTGCCCGAATCGGTTCCCGTGCGCGCCGTCCGGCGCGACGCCGACGGCAACGTCAGCGATGTCGTGCTCGACGTCTCGGGAATGGCCTGGTTCGAGCGGCTGCTCCTGCAGCTCGGCCCCGCGGTCCGGGTCGTCAGCCCGCCCGAGCTGACCGGCCTGGCGGGAGATGCGGCCCGCCGCGTGCTGGCGCGCTACGCCCGCGGGAAGACGGATAACGTCGCCACATGAGCGACATGAACGATTTCAACCGAACGGTGATAGAGGAGTTCCGGGCCAACCATGGCAAGGTCGGCGGGGGTTTTGCCGGCGCACCCATGGTGCTGCTGACCACCACCGGAGCCAAGTCCGGTCAAAAACGGGTGAACCCGCTGGTGGCGCTCGTCCAGGGTGACCAGTTGTATGTCGTCGCTTCGAAGGCGGGCGCACCCACCAGCCCCGACTGGTATCACAACCTGGTCGCCAATCCCGCGGTCGAGGTCGAATTCGGCGACGACCACTTCGGTGCCACCGCCGTGCCGATCGTGTCCGGACCCGAGCGCGACCGTCTCTACGCCGCCCAGGTGGCGGCGCAACCAGGCTTCGCCGACTACGAGAAGGCGACGACGAGGGTGATCCCGGTCGTGGAGCTCCGCCGCACCTGACCATCGGTCGACCGTTCACCCCTGCCGGCGCGCCGGGGTGAGGGGAGACCACCATGCTCGGGATCCATGGGATCGGGCGGGACAAAGCCGACTACTACGTGTCCGACCTGGCCCTCGAGTTGCCCGTGGCCGGGCCGGGTCGCTGGCTCGGGAGCGCCGCCGCCGGGCTCGGGCTGGCCGGTACGGTGCGGGCCGACCAATTCACCAGAGTGCTCGAAGGCCGCCAGCCCCGGTCCGGCGTGCTTCTCGGATCGGGACGGGCCTCCATGGGGGCGTTCGACCTCACGTTCAGCGCACCGAAGTCGGTGAGCGTGCTGTTCGCATTGGCGGGCGCCGACGTGGCAGGTGCCGTTGTGGCGGCGCACGGCCGGGCCGTTGCCGGATCGCTCTCGTACCTCGAACAGCACGGCATCACGGCTGTCCGGCGATCGGGTGCCGACCGCGTCGTGCTGCCGACCGGCGGCGCGGTTGCGGCGGCATTCACCCACGGGGTCAGTCGCAACGGCGACCCGCACCTCCACAGCCACGTCGTGGTGGCCAACCTCGTGCACGGTGCGGACGGCCGTTGGGGCGCCTGTGACCGGCGCGGGATGGATGCGCACCGCCTGGCCGCCTCGGCGGTGTACGAGGCACATCTGCGCGCCGGGTTGACGGTCACCTTGGGTGCGCGCTGGTCCGCCGGTCCCGGGC
The DNA here is from genome assembly GCA_963742035.1 of uncultured Acidimicrobiaceae bacterium. Taxonomy (GTDB): domain Bacteria; phylum Actinomycetota; class Acidimicrobiia; order Acidimicrobiales; family RAAP-2; genus Bog-473. The sequence continues at coordinate 70,340 of CAVUKH010000012.1, forward strand.
GTTCGACCGAAGTGGCCGGTGTCGGACCCGAGCTGCTGGCCGAGTTCTCGACCCGGGGCGCTGACATTCGCCGCCACATGCACGAACACGGTGCACACACGGGCCGCGGGGCCCGCGTCGCCTGGGCGGCGACGCGTCCGGTCAAGGCGCCCGGTATGCCGTTCGCCGATCTGGCGGCACTCTGGCGGCAGCGGGCCCACGCGGTCGGTGGCGACCTCCGGCTCGAGCCGGGCCGGTCCCAAGAGGGACCCTCCGTGCTCGACGAGCACCGTTACGCGGGCGTGATCTCCCTGCCGGCGCACGGTGGGGCGCACCGTCGCGACGTCGTGGCGGCCTTCGGCACCGCGGCCAGGGACGGCGCCGACGCCGCCACGCTCGAACGACTCGTCGGGCAATGGGTCCCGCCCGGACCACCCGGAGTGGGGGAACCGCTCCACCAGCGCCGTACGGTCGTGCCGGCGAACCACCAGCTGCGCGCCCTGGGTCCCCGGCCGGTCGATCCCGACGACCACGCGGTGTGGCTGGGCGCGGCGCGCACGCTGGAGGCGTACCGCAAGAGATGGGGTGTCACGCACACGCCGGAGCCGTTCGGTCTGGCGACCCCTTCGCAGAGCCTGGCGTCCCTGCCGGCCCGTCGCGTGGCTGATCACCTCCGCACGGAGCGGGTGGTGGCGGCGGCACGGGCCCGGCTCGGATGGAGCGAGACCCGGACGGTGGAGCGTGGGCTCGGGCGCTGACATGATCGGTCAGCGCCCGCGCTCGGCGGCCCCGGTGGAGACGAGCTGACGAGCCGGGGACAAGAGGTCACGCCAGGGTGCGCAGGCATGGGCGGGTGTGAGGGAGACCTCGAAGACCGCCTTGTCCGCCCCGAGGACGAGGGCGTGTCCTGGCGCGCCGTGCGCGACGGCATCGACGGGGAGGCGCGCCTGGCGGATGCTGCCCACGGAGGTCGAAGGACGGATACGTCCCCAGCGGCCTACCGACTCGCTGAGGGTCGTGGAGGCGACCTCCCGGTGGCCGGCCAGCGCGCTGATGTCACGCAGCGTCGCGCTGTCGGCGATGCCGCGCAGGACCACGGTTGTGCCGAAGAGCGACAGGAATCCGTCGGCCGCCGGCCCCCACCGGACACGGGCCTGGGAGAGGTCCTGCAGGCAGGCCAGCACCAGGAGCCCTTGTCCGGCTCCCTCGCTGACCATGGACGGGAGGTCGGGGATCGGTGCGATGTTGGCGACTTCGTCGAGGGCGAGCAGTGTCGGGGGCCCGGCATGCCCGTCCCGCGACCGGGCGTAGGCAGCGTCGCGCACGTCACCGAGGATGGCGACCACAAGCGGAGCAAACTGGCGTTGGCGTCGGCCGGCCGAGCAGATGTAGAGCGTGTTGGCTCCATCGCAGAACGTATCGAGGTCCAACGGGGTGGCATGGGTGGACGCCAGCGCGCCCTGCGTGCGGTACGCGGCCAAGACGCCCGATGCGGTTGACCAGATACCTGACTGCTCACGGGAATCCGTCGCGACGATTCCGGCGAGCAGATCGGTGGCCGGAGCGTCCTCTCCGCTTTGCGAGGCGAGAATTTCGAGCGCGGGGGCCCCATTGTGGCGATCGATCCATTTCAGGACGTCCCGCATCGTGAGCTCTTCCGTGGCCGCTGCGTGGAGGAGTGTCGAGAGCAGCGCGCCCGCCCGTTCGGTCCAGTGGTGCTCGCCGCCGCGCTGTCCGCTCAAGCGGCTCGCGCCGACCATTGCGTCGGCGGTGACCACTGCCGCGTCCCAGTCGGAGGCGGTGGTGAGGGGTGACCAACCCACGCGCTCGACGCCTGGTGGGCACGGCACCTCACCGCTCGGATCGTAGAGAAACGACCACCCTTCGTCGCGGCGCGCCGGCGCTGTCGCGCGCATGACGTCCGGCTTGGTCGATGTCGAGACGACCGGACCGTCGCACAGCAAAATATTAGGGATGACCAGGGATGATGTCTTCCCCGAGCGTGGCGGCCCGAGCACCAGCGTCGAGCACTGGGCGCCGGCCCATGCCCACCCTTGTGCGCCCTCCCCAACATAGATGCCGTGGCTGGCCACACGGTGGACCCGATGCAGCGCGGCAGTCGAAATCGGGCACACACCGTCCGCGCCGACATGTCTATGACCATGGCGTTCCACACACGCGATGTTTGCGTTGGGGAACAAGAAATTCCATGGGACATATCACCCAATGTGACGACAACAACACGGTGATGACGACGCGCGCACGCAGGACAAGGGTCGATTTGCGCGCGCAATGCAGAGTGAAACGGTTGTCGTGCGCGCGTGCAAAATGACGCCGCGAAATAAGAATGCTTGACCTGAGCATGCATATAACAGAAGAATGTGTCTACCCGAAGTGTGAGGGAGGGTATGACATGTGCTGCGACACAACGAAGTGTGGCGCGCAGAACGAAATCTGTCGGCATCGTTTTCGCGCGCTCGTTTCGTCGTGCCACGGCGTCAGCGTGACGTTGCACCTCGGGGAATCAAGTCGGTTTGGCGTGGTGCGGTGGCGTTCATGACGCCGGCACAGTTGCGACAGCCGACGCAGTTGCAAGTGAAACCGGTGCGGCAGTGCGTACGGCGAGAGGTAGTCGATCTCGGCGTGGCGCAGGCTTCACCTCTATTCAGTGACCATGCTCCTAGGGAGGTGCACCTGTGGCAGTAGCCGCAAAAAGAAGGGCCCCGGCCAAGAAGGCCGCGAAAAAACGGGCCCCCGCAAAGAAGGCAGCGAAGCGCGCGCCGGCGAAGAAGGCCGTCAAGCGGGCTCCGGCACGGAAGTCCGTGAAGCGGGCTCCGGCACGGAAGGCTGCGAAGAAGCGGGCTCCGGCGAAGAAGGCAGCCAAGCGGGCTCCGGCCCGTAAGGCCGTCAAGAAGCGGGCTCCTGCGAAGAGGGCGGCGAAGCGGGCTCCGGCCCGTAAGGCCACCAAGAAGCGGGCTCCGGCGCGGAAGGCTGCCAAGAAGCGGGCTCCGGCGAAGAAGGCGGCGAAGCGCACAGTGCGCAAGGCCACCAAGAAGCGGGCTCCTGCGAAGAGGGCGACGAAGCGGGCTCCGGCACGCAAGGCCACCAAGAAGCGGGCTCCGGCACGCAAGGCGGCGAAGCGGCGCTGAGCGCCTCGTTCCTTCGGGAACACGCGAGACCGGGGGCCTTCGGGCCCCCGGCTCCGCGTCCGGCCGGCGTCAGGTCGTCGCGCTGAGCTCCGCGACATCGGCGGGCCAGTCGACGTCGTAGGCCAAATTCGGGTGTCGGAGGACGCGTACGGGGAGACCGAGGCGTGTCGCCTCGGCCCGGTGGGCCCGGAACGAGGTCGGGCCGTAGGCGAAGCGGAAGTCCGATCCGGCCGGGAGTCGCAGCACGTTGGTGCCGTCATCCCGTCGATCCGGCACGAGGGTCACCCCGTCGAACGGTGCGAGCACGCCCAGCCCTTGCGCCCGAGGGAGGTCACCGTGGGCCACGGTGACCCAACGGGCGCCCGCCCGGGCCAGCCGGTCGACCCCCGCCCGCACGGCACCGTTCAGGCCCTGGCCGGGCTCCCACATGACGGTGGCGCCGACATCCGAGGCCCATTGCGCGACGTCGGGGTCGTCGCAGACCACGGCGACGGGCAGTGGGACGCACGCCGCCACCACTTGCGCCGCCATGGTGCGGACGAGAGTGATGCGATCGGGATCGGACAGGGCCGAGCCCAGCCTCCGCTTGGCCTGATGGAAGGCCTTGACCGGGATCAGGACGACATCGGGGCCCAGCTCGGCGTCGGCTGGTTGCCCCGTGTGCTGCGCTGCCGGCACGGTGGCCCTCGACACCGGGTCAGTGTAGAGGTGGACGCGGGCGCTGTTGCAGTGCCGTCCTAGGCTCTGGTGGCATGAACAACCGGGTGGCGGTGATCGGTGCGGGCTCGTGGGGCACCGCGGTCGGGACCATTGTCGGTGCCACCCATCCCGCCTCCCTCTGGGCACGCTCGCCCGAGCTGGCGGCGTCCATGGCCCGGACCGGCACGAACGAGAAGTACCTCCCGGGCGTGCAGATCCCCGACGGCTTGACGGTGACGTCGTCGCTCGCCGAGGCGCTCGACGGTGTGCGCATCGTGTTCATGGCGGTGCCGTCGCACGGATTTCGCACCGTCCTGACCGACATGCAGCCCCTGGCGGAAGACGTCGAAGCCGTCGTGAGCCTGGCCAAGGGGATCGAGATGGGCACCAACCTGCGCATGTCCCAGGTCGTGGCCGAGGTGCTGCCCGGGGTGCCCGCGGGTGTCCTGACGGGCCCGAACCTGGCGCGTGAGGTCGCCCAGGGTCATCCGGCCGCCTGCGTGGTGGCCCTGGCGGACGAGGAGCTGGCCACCCGTGTGCAGGCGCTCGTGCACACCCGTACGTTCCGTGCCTATATGGGGACCGACGTCGTCGGGTGCGAGATCGCCGGCGCCACGAAGAACGTGATGGCCATCGCCGCCGGCATCGGGGACGGATTGGGGCTGGGGGACAACACGCGCGCCGTCCTCATCACCCGCGGTCTCGCCGAATTGGGGCGGCTGGGCGTGGCGTTGGGCGGGAAGGTGCTGACCTTCGGCGGCCTGGCCGGCGTCGGTGACCTGGTGGCGACCTGTGCCAGCCCCCAGAGCCGGAACCGCACGGTGGGGTTTGCTCTGGGGCAGGGGCAGTCCCTCGACGACATCGTGGGCGGCATGCACATGGTGGCCGAGGGCATCAAGAGTGCAGGACCGTTGGTCGGGTTGGCGCAGGCGCACGGCGTCGAGATGCCGATCGCGGAGCAGGTCCAGGCGATCGTGGAAGGGCGCTGTTCCCCCGCCGACGCCCTCCTGAACCTGATGCGGCGGCCCTCGCGTCCCGAATGGGACGAGACGCTGCTGCGGGGGCTCCCGACATGAGCGGGCTCTTCCACAGCTACGACCTGCTGCCCGAGGCGGACGACGAGGCCCGTCGGGAGGGGGCGCTGGACCACGTCAAGGAGATCCTCCTGATGCACGGTGCGACCGAGGAGGAGATCGACCAGGCCGTGGCGGACGGGGTGATCGACCTCTTCGCCGCCGACCGTCTGCTCGTCCCGTCGCGTCGGCGGTACACCAGGGTCGAGGTGGCCGAGCTCACCGGTGTCGGCGTCGAGATGCTGGAGCGTTTCTGGCGTGCGCTCGGCTTCCCCGGCGTCGACGATGAGGACCGCGCCTTCACCGACCTCGACCTCGAAGCGGTCCGCCTCTTCCAGGGTTTGCAGGCCCTCGGAGCGGCCGACGCCGAGACGGCCGTGCAGATGGCCCGGGTGATCGGCTCGTCCATGGCCCGGATCGCCGAGGCCGAGCTCGTGCCGGGCGACATGGTGAGCGCTGAGGTCGACCCGATTCTCTCCGCCGAGGCCTTCGCCGGCGTGGCAGACGTGACCATTCCCGCCATGGCCAAGTTGTTGGAGTTCGTGTGGCGCCGCCAGGTGGCGGCGGGGATCCAGCGCAGCATGATGTTGCGCAGCCACGGATTGGCGCCGGGGCAGAGCCCGGTGATCGCCGTGGGGTTTGCCGACATGGTGGGTTTCACCCTTCTGAGCCAGCACCTGAGCGACGAGGAGCTCGCTGCCGTGGTGCGACGCTTCGAGGAGATCTCCCACGACATCGTCACCAGTGCCCGTGGTCGGGTGGTCAAGATGATCGGTGACGAGGTCATGTTCGTGGTCGACAGCGTGGCCGACGCGGCGCGGATCGGCCTCAGCCTGGCCGATGCCTACGCCGACGACGACCTGCTGTCGGACGTGCGGGTCGGGCTGGCCAGCGGCCCGGTGCTGCTGCGAGACGGCGACTACTTCGGTCCCACGGTCAATCTGGCTCACCGGATCGTGAACATCGGCAACCCGGGGACGGTGCTGATGTCGGACGAATTCCACAGCGCGCTGCTCCGGGAGGCGCCCGACGAGTTCACGGCCGAGGCCCTGCGGCCCCGATTGCTCAAGGACCTGGGCCGTGTGCAGTTGTGGTGGTGCGGCCGAGCCGGCCAGGAGGCCGACGGCACCAGCGCCGCCGCCGACCGGCGGCGCAATGTGCGCTGGGAGCGGCTCTCGGAGGTCCTGCGGGACCTCGAGGAGTTGCGCGGCGTCGGCGAGCGGTTGCTCACGGCCAACCGGGCACCCGACTCAGACGGCGCGCAGCCGGGCCGTGGCGATGCCGAAGGGTCGTAGCTCGAAGGACCCTTCGAACGGCGCCTCCGGATAGCCGCGCAGGTTGACGAGCCACCCCGCACGACCGGGAAGCGAGACCACCGTCGGATGGGGGGTCGGGTTGAAGACCCGGACCTCCAGCACTCCGGCGACGCGATGGAGCGCACTGACCTCGGCCCCGTGCACGGCCAACTCGCTGCCAGCGGTCGGACGTGTGCCGCCGCCCAGGCTGCTGACGGTCTCCAGTGGGAGCAGCACGTCGTCGGCCAATCCGTAGGGGTCGTCGCAGTCGAGCGCCAGCGCGTAGCGCAGCTCTATGCGCTTGCCCCGCATCTGGAGGCCTTCCACCGGCGTGAGCGGCCCGGCCGGGAAGGGGCGGTAGGCCATGCCCAGGCGTGACAGCATCCCGGTGGACCGGAGGACGGTCAGCGCCATGGTGTGCGCTGCCTCCTCCTCGATGTCGATCAGTTCGTACTCGCACACGCCCTCGTGGACCACCGTCAGCCGCCCGGCGCTGACGAAGCGGTTGGCGGGGGCGGTGGGGAGGCCGAGCTCGTCGGGCCGGCCTTCGGCCGTCAATCCCCGCGTGACGACGGTGAATGCGCTCTCGGCCTCGGAGTGGTCGGCCGGTTCCGGGAGCGGGAGGTGGACGCGCAGGCGGTGGTCGCCGCTCGGGTTCACGAAGGTGGTCACGACCCGCACGGTGGCGTCGTCCGCCCGGACCTCCACGTCGGTGGCGACGTCGACGTGGTGCCCGCCGACGCGCGCCTGCGAGGAGCCGTCCACATGGTCCGGCCAGTCGTAGGTGCTCGTGATGCGCACGCGCGCCCGGACGGGACCGTGTTCGTCGACTCGGACGGTGACGGCCAGGGGAGTGTCCACGAAGGAGTCCTGCCGCGGCGGCGAGTAGTTGTAGGAGTCGCCGAGGTCGCCGCCGTCGACCAGCCGGCCGTACCCGGTGGTGCCGTCCAGTGCGAAGGTACCCGTCGACGCGTCGACGTCAATGCGCACGAGCCCGTTGGTGAGGGCGACCGCTCCGTCGCTCTCGCTGACCTCGACCGGGTGGGCCAGGGGGGCTGCGTCGAACGCGCGCCAGCCGTAGCCGGGCACTTCGTCTGTTCGGGCCAGGATCTTGCGCGTCGACGGCTGGTCCATGGCGACCCGGACCACGGCGTCGGGTCGGGCCCCGAGCCGAGTGTAGACGTCCTGCTTCGCCTCCGCGATGGGGACACCGGGCTTCTCCTCGGTACCGACGGCAATCGTGATGTCGATCCCTTCGTCGGTGTCCTCGATCAGCACGTCGTGGATCCACGCCTCGTCGCTGATACGCGGGCCCTGCAACATCCCGAGCACCGTGCGTACGGTGTCGGCATCGAGCACCATCGACCCGGGCAGCCCGGATCGCTCGGAGAGCACCTGCACGCCCGCCGGCGCCGGGCCGTCCGCCCGCACGACGAGCTCCACGACGCCCGAGCGCGCCCGCTGCGAGGGATTGAGGACGGTCGCGCCCGTGTGGGCCAACGAGCGGGCGAAGCCCTTGACGGCGCGGTCGGCCAGTCCTTCTGCGATGGCACGCGCCTCGGCGTAGCGATGCAGGACGGCGTCGACGACGTCGTCGACGGAGCAGGCGCAGATGGAATCGTGGGCGGAGTTGCGCACCATCTCCAGCCAGGCCAGCTCCAGCAGACGGTCCGGGTACTCCTCCGGAGTTTGGAACAGCGTCGCCAAGGGCTCGGCCCGGCGCTCGAGCTCCCGTTCGGCCACCGCACCGCGGCGCTTGACGTCGACCCTGTTCGAGGTGACGCCCATGAGCATGTTGGCCCGGGCCCCGGAGCGGAGCTCACCGGCGACCCTCGTCAGTCCCTCGGTCGGGGCGTTTGCCAGGTAGCGGGGAAACGAGGTGACCTCGAAGTCGAAGTCGTCCTGCAGTTCGTTCGCCTCGGCCACGACCCGACCGAGCCAGGGTTGCGGCATCAGGTGGTCGGACCCGTTCATGCACAACAGGTCGCCCATGAGGAAGTCGGCCACCTCCGCCACGTTGTCGCTCGTCCGGCGTATGAGCGCCTTGGCGTCATCGGGGAGCGCCGCACCGTTGCCGTACCCGACGGGCAGGTACTCGGTCCGGACCGACGAACCGTCCGGTGACTCCCATATGAAGGCGTTCTTCGTCACCTGGGAGGGCACACCCCGCCAGACCACGGCGTCGTGAAAGCCGGCCAGCCGGAGGATCTGCGGCATTTGGGCAATGTGGCCGAACATGTCCGGCAGATACCCGAGCTCCATGACACCCCCGAAGGCGGCGCCGCGACGGAGGCCCATCTGCAGGTTGCGCACGATCGTCTCGCCCGAGGCGAGGAACTCGTCCATGAGGATGTACCAGGGCCCCATGCTGAGGCGGCCCGCAGCCGCCAGCGCCCGCAGCCGTGCCTCGGCCTGGGGGCGAACCTCGAGATAGTCGTCGACCACCGCCATCTGCCCGTCCAGCATGAAGTGCGGGTAGCTGGCGTCGCGCTCGAGCAGGGGGAGCAAGCTGTCGATCAACTCCACCAGGGCGAGGCGGAAGTCCTGGTAGGACTTGTACCATTCCCGGTCCCAGTGTGTGTGCGGAACGATGGCAATCCGGCGGGCAGTCATGACCGTCAGACTATGACCTGCGGTCGCCCGCGGTGAGGGCGCTCGTTCCCGCGGGGGAGTGGCCGGCACGCCGCCCTCCGCCGCCCGGCCCGACGCTCCCGCAGGTGTGGTCAGCGTCGTGGGCGGCCCGTCCGGAGGCACCGGTGCTGCTCGACGGTTGGGGCGGTTCGCCGGCCACCGACGCCGCCACGCTCGACGGCCGCACGGCGGCGTTGGCGGCCGTGCTGGGCGCCCGGGGTGTGTCGCCGGGGGACCGTGTGCTCTGGTGTGCCCGGGCCACGCTCCCGTCCATTGAGGTCCTCCTGGCCGTGGTGCGCCGCGGTGCCGTGCTGGTGCCGCTCAGCCCCTCGGCGACCGGGTCCGAGATCGACCATGTGGTCGGTGACGCCGGGCCGGTGCTGGCCGTCTGCGATCGGGCCCGTCCCGACGCCTTCTCGGGTGGACCGCCCGTCGTCGGCGTCGACGAGCTCACGGCGGCGGCGGCAAGCGCCGAACCGGTCGGCGTGACGGCCCGCCGCCCCGACGATGACGCCCTGATCGTCTACACGTCGGGGACCACCGGCAGGCCGAAGGGAGCGGTGCACACGCACGCCTCACTCCTGGCCGGCGTCTCGGCGCTCCTGACGGCGTGGGACTGGAGGGCCGAGGACCGTCTCGTGCTCTGCCTGCCGCTCTTCCACGTGCACGGCCTGTGTGCCGGGCTGTTCGGCACGCTGACGGCGGGTGCCTCCGCCGTCGTGTTCGACCGCTTCGACGAGGAGGCGATTTTGCGGGCGGCGCCGACGGGCACCCTGTTCTTCGGCGTCCCGACCATGTACCACCGACTGGCGGCGACGGGAGAATCGTCCGCGCTCGAGGCGCTGCGCCTGTGCGTTTCGGGTTCGGCGCCGTTGGCGCCCGATCTGTGGCGCCGGCTGGCGGGTGCCGGCGTGGACGTGTTGGAGCGCTACGGCATGACAGAGACGTTGTTGACGCTGTCCAACCCACTGGTCGGCGAGCGCCGTCCGGGCTCGGTCGGTCGCCCGCTGCCCGGCGTGGAGGCCGCGCTCGACGCGACCGACGAAAACGGCGTCGGAGAGCTGCTCGTGCGCGGCGCGTCGGTGTGCCGGGGCTACTGGGGCCGGGATCCCTTCCCTGACGCGGACTGGTTCGCCACGGGGGACCTCGTCTCGGTTGCCGACGATGGCTACGTGACCGTCCGCGGGCGCCGCACCGAATTGATCATCACCGGCGGTCACAACGTGTACCCGGCCGAGGTCGAGGCTGTCCTGTCCCGTCTCCCCGGTGTGATCGAGGTGGCCGTCGTGGGGCAGCCCTCCGCCGAATGGGGCGAGACGGTGGTGGCCTACGTCGTGGGTGATGCCGACCTTGCGCGGCTCCATGAGCTGGCGGCGGCCGAGCTGGCACCGTTCAAGTGCCCTCGGGAGGTGCGGCGGATCGACGTGCTGCCGCGCAATGCGCTGGGCAAGGTGGTCCGGAGCGAGCTCCGCTGACGGGACGGGACCCCGGAGCGGGCCGGCGCCTGCGATAGCGTGCACGCATGGCAACGTTCCTCATGCTGTCCACGGTGGGGCCGGATGGGGCGGCGACGCTCACCGAGAACCCTGATCGGTTGAAGGCCGTGAATGCCGAGGTCGAGGCCATGGGTGTGCGGGTGGTGGCGCAATGGGCGCTGCTCGGGCAGTACGACTTCTGTACGGTGCTCGATGCCCCGGACGAGACCACCATGGCCCGAGTGTCGCTGGTCCTGGGCTCGCGCGGGACCCTCAAGACGCTCACGCTCTCGGCGATCCCGATCGACGACTACATCGAGAGTGTCTTGAAGGCCCAGCAGGGCTGAGGCCTCAGTGCCACCAGAAGCCCTGACGGGACCGTTCACGGCGGACGTCGTCCCGTGAGAAGAGTTCGCCCAGCACGCTGCCGTCGGACATGCGACGGATGCGGTACCCGTCGTCGGTGACCTCGGCGATCTCGAACCCGCGGACCCACGTGCCCTGGAAGCGGTTGCGCACGTCCACCTTGGTCCCCGGCGCCAAGGGCGTCCGCGTCTGTGCGTTCGCTGGCTCCCCCCCGTCGGTGCTCACACCCCCATCGTACGAGGCGCGCGCGCGCGCGGCCCGATGACGGTCTGCTCTCCCGATCTCAAGGAGGAGCGCCGCCTCCGCGCGCAGGGGTACCAGGCCGTGGCCGGTCTCGACGAGGTCGGCCGGGGCGCCTGGGCCGGACCCTTGACGGTCGGCGTCGCCGTGGTGCGGCCCCGTGTGCAGATGAGGTCGATGCCGGTCTGGCTGCGGGACTCCAAAATGCTGAGCGAGTCGCGCCGCGAGGAGATCTTCGACGCCGTCGGTGCGTGGTGCCAGGACTGGTCGGTCGGACACGCCTCGCCGGCCGAGTGTGACGAGTGGGGGATGACCGAGGCGCTGCGGGTCGCGGCCCGGCGCGCCCTGGACGGCCTCGGCCAGTCGCCCCAGGCTCTCCTGGTCGACGGGCCCGTCGACCTGTTGCGCCACCCCGACGATCGGTTCGACGGCACGGTGCGGCCCATCGTCGACGGTGACGCCAAGTGCGCGTCGGTGGCTGCGGCCTCGGTCCTGGCGAAGGTGGTGCGGGACCGGATGATGCGCCAGGAGGCGGACCATTTCCCGGCCTACGCCTTCGAGCGGAACAAGGGCTATCCCTCGCCCGTCCACCAGCTGGCGCTGCGGGGCTACGGTCCCACGGCGATCCACCGCCGCAGCTGGGCCTTCGTGCGCGATCTCCCCTGGTGTGGCCTGGGACACCTGGTCAGGTCAGACGACGGCGGTGACCTCGGCGAAGTGGCAGGCGACGGGGTGCCCCTGGCCCCGGTCGACCAGGGCCGGCTCTTCGGTGGCGCAGATCTCCTGGGCCTTCCAGCAACGGGTGCGGAAGCGGCAGCCCGAGGGCGGTGACTGTGGGCTCGGCACGTCTCCCTCCAGGACGATGTGCTTGCGGGCCCGCTCCGCTCGGGGGTCAGGGATCGGTACGGCCGACAGGAGCGCCTGGGTGTAGGGGTGAGCCGGCCGCTCGTAGACGTTCGAGCGGTTGCCGATCTCGACGATCTTGCCCAGGTACATGACGGCGACCCGGTCGGAGATGTGCCGGACGACGGAGAGGTCGTGTGCAATGAAGAGGAAGGCGACCCCCAGCTCGTTTTGCAAGTCGTCGAGCAGGTTGACCACACCCGCCTGAATCGACACGTCGAGGGCGGACACGGGCTCGTCGAGGACCAGCAGCTTGGGCTCGAGCACCAGGGCGCGGGCGATGCCGACGCGCTGGCGCTGACCGCCGGAGAACTCGTTGGGGTAGCGGTTGGCGTGGTAGCGCTCGAGCCCCACGCGCTCAAGCATCTGGCCCACCCGCTCCTGAATCTCCGCCCGGTCACGCACCCCGTGGATCTGGAGCGGCTCCGCAATGGCCTGTCCGATGGCCAGCCGCGGGTCGAGCGAGGCAAACGGGTCCTGGAAGACGACCTGCATGTCCCGGCGCACCTTGCGCAAGTCCGACGTGCCCAGCTCGGTCAGCTCCGTCCCCTCGAACTTGACCGACCCGGAGGTCGGCCGGGTCAGCTGCAGCACCGAGCGTCCGGTGGTCGACTTCCCGCAGCCCGACTCGCCCACGAGGCCCAGGGTCTCCCCGGGGGCGATGCTGAAGGTGACCCCGGAGACGGCGTGGACGGCCCCGACCTTGCGGCGCACGAACGTCCCGCCGCGCAGCGGGAATTCCTTCACCAGGTCTGTGACCTCGAGCAGGAGCGGGCCGGCCGGCGCCGCCCCATTGGCGCCCACCTCGGCGACCGTCATGCGATCACGTTGTCCACCACGCCGTCGGAGAAGATCTGCCCGTGATCGCCCCGGCCCACCGCCTCGGCGTAGTGGCAGGCGGCCCGGTGCGCGCCCAGAACCGAGGTGACCGAGGGCACCACCACGAGCTCGGGCTCGGTCTCGCGGCAGAGGTCGGTGGCGAGCGGGCAACGCGGTGCGAACGGGCAGCCTGCGCGGTCGCCGATCATGGAGGGAGGGGCGCCCGGAATCTGGCGCAGCCGCTCCGCGCCGTCGCTGTCGAGCCGCGGCAGGGAGCCGAGGAGCCCGAGGGTGTACGGCATTGAGGGTCGGTAGAAGACGTCCTCGGCGGTCCCGATCTCGACCGGACGCCCGGCATACATCACGAGCACGCGGTCGGCCAGGCCGGCGATGACGCCGAGGTCGTGGGTGATCAGGAGCAGCGCGGCCCCGGTCTCGGCCATCGCCGCCTTGAGCGAGTTGAGGACCTGCGCCTGCACGGTCACGTCGAGCGCGGTGGTGGGCTCGTCCGCCAAAATCACCTCGGGGTCGTTGGCCATGGCGATGGCGATGACGGCCCGCTGGCGCATGCCCCCCGAGAATTCGTGCGGGTAGTTGTCGACCCGTTCCGCCGGGTTGGGGATGCCGACCTTCTCCAGCAGCTCGATGGCGCGGGTCATGGCCGCATCCTTGGAGACGTCCTGGTGGGCCAGGATCGCCTCGGTGATCTGCCACCCGATGGTGTAGACGGGGTTCAGCGACGTCATGGGGTCCTGGAAGATCATGGCGATCCCCGTGCCGCGCACCTTCGTCAGCTGCTTCTCCTTCAGGGTGAGGAGCTCGGTGTCGTCGAAGCGGATGGAGCCCCGCACCTGTGCGCCCTTGGGCAGCAGCCCCATGGTGGCCAGGGCGGTCACCGACTTCCCCGAGCCCGATTCGCCGACGATGCCCAGGACCTCACCGGAGGCGAGCGAGAAGTCGACGCCGCGCACCGCGTGGACCACGCCGTCCTTGGTCGGGAAGTCGACCTCCAGATGCTCGACCTGCAGGGCGGGTTCAGACACTCAGGCCCTCACCCGGCTCTTCTTGGGGTCGAACGCCTCGCGGATGCCGTCGCCGATGAGGAAGATCGAGAGGATGAGGACGATGAGGAAGGCCACGGGGAAGACGAAAAGCCACCACTCCGTCGTGGCGGAGTCCTGGCCCTGGTCGATCAGCAGTCCGAGCGACACGTTCGGGGGCTGCACGCCCAGTCCCAGGAAGGACAGCGTCGACTCGAAGATGATGCTCAGGGCGACGGTCAGCGTGGCGTTGACGATAATGGGCCCGACGGCATTGGGCAGCATGTGCTTGACGATGATGCGCCGGTTGGTCGCGCCGAGCGCCCGCGACGCTTCGACGAAGTCGCGCTCGCGCAACGACAGGAAGTCCGCCCGCACCAGCCGGGCCACGTAGGTCCACGAGAGCAGGCCGATGATGATGGCCAGCCCCAGCCAGTTGTCGGACTCCTTCGAGAGCTTGTTGGCCAGGACGATGAGCACCGCCAGCACCGGCAGCACCAGCACCAGGTCGACGAAGCGCATCAGGAGCGAGTCGACCCAGCCCCGGTAGAAGCCGGCGATGGCACCCACCGTCACGCCGATGAGCGTGGCCATGGCGGCCACCGTCAGCGCGATCTCGATGTCCTTCTCGACCCCGGCCATGACCTGGGCGAACATGTCGTTCCCGATGGAATTGGTCCCGAAGGGGTTCGTCCACGACGGCGGGTCGTTCAGGTTGTTCGTGATCGTGGTGTAGCTGTACTGCCAGAAGTGGCCCACCACAATGGATGCGATGGCGAGCAGCAGGAACACCGACAGCCCGACCATCCCGAGCCGCTGGTGGGAGAAGCGCCCGACGATGATCCGCCACTGGGGCTTCGCCTCCCCCGACAGTCCGTAGGTGTCCGCACCGGACAGCCCGAGACCGGCGCCCGGCGCCCCCAGGGTGTGCATGCCGGCCTCGGCGGTCGCCACGTGCTCCGGCGTCTGGATGACGAAGTTCTCGCGGGGAGTCGGATCAGCCATAGCGGATCCTCGGATCGAGCACGCCGTAGAGGATGTCGGCGGCGAGGTTGAACAGAATCACGAACGTCGCGGTGATGAGCAGGTAGGCCAGCATCACGTTGACGTCGAGGTTGGTGACCCCGGTGAGGTACCACTGCCCGAGACCCTGCCACCCGAAGACGATCTCGGTGATGATGGCGCCACCGAGGACGGCGGCGAAGTCCAGCGCGATGACGGTGGTCACGGGGATGAGGGCGTTGCGCAGCACGTGGCGGATGAGGACGCGACGTCGGCTGAGGCCCTTGGCGCGGGCCAGGCGGACGTGGTCGGCGTCGAGCGTCTCGATCATGGACGACCGCTGGTAGATCGCCCACGAGGCGTACGAAATGAGCACGAGCGTGATCACCGGCAACGCGGTGTGCTCGGCGTAGTCCGGGATCCGGCTGAAGAACGAGCCGCTCAACGTCGGACTCTGTTCGCCGTCGGTATAGAAGATGGTCGTCCCGAGATGCTGGTTGATAGGGATCGCCACGAACTCCTTCAGGGCGAGGCCGAGCACGAAGATCGGCGTGGCCAGCAACACGAAGTTGGTGACGGTGATGGCGTGGTCGGTGACTTTGCCCTGGCGGACGGCCGCCATGACGCCCATGAAGATGGCGATGAAGATGGCGATGATGGTGGCGATGACCACCATGCGCAGCGTCACGAAGAGGTGTGACGTCAGCTGGGAGGCGACGTCCTGTCCGGAGATGGTCGTGCCCAGGTTGCCGTGGATGGCGCCGGAGAACCAGATCCAGTAGCGCTGCCACAGCGGGTCGTTCAGGTGCAGCAGATGCTCCCGGGCCACGATGGTGGAGTGGGGGATGTGGGGGTTGGCGTTGAGGAGCGCCAGGGGGTTACCCGAGCTGGCGACGAGGAGGAAGACGAAGATCGTCGCGAAGAACAGCACGACGATGCTGATCAACAGGCGCCTCACGATGTAGGCGAACATGGGCGGAGTCTAGGTGTGGAGACCGAAACGTTGAGGGAGGGGCCGACCTGCAGCGGCCAGTCCCTCCCTCACGTTTCGACGATCCGCTACGAGCTGAGCGACCAGTCCTCGGCGTTCCAGGTGACGCCGACGCTGGACGTGTTGGGCAGGACGCCCTTGAGGTTGTTGGACCAGGCCCAGAACACGGGCTGCTGGTACAGCGGGAGCGTGACCATGTCCTGCCACAGGGTGGCGTCGGCCTTGTTGTAGTCCGCGATCTCCTGGGTGCTGCTCGATGCCGCCGAGCCTGCGCTCATGTCCGCGTCCACCTGCGAGTTGGCCGAATGGGTGTAGTTCTCCCCGCACATGGTGGCGTTGGTGTAGGAGCAGTAGATGGGCTGGTTCCCCGACACGAACGGGGTGCTGACCCAGGCGAACTCGGCGATCTGGTACGTGCCGTTCGGCAAGTTGGTGCCGAAGAGGGTGTTGGCGTCGTAGTTCTGGATGTTGATCTTGATCCCGATCGCCTTCATCTGGGACTGGAACAGCTCCTCCGTCTGGGCCCGGATGCTGTTGCCCGACGTCGACTGGATGGTGAACGTCAGCGGCTGGCCCTTCTGCGGCCCGTAGTTGGGCTGGTAGTAGCCGTTCACTTTCTTGAAGCCCAGCTCTTTGAGCAGGCTGGCCGACTGTGAGGGGTTGTAGGCGTAGTTCGTGCCCTTGTAGCCACTCTGCGTCGGCACCAGCATGCGGCTGCCCAGCGGCGTGATGCCCTTGGAGATCTCACCGACGGTCCGGGTGATGATCGACTGGCGGTTCACGCCGTGGGCGATGGCCTCGCGCACCTGGACCTTGGCCAGGTAGGGGTCGGCCTGGTTGAAGTCGAAGTGCTCGAACTGCAGACCGGCCTGGGTCACCTTGGTCGTGTTCGGCACCTGGTTTGCCGTCTGCACGATGGAAAGGTTCAGGGACGTGGGGTTGAAGATGTCGATCTCCTTGTTCTGCAGCGCCGGCACCAGCTGGCTGTCGTCCGAGAAGAACTGGAAGACGAGCTTGTTGAGCTTGCCCGGCGTGCCCCAGTAGCTCGGGTTCCTTGTCAGGACCAGGGACTGGTTCGCGTTGTAGCTCGTGATGGTGTACCAGCTGCCCGATATGGTCTGGGCGGGGCCGGTGAAGCCGGTGTTCCAGCCGACCGTCCGGGCGATGTGCGCCGGCACGATGTTGGTGAACAGCGAACGCCAGTCGGCGAAGGATGGCTTGAAGGTCACCGTGATCGTGCGCCCGTTCGGACACAGGCCGACGTTGCGGTCCGCCGTGCTGCCCGGGGCGCACGCGGCGCCGCCCGAGGGATCCGAGCCGACCACGGATTGGATCTGGTTGTAGCCGGAGGTCGAGGCGTCGTCGTAAGGCTTGCCTCCGACGTCGGTGTAGGCCGGGTTGCCGCTCTGGGCCTGCCAGTTGTAGATGAAGTCGTCAGCCGTGATCGGTGTCCCGTCGGACCAGACCGCCTTGGGGTTCAAGGTGTAGACGACGGTCTGGGTCCCGTTGGTGGTGGACTGCACGGCGCTCTCGAGGAGCTGGTTGTTCAAGACGGGCTGGAGCTTGTTGTTCACGATGAAGGCCTGCGGCCACACCATGTTCATGATCTCCTGGAGCACGAACTCTTCCGAGGCCGAGGTGTTGATGTTGAACCCGGCGAGGTTCTCGTCGAGCGCCATGGTGGCCGTGCCACCCGACGACGATGCCCTCGTCGCCGCGCCACTGGTCGCCGGCGCCACGGCGACGATCGACACCGCCAGCGCCGCCGCGGCCATGGCGGCGAAAGCTGACCGCTTCACGTACCCCTTGATTCCCATTGTGCTCCCTTGCTTGTCGGCCGCCCCGGTGACGGCCGACGAACTGCACTTCACGTACGCCTGACAGTGCAATGTCCCCTGTCAATGTCGGAAGACGGACGTAAATGTAACCGAATTGCCATATTCTTTTTGGTCAAGCCCAAAAGAAATCCTGCAGGAACACGGTGAGGATGGTCCTGATCCGGTGTGCATCGGCCGTTGACACACGATTCTTGCGCGAACAGGGATTCGGGCGCGCCAGATAGAACCTGAGCGCCACCTGAGAGTCTCCTGCGTGGTCTGTGACGTCCGACCACTAAATTGATGCCGAGGCGATGGTCTATGTCCTTGCCGTAGCTGCGGCACTCTCCAACGCGCTCACCAGCGTGTTCCAGCGCATGGGCGTCGAAGACGCCCCTGAGGAGTCCACCATGCGCCTCAGTCTGATGGCCCACGCCATCCGCCGTGGTGTGTGGCTGTTGGGTTTCGGCTTCATGGTGTGCGCATTCCTGTTGCAGGCCTTCGCACTGCACATCGGACGGCTCTCCGTCGTGCAGCCGATCCTGACCATGGAGCTGCTGTTCCTCGTCGCCATCCTCGGGACGTACTTCCGGTTCTCCATCTCCATCCGCGAGTGGGTCGGCGCCGGCGCCATCGCCTTCGGGCTCTCCGGCTTCCTTTTCTTCGCCGCCCCGGGCGGTGGTGACGCAACGCCCACCAACCTCGGCTGGATCGTCGTGGGCGGCAGCGCCATCGCGCTCATCGTCCTCACGGTGGTGGCCACCCGCTGGGGCCCGCGCTGGTGGAAGGCCGCCATGTTCGGCAGCGCCGCCGCCATCTCGTATGCGTTCACCGCCGCGCTGATCAAGGTGGTGAGTGACTACGCAGCCACGAATTGGGTGACGCTGTTCGAGCA
Source organism: uncultured Acidimicrobiaceae bacterium (assembly GCA_963742035.1). Lineage (GTDB taxonomy): Bacteria > Actinomycetota > Acidimicrobiia > Acidimicrobiales > RAAP-2 > Bog-473. The sequence continues at coordinate 88,714 of CAVUKH010000012.1, forward strand.
CTGGCAGACGTACGGCGTCATCGTGTTCGGTCTGCTCGGCCTCTTCCTGACCCAGAACGCATTTCACGCCGGGCCCTTGGCCGCCTCGCAGTCGACGCTGGTGTTGGTCGACCCGCTCGTCAGCATTTGCATGGGCATCGCCCTCTTCGGCGATTCCCTGCGCACGTCGGGTCCGTACGGCCCGCTCGAGGCCCTCTCGCTCCTCGTGATGTTCATGGGCGCGGTGTTCCTGTCCAACTCGCCGTTGATCACGGGCATGAAGAGCGAGGGCAAGGGAGTCGAGTACGACGAGATGCTGTCGCGGCGCCTGAAGCACCCGCACCACGCGAGCCAGGACGCCGTCAGCGAGGGTGGCCTGCCCCCCTTCTCGTCCGCCTGATCAGCCGCCGGGGCCGACTCCGCCGCCGCCGCCGGCGGCCCGCTCCATCACCAGGCGCGCCATCGTGGCGAAGTGGTCGGGGTGGGACAGGTGGGCGCCGTGCTGGGCGTTGGCGATCTCGTAGACGACCGCTCCGGGGACGTTGGCACCCAACCACTCGACCGCGTGGCGGTGGTGGGCGGCCGACGTCGGGCCGCCCCGCCCGAACACCGAGGGCACCTCCAGCGCCGTGACATCGAAGGGTGGCCCCTCGCCCCGCATGCTGCGCAGGTCGGCCACCAGTGCGGGGCCGTCGGCCCGTCGCTGGGCCCGCCCGTCCTCGGTCAGCCGTTCCCACGCACCGTCGCCCACCATCCGGTTGAAGAAGCGGGCGGCTTCCTCGCCGGGATCGTCGGCCAGGGCCGGCCACGGCCTCCCACCCTGGCGCCGGAAGCCCAGCCAGGGCATGGGCGGCTCGAAGGCCCCGATGGCATCGAAGGCCCGGGGGGAGGCCAGGGCGGCGGCCACCACGACGTTGCCCCCGAGGCTGTGCCCGATGGCAGCCAGCGGACCGCCGTCCTCGGCGCGCACCGTCTCGGCGATGGCGAGCAGGTCGTCGACATGCCCCCCCAGATCCACCACCCCGCCCTCCCGGGAGCCCTGGTAGCCCCGCCGGTCGTAGGCCAGCCCGGAGAATTCGGGGAGCCGGCGCATGGCCAGCCGGAAGCTGTCACCCCGGTCGAGCGATCCGTGGACGAACACGACCGTGCCCGCACCGGGTTCGGCGGCCGGTCGCGGCGTGAAGTGGAGGGCGGCCGGATAGGTCATGGGCAGGGCAGACGCTAGCTGGACTGCCCATGAGACCCGATCGCCGCCGGTAGGGTTGGCCCATGACCCAGTTCGGCAGCGCAGGGGGCTCGTTCGGCCCCAACGCCTGGCTCGTCGACGACATGTACGACCGCTTTCTGGCCGATCCCGACTCGGTCAGCGACAGTTGGCGGGAGTTCTTCGCCGACTACCGGCCCGCGCCCGTTCCCGCACCGCAACTCCCGACGCCGCCCGAGACCGCACCGTCCCAGCAGGGGGCCGCCGTGCCGGCGGCCGCCGCACCGGCACCGAGACCCTCGGTACAGGCGGGGCGGGAGGAGGCCACCCCGCTGCGCGGTGCGGCCTCTCGCATCGTGGCCAACATGGAAGCCAGCCTGACCGTGCCCACGGCCACCAGCGTGCGGACCGTGCCGGCCCGGCTCCTCGAGGTCAACCGGTTGATCCTGAACAATCAGCTGGCGCGGACCACCGGCGCCAAGGTCAGCTTCACGCACATCATCGGTTATGCGGTCGTCCGCGCGCTGCGCGACGTGCCGGCGCTGAACGCCGCGTTCGTGGCCGATGCCGACGGCAAGGGCAAACCGGGTGTCATCCACCACAAGCACGTGGGGCTCGGTCTGGCGGTCGATCAGGAGAAGAGCGACGGGAGCCGCACCCTCTTGGTGCCGTGCATCAAGGAGGCCGACGAGCTCGATTTCCGCGCCTTCGTCCTCGCCTACGAGGACCTGATCCGTAAGATCCACACCAACAAGATCGGCCCCGACGACTTCGCCGGCACCACCGTGTCCCTCACCAACCCCGGGACGCTCGGCACGGTGCAGTCCGTCCCGCGCCTGATGCCGGGACAAGGTGCCATCATCGGCGTCGGGGCGCTCGGCTATCCCGCCGGGTTCGAAGCGGCCGACCCGCGCGTGGTGGCGCAGCTCGGCCTCGGCAAGGTGGTCACGCTCACCTCCACCTACGACCATCGCATCATTCAAGGGGCCGAGTCGGGCCTCTTCCTCGGCCGGGTGGCCGCGCTCATCACCGGCGCCGACGGCTTCTACGACGACCTGTTCGAAGCGATGGGGGTGCCGTACGAGCCCGTGCGTTGGCAGGTCGACAGCAACGCCGGCGTCGGCAGCGAGGAGGGCGAGCACCAGCGCCTGGTCAAGCAGGTGCACGTCCAGACGCTCATCAACATGTACCGGGTGCGAGGTCACCTCATTGCCCACCTCGACCCGCTCGACGCCGAGCCACCGCACATCCACCCCGAGCTCGACCCACTGACCTACGGGCTGACCATCTGGGACCTGCCCCGGCAGTTTGTCGCCGACGGCCTCGCCGGGCGCGACGTCGCCACGCTCGACGAGATCCTCCACGTCCTGCGCGACGCGTACTGCCGGACCCTCGCCATCGAGTACATGCACATTCAGGACCCCGAGCAGAAGCGCTGGATCCAGCAGCACGTCGAAGGCCTGCCCTCCACCCTCAACATCGACGAGCAACGGCACATCCTCGGGAGGCTCAACGCGGCGGAGGTGTTCGAGCGCTTCCTCCACACCCGCTACGTCGGGCAGAAGCGGTTCGGTCTCGAAGGCGCGGAGTCGACCATCGTCCTGCTCGATGCGTTGCTCGACGCCGCCGCAGGCTCGGGCGTGGCCGAGGTCGTCATGGGCATGGCCCACCGCGGCCGCCTCAACGTGCTGGCCAACATCGTCGGCAAGTCCTACCGCGAGATCTTCGAGGAGTTCGAGGGCAACCTGGATCCCGAGTCCGTGCAGGGCTCGGGCGACGTGAAGTACCACAAGGGCGCCCGCGGGGTGTTCCACGGCAGCGCGGGTGAGGAGCTCCCCATCACGCTGGCATCCAACCCGTCGCATCTCGAGGCGGTGGACCCGGTGGTCGAGGGAATGACGAGGGCGAAGCAGGACAGGATCTCCCCGCCGACCGACGGCACGCCCGCCGCGGCGTCCGAAGGCCTGGACGGGTTCCCGTGCATGTCCGTCCTCGTCCACGGCGACGCCGCCTTCGCCGGTCAGGGTGTGGTGGCCGAGACGCTGAACCTCTCCGGCCTGTCCGGCTACCGGACCGGTGGCACGGTGCACGTCGTCATCAACAATCAGCTCGGCTTCACCACCGCGCCGGCGTCGGCCCGCACCTCCGTGTACCCGACCGACGTGGCGAAAATGGTCCAGGCGCCGATCTTCCATGTGAACGGCGACGACCCCGAGGCCTGCGTCCGGGCGGCCCGGCTCGCCTTCACCTTCCGGCAGACGTTCCACAAGGACGTCGTCATCGACCTCGTCTGCTACCGCAAGCACGGGCACAACGAGGGCGACGACCCCAGCTACACCCAGCCGCTGATGTACCAGCGGATTGAGGCCAAGCGTTCGGTGCGCAAGCTCTACACCGAGACCCTGGTGCGCCGGGGTGACATCACGCTCGACGAGGCGGAGTCGGCGCTCGACGACTTCAACGCCAGCCTGCAGGTGGTGCTCGACGAGGTGCGCGGCGAGCCCTCGCTGGCGCCGACCGAGCTCCCCGCTCCCGATCCGGGCCCGGTCGACGCGCCGTCGCCCGAGACCGGCGTGGCGCCCGACGTGCTGCGGGCCCTGTCCTCCGTCGTGCGCTCTGTGCCCGACGGCTTCATGATCCACCCGAAGCTGGAGCGCCAGTTCGTCCAGCGTGACGAGCTCGTCGCCGGAGGGCAGGTCGACTGGGCGCTGGCGGAGGCGCTGGCCATCGGCTCGCTGATGTACGAGGGCGTCAACGTGCGCCTCACCGGTCAGGACACCCGCCGCGGCACCTTCAGCCACCGCCACGCCGTCCTGGTCGACTACGCCAACGGCGAGGAGTACGTGCCCCTGGCGCACATCCGGGACGGCTTGCACCGCATCGGCGCGGACTCGTTGGAGCCGCCAGGGGCGATGGGCAACTTCACCGTGCGTGACTCCCTGCTCTCCGAGTACGCCGCCGTGGGCTTCGAGTACGGCTACTCCGTCGAGGCGCCCGAGGCGCTGGTGGCCTGGGAGGCCCAGTTCGGCGACTTCGTCAACGGCGCGCAGATCATCATCGACAACTTCATGGTGGCGGCCGAGAACAAGTGGGGCCAGTTCTCCGGGCTCGTGCTGTTGCTGCCCCACGGCTACGAAGGTCAGGGCCCCGAGCACTCGTCGGCGCGTTTCGAACGGTTCCTCGCGCTGTCGGCCCGGGGGAACCTGCGGGTGACGGTGCCGTCGACGTCGGCGCAGTATTTCCATCTCCTGCGTTCCCAGGCCCTGGCCAGCCCGAAGCGGCCGCTCGTCGTGGTCACCCCGAAGTCGTTGCTCCGGGCCCATGCGTCGCGGTCGAACTTCGCCGAATTGGGATCGGGATCGTTCCAGCACGTGATCGACGATGCGTCGATTGACGATCCCTCGACAGTCGGGCGCATCGTGCTCTGCAGCGGCAAGATCGCCCACGAGGCGCTCCAGCGGTGCGCCGAGCTCGAGCCCGCCCAGGCCGCCGAGGTGGCGGTCGTCCGGGTGGAACAGCTCTATCCCTGGCCCGTGTCGCTCCTGACCGCCATCTTCGAGCGCTACACGGAGGCCTCCGAGGTGGTCTGGCTGCAGGAGGAGCCCGAGAACATGGGAGCCTGGTCCTTCGTGCATGCCCGACTCCACGCCTGTTTGCCCGAGCGCCTACGGCTGCGTCACGTCAGCCGGCCCGAATCGGCCAGCCCTGCCATCGGGAGCGCCGCCTTGCACCAGTTGGAGCAGGCCGACCTGTTGCGACGTGCCATTGGCTGAATCGCACCACGTCGTGGTGGACGGGTCCAACCTGGCCACAGAAGGACGAACGTTTCCCAGCCTCCAGCAACTCGACGAGGCTGTGCGCGCGTACGCCTCCGAGGACCCCGACGCCAGCATCATCGTCGTCGTCGACGCCACCTTCGAGCACCGGGTGGCGGACGCCGAGCGCGAGGAGGTGCGCGAGGCCATGCTCAACGGCGAGATCATCTCGCCGCCGGCCGGCGCCATCGGCCGCGGGGACGCGTTCGTCTTGCGCATCGCGGAACGCACCGGCGCCATGGTGCTGTCCAACGACTCCTTCCAGGAATTCCACGGCGAGCATCCGTGGCTCTTCGACGACGGACGGCTGATCGGCGGGAAGCCGGTGCCCGGCGTCGGGTGGATCTTCACGCCGCGGCTGCCCATCCGCGGGCCCAAGAGTCGGGCCGCCACCGCGGAGGCCCGGGCCAAGAAGGACCCCGAGTCGGCTCCGGCCAAGGCCGCCGAGCTGGCCAAGGCGGCCAAGAAGGCGGCCAAGAAGTCGTCCAAGGCTCGCAAGAGCGCCACGAAGCAGGCGCCCCCCGTCGACACGTCGTGGCCGATCACCCCCACCGCCCCACCTCCCGGGCGGGCGAAGGTGAACCCCGTCTTCTCGAGCGCCATCGACGAGGCGGTGGAGGAGGCGCTTCACCCGCCGCAGCCCGAGAAGTCGCGCGAAACGTCCAAGAAGCACGCGGCCGACAAGAAGGCGGCACCGGAGAAGAGAGCCGGGGCCAAGAAGGACGGTCCGTCGGGAAGCGGGTCGGAAGGTCGGCGCGCACAGCGGACGCGCCAGGTGCCTTCGGGCGACGACGGTGGTCGGCACCAGAGGCAGCAGCGGCCGACGCCGCCACCCGCGGTCAACGAGCCGCTGACCTTCATCAACTTCGTCGCCGCCTTCCCCGTCGGGAGCACCCTTGAGGGGGAGGTCGTCTCGTTCACGTCGCACGGGGCCATGGTGGACGTCCCGCTGCCCGGTGGCGGCGCGTTGCACTGCTACATCCCGCTGACCGCCATGGGCACGCCGCCTCCGACCAAGGCACGCCAGGTGCTGAAGAAGGGCGAGGTGCGTTCCTTCGTCCTGGCCGGATTGGACCCGCCCCGCCGGGTGGCCGAGCTGGCCATCGCGCCGCCCGCCGTCAAGCGTTCCGGGGCCAAGAAGGCTGCGCCGGCTGCCTCGCGTGCCCCGACGGTGAAGGCGGCGCCACCGGCCAAGAAGGCGGCGGCGAAGAAGGCGGCTGCACCGGCCAAGAAGGCGGCGAAGAAGGCCGCGGCGGCCAAGAAGGCGGCGGCGAAGAAGGCGGCCGCACCGGCCAAGAAGGCGGCGAAGAAGGCGGCCAAGGCCAAGAAGGTCCCGGCGAAGAAGGTTGCGGCCAAGAAGACCCGCAAGGCGCGGGCCGAGTGAGGGCTGGCACGCTCCGGTGACGGAGCTGCCCCGACCGGAGGACGTCCTTCCGCATCGGCCGCCCTTTCTCTTCGTCAGCGCACTGACCGCGGTCGATCCCGGCGTCTCCGCCCGGGGGCGATGGGAGCTGACCGGTGACGAGCCCTTCTTCGGGGGCCACTTTCCGGGCCGGCCAACCCTGCCGGGGGTGCTGATGGTCGAGTCGATGGCACAGCTCGGTGGCATCGCCGTCCTGCTCGACCCGCGCTACGCCGGCAAATTGCCGCTGTTCGGCGGGATCGAGCGGGCGCGTTTCCGCCGACAGGTCGTTCCGGGCGAGACCCTCGAGCTCGAGGTGACCATGAACCGCCTGTCCGCCCGGGCGGGCAAGGGGCACGGGAGGGCGGCGGTGGACGGACAGACGGCTTGCGAGGCTGATCTTCTCTTTGTCATTGTCGATGGGGGAGCGAACTGATGCGTCTGGCCACCTGGAACGTGAACTCACTGACGGCCCGCCTGCCCCGGGTCACCGAGTGGCTCGAACAGCAACAACCTGACGTGCTCTGCATGCAGGAGACCAAGCAGGCCGACGACAAGTTCCCCGAAAAGGCGTTCGCCGAGCTGGGTTACGAGTCCCTCCACGACGGCGACGGCCGCTGGAACGGCGTCGCCATCATCAGCCGGGTCGGCCTCGCCGGGGCGACCCGCGGCTTCGGCACCCCGGACGACGAGGCCGGGCGCCGGATCGTTTCGGCCGAGTGCGCGGGGACGCGCGTCTTCTCGGTCTACGTCCCCAACGGGCGCGCCCTCGACAACGAGATGTACGAGGTCAAGTTGGCCTGGCTGGCCCGCCTGCGCGCCACCCTCGATGCGACCTGCCCGCCCGGCTCCTCAGTGGCGGTGTGCGGTGACTTCAACGTGGCGCCCGACGACGGCGACGTCTGGGACCCGGCTGCCTTCGTGGGTGCGACCCACGTCAGCGAGCCCGAGCGCGCCGCGCTCCGGAACGTCGAGGAATGGGGACTCGACGACGTGTTCCGCCGCTTCAACGAGCCCGGCACCTTCACGTGGTGGGACTACCGGGCGGGCGACTTCCACCAGGGACGTGGACTGCGCATCGATCTCGTCCTCGTGAGCGACGATCTCGTCCAGCGCGCCACCGGATCATTTCGTGATCGGGACGCGCGCAAGGGACAGAAGCCGTCCGATCATGCTCCCGTGGTGGTGGACTTCGCCGACTCCTGATCGACCCCCGAAGGTGCATGGCCTCCGCCAAGAGCGGCCGCCACCGCACGGCCACGCACCTTCGAGAAACCGGTTCCCGCACGCCTGACTGTCGCCAAGAGCAGCCGCCGCTGCTCAGCCACGCGTGCGATGAATCGGCCTGGGCCTCGCCTTTCGAACGCTCCTACCGCAGGTCCAGCAAGAGGTCGCGCAACGGGACGCCGTCGCAGATGGCGGTGATCTTGTCGAAGTCCTCGGGGGTCAACGCCTGCTGTAGCTTCGTCCAGCTCGTGGCGCCGTTGCGCATGTAGGCCATGAAGATCTCCCAGATGGCCAACCGCCTGCGCATCCGCTCCACCTCGAACTCGACCGACGCGTAGTCGATGAGGTCGGGCTCAGCGGCGGGCTCTTCGACCTGCTCGGAGTTCACCGTCACCAGCGGTGTGTGGAGGAGGTCCCGCCGCAGCCGCTCGAGGGCGGCGTCCATGGCGCGAGGATCGGATGAGGGATGGCTGTCCGTCTCCATCTGCATCAGCGCCTCCTCGGTAAAGACCCGTCCCCGGGTGCGCTCCGTGGAGCACGCCCTCTTCGACGGTCATGCTGACAGGCCCTTTTCGGGCGCTCTAGAGCCGTTGGAACCTATTCGGCGGGTCCGGATCGTTTGTTGTCGACCCATTGGAACGTTGTCCCGTCATTGCTCGTCGCGGGCACGAAGGCCCTCAGAGCAGCACCTCAATCAGGGCCGGGCCCGCCTCGGCGAAGCCCGCCGCCAGCGCCGCCGTCAGGTCTTCGGCGTTCTCGACCCGCCGGGCGGGCACCCCCATGCCTCGGGCGAGGTCGCAGAAGTCGATCTCGGGATCAGTGAGGTCGAGCAACCGTCGGGCCCGCGGTCCACCGGCGTCGGCGCCCACCCGGTGCAGTTCCATGTTCAGAATGGCGTAGCTCCTGTTGGAGAGCACCAGGGTCGTCACGTTCAGCCCCTCACGGGCCTGCGTCCACAGCGCCTGCACCGTGTACATGGCGCTGCCGTCCGCCTGCAGACACAGGACCGGGCGCTCGGGCGCCGCCACGGCGGCGCCGGTGGCCATCGGCAGGCCGATCCCGATGGCCCCGCCCGTGAGGGTGAGCCAGTCGTGGCGCGGCGCACCCGCCGTCGCGGCGGGGACGAAGAGGCCCGCCGTGTTCCCCTCGTCGACGACGATGGCCCCCTCGGGCAGTACGGCACCCACCGCCGCCGCCAGCGTCTCGGTCGTGACGGCACCGGTGGGACGGTCGGGCCGGCCGAACGGCGCGGGAACGCCACCGTCGCCGGGCGCGCCGAGCGCGTCGGCCAGTGCCTCGAGCGCGCCGCCGGCGTCCTCGCCCGGCCGCGCCAGGGTGTGCACGGTGCAACCAGGCGGCACCAGGTCGCTCGCCTTGTCCGGATAGGCGAAGAAGGACACCGGCGACGCGGCGTCGACCAGGACGAGATGCCGCACGCCGTCCAGCTGGGCCTGGGCCATCTCCGCCAGGTAGGCCAGCCGCTCCACCGCCGGGATGCCCGCGCCGCGGGAGAGGTTCGCCGGGAAGGTCTCGCCCAGGAGCGCCGCCCCCGCCGTCGTGGCCACGCGGCTGGCCGCCTGCAGTCCCTCGGGCCGCAGCGCGCTGCCGCCGAGGAGGAGGGCCGCCCGTTCGCCGCTGCGCAGAGCCTTGGCCACCTCGTCCACGGTGTCGCCCGGCACGACGCTCCGCCGCCCGCGCGGCCGCGGTGCCGCGGGGCCCGTCGCCGACTCGGACCACGACGCGTCCGCCGGCAGGACCAGGGTGGCCACGCAGCCCGGCGGGCCGAAGGCGGCGGCCACGGCATCGGCGGCATCGGCCGCCACGTCGTCGGCGCGTGCCGTGGCGCGGTACCACCCCGACACCGGGCCGGCGATGGAGGCGATGTCCGATTGCAGGGGCGCGTCGAACCGGGCGTGGTACGTCGCGTGGTCGCCGACCACGTTCACGATCGGTGTCCGGGCCCGGCGGGCGTTGTGGAGGTTGGCCAGCCCGTTGCCGAGGCCCGGCCCGAGGTGCAACAGCGTCGCCGCCGGGCGCCCGGCCACCCGCCCGTAGCCGTCGGCCGCGCCGGTGACGACGCCCTCGAAGAGGCAGAGGACGCCCCGCATGGCCGCCACGTCGTCGAGCGCGGCGACGAAGTGCATCTCCGAGGTCCCGGGGTTGGCGAAGCAGACGTCGACCTCGGCGTCCACCAGCGTCGAGAGCAAGGCGCGGGCGCCGTTCACGCGTTCGCCCCGCTCCGCTCCACTCCGAGCAGCCGGTCCGGCCCCAGGATCCCGCGGGGGTCGAAGGCCCGCTTGATCGCCCGCATCAGCTCCAGCGACACCGGGTCCTGCAACTCCAGGAAGTAGGGCAACTTCGCCGTACCGATGCCGTGCTCGCCCGAGATGGCACCACCGACGTGCAGGGCGAGCTCGAAGCTGGCGTGGAGCAGGGCGTGGCGCCGTTCGTCGTCGGGTTGGAAGACCGTGATGTGGACGTTGCCGTCACCGATGTGGCCACAGCCGGTGATGAGGGCGCCGTTCTCCTGTGCCAGCACCGCCACCTGGGCCAGGTACTCGGGGATGATCGCCCGCGGGATCACGGCGTCGATGAGGTCGTCGCACCCGGCCGCCTTGCCCACGAAGAAGGCCCGTTCCCGGGCGGCGATCAGCGCGGCCCCCGACGTCGGGGGCAGCACGTAGACGTCCAGCGATCCGAGTTCCTCCAGCAATGTGGCGAGGCGTTCGACGTCCTCCTCAACCCGGTCGCCGTCCATGCCCTCCAGGACCACCACGAGGTAGGCGAGGGTGCGCCCCCGAATCTCCTCGGGCACGCCGAGGTCGAGCCCGGCCGCCTGGGTGATGCCGCCCATCACCAGCACGTCGACGTATTCGAGGATGGACGGGTCGATGCCGCTGTGCACGATGTGGGGCACCGCGTGGGCCACCTCCGAGAGGGTGGCGAACGGGGCCAGGACCGTGGACGACTCGGTGAACCGGGGCTGGAGCTTGACCGTCACCTCGGTGGTGATGGCCAGTGTCCCCTCGGAGCCGATGAGCAGCTGCGTGAGGTCGTAACCGCTGGAGCACTTCACGAACTTGCCCCCCGTCCGCAGGACGGTGCCGTCGGCCAGCACCACCTCGAGGCCGAGGACGTGATGACGCGTCACCCCGTAGCGCACGGCCCGCATGCCGCCGGCGTTGGTCGCCACGTTCCCGCCCAACGATCCGCTCTGCTCGCCGGGCGACACCGGGTAGATCAGACCCAGCGGGGCGAGCTCGCCGTTCAGCTGCTCCAGTGTCACCCCCGGCTCCACCACGGCCACCTGGTTCTCGGTGTCGATCTCCACAATCCGCTTCATGTGGTCGAAGGCGAGCAGGATGCCGTCGGCGACCGGCACCGCGGCGCCGGAGAGCCCGGTCCCGCTGCCCCGGGCGATCACCGGGACGCCGTGCTCGCCGGCCAGCTGCAGGACCTCGGAGACCTCGTCGGTCGAGGCCGGCATGACGACGGCCAGTGGGACGACCGGCACCGTCGTCAACGCCTCGTCATGGGTGTAGTCGGCGTGGACGGACTGGCCCGTGAGGACGTTGTCCTCCCCGACGGTCTTGCGGAGTTGTTCGAGGAGTTCCGACATGCCACCCCCATCGATCGGGCGGCCCGACCTTATCGGTCGTCGACACCCTCGGCGAGGCGGCGCCGGAGTTCTGCGACCCGCCGCGAGACCTCCGTCGCCTCGGTCGGTGCGGCTTCTTTCTCGAGCTCGGTGATCGTCCGCTCGATCGCCGCCAGCCACGGGCTCGGACCGTGCCGTGCGCCCGAGCCCGCGTCGTCGAACCAGCTGCACCAGAGCTCCTCCTCCGACCGCGTCAGTGCCACGTAGAGCAGGCGGCGCTCCTCGTCGATGGCGGCCGGCGTCTGGGCCGACGCGATGGGCATGAGTCCGGCGCCGAGGCCCAGGACGATGACGGTGGGCCACTGGAGACCCTTGGCGCGATGGAAGGTGGTCAACACGACGCGGTCCCGGTCGGCGGCGGCCGTCGACGCCTCGCGTTCCTCGTCGATGCCGCGCCGCCCGCTGTCGCCGCGCAGGTCCGACGCGGGGCCGAGGTCGGCCCCCGCGATCAGGTTCGGCACTCGCGCCGCGTCGAGGGCGGCCTGCACGACGGCCAGTTGGGCGTTGGTCCGGGTCAACACGGCGATGCTGGACCACGGCCGCCCCGGCGTGCGCGACAGCTTGGCCCGGACGGCCACCCAGGCCGCCTCGTCCTCGGCGCTGTCGTGCGAGATGACCTTGGGGACGGGCCCGTCCACCCGGGTCGTGCGGGGCAGGACGACCTCGCCCGCCGTCCCGAACGCCCCACCTTCCCGCAGCACGGCGGTGGCCACCGCGACCACCTGGGGTGTGCAGCGGTGGTTCTCGTCCAACCGGATGACGGCCGTGCCGTGCAGGATGTCAGGCAGCCGGTCGAGGAGCGTCGGGTCGGCGCCGTTGAACCCGTAGACCGACTGGTTGGGGTCGCCCACCACGAAGAGATCGGGCTCGTCGGCCAGCATGGCGGTCAACAAGCGGAACTGGGCCGGGTTGACGTCCTGCATCTCGTCGACGAACAGGTGGCGCGTCCGCCAGCGGATGGAGTCGGCGAACTCGCTGTCACCCGCCAGCGCATCGGCGCAGGACACGATGAGGTCGTCGAAGTCGAGGAGGCGCCGGCGGGTGCGCTCTGCCTCGTAGCGGGTGAACGCGTCCGCCACCTGCTCGGCACTGATGCCGCTGCGACGACGGTGCCGGCGCGCCTCGGCCTCGTACTGCTCGGGCGAGACGAGGCGGGCCTTGGCCCAGCCGATCTCGCCGTCGAGGGCGCGGGTCCGGCGGGCATCGCCGGTCGTCACCTCGGCCAGCAGTCGCCGCCGGTCCGGCAGGAGCACAGGGAGGGGGCGGCCGCGCAGCTCGCGGTGTTCGCGCAGGAGGCCGAGCGCCGTGCGGTGGAAGGTGCCGGCCTTCACCCCGGAGACCCCCAGCGAGTAGAGACGGGTGCGCAACTCGTCCGCCGCCTTGCGGGAGAACGTCGTGACCAGGGTGCGATCGGGCTCGATGGATCCGTCGCGCACCCGCCGGGCCACCCGCAAGGTGAGGACCCTCGTCTTGCCGGCGCCGGCCCCCGCCACGACGCAGAGCAGCGGCTTGTCCGACTCGATGGCCTCACGCTGGGTCACCGTGAGGCGGTTGGCCCCCGGGAGCGTGTCCCAGGTGTCGGTCTCCATGCCCTCGAACGTCATGACCACACTCCGCACGGTACAGAGGGGGTGCTCGCAGCACCCACCGGACCTGCGCCTATCGTGGCCGAACGGGGTCGTCGATGCCCCATCGGGAGGATCGGGGCCATGGAGCGCGAATGCGAGGTGGTGGTCGTCGGGGCCGGGTACTCGGGCCTGGCCGCCGCCCGTGACCTGGCCCGCGCCGGTGTCGACGTCCTGGTACTGGAGGCCCGCCACCGCGTCGGCGGGCGCTCCTTCACCGAGGTCACCGAGGCCGGATACACGATCGATCGGGGTGGGCAGTGGATCGGCCCCACCCAGGACCACCTGGCCGCGTTGGCGGCCGAACTGGGCGTGGCGACCTTTCCCACCTTCACCGAGGGGCAGGGGATCGAGCTGCGCCAGGGGAGGCGGGATCCCTACGTCGGGCTCATCCCGACCTCGGACCCCGAGGGCGCCGCCGACGGGATCGCCTGCATGCTCGATCTGGACCTGGCCGCCTTCGAGGTTCCCGTCGATGCGCCCTGGCAGGCCGACGATGCCGCCGTGCTCGATGCGCAGACGCTCGCCACCTACTTCGACACCCACCTGACGTCGGCCTCGGCCCGCGCCATCCTGGAGGTCGCGGTCAAGGCCATCTTCGGCACGGGCTCGGGCGAGCTCTCGCTGCTCTTCACGCTCTTCTACCTGCACGCCGGCGGCGGCCTCACCAACCTGGCCCGCACGACGGGCGGCGCGCAGGAGCGGCGCTTCGAGGGTGGTTCCCAGCAACTGGCCGAGGGCATGGCGGCGGAACTCGACGAGCGCGTCCTCCTCGGGGCCCCCGTCGAGTCGGTGACCTACGGTGCGGACCAGGTCACCGTTCGGGGCCGGCTCGTCCCGCCCGGTGCCGACCCCGCCGACCCGTCCGGTCCACACGAGGGCGTGTCCGTGCGGGCCCGCCGCGCCATCATCGCCATGGCGCCGGCGCTCTGCGGCCGCCTCGTCTTCTGGCCGCCCCTCCCCGGGAACCGGGATCAGCTCTGCCAGCGCATGCCGATGGGCGCTGTCACCAAAATGCACGTGGTCTACGCAGAGCCGTTCTGGCGGGCCGACGGGCTCAACGGGCAGATCGTCGCGCCGGGCTCGGTCATGGAGAGCGCCTTCGACAACTCGCCCCCCGACGCCTCCCACGGGGCGATCGTCGGCTTCATCGCCGGCGACGACTGCCGCCGCGTGGAGGCGGCCGGGACCGCCGCCCGCCACGCCGCCGTGCTCCATGACCTCGAGCGCGCCTTCGGCCCCAAGGCACGCACACCGATCGAAGTCGTGGAGCAGCACTGGCTCGCCGAGCCGTTCACCCGCGGCGGCCCGGTCGCCGTCAGCGCGCCGGGTGCGCTGACCGAGCTCGGTCCGGCCCTCCGCGCGCCGGTCGGGCCGCTGCACTGGGCCGGGACGGAGACGGCGACACAATGGTGCGGCTACCTCGACGGCGCACTGTCGGCCGGTGTCCGTGCCGCCGACGAGGTGGTGCACGCGTTGCAAGGGGAGCCCCTTGGCCTCGACTGAGGAGCTCCTCGAGGCGTACGCCGAGTGGCGCACGCGCAGCAACGCCAACCCGCGCCTGACCGCCATGGTCCGGGGCTGGGACCGCGTGATCCACTTCACCACGACCGACGGCGGGCAGGCCTTCACCATGCGCGTGCAGGGACAGCAGCTGTCCGACCTCACCGTCGGCCACGAGGGCCAGCCCGACGTCCTGGTCACCGGGAGCAGCGAGGACTTCTGCGACATGTTCTGGGGCGACCTGAACCCCTCCGAGAAGTACATGTCCGGCGAGATCACGTTGCTGGGCTCGCAGCAGGACGTCATGCGGATCGACGCCATCTCCATGGTGGCCTTCCTCGATTCCTGAATCGCACCCACCGATGACCGACGCCGCGGCCACCCTCTCCTCCCGGGCCACCCTGCGCCGGGCGCTGGGCCTGGGCACCGTCGTGGCGACCTCGACCGGCCTGGCCTTCGCCGCCCTGGAGTACCTGGCCGCAGCAGGGCTCGTGATCTATGTGGCAGGTGACTCCGCCTGGATCCCGATCATCGTCGCGGGAGCCCTCGCGCTCCTGGCCTACGGCTTCTTCGGCGAGCTCAACGGGATGTTCCCGACGGCGGCGGCCATCCGCCTCTACATGAAGCGGGCGATGGACGACCGCATTGCGTTGACCATCACCTTCACCTATCTGACGACGATCGTGCTGGTCATCGCCTCCGACGCCTTCATCGTCGGCAGCGCGCTGGCGCACGCGTTCGGCGAGCCGGCGTGGGTCGCCTCCATCTGGATCGTCGGGTTGCTCGCCATTGCGGTGGTCACGAACCTGCGCGGCATCACCGTGGCGGGCCTCCTGCAGGACGTGGCGACGTCGATCGTCGTCGTCGCCACGCTGGCGATCGGCGTGCTGGCTCTGGTCCGCAGCGGCCATGGCCTGCACACGCCCCTCCAGCCGCTGCACGGGCACCACCCCGGCGACCTCCTTCAGGCGGTGGCGCTCGGTGTGTTCCTCTACAGCGCCTTCGAATGGGTCACGACGAGCGCAGAGGAGGTGCGCAAGCCCTCGTCCATCAATCGCGGCATGCTCATCGCCATCGGCATCCTCTGCGTCGTGTGTTCGGTGGCGACGGTGGCAATGAGCCACACGCTGTCGCACCACGAGCTGACCTCGGCCTACCCGCAGCTCTACCTCGGCATCGCGGCCCTGGGTCACGCCGGGCTCTGGGTCATGGCGGCGGTGACGGCGGTCACCGCGCTCAACACCTTCAACGGCGGCTTCATCACCGCCTCACGGTTCATCTACGGCACCGCCCGCGAGGGATCCTTGCCCCGGCAGTTGGCCCTGCTCAACCGCCGAGCCGTGCCGTGGGTGCCCGTGGTCGTCCTGGGTGCACTCTCGGCGCTGGTGGCACTCCTGGTCGCGCTCACACACGCCTGGGAGGTGCTGGTGGCGGTGGGCGCCGCCCTGGAGGGGATGATCTACGCCGTGGCGGGCTTCTGCGCCCTGCGTCTGCGCACGCGGGAGCCCGACCTGCCCCGCCCCTTCCGCGTGCGCGGGCTGGGCGTCCTCGGTCCGCTCGGCATCGCCCTGTTCGGCCTGCTGGCGGTCCTGGCCTCGGTCTCGGTGCAGGACACGTTCAATCCCGTCCCGCTCGTGATCATTCTGGTGGCCGGCGCGCTCAGCGCGTTCTACGTGCTGCGGGTGCTCCCGGGCATCACCGCGCGTGAGGCGGCGCGCCAGGCCGCCCGTCCCCGCCGCCGCCCGACCAGGGCCGGGGACACCTAGCCCACCCGGTGGGTGCGCAGCGAACCTCGCCGCACATGGCGAGCGCGCGCCAGCGTCACCAGCTCCTGCACCACCGCCTGGAAGGGAACACCCTCGGCCTCCCACAGCATGGGGAACATGGAGATCGGCGTGAAGCCCGGCATGGTGTTCACCTCGTTGATCACGATCACGTCGTCCTCGCGCAGGAACACGTCGATACGCGCCAGTCCCTCGACGCGCAACGCGCGGTAGGCGGACTCGACCAGCTGCCGCCCACGCAGGAGCTGGTTCTCCGTCAGGTCGGTCGGCGCCACGGTCTCGGCGAGTCCCAGCACGTACTTGTCGTCGTAGTCGTAGAACTCCCGACTGGCGATGATCTCGCCGGCGCGGGTCACCCGCACGTCCTCGTTCCCCAACACAGCGAACTCGAGCTCGCGACCGGCAACGAACTCCTCGAGGATCACGTGCTCGTCGAACTCGAAGGCGGAACGCACCGCGTCGCCCAGGGCTGCCGGATCGGACGCCTTGGCGACGCCGATGGAGGAGCCGAGATTGGCGGGCTTGACGAAGATCGGAAGGCCCAACGACTCGACGGCCTCCTCCATGACATCGATCGACCACGAGGACCGGGCCACCAGCCTCCAGTCCGCCACGGGGAGCCCGTGGTCGCGCAAGACCGACTTGGCGATGCCCTTGTCCATGCAGATGGCCGAAGCCAGGACGCCGGCGCCGACGTAGGGCACGCCGATCGCCTCGAGGTGTCCCTGCAGGACGCCGTCCTCACCGAAGGGCCCGTGCAGGACTGGGAACACCACGGCGTCGGGCGACAGGCCTTCGCCGAGGTGGCCGAGTGCCAGAGCGGGACCCTGGCCCACGAGATCGTCCGGAGAGGTCAGCGCTTCCACGTCGGCCACGTCGGAGAGCACGTGACTGGCATCCACCCACTGCTTGTCGTGGGTCAGTCCGATCACCTTCACCGTGAAGCCGGCGTGGAGCGCGGTGGCGACGATGCGACGCGCCGAGATGCAGGACACCTCGTGCTCGGCGGACGGCCCGCCGTAGACGACCGCCAGCACTCCCGGATCAGGCATCGACCGAGGCTATACAATCGACCGCGAGCGTGATGCGTGCAATTCTCCATTTCTGAACTCGCGAACCGGCTGGGTGGCGAACAGGTGGGACCCGACGTCATCGTCGCGGGGGCGAGCATCGACACGAGGACGGTGCAACCAGGAGAGCTCTACGTTCCCATCGTCGCCGAACGCGACGGGCACGAATTCATCGCTGCCGCGCTCGACCGTGGAGCCCCCGCCTATCTCACGCAGCGGGAGCCCATCGGCGGCACGGCGATCGTCGTGGCGGACACCGCCGTGGCGCTGCTGCAGCTCGGGCTGCTGGCGCGTGAGCGCATGCACGGCGGGGTGATCGGCATCACCGGCTCGGTCGGCAAGACGACGACCAAGGATCTGCTGCGCAGCTGTCTTGCATCATCGTTCCGGGTGGCCGCCAGCGAGCGGTCATTCAACAATGAGCTCGGGCTCCCCCTGACCCTCCTGAACGCGCCAGACGATGTCGAATGGATCGCGTTGGAGATGGGCGCGCGCGGTGCGGGTCACATCAGCCGCCTGACCGCGGTCGGCCGCCCCGATGTCGGCATCGTGACGAGCGTCGCGATGGCGCATGTCGAGTATTTCGGTGACCTCGAGGGCGTGGCCCGGGCCAAGAGCGAGCTCGTGACTGCGTTGCCTGCCTCCGGTCTCGCCGTGTTGAACTTCGACGATCCCTTCGTGGCTCGTATGGCCGCCGTCAGCCCGTGTCCGATTCTGACCTACGCGGTGGACGCCGACGCCGACGTGCGCGCGGAGCGCATCGTCCTCGACGACGACCTGCGGCCGTGGTTCCAGATGTCGACGCCGTGGGGTGCGGGGGAGGTGCGCCTCGCAGTCCATGGCATCCAACAGGTGTCGAACGCGCTGGCCGCCGCAGCCTCGGCCTTGTGGTGCGGCGTCCCCTTCGAGGGCGTCGTGGCCGCGCTTGCCACGGCCACCGGATCGCCCCTCCGCATGGAGGTGCGGCGCATCCCCCACGGCCCCACACTGGTCGTCGACTGCTACAACGCCAACCCGGCGTCGACGGAGGCAGCGCTGCGATCGATGGCTGCCCTGCCCGAGGGCCGCAAGCTGGCGGTGCTCGGACTGATGGCCGAGTTGGGATCGGAGACGGAGGCCGAACACCGTCGGGTCGCCCGGTCGGCCCAGGAACTCGGCATTGAGGTGGTCGGCTTCCAGACCGACCTCTACGGCCCCGCCCAGGTGGTGAGCGCCGAGGACGCCGTTGCGCTCTTGCTCGACCTCGGCCCGGGTGATGCCGCCCTCGTCAAGGGAAGCAGGGTGGCGCGCCTGGAGGACGTGGTCCTGCGGTATGCAGAGGCGGTCGGTTCCTAGCTGTCTCCTCGTCGCCTCGGTGTCTCCTCGTCGTCTCTCCTCGTCGCCTCGGTGTCTCCCCGTCGTCTCTCCCCGTCTGATGGTCGTCCTCAGTCGACGGCGTCGGGCACCGGTTCGGCGGCCGCCTCGTCGTGACGCGTGGCACCCACGAGAACACGCCGGGACAGCTCGCCGTACAAGGATTCCGTGCGCGCCGACGGCGAGGCACCAGGATCGAGGGCGTCGATCCGGCGCTGACAGTCGCGCCACTCCAGCCGCAGGCGATCGGCGTCCCCGGCAGCGGCAGCGACCTGCATGGCGGCCCGGGAGAGGGCCTCGCTGTAGGGCTCGACGAGCCGAGCCTGCTCCAGTCCCCATTGGGCCAGATCGAAGAGCCCCCGGTCGGAGGCCAGTGGGGCCATGACGCAGGCGGCGTCGACCAGCACTGCGGCGACCCGCCCGCCGTGCCCCTCAGCCTCCCACCAGGCGTAGCCCGACAACGCGTTGGCCAGTGGTTCACCCTCGATCAGTTCCAGCGCGGCGCGGAAGTAGGCAATGGCCGCCGCCGGGTCCGACTGCGCTTTCGCCTCGGCGCAGAGTGCCACGGCACGCTCCACATCGACGGTGACGTCGGGCGAGAGTTGGTACAGACCGTCACGTGAGCCTGTCGGAAAGAGGGGGTTTCCCTCTTCGTCGAGGCCCATGGCGCGGCGTGCGGCGTATGCGGTGTTGAACAACGTCTTGGCCGCAGCATCGGCGTCCGACGACCCGAGGACGCGTGTCCGCAGCCGGTCACTCGTCACGACATCGGGCTGGTGCAGGGCCAGATAGGCGACGAGCTCGACCGCCCGACGGGCTCGATTCGGTGGGAGATCGTCGCGCAGCCCGTCCATCCGGGGTGTCATGGTCAGAAGGCGGACGTCCACGGTCCCCGGCGAGAGTGCGTGTGTTCCATGGTCCAGGCGGCTCACGTCTCGCCCCCGGCCGTGCACAGCGGAGAAATCTGCCGCGCCGACGACCGATGTCTCCCCTTCGACGGGGGGCGCCACCAGTTCGGCAAGGTGTTGCGCCGTCTCGGCCGATTGGAGGTGCGGTCGGATGACCAGGCCCATGGGGTGCAGCGTGGCGGCGCGGCGGTCGACGAGGATGGTCAGGTCGCTGGCGGCGACCGGTTCCATCGTGATCACGGCACAGCGCGCCGCCAAGGCCGGAGGAAGGGAGGCGGGGTCACCACCGAACAGCACCTGTCGCGCCATGAACGGTTCGGCGGAGGCCTCGGCCCGGAGTCGCGGGTCGTCGGGATCGTCTGTCACGAGGATCATGTCCGACCAGGCCCACGAAGCGGCGGCGGCGCGTGCGGAGCGCCAGAGCGCCGGCGCCTCCTCGCCCAGTATGGGCAGGACGTCCCCTGGCTCGAGCGGGACGAGCCAGGTTCCGTCGGCGTCGTCGCCAACGGGGATCACGACGGGCAGAAGCGGGGAGCACGGGTTGTCGCCGCCGAGCGCGTCGTGGCTCACGCGCCATCCCGTGCCGTCGCCCACCTGGACGAAGCCCGCGGGGGGTTCACCCGGTTCGGCTCGGACGAACGAGAAGGTGACACCTGAGGGCGAGACACAGATTGCTCGAACCCGCGGCCGGGAGGCTCGACCCTCCAGAGCCAGGCCCAGCATGCAGTTGGCGGCTTCGAACGAATGGAGGGCCGGGGACTCGGCGAAGCGCTCGAGCAACGTGGCCGCGTCCAACGCACCTTCCGACGGTTGCCGGATCGGATCGCCGAGGTACCGATCGCCCGGTCTGCGCCGCCGCCGGGCGCGGCGGGCGAAGGCGGCGCAGGCCACCGAACCCAGGCCGAGGGCAAGCAGTTCGGGCAGGTGTGCCGACTGCTCCGGGTGCGGCAACGCGTGGCTGGTTCGGGCATGCTCCCCGTCCCGACGGTGGGTCTCCGCAGGGAGGCGGAGACGCCATCCCTCTCGCAGCTGGTCCGGGTCCACGAAGCGCGCGCCGCCGCCCACGTCGCGACCGAGGTTGAGCGCGGCGAGCGACGTCCAGTCGGCGCCGTCGCCGAGCAGATCGTCTGCGATGCCCCAGAGCGTGTCGCCCGGCCGCACCGTGTAGGTCTGGTCGTCGTCGTCGTCGTCGTCGTCGTCGTCGTCGTCGTCGCCGACGTCGCCGCAACGGCGCCCACGACGAGGGGTGCCGTGATGGAGGGCCTGGGCCCGCCGATCGCCGGCGAGCTGGCACCGGCACCAGCGGCGACCGACAGGGGTGTCCCAAAGCTCGTGAGAGCGAGGACACCGAAGGCGATCCGTGCGGCGAGCCTGTCGAGGACCGACGAGTCCTGGCGCGGCCCGACCTCGCCGCGGCGCACATGCATGACGACCGCCCGCAGAAGCTGCCCACAGCAGGCGGCCCAGGCCACCCAGGCCGCCAGCACGAGGAGACACAGGGCGTCGCGCGGCAGCGGCCGCCAGGCGTGCCCGAGACCTCCGGTCAGTGGGTTGCCGACGACGACCACCAACACGACCGGCACGGCCGTGAAGGCGAGGAGGGCGGCGCACCCCGCGCCAACGACGTCGAGGATCCGCTGGAGTGGCCCGCGTGGCGCGCTACCCACCGGCGGGACCGATGGTGATGGTGTACGTCAGCGAGGTCGATTCCGAGGTGGGCTCGCTCACCGTGGCGAGGCAGCTGCCGCTGGCGTCCGGCAGGGACGCGGCCATGGCAGACGTCCCACCCACGCTCTGGTCTCCACTCGGGCAGCTGACCTCCATGGTGAGGTACGTGTTCCCGGACCAGACCACCGAGACCTCCATCGCTCCCTCCCCGGTGAAGCCGTACTTGTTGGACGACTGGAGCGGAGGGTCGAGGTAACCCTGTGTCTGCGTGCGATCGGCCGGCACCGCTCCGCTCGGGACAGTGGTCGTCGTGGTCGTCGTCGCCGGCGCAATCGTGGTGGCGGTGACGCTCGGTGCAGACGTCTGCGGTGTGCTGACGGCGCCGGCGGCCCCGGCCGTTCCGGTCGTGCGGAGTGATGTGGCGACAGTGGCCAGCCCCGACGTGGTCGGTCGTCGTGGTCGTGGTCGTCGTGGTCGTCGTGGTCGTGGAGCTGCGACGGGGCGACGTCGCGTGTCCGGGGTCGCCTGGGTGGGAGAGCCGGGCCGCTGTCTGGGCCGGACCGTCTCCTCGGTGTTGTGCCGAAGGGGTGCCGCCCGCCGTCGCCACGAGCAGTGCCATCAGGCCCAACGAGACGGCGAGGATGACCCACCAGTTGGGGCGGCCGCGCACGACCCGCGAACGCAGACCTTCGCCGCCTTCGCGCCCGCCAAACACCAACACACGATGCGTGCGGGTCACGATTTGATACGGAGCGGCGATGCGTTGCCACGGAGCGGCGATGCGTTGCACGGAGCGGCGATGCGCTGCTACGGAAGCAGGATGCGCTCGGCACCGGTCGGTCAGGCACAAAGACGGCGCTGACCGCGGTCGCGGCGGGCATAGAGGGCGCGTCGATCGCGCCCGGTCATGGCGGCGAGCTCGGCCATCGAATAGCCCAGGACGTGGTGGGCGTAGAGCACCTGGACCTCGTCGGTCCGCATTCCCTCCTCGTGGAGATCGATGAGGATGCGCGCCAGCTCTTCGAGGTCGGTTTCGGGCGGGACCCACCGTGCCGGCGAATCGTCGAGGTCGGAGCCGAGCGGTTCCGAGCGACCGCCGAGACCCTTGGACCGAAAGAGCTGGCGCCGCAGGCGGCAGCGAATGGCGGAGAGGAGATCGAGGACCGCGTAGGGGCGATCCTGTCCCGACCACTCCTGGAGGACGACCCAGGTCGTGGCGAGGAGTTCCCCGAAGAACTCCTCGCCGTCCTGCCAGTCCCCGCCCCGCCCCCAGCGCAGCTTCCCCGCCACGGTGATCAATCCCGGGAGCAGGGCCTGGACGAGCATCCGGCTGATGAACGGGTCGGCGCCGGCCTCGCGGAGCATGACCCGGATCAGGTGGGCCGCCTCCTCGCGCTCAACCCGGCCCGAGGCACGCCGCATGTGCTCGACGAGGTCGCAGGGGGTGGGACAAGGCGGAGGACTGTCTGCGGTCCCGAGCATCAGCCGAGACAAGCCCGGATCGCGGCGGGCGACCACGCGGAGGGACCGGACGGCCGCAGGGGACCGGCCGAGCGACCGCCATTCGGCGGCCATCTGGTCGATGAGGGCGACGCGCTGCTTCGAAGCGGGAATGGACATGTCAGGAGCGTCTTCGCCGGACCTCCCCCGATCCCTCCCACCGCCGAGCCCAGCAATGGAAAATGTGCCGGCTGCTGCAATGGCCCTGGTCGGCGATAGTGTGCCGCCGATGGACATCGACGAGTTCTACGAAGCGGATCCCCGCCGGCGGGCCTCAGCCGAGCTCGAGCTGGGCTCCGAGTGGTTGGGGAAGGACGGCGTCCAACACGAGTTGAACTACGTGGAGGACACCGGCGAGCTCTACGTGCTCCGCGAGCCTGCCCCGCATGTCCGCGAAGACCCCTTCGGGGGGTTGCACGTCACGGACCCGCCGGGGTACGAGAACAAGATCACCGTGCACGTCATTGCCAAGATCGCCTCCGTCGAGCAGCTGCACACGATCCTCGAAGGCTGGCCTGAGGCGATGCGTGAACAGGGCAACCAGGGCACCCACTGGCTCGGGCAACGGCTGGTCGCCGCGGGCGTCGCCGTGGGACCGACGGGCGATCCCATTTCGGACAACTAGGTCGGCGGCTCCAGGTCGAGCATCTTGGCCAGGAGCTGGGTGGCGATGTTGTTGGTCGCCATATCGGCGTCCCCCTCCATGTCCTCCCGGTCGAAGACGAGGTCCGAGAGCCGGTACATGACCACGGCGAAGCGGAAGCCCGAGAAGATCTCGTAGTAGAAGATGTCCCGCATGGGCCGGCCCATCATGTCGGAGTAGCGCGCAATTGTTTCCTCGTGCGTCCCGAAGCCGGCCGGACGGGGCACGCCGAGACCCTCGGAGAACTGGCGGTCGAAGTAGAGCCACCAGCCCAGGTCGAGCTCGGGTTGGGCCAGCGAGGCCATCTCCCAGTCCACGACCGCCGCGGCCTGGAAGTCCTGCCAGATGATGTTCCCGATGCGGCTGTCACCCCAGCTGATGACCACGTCGCCGTCCTCGGCGGGTCGGTGCTCGAGGAGCCATTGCCAGGTCGACTCGATGACGGGAACCTTCTCGCCCTTTGTGGCCCAGTCGAGGAAGTCCCGGTAGTACGAGAGCTGCTGTTCGAGTCCGGGGCGACCGCGGGCGGGGTTCCCGAGCCACTCGAGCCCCGTGGCCCGCCAATCGGTGCGGTGCACCGCGGCCAGCGCGTCGATGCCGCTCCACCACATGCGCTCCTGTTGCTCGGCTGTGGCCTCCAAGACCCAACCCTCCATGGTGTAGGGGATGTTGTCCGAGGGGACCAGGCCCTCGACGTGATCCATGGAGAAGAAGGGCACGCCGAAGTACTGCGGATCCTCCTCGTACCATCCGAGCCGGGGGAGGGGCACCAACGAGCCGCCGTCGGAGAGCGCGCGCATGGCCCGGTACTGCGTGGAGAACTCGGCGTCGAGGAAGAGCAGGTGCTTGGTCGGTGCCACGCGGACCACCAAGCGCTTCTCCTGGCCGCCGGCTCCACGGGTACGGCAGAGGATCGTCTCGTTGGAGAAGCCGTTGGCGCCGGGGGCCTGCACGTCGAAGACCTCGGGTGCGGAGCCGTCGGTCGCTTTGGTCGACAACCAGAGCGAGAGGATGGATGCCACCTGGTCGGGGTCACGCTGACTGATGTCGGGCACGGAGCGGCACTCTACCGATCGCCCGGCCCTGGTGGGAGGGAGCACAGACCCTGGTGCGAGGGACCACAGGGTGGGGGAGCCCTGAGCCGGCCGGTAGCGTCGCACGGCGTGCTCATCGTGATCGATTTGTCCGAGGCCACCGTCTCGCTGCGCCAGCCCGACGAATTCACCCGCTTCTCCGTGGCCCTACGGGGCGAAGGCGACCTCGGCCGGGTGGTCGAGGACTCCGGTCTCGGTCGCCTCGCCGCCGACGGCGCGCACGTCGCGGTGGACCCGTTCGCCCTCCGGGCGCTGGCGGAGCCCGCGGTGGACGAGCGCTGGGAGGAGGGCTTCGCCGGCATGTGCGCGTACGCCGCCGGAAAGGGCTGGGTGGAGCCCGACGGCGGTGTCCTCGCCCACATCGAGCCGGGCTTGGAGGCAGGCTGATCCTGTCGGCTGGCGGGAGCCGGCGGCCGGCGACGGAATGTCACCCCACACGAGCCGCCGTCCCCACGGGGCGCCGCTACCCTTGAGGTGTCGGGCGGCCTGTCCGGCGGCGGGGGCCGGACCCCGCCCGAGATCCCCGGGAGGGACGCATGGCGATTCGGGACTACGACCGCTTGTTCATCGGCGGCGATTGGGTGGCTCCGGAGGGGACCGACACCATTTCGGTGATCTCACCGTCGACCGAGGAGGTCATCGCCAGGGTTCCCGACGGGACCGAGGGCGACATCGACAAGGCCGTGGCGGCGGCGCGGACCGCCTTCGACCACGGCCCCTGGCCGCGTATGACGCCGGCCGAGCGGGCCGAGATCCTGTCGAAGGTGGCGGCGCAGATCATGGCCGAGATGGACGACATGGCGGCGATCATCACCCAGGAGATGGGTTCGCCGATCTCGTTCTCGGGCATGGGCCAGGTGCTGGCGCCCACCATGATCTTCAACTACTACGCCGACCTGGCCACCACGTACGGCTTCGACGAGGTGCGCGCCGGCATGCTGAACCCGCAGGTCCTCGTGACCAAGGAGCCCGTCGGCGTGGTGGGAGCCATCGCGCCGTGGAACGTGCCGCTCTTCATCGCCGCCGCCAAGTTGGCGCCGTCGCTGGCCGCCGGGTGCACCGTCGTCTACAAGCCGGCCCCCGAGACGCCGTTCGACGCGTTCCGGCTGGCCGAGATCTTCACCGAGGCAGGACTGCCCAAAGGCGTCCTCTCGGTGGTGCCGGCCGGCCGCGAGGTCAGCGAGCACCTGGTGAAGCACCCCGGGGTCGACAAGATCTCGTTCACGGGGTCCGGGGTCGGTGGAAAGCGCATCGGCGGGCTCTGCGGCGAACGGCTGAAGCGCTGCACGCTGGAGCTGGGCGGCAAGTCGGCGGCCATCATTTTGGACGACGCCGACCTGGCGACGACCATTCCCACCCTGCTGCCCAACGCCATCATGAACAACGGGCAGGCCTGCATCGCCCAGACCCGGATTCTGGCGCCGCGCGCCCGCTACGCCGAGGTGGTGGACGCGGTTGTCTCGGGCGTGTCCGCCATGAAGGTGGGCGACCCGATGGACCCGGCGACCGAGGTCGGCCCCGTGGTGGCCGAGCGGCAGCGCAGCAGGATCGAGGGGTATCTCGACAGCGGGCGCGAAGAGGGCGCCACCGTCGCACTGGGGGGCGGTCGTCCTTCGGGGTCCGACTTCGCCAAGGGCTGGTACGTGGAGCCCACGGTCTTCTCCGACGTGGACAACAAAATGAAGATCGCCCAGGAGGAGATCTTCGGGCCGGTGCTCGTCGTCATCCCCTACGACGGTGACGACAACGCGGTGGAGATCGCCAACGACTCGAACTACGGGCTGTGCGGCTCGGTGTGGACCGGCGACAACGACCGCGGCCTGGGCGTGGCGCGGCAGGTGCGCACCGGCACCTACATGCTGAACGCGCCGGTGCCGATCGACTTCTCCACGCCGTTCGGCGGGTACAAGGAGTCGGGCGTCGGTCGCGAGTTCGGGCCCGAGGGCCTGGAGGGCTTCTTGGAGATGAAGTCGATCGCCCTGCCGGCGGGATACACGCCGGGGGCCTAGCTTCCGGCGGTGGGGGCGGCCGTCGTCGCCGTGGGGGAGACGTAGCCCGACAGCGGCGCCCCCTTTTGTTCCGCGTCGGCGAAGCCCTGGTTGTCACCCGCCTCGACCACGCTGTAGCCCGTCCGGTCACCGTCCCCGTTGACGACATCGGGCGCTCGATCGTTGCCGGTGGCCGCGGTGACCACGGCCACGTGGACGGCTGTCACCGCGGAGGTGTCGAGGCCGTAGACAGCGACGTCGCCGGGCTGCGGTGTGTAACCGGAGGCGACGGGGTGCCAGGTCCCGTGATCGGTCCCCCAGACGTAGAAGCTGGCGGAGTCGCCGTTGAGGTAGCCCGGGGCGAGCTGGTACTCCACTTCGGCCCCGGCCTGCTTCCAGACCCAGGCGGCGAAGTCGGCGCACCACTCCTCGCTCCGGTTGTCGTTGCCGCAGTCGTCGACGCCGGCGTACCAGTAGGCGCTGAACTTGTTGCAGTAGGTGTCGGAGGGGTCGGTGGCGTACCCCACCTGACCCTGGGCCACGGCCACGATGCGGGCCCGCAGGGGGCTGAGGGGCGGCCCAGCCAGAACGTGGCGGGCCACCAGGGCGCCGGCGCCCAGCACCACCAGGACCAGGACCGGGACCAGGACAACCGTGGTGACACGGGGGTGGCGACCCCGGGCAGGGCGGGGGGGAGGGGGCAGGGCCAGAGGTCGGGTCGGGTTCAGGGGGCCACAGGGTAGCCAGCACAGCCCGCTTCAAGCGCGCGCGCCGCTTCTGCGAGAATGCGGGTCCCCCGGCCACCCAGAGTGCGGTGCCGCCTAAGCGAGCAAGGAGGGAGGGGGCCATGCAGGACGACGAGAGCGCGGTCTCGCACACTCGTCTGGCGTACCTTCCCGCGCTCGACGGCATGCGGGCCTGCGCCGTCCTGGCCGTGATGATGTTCCACGGTGGGATCCCCCACATGGACGGGGGGTTCATGGGGGTCGACGCCTTCTTCGTCCTGTCGGGGTTCCTCATCACCTCGCTCCTCATCGGCGAGTGGCGCCAGGCCCTGACGATCAAGCTCGGTGCCTTCTGGGCCCGCCGGGCCCGCCGCCTGCTTCCCGCGCTCTTGTTGATGTTGCTCTTCGTCGCGTTCTTCGCGGCGGTGATCGTCCCCAAGGGAACCTACGGGGCGCTCCGCCTCGATGCCTTGGCGACGCTCCTCTACGTGAGCAACTGGCACTTCATTCTGGTCAACTCCAACTACTTCAACGAGACATCGGCCTCTTCGCCGCTCCTGCACACGTGGTCGCTGGCGGTGGAAGAGCAGTTCTACGTGATCTGGCCGCTGGTGGTGCTCGGTGTCCTGCACTTCACCCGCAGCCTGCGTGCCCTGTTCGCCCTGTGCTGCGCCGCGGCCGTCGCGTCGGCCATCTGGATGTACCACGTGTACGACGGTGGCCTGAGCACAAACCGGGCGTATCTCGGGACCGACACCCGCTCGCAATGTCTCTTCATCGGCTGCGCCCTCGCCGTGGGGCTGGTGCTCCTCACGCAGCACGACCACGAGGAGGGGCGCTTGGTCAAGGGCGAGCTCTGGCGACCGGAGACTCCCTCGGGGCAGCTTCTCTGCGGGGTGCTGGGTGTGGTCGGAGCGATCGGCGCGGTGGCACTGTGGGTGCTGACCACCTCGACGTCCTCGTTCCCGTACTCGGGTGGGTTCTTCCTTATCGGGCTCTCCGTGGCGAGCGTGATCCTCTCGGCCGTGGCGGCGCCGCGCAGCATCATCCCACGCGTGCTGTCCGTGGCCCCGATCCGCTACGTGGGGCGCATTTCCTACGGGCTCTACATCTGGCACTGGCCCATCTTCATCTGGCTCGACCATTCCCGGACCGGCCTCTACGGCTACGAGCTCTTCGCCCTGCGCGTGCTGGTCACCTTCGCCGTCTCGGTCGTGTCCTTCCACCTCGTTGAGCGGCCAATCCGGATGGGCACGTTCGTGAGCCAATGGCGGGCGTGGTTGGTCGTGCCGGCGGGTGTCGCGGCAGTGGTGGTGGCCGTGGTGGCGGCGACCACGGGGACGACCGCCGTCGCCAGCACAGCGCTGCCCCCCACCATCGGATCGTCGTCGACCACGACCAGCACGACGGCACCGTCGAACTCAACCGCGGGCCCGCCGGTGAAAGTTCTCCTCTTCGGCGACTCGGTGGCATTGACGTTGGGGCTGGGCCTGGGCGAGCAGAACATCCAGGACAAGTACGACTACCAGCTCACCGACAAGGGGATCATCGGCTGTGGCGTGGTCGACAGCCCCCAGGTCGAGCTCATGGGGACGCTCTACGACACCCCGCTCGCGTGCGGTGGATCGGGGGTCCAGCCCGGTGGGCCGGCCGCGAACGAACCCTGGCAGGACCAGTGGCGAGACGCCATCAATCAGGACCATCCCAACGTGGTCGTCCTGCTGGCGGGCCGCTGGGAGGTGGTCGACCGCGAAGTCAACGGGAAGTGGACGAACATTCTCCATCCGGCGTACGCCGCCCTCGTCAAGAGCCAGCTGGACCAGGCCTCCCAGTTGGTGACGGCGACCGGGGCACACATGGTGTTCCTGACGGCGCCCTGCACGGACGAGGGGGAGCAGCCGGACGGGGACCCTTGGCCCGAGGACAATCCGGCGCGGCTGGCCGTCTACAACAAGCTGGTGCGCGAGGTCGCGGCCGAGCACCCCACCACGGACTCGACGGTCGATCTCTTCGGTGCGGCCTGCCCCGACAAGAAGTTCGCTTCCAAGGTGGGCGGGGTGACCATCCGGGACACCGACGGCGTCCACTTCACCGCGGCCGGGGGCGTGTACCTGGCGCCGAGGATCATGCCGGCCATTGTGGCGGCCGGGCGGGCGCAAATGGCCGGGCCGGCCTCGCCGCCGACCTCAACCGGCGGATGACGCCGGCTCGGGGTTCACGTTCTGATTCGGGGGCGTGCTGTTCCCGGTCGGCGACTGCGGATTGACGTTGGCGTTCGCGTTGGCGACGACGCACTGGGCTCGCAGCGAGGGGACCAGATGGCCCTCGTCGACGGTGGCCCCTTCGGAGATGGTCGTCATCAGGGCGTTCCAAGAGCCGTCGTCGGAGTTGGCGGCGGCGGCCAACGGGAGGGCCACCCGCAGCTCCTGATCCGCTTCCTTCTGGAGCAGGGCGGCGGCGGCCGCCGACGTCCCCGGGCTCACCGCCCGCAGGTAGTCAGCGACGGATCGGTGCACGTGGACACAAGCCTGCTGGGCGAGCGCCTGCCCGTTCTGGGTGCTGCAGGCGCTCAGTCCCAGGGCCGCCCCGGCCGCCAGCGCCAACACCGCCACGACTCGGCCGACACCCGGGCGCCTGGCGCGCCGCACGTCAGCCCAGCCAGCGTTCGGCGGACTCGAGCAGGAAGCGACTGACGGCGAGGGCCCGGTCGAAGACGTCGCACAGGAGCTCCTCGCCGCTGAGGACCCGGGCCAGCGACACCGGATAGCGGGCCACGATGCTGAGCCGGCGTTCCGAGCCATCCGTTGCGTTGGCGAACGAGTCGATGGCCGAGACCTCGAGAGGCAGCTCGATGCCGCCGACACCGGCCAGGTCGATGGCCAGCCTGAGCAGGTCGGGCCCGCTCGGAAGGGGCGGGAGCGCCCAGGTGAAGGTCAGCGGGAAATGGAACTCGTCGGGCGGCTCCTCGTCCTCGGACAAGAGGACCACGGCGTCCTCGAAAGAGAGGAGGACGCGGGGGTCGACGTCCAGGGCCAGATGCAGGTCGAGGGGACCACCACACCCTTCTTCGGGGTGCAGGTCGACCTCCCAGACCTGCCGCAGGGAGTAGGTCTCGACGAAGTGCCGCTCATCGTGCACGTGGAACCCGTGGTCGACGGAATGATCCTTCAGGTCGGCAACGTACCCGGCAACGTCAATGGCGGCCACAGCTGGAAAAGCCTAATGGCCGTGGAAGGGAGGGCGGCCCGTCGGGTGAGCGAGACGAGGGCCGATAGGGTTCGTCACCCGTGGACGACGTTCGGCTCCTGGAAGTGCTCGATGAAGCGGTCCACGCCGTACGTGGCGCGCTCGACGTGCTCGAGGACTGGGGGCCGAGCGGCGGCAAGCCGGGGCAGTACCGGCTCGACCTCGCTGCTGACGGTGCCGCCCTGCCCGTGCTCCACGGCGCCGGTCTGACCGTGCTGTCCGAGGAGTCAGGGGTGACCGGCGACGGTCCGTCCGGTCTGCTGGCCGTGATCGACCCGATCGACGGCTCCACCAACGCGCACCGGGGGGTGCCCTTCTACTCCACGAGCATCTGTGTGCTCGACGCCGAAGGCCCTCGAGTGGGCGTGGTGACCAACCAGGCCACCGGCCAGCGCTACGCCGCCGTGCGGGGCGGCGGGGCCGAGAAGGACGGAAAGGCCATTGCGCCTTCCGGGTGCAGCGACCTCGAGCGCGCCATTGTGGGGATCTCGGGATTTCCGGGCCTGCACGCGGGCTGGGCGCAGTACCGGGCCCTGGGCGCGGCCTCCCTCGAGTGCTGCGCCGTGGCCGAGGGGGTGCTCGACGCCTACCTGGTGGTGGGGGCGAGCACCCTCTACGGCTGGGACTATCTGGCCGGGTTGCTCATCTGCCGAGAGGTGGGTGTGGAGGAACGTGAGCGCGAGGGGAGAGAACTAATCGTGCGTGACGCCTCGAGCCGGCGGCCGATCGTGGCGGCAACGCGTCAGTTGGCAGAGAGACTGGCCACAGAGGAGGGACTGTGATCGACGACAAAGGACACGACGCTGCCGGCGCCCTGCTGGCGCGCAAGACATGGCGGACGCTGGAGCCACTGCACGGGATGGTGTACTTCGTGCCCGAGGCCGCGGAAGCGTACGCCCGACTGGGCATCACGGGCCGGGCGGGCTATTTCGCCTCGCGGGCGGCGCCCATGGGTGCGGTGACGGCCGACGTCGTCGTCTCGACTTTTTTCAACTTCAACCCCGAACTCGTGCACGCGGCGATCCCCGCGGTGTGGGAGGTGGCGACGCCGGTGGCGTTGGTCAGGGCCCGCTTCACCGCGGTCGATGCGGCGTACCGGCGTCTCCTGGGTGAGGAGGTGTTGGCATCGGACGAGATGCAACGGGCGGCCGAGCTGGCGCACCTGGCTGCCGAGGAGGCGAGCCGACGTATGGAGGGGCGACCGCTGGCCGCCGCCCACGCCAACGTGGCCTGGCCCGCCCTCCCGCACCTGGTGTTGTGGCACGCGCAGTCGATTCTGCGGGAGTACCGCGGTGATGGACACATCGCGCAACTCGTCGTGCGCGGGTTGTCCGGTCTGGAGGCCCTGGTGACTCACGCCGCGGCCGGCGATGTCCCGGAGGGCCTCTTACGTTCGACGCGGGGTTGGCCTCAAGAGGCCTGGGACGGCGCAGTCGACGCACTGCGGCTCCGAGGGTGGCTCGAGCAGGGCGACGAGCTCCGCTTCACCGGGCTGGGCGAGGCGCAGCGCAAGGCACTGGAAGACGGGACCGACGCCTTGGCCGCGGCCCCCTACGCGGTACTGGGCGAAGAGCGCTGCGCCGAATTGCGGGCCCTGGCCCGACCGTGGAGCACCACGCTCTCCCAGCAGCTGCCCTGACCGGGACCGTGCTGCTCTGACCGGCGAGCACCGGGGGATGGGCCACAATGGCGTGGCGCTCGGGCGCTTAGCTCAGTTGGTTAGAGCAGCTGCCTTACAAGCAGCAGGTCGGGGGTTCGAGTCCCTCAGCGCCCACTGACAGGCCTGGGGAGAGAGGGGCCACGACGAACCGCGGGCCACGCGCGACCGAACGAGCGCGGACAAAGCCCAGGCGGGCAGGGACCGGAGAGCGACCCCAGCCAGCCAGCCGGGCGGAGCCGAAGGCGAGCGCCAGGACGGCGGACGGAGGGGACGGGGCTGCGGGAGAGGGGCGGACAACTATGGCGAACACCGATCCCCTTCCCGAGTGGGACAAGTTGATGGCGTACCTGCAAACCGACATCCCCCATCGGTTTCCCGCGGCTCAACCCAAAAAGGGGGCTTTCTCGCTGCACTTAGCGACACTCAGGTTCGGAGCAATCGGCTCCGACAGCACATCAGGGAGGCGGAGGCGTTGGGCTCTGAAGGGTCCATACGCCACCCCAGATCGCTTCTTGGCTCGGGCAGCCTTTTTTGATCGGAGTGAGCGTCAGGGTGTCGCCGCGAACGGACCAACTGTAGGAGGTGAACGGGCCCGAGGGATTGCAATCAACCCCACCCAGGCCGTGATGGCCGTATCGGGAGGTGCCACCGCTTCCATTGGAGCAACACGGCGCCTCCTGAATCGGCGCGTACACGTTGATTGTCTTTCCGGTGACCGCGTACTCGGTGCCTAGTCCTGTCCCCAATGGGTCGAGCTCCCAAGCCCCGACCTGGTCGAAGACCAGTTGCCAGGGACCCGTTGGAGGACCCTGCGTCAGGCCAGCACTTGTGATGTCCTGCTGGGTCAAGGTCCGAGTCCAAGTACCCCGGAGACTCGTCGGTGGCTTTGGCGCAGCCGCGACGCGTGCGGTCACGGTGTTGGAAACGGCATGGCCCGACTCGCCGATGGCACGCACCGTAAAGGAATGACGGCCCGGTGTCAGCCAGGTCGTAATCAGGTAGCCGAGGTTGGTCCCGTCGTCGTCGCTGCCGTAGACGTAAGGCGAATTCATCTCGGTCCAGGCCAACTTTCCATCGATGAGGAAGTCGACCTGGGTGACGATCGCGCCGGCGGGATGAGGTGTCGCGATCCAGCGGGTCCGCAAGGGGACGGAATGCTCCCCGTCCAACGTTGACGTCACCTTCTGCAGTGTGTCGGATCCCGTGTTGGTCGACATGGTTTGGCTCGCCGACGAATGACCGGGAGAACCAACGACAGCCAACACCACCGCCACCATCACTGTCGGCAGAGCAGTGCGGAGCACCCGCCCGAAACTTCCAGCCTGATGGCGAGCCACATTCAACCTGAGCGCCATAGGTCCGATCCCTTTCCCGATTCACCTGGCACGGAACCCGTGTGGGGCTCACCTGGACTGACTCTTCCTACGGTAGTCACGTCGAACTGCGCCGGCAACGGGCATTACACGACCGGAGATCGACGGAACCCTTAGGGAACACATGACGAGTGCGCTGCCCGAGAGCGGGGCGACGAACCTCGACTCCTACCCGACGCAGGCAGCGGGCCAGGCCTGATCCATAGGACCCGGTGCCCTCCACACCGACCTTGGTGACGTCGCCGAAGGTTCCGAGCCAGCCGAGCAGCGCCTTGTAGCCCGCGGCATTGGTCTCGAAGCGATCCGTGCCGAGCAGGCCGCCCAGCGGGTCGAGGGCAGCAGCAACATGGACGTCGAGGTGTGTGTCGACACCACCAGTCACACCACTCGCAGCTTCTACGATGGTCATGGTCATCCCTTCTGTCTTTGGAGTTAGGGATGGCACGGCCGTTCCGGATCGGAGCGACGGGCGGCCCAGGCTTGTTGCTGCAAGCCGGGCCAATCACCCCAACTCGGAGACGGGACGTGCCGCTGTCAATGTGCCGCTGGAGGAGTTCGGTCGACGACGTTTTGCAACGTCACAGGGATTCCAGTCAGGCCGAACCCACCAGCACTCCCGAAGCTATTCAGGACCAGCAGTTAAGCGGTGGACCCTCAGAGAAGTATCAATGTACTGGGGCAGCTCAGCCCGGGTCGATGTCATCTTCCAGTAAGGAATACAGAAGTGCATCGCCGGGGCGTCCCTCAAGACGCATATGCGACCTCAGGAGGCCCTCCTGACGAAAGCCCGCTCCTGTGAGTACCCGGATCGAAGCGGCATTTTCTGGATCGACGAGTGCTTCCAGGCGGTCAACGGCGGGTAGGCGGAGTGCCCACTGCCCGAGCAGCACCAGACTCGCCAGCGTCAGTCTCTTTCTCCGACGACTTGCGACGACCCAATAACCCACGCCAACGACGCCTGGTTGTTGGCGATGAAGCAGGCAAATAAGTCCCGCCGCAGCATCGATTCGTCGTTCAACTATTGCAAGGCTCAGACCCTCACCCGTCGCCTAACGACCCTGCTGCCTTTTGACGAAAGCACGCCCGGCCTCTTCTGAAAAGGTGCTGGGCACCGTCGTGCCGATCGGAATAACAGGGTCGTTGCTCGCCTCCTCAATGCAGGGCAGGTCGTCGTATGACCAGTTCGAAGTAATACCTGCCCCTCGGTCAGCTCTGGTGGAAAAGGAATGGCGCCAGGTCGGTATGGCGGATCCACTACATCATTCTTGCAGTGGGAGTGAGCAGGCCCAGGAAGCGGGACCAGCCACCATCCCGGCGAACTGGGCTAGGCGTGTTTGATTCCAGCTCTGAATCGGCAACTGGGGATCATGGTCTTTCGAGGATCACGTCGAAATCCTTTCGCCAGCTTGCGCCGTCATCGTCGGATGCGTCCCAGTGGCCTTCGATCCGTGCTGGCGTGACCGTGGCAATGAAGCGTTGATGGAAGTCCGGATCTTGTCGCAGCAAAGTCAGGGTGTCCCCGACCAACGTCGCGTGGAACACTCGAGAGGTCGGCCTCGGGTCGTGATACAGCGCCACGAGCTCGACATTCGCGTCAGATCTCCCGAACACGAAATGCCAGAGTGGCTCCCCTTCGAGGTTCGCTTCTAACTCGATGAACGCATCACCGAGCCATCGGGCGCTGGCTCTGCCGTGTTGTTCGACATCGAGAGACTCGAGAAACCAGGCGTTGGTCAACGTCAAGGACCATTCCCCGATCAGGTCATCTAGGGGCCCAAGGGCTGGATTACGCATAACAGGAGGAGACGATTATGCACCTCTACCCGGCGAACTGGGGCACTGGGCGATCGTGGATCGGCACGGTCAGCATCGGCTGTCAGTTAGCCACAGCGAAGAGCTTCCAGGTTCCAGGTACCCCCTTAAGTTCGTACTCGCCCCGATCTTCGAATTCGATGCCCGAACCCATCACCAAATCCGTCAAGGTCCTGGATACGAGCACCACGCTGCCCTCGGCGTGGCCCGAAATTCGAGCTGCGATATGGACGCCCAATCCGGCGACGTCGTCGCCTCGAAGTTCGATCTCTCCGGTGTGGATCCCGGCCCGCACTTCAACACCGAGGGGCGCAACCCGCTCCATGATGGCCCGGGCACACTCCACCGCTCGAGCCGGACCATCAAATGTCGCTAAGGTGCCGTCGCCTGTCGACTTGATCTCACGCCCTCGGAATTGATCAAGAGCGCTCCGAGCGACCATCTCATAACTATCGAGCACCTCGCGCCAAGCCCTATCTCCCATATTTGCAGCATGCTCCGTAGACGAGACGATGTCGGTGAAGAGGACAGTCGCCAAAACCCGATTAACGAGGGCAGCTGACCTGGTGCCCGTAACGAACTCCTGGATCTCATCGAGCAGTTCGTCGGTGGATCCTGCAAAGATCACATCGTCGTCACCAGGTAGTTCGAGCAGCCGCGCGCTTAGAATTCTATTCGCAAGGTAGGAGCCGTGGTCAGGGTGAACATGGCGGGCACCCTGGCGAGTAAGTATCAGTGCTGGAGCTTGAATTAACGGAAGGACTTGAGTGACATCGCTCTCCATGAAGGCACGGGGAATCACAATGACATCGGGTGTCGCCGACAAGCGCTCCACCCGTGCCCACCGCTTTAGCGCCTCCTCAGTTTGCGCCAAGCTAGGTGCCGTGGTGCCCGTGACCAACCCTGTACCCCATGCAGCACCAAGACCGTCGATATAGGAACTGAACGAGTCGAACGGCATGCCCCAGGGACATTCATCGTCGCGCAAGAACCGCGCGTAGGCGTTGGCCAGGACCAAGCTGGTGACTCTCTGAGGGTATGTCGCAGCAAACAACATCACGGCGAGCGCACTCTCACCCCAGGCCACGAAGGCTGCGCGCGAGCTACCCGCGGCATCCATCACGGTGCCGATGTCGTCCATCCAGGTCTGCACCGCCGGGACGCGACCAGGTTCGACTCGGCTGGAGCTCCCGAACCCGCGAGGATCGAACAGCACAAGGCGGGACCAGGATGCGAGGCGACCCAGGAAGGCGGCGATACTTGGCACCTCCCAGATGAGGTCGATGGCGAAACCACCATTCACCGGAAAGATCAGGTCGAGGGGCCCGTCGCCGAAGACCTGATAGGCCAGGTGAGCGCCCTCAAGTGTCCGCGCGTATCGAGTTTCGGGCGGGGAGTACATCACCCTCCCAGTTTGTCGAACTAATCCGTACCTCGCCTGGTGCCCGGGCGTACCCGACCGGCTTGCCAGGAATCGGTCGCCTCTAGAACTCGGGCGACTGCCCCCTCCGTGCCTGGGTGTCCGCGCTCTCTCGGCTTTCTGGCCCGCCGTTTGTCGTTCTCCCTCTCTCCCCACTGACAGGCCTGGGGAGAGAGGGGGAACGACCGGGCGCGGGCCACGCGCGCAGAACGAGCGCGCACAAAGCCCAGGCGGGGACCGGGCGGAGGGGCGGACACCTGCGGAGCGGGGCTTTGGCTCCAATCCCGTTCGGCACCTCGGTGATAGTCCTTAAGAGCGAAAGAATTCCGCTGGGCCGCAGCCAAACGGGCCAAGCCTCAGATGGCCAAACTGGACCCCTGCGGCGCCGCCAAAACGTCTTTACGTTCGGTGAACCGTCGTCCGAACTACACGATCACACTGTGACCGGCGTAATCAGCCGTCCATCCCGCCAATCCCGCGGCCTCTTTTGTCACTGTTAATCGAGTGCGCGCACATCTTTCGAACTGTTTCGAACAGTTGCGGCTGATCGCGGCCAAACAAGCCTGCCTGATCAGCGGATCTGAACTGAACTTCGAGCGACCTTCTGGCCACCTCGCGGATTTCGTAGCGCGCCATCTCAGGCACGATGGAATGCGACCTTTTCGCTCTGGAGGGACCGCAATGTTGGCGTCGACGGCCTCCTCTCGGACGGGAATGAGAAGTGCGTGAGCAGGCACGAGGTCAAAGGCGTCAGGTTCAACAGGTCCCTCGCAATCACGGGCGCTCCAGGAAGTGCGGACAGCACCAGGCCCTCGAGGCCTACCAGGTCCTCACCCTCACCCAGTCGGTCGATCATCAACTGGTGCTCGCCGATACGCCCCAAGAGATTCGAGGCGGAAGGCGCCTTGTCGAAAATCGCAATGAATCCGTGATGTTCGAGGCTCCACAGCGCCGTCGCCAGGCACTGGACTTGCACGTATCCGATCTGAACCAGCCTGCCGCTTGTGGGGGTGACCAATGCCGCATGGCCAAGGACGCGAGTGGACCAACTCATCGGGCGAACGAACCTGTCGGCAAACAGATACGCGAGATATGACGCACTCACCTCGGCAGGAAGCCCGAAACCCTGGTAGCCGCCCATTGAGAAACGCTTCATGAGGTGAATATCAGATGCCCCAACCGCTGCCTTGAGTTTTCACTCCGAGGCCGGAGCCCGTGCCGACATGGTGCTCGAGGAGGTCACCCTGCCCCGAGCGCCGGAACGGTGGGACGGTACCGGGCAGCTTCGGGAAGGCTATCAATCCGGCCGACGCCGGCCAACGTCCTGCCTTCCCCTTCGACGGGGATGACAGTGACCATGCGTCAGCCACCGGTGTCCACAAAGTTAGGCCAGATGATGTGTGCGATGCCCTCTACGACCAAGACGATGTCGACGAGCAGCAAGATCCCCACGACCCATCCAAGGACGCTGAAAAGGGTCTTGTGCCTTGACTGTTGCTCTTGCTTTGGGAGACGTTGCGCGGCGAGGACCATCGCGACGCCTACAGCGAGGGCAATCACGACGACGCCAGCTAACTCCCATCGACCAGTCAGGGTCCAAAGACCAAAGAGACTCCATCCAACAGCCTCCGCACCCCCGACCGGCGGCAACCCGAGGTCAGACCGCACGATATTGGCAGCGGTCGTATCGGCCTCCAGATCCTTCTTGGTCGTGGCGTTGAGGGCTGACCCATTGAGAATGTTGGAACTCGGAAACGCGTTGTAGTCTCTGATCACGGCGGCGTCAGCCTCCACAAGTGCCCTTATGTCCGCACGGGTTCCTGAGGGCCACCGCTGGCGGAGCAGCAACGTGTCCAGCTTGTCAACCGCCGCAGCGTAGGCCGGGGGCTTGGTCGATTCGGGGAGGGCGTTCGACGGGGCCACGTCAGCCAGGTATTGCTTGGTGGCCTGAGCCTGAGTGATGCCCTGCGGGTGATGCGTGGACGCCTGAGCGATAGTGGCCACACCCAGCAGGCAGATCACCATCCCCGTGATGGTTGCGAATCGATTCATGGCCCCCCTCTGGTGTTACTGCGAAAAACCTATATCCTCCGCAGCTCCTATCGTGCTACCTGCTCACTGGCGACACTCATAGACCATCCCGGAGAGAGTCGATGGCGAGCAAGCCAGAGAGGGCCCCCGTACGATGCTCCTATGGACTGTCAAGCCCGAGTTTGTCGTTGAGGCTGAAGAGCTCTCGAGCGACGTAGCCGGAAGTTTTGAGTCAGACCTGGCCTGGGCACCACCCACACGCTGGCCGATCCATTCACCGAAGTGGTGGACCACGCAGCGGCCGACTCAATCCTCGCTGCCGGTAGTGAGCGATAGTCGCGGGCCGGTCAGCCTGGGAATGTCTTCGTTTTCGCGTACCAAGAACTGGGATCGCGACGAAGCGTCTCCCAGCGACGCTTCATGGTTGCATGGAGTTGCTCTCGAAGTTCCGGGTCTCGCCTTGCCCGTTGCCATATTGCCTGCCGGCTTTGCCCGAGCGACTCGGCGATTTGCTCCCACGTCAAGCCGGAGGAGCGAGCAAACGAAATTGCTTCCTTTTGAGCCGTCTCGAAGTAGCGGCAGAATGCAGTTGCAATCCGAAGCACTTCAAGTGGATCGGGGTCGGAGCTTGCCCGAATCCGATCCCACTGTTCCCAAAATGACTCCGAAGGCTTCATCGTTACGACACTGAACGATTCGACTTCTTCTGTCAACACGCGTTTACAAGTACGGTCGCATTCGGGCAACCCTGAGGGATCACCTTTCGCCCGGAGCGGGACGCTATCCCGTGTGCTCTGGGCCGAGGTTAGAACCTGAAGCGAGTCAGCCCGCCCGGCTCGGTGCCCAGTGTCACGGTCACCGAATGTGGCTTGATGCGATAGACGTTCCACGGTGGTGGTCCTTGCGCCGGCGCGTTGAACGGGGCCGTGATACCTGTCCGGGTCTCATCGAGTTCGGCGGGCCACCCCTGGTCCGCCCACGCCCTGGCAAGGCGCGTGAGTGTGGCCGGGTCGGTCTCCCGCTCCGCTTCACCTTCGGCGACGACATCTGCATCGCGGATCGACACCGCGATGCAGCAGCGCGGATCGCGGGCGACGTTGCGGCTCTTCCGAGTACGCGATCCGGTCTGGAACCAGAAACTTCCGTCGAGCCAGAGCGCACCGATCGCAGTCACGTGGGGGCTTCCGTCCTCGTTCAGAGTCGAAAGCCACGTCGTGCGGGCGTTGTGCGCATCTGGGGCCGGCTGCGATCCAGCATCGAGCTTTTCGAGGACGTTCCCCCAGTTCACCGGGGGCAGCCCATCCGTCGCCCCCAAGTTGATGATCTCCATTACGTCTCCCTCTGGTAGTCCGGCGATCCCCCTCAGGATCATGTCGTCCATCAGAGCTGCTGTGTAATCGGCGGAAGATCGCTTCACAGAATAGGACAGCCAGCCTCCGAAAGGGTGCCCCAGACCGCCGGTCCGGGGTGTAGCCGACCGGCACGAGTGCGACACCCGGTCACCAAGAATCACTTGACCAAGCCAAGGTGCCGTTTACGTTGGACTCGGCCCCCGTCGACTGGAATGGTGACGCCATGGACGAAACTGGCATCGTCATTGGCGATCAAGACCCAGACCGAGCGAAGCGCTCGACCGTTCGGAAACTGCGATCGATAGCCTCCTCGCCCTTGCCTTGCGCGGATGATCCCGGGACCGCCTTGAGGGCGGACGGAGGGGGCTAAGCCGGGCCGAGCAGCTTCTGTTACGCTCGGCACTTTCGGG
Source organism: uncultured Acidimicrobiaceae bacterium (assembly GCA_963742035.1). Lineage (GTDB taxonomy): Bacteria > Actinomycetota > Acidimicrobiia > Acidimicrobiales > RAAP-2 > Bog-473. The sequence continues at coordinate 129,164 of CAVUKH010000012.1, forward strand.
CTAGGAGATGAGGCGGCTCCGACCGCACATCCGGCGAGCGTGCCGCAAGCACGAGTGCGTGCGGCGAAGGCGAGCGGTGCGCCGTCGTGAATCCAGAGGCGAGTGATGCTTACCTCACTCGCAATTTGTCCGGGTTTCTTCATGTTGTCGTCAGGACTGCAACGCATAGTTGCCAGATGGCCAGTGGCTCCGATGATCTGTTGCTGGCATAGTGCCCAGCTTCCCTTCGAATCGGACAAGAACAAACGAGGCTGCAGGACCCAGGGTGGGGTCCATGGGTGGTTCTTCCGTATCCGGTCCTTCACCCGATCTGGCGACGTCTTCTGAGGATCCAGATATCCAAGCGCAAGTCCGCGACCCTGTGCGGAGGCGAAAGAGGAGGTGGAGACTCAGTCGCCGGGGCAAACTCGTGCGCGCATTGATCGTGGTACCGCTCGCCTTCGTGCTGATATGGGCGACCGTTTCCTATTCGGTCTGGATGCTGCGGCCCACGAGTCTCTCATGGAGCGTGAATAGCGTTGAATGGGTGAGATACGACGTCCCTTTCGGCATAGGCAACTGGGTCGCCGACCACGTCGAGCAGGCTTATTACAGCAACCAGGCGCCCAAAAAGGGCGGCCCGCAGCTGAAGAGCCTGCCGAAGGTGGGGGTAAAGCAGGCTCCGGCCCCAGCGACGACAGCATGGCCGCCGGCGATCACCCCGATCTTCTCCAACCCGCTTCCCGGCGAGGGGGTCTGGCAGCCGACCGGACCATCGATCGATGGTGGTGCACCCGTTTTGGTCACGACATATCGTCCAGATCCCACCTACCCGCAGATTGTGGCCTACGTCGCCTGGTTCGACCACACACGTACCGAGATCGGGTATTACCCGGGCCGCTATGAGCCGCCGAACGCAGCCGTGCGCGGGCCCACGATGGTCCCATACAGTCAGCGTTCCCGTCTCCTTGCGACATTCAACGGTGGCTTCACGTATGTCGATGGCGACAACGGGTCAGCCGATAACGGCCAAACGAACGAGCCGCTGAAGGACGGCAACGCGACGCTGATTGGATATACCGATGGTCGCGTCGACATCGTGGATTGGAGCGGCGGACCGAACCCGGGTCCGGGCGTCGCATGGGCCCGACAAAGCCTGGCCCCAATCGTCTGGAACAGTCAGCTGAACCCCACATTGGACACCAATCCGGACAGCCCGCAGTGGGGATACACACTGGGGGGCGTGACCCAAGTGTGGCGCACCGGCGTTGGCATCGATGCTCGCGGCAACCTCATTTACGTCGCCGCGAATTATCAGACGGTGGTCAGCATCGCGCAGATCCTTCAGCACGTCGGAGCGGTACGGGCAATGGAGTTCGACATCAACCCTGAATGGCACACGCTCAACACGTACAACCCCCCTGGCCTCAATCCCACGATGGTCGGGCCCAACCCGAATCAGTCGCCCGACCGCTACCTCGTTCCCGATGACCGTGACTTCTTTGCGGTCTACCGACCGGTTCCCGGCCCCGTGACTGTCCCCTTCGGGTGAGGATCGCGCGCCTGCGACCATTCTCATCGCGTTCGCCTGTAGCAGGCTTCGACTCAACGCCAAAGTGTCCCCGAACGGGAAGGTGGGACAGCTCGGCAGCATGGGGTTGCCCCAGGTCGCCGAATCGGCTCAGCTCCGGCAGCTGAGTTCCTGGGTGTAATTTTCAGTTCGTGAAGCGGACCCTCGTTCTGCTCGTCCCCGTTCTTGTCCTCCTCGGTTGGATCGGAGGCCTGGCATCATCGTTGGTTGTCGGCGACTCCGCTGATGCTGTCACTCCCGCGGGTGCGCCACGACTCTCGGGCGGACCCACCATGTCCGCCCAGCCCTACGGATCTGGCTTCTGGATCGTCCATCCTGATGGAGGAGTCTTTGGCTATGCATCCGCCCCTCTGTTGGGCGCCGGTTCGTTGCCAGGACTTGGCATCCGTGTGGACGACATTGTCGGCATGGCCGCCACCCCCGACGGCAACGGATATTGGCTGGTCGGCTCCGACGGAGGCGTTTTCGCCTTTGGCGACGCCGTCTTCCTGGGTTCAATGGCAGGATCGCCGCTCAACGCGCCGATCGTCGCCATCGCCTCTACCCCCGACGGGGGTGGCTATTGGCTCGTTGCGTCCGACGGCGGAATCTTCGCTTTTGGTGACGCGACCTTCTCAGGCTCCATGGTGGGCAAGCCTCTCAACGCACCGGTGGTCGACATGACGGCCGATCCACTGGGAGGCTATTGGCTGGTCGGCTCCGACGGAGGGGTGTTCAATTTCGGAGGCGCACCCTTCATGGGTTCGATGGCGGGTCAGCGACTTAACCAAGCGATGCTCGGCGTGACTGCCGTCCCGAACGGCGGCGGGTATTGGCTGGTGGCGTCAGACGGTGGGGTCTTTGCGTTCGGAAACGCCGCTTGGTACGGCTCACTCAGCGGAAAGTCGTTGGCGTCACCCGCGGTCGGCCTGTACAGCGTCGAAGTCAGCGTCGGCAGCAATGTATTCGGCTACTGCGTGGTAGTGAACTCCAACGGCGCTGGCTCAACCTGTTTCTGATCGCGCCGCCACTCAGGTAAGTGCCAATTTCGCGGGCTTGCTGCGGACCTTTTGCAGTCCGGATCTCGTCTACTACTCCAGTGCAATCGACAACCGACGAGCAGCCTCAGCACGATCATAATCGTCAAACAGATCTGCCCATCTCAGCTCCATGATCTGATTGTCGAGAGTGAGATCGGATCGATTCCGGCTGACCAGCCATGGTGTCGCGACCAGCGGCCTCTTTATCTTCAGAAGTATCTTTGCCGCTCGGGTGGCTCCTAGACCGTTGATCATCTCAACCCAGACCTTCGATTCAAAGCCCATCTCTCGTATCTGGGCGATGAGGTCACGACATCGAACTTGAAATGACCGTCGAGCGTGTCCGGATCAGCAGGTTCGGCTACAGGCGCTCGGCCCGCTCCAGCGGTCTGCATTGGCCAAGCGAGATCAAGTGAAGAGAATGGCCGCACGACGGCAATAGACAACCAAATCGTTTGGAAACTCATGCGCGTCGACATGGGTGTTCAACAAATCGAGGCCGAACAAATCGTTGCCGACATGATCCGAGCTTCGGACGCTGGATGATCTGCTCCAGTGCCGACGGGGCGACTGGATACGCGGTCGCTGCAATCATGCGATCGCGGTGGATCCACACGACCCCGCCTCACTTGCCGTACTCTCCGAGTCAGATGGCGTACCTCGGCGCGCCAGAAGGGGGAGGAATCAATGTCTGGATATCAGCACTGGAACCAACGCCAGCGGCGCCGCGTCAAAAGGTTCTTCATCAACACGCGCAGGATGGTGGCCTTCTTCACCGTCTTCGTCGTCGCCGTCACTGGGATCGGCATAGGGTTGGCTGAGGGAGCCTCAACGATCAACACCGTGTTGGGTGACGGCACGGTCAACAATGAATCGTGTGCCAATGGCACGGCATTGACCCTGTCGAACATCGGAAAGTCGTCGTTCAGTGCTGCGTGCGCGGCAACAAGTACGACGACTACGACGACGAAGCCACCCACCACGACTACGACGACCTCGACAACGGTTCCTCCGACGACCTCGACGACCACCACGCAGCCTTCATCGTCATCAGGGGCTGCCTTCGTTCAGGCTGACGACACTGGCACCTTTAATGGGAACACCACCAGCATCGGTAGTGGCCAGTACAACCAAGTGCTGGCTCACGACACCGGGATTGGTCACTCTGTCGTTCTCGAAATCCAGACCTTGAGCGCTACCCAGACGGACACCGTCACCGGCGTTTCGTCAGGGATGGGCACCTTCCAGTTCGTCAACTCGTACAACGATGGTGCCGACACCGAGATATGGGTCTGTCTGGACACGACCGGCGCCGCCGACACGCTCACGGTCAACACACCGACCGATGCTTGGGACGCTTTTGCGGTGGAGTTCACCGCTCCCGCCAATGGCTTCGTAAACGGTAATGGCCAGGTCGTTAGTCCGCCCTACCTCGGCAATCAGAGCTGGACCGTCTCACCCGGAGCGGCTGGAAATATCGCCGTTATAGCCGTCGATACGCTCGATGCCTACGTGACCGGGCCTACGGCACCCTGGACGTACTACAACTCGGGGTATTGGGACTTCCCCAACGGGACCTCGGCGGCTTGGCAGGTGGCTCCGTCATCAGCTCCTCTCACTGCCACCTGGGAAACAGACGGAGGAGAGAGCAGCTCTCAGGGTGTGGTTCTTGAGTATTAGGAAGGACAGCGAGCAGGCCCGCCCCCACGACAGTGGCACCTGTGCGTCTGTCAGGCTGATCGTGTCACCACCTCGGCGCAACCGGCCGCGGTCACCTAACCGATCCGACCTGTCCTGCGGCGAGCCAGAACCTCGGTGATCCCGTCAGAGCACCTCCGTCGCCAGAGTGCCCCGAACGCCAATGATGTTGAGAAGATGGGACAGCTCGGCACCATGCGGATAGTCCTTGGGGGCTAGGTACGTTCCGCTCGGCAGTCGGCAATCTGCGCTAGTCACCGCTCCTGCCCTACGGTATTTCCGAGCACCCTGCGATCTCTTGGGTCCATCGAGACGACTGGTGGTCTAGTCGAGCCAATGCATCCGCCTCCAACAGAACGCCGAGGAGTCATGTGGCGCTACTACGACCGACGGACCGCGTATCGAGAACCTGGCGCGAAGAACGTGCTCAGCTACTTCGTTGGCCTGGGTGTGAACGCTGACCTCAATAGAATAGAGGAAGAGCTTGACGCGATCCGTCGGTTACTCCGAGGCCTGCCCGCAACGACGTATCTCGATATCGGCTGTGGTCCATCGGGCGAGTTCACCTCTCAACTTCCCGGAACAGGCTGTGCCATAGACCAGAGTGAAGCCGCTCTGCGACAGCTCGGAAGACGACTTCCCCGATTTCCGCTTCTGAGAGCCGATGCAATGCGTCTCCCCGTTGCCGACAACTCGATTGGTCGTATCTTCATATCTCACCTGTACGGGCTTCTCCTCCCTGACGAATCAGCCGAACTCCTCGCTGAAGTCCGGCGAGTAGCAAAAGAAATGGTGATTCTCGACTCCGGTCGGCCACCTGGCACCGAACGCGAAGGATGGCAGACAAGGTCGCTCCCAGACGGAACGAGCTACCCGATCTTTAGACGCCACCTCGATGTCGAGACTCTGGCCGACGAAATAGGCGGCGACCCCCTCTTCAGTGGCCAGTACTTCGTAATGGCCAACGCTTCCTGTTAGCTCAAAGGACGAAACCATCCGATAACGTGCCACTGGTCATGAAGTGTGGACCCCGGCACAACGTGCCGATACCGGGCGATCCTCAGGTTGTCCCACTTTGCCAGGACTGGGAGCTTTATCGAGATGACGGCGCTTGCATTCGGCCAGCTGCCGCCGTTCGGCACGTTCGGGCAGGGGTTCTCTCGGTCGTATTCGAGCCAGACGGCACTAAACCCATGCTTGGGCCGTGAGCAAATAGCGCGACAACGAGTCACCCCCAACGGGTTCCTCAGAACGTGGGATGACGTGCCTAAAACCAGCAGCCCTGATGGCCCCTTCAAGCGCCAACTTGTTGGGGGCCCACCAGTTGCTGGAGTCTCCTTCAAGTTCGCTACCGGGATAAAACTCCCATATCGCCGAGTTGACGTTGGGAACGTGCACAGCAACCGTCCTAATGGCCGCCATCTCCCTCGTTAAGGATGCCAGTTGTCGCAGAGCGGCCATCGGATTTTCCATGTGATAAAGAACGCCCGCGAAAATCACCACATCGAAGCGTCCCAAAGTACTGAGGTCGTCATTGGAAAAGTCGAGGACCGCTGGCTCGACATGCGAGTTGAGGCGAGCCTTTGCTAGGTCAAAGCCCGCCCGCCCAGGCAGCCCTGTCGGATCCCATAGCTCGTCGATAAGGTGTGGGGCGACATACTGTTCACCTGTTCGTTTAGTCCGCTCGTAATACTCGTAGTGTTCGACCATGCGCGTAGACCAGGCATAGTGGTCAAGGGCAACGACTCTTGCAGCACCTTCTCTCTCTGCGCGAAACGAGAAGTAGCCATCCCAGGCTCCGATGTCAAGAACCGTTTTACCGCGAAGCGGTGGAAGCCCCAGTTCGTTCCACTCTCCCTCGAGCACCTCAGGAGACTTCGATCCGGGAGTCACCTCATCGCCCAGATCGATCGAGTGATACCAGTGGATCCCTTCGAACTCTGTTTCACGGCGCTGCATTCGATCCCCTTCGGTTCGGCCAAAGTGCCACGTACGTGTGCACCCACAATCCATCAGAATTATCGCCGCAGACAACTCGCGAACTCTCGCACGGATCTGATAAGGCTGAGTTCCACGCCCTCTCGTCGAGCGTTTCGATCCGGTCGGCGAATTGGCGACGCAGTCGAGCGATCTCTTGGGGCACGTCTACAGGCTCCACGCCCTGAGTCTTACAAACCAGCGAGCCGCACCGGTTAGGTGTTATCCCATTTCGCCGGGAGGGTGGGGCAGGGGAATGGTCTAGCGATCCGGCAGAATGGGGCCGTGGTCGGGCAATCCCATCTCCCGAGCGGTTTGGAAATCGCAGGATGGCCGACATTCACTCGGGAGCACCCCCTAGCGCTCTTGGTGAGTGCCTGTCTTACGGGCTTACGTTGCGGCGTAGATGGATCGTCCTACGGCGCTCCCTACTCGCACACAAGCCGACTGCTGCAGCTTCCAAATGTCCATGTTGTCGCCTTTTGCCCCGAGGACTTCGCATTCGGAACGCCTCGTGCGACGCCAGACATCCATGGCGGCACTGGTCTTGATGTTCTCGACGGGACAGCCCGAGTCCTCAGCGATACTGGGGAGGACTGGACGCCGGAGATGCTGGCCGCCGCTCATGCCATGTTACGAGTGGCGCAGGAGAACGACGTTCGCTTGGCCCTGCTTATGGATATCAGTGCTGCCTGTGGCTCCCAAGTGATTTACGACGGTCCACGGTCAGCAGGCCGTTACCAGGCGGGGCAAGGTGTCTGCGCTGCTCTCCTCATCCGCCATGGGATCAAGATCTTGAGTCAGAGAGACCACCGCACGCTCGACGCCGTCTTGAGAAAACTCGACTCAAGCTACCAATCGCATCCGGCCGCCCGGGACCATCATGAGACGCCGTGGTATCTGGAGACTTTCGGATCTCCCTGACGATTCGGCCGGCCTGTGCCCGTTCGCCGGATCGGGGCGCCACGGAGGTCGGAGAGCGACAGCGGTACGGAGGGGCGGAGCGTGATGACAGCTGTCCTGGCACAATGTGCTGGTGCCTCAGAACGTGTTTGTCGGTCCGATTGCTGAGTTCTACGACGCGACGTCGACCGAGATGTACAACCCGGCGGTACTCGACCCCGCGGTCGACTTCCTGGCTGAGCTCAATGAAAAGGTCGGTGGGGGTCGTGTCCTTGAGCTAGGGATCGGCACCGGAAGGGTTGGGCTGCCGCTAAGCCAACGCGGAGTCGACCTGCACGGCATCGAGATCTCGACCGACATGGTCGCTCACCTCAGAGCCAAGCCTGGAGCCGATCGAGTCGGGGTGACCGTGGGCGACTTCGCCACGGCCAAGGTGGAGGGCACTTTTACGTTGGCCTTCCTGGTCTTCAACACCATCTCGAACTTGTTGGCGCAGGATGAGCAGGTCGAATGTTTCAAGAACGTGGCCGAACACCTCCAACCGGGTGGATGTTTCGTGGTTGAACTCTGGATCCCCGAACTGCAAAAACTCGTCCCCGGCGAGCGCATCCGCGCTTTCACGGCGACCTCCGAGCGCCTGGGATTCGACGAGTATGACGTGGCCGCACAGAGGGTCACTTCTCACCATTACTGGCTGAACGGTGATCGGGTCGCCTCGTTCTCCTCGCACCACCGTTACCTGTGGCCGTCCGAGCTCGACCTGATGGCCCGCCTAGCCGGCATGACGTTGCGGGAGCGCTGGGGTGAGTGGGATCGCCGAGCCTTTACGAGCGAGAGTGGCAAGCACATTTCCGTTTGGGAGCGTACGACTTAGAGACGCAAGGGTTCTGCAGCAGACCAGCCGAGCCGTACGAACAATCCAGAAGAAGAGTAAGTGACCGCGTCTGCCGGGGATAGGGGACGGCTCATTGGGAATCAAATAGCGCCAGTTCAGCGTCGTCCGGAGCTTCGAATTGATCGAACCACTGCTTGAGATCTTGACGAGTTATCGGTGGGTCTTCCATCTGCCGTGCGCTGACCCGACTCCACAGTTCGTCGACGTCCACATCGAGGTACCGCAGCTCGACGACCGCTCCGACGCTCCGTGCTCCAATCCTCAGAACGTCTCTCTCGGCCTTGGCCCAGGTCCCCCATTCGATGACCACAGTGATTCCTTGCGCCAGGAGGTCTTGAGAGATCCGCCACTGCAGAGACTCAGTTCTCGCCCGGAAAACCTGATTCCACAGGTTGATCCCGAGAGCTTCCATCCAATCGTCGGGGCTCATGCGAACAGCGGCTCCGTTGGCGCAGAGGTTCTTGGCCAGAGTCGTCTTGCCGCTTCCGGGCATACCGCAGACGATCACCAGCCTCCCGCGCTGGTTCTCGGACCCCGCTCCGTCCGAGGCCGAGCCATGCCGATCCATTCCCTCATGCTTGCGGATTCGTGTCGATAGCGCCACGGCGGATTGCCCTCATGCTCAGGAAGGGTGTCCCCGAGCGCGAAGGTGGGGCGCTTACCGGCACGTCCGGAACCCCGTGGAGAACTCTCGCTAAGCTCGTTTGCTGCGAATTCTTAACCCATCCCGTGCAACGGTTGACGCCGTTGGATAGGGGTTGCCGTGGAATCATACATCGATGTTCAGGGTCACCCGACTTGGGTATCTGACGATCGGTCAGACCAGTTGCTGACACTGCTCGTTTCGACCGTTCACTCGGCTGCACGCGAAGGCCGCTTCCACATGGCTCTCACGATGTTCAGGATCGTAGCTAGAGCAAGTCCGAGCGTCGCCGTAGAGCTCGATCGTTGGAATCTGGGTGCCCCCGCTAGTCGGCTCGGTGCACTACTTGTGGGCTCGCAGCCAGAACCTCTGGTGGGGAACTCGGATCGGTCCGTCGTGAAGCCGGAGGAGCGCTTGACGGTACGTGCTCACCGTGAAGCCGGGGACGGCCCAGGAGACTGACCGCAGATACCACGCAAGGGCACCGATGTCAGCAAAGACTGTCGTCGCGGTTCCGATTTCGGCCCCGTCGATGCTCAGCCCAGCGTCTCGAAGTTGCGACACGAGCACGTCGAGCTCCAGCTCCTGAAGGTCGCCCGGCGCGGTTCCGAGTAGCTCGTGAAACTGTCGAGAACCCGAGTGGGTTTGCTGGGTCAGGAATATCCCGTCAGAACGCAGCACTCGAGCGACCTCGTTGGCCCTGAAGCTTTCATGGCGATTGGAGACTAAATCAAACGCCTCGGTACGAAACGGCAGTCTGCCCGTCGGGTCACGGGGGTCTTGGCGGTGATTATCTGGAGCACCCTCCGTCTGGACCACGGGGACGCGCAGGACCCTTAGCCTGACCGCCGCGATCGCGACGTTCGGTTGCCAGCTCTCCGTCGCAACGGTGACAGGTGCCCGAGCACGCAGCGACGATATCCACTCGCCACCGCCCGTCCCCATATCCAGCATGGTTGTGGCCCATACCGCCGCGCTCGCGACGATTTCCGCGAAGTCCCAGTGTGGTGGCTCCAGTAGCAAGCGGTCCCCCAATGTCGAGAAGTCCCAGCCCTGGAAGGCCGTCGACTCTGCTTCGGCCAGCAGCTCATCGGGTTCGGCCACCCACCTAGTATCTGTCGGCCGGACGTCCCTTACCGAATATGGGGTGCTCTGACAAGGAAGGGCGACTGCCCCGTTCACGGATCGGGGCGCTACAGAGGTCGGAGAGCGACGGTGGTCTACTCCCGGCGTCATGGACCGAATGCCTCAGCCCGGCGACCCATACGCCGACTCCTTCGTGTCCGAGGTTGGACAGTGCTGGCGAATGATCCACGATCGCCAGGGGCTGGCGGCGCACGGCCCTCGGACGCCGTCGTGGACCGGAAGGGGGGAGGTTCTCCCTGTGGCGATCAGTGGTGGCGAGTCTGGAGGGGCGCCCCTAGTCCGCGGCCCGTCATTCCCAACCCTCCCCACTGAGAGGTCTGACGCAAAAGAAGCCGAAACGGGGAGGGACGGCCGGCGGGAAGCAGGGCAGTGCCCCACCTAGGCGCGACCAGCTCGGGGCGGCGGGGCTTGAGCGGATAGGGCGATCCGGTATTACACCTCCACGCTGATTTCGATCCGCGGCGGTCCGCTCACACCCGCTCTAGCCATGGCGTCCTTCAGGTCGGGATCGTCAGCGAAGGCGTGAGCGGCATCGACGGATGAGAACCAATGCAGTCCCGTAATCTCATTCGGATCGTCGGCATTCCGAAAGACGGTGGCCTCTGCGACCCCATGCTTGTCGCGTATCGGTTGTGCCTTGTCATATTCGATCCGCCAAGCGTCAAAATCCTTCACGGGATGCTGGACAACCATCAGTACCCTTGCCATCGCATACTCCTCAACTCTGCTATCTGGTAACTCAAGGTCTTCGCCTCCAAGGGTAATCTCGTTGCGCAAGTGACGATCACCGGGGACCACTGGGCAACGCCTCCTGGACGATCCTCAGTCTTGGAGCGCGCAGATGCCAGGCGGGGCACTGGCTCGAGCAATCTTGGAGCGAGGGGCGCCGAGCGGGAACGAGATGCGGAAATCTGGTTCATGCGGGCAGACCTTCGACTGGGTGACCTCAACCCGCGAGCCGTCGCTCGCCTCCTTTACGCACTGAATGAGGAGATCCGGGCTCGCTACGACGAACCGGTTGAAGACTTCGTTCTGAAACTCGATCCAGGGGACGTGGCGCCCGGGCACGGTGCGCTCGTGGTGGCATGGGCCGACGAAGAGGCAATCAGGTGTGGCGCCGTTCGTCTCATTGACACTGAGACCGCTGAACGAAAGCGCATGTATATCGTTCCGGAGTACCGTCGGAAGGGGCTGGCAGGGGCGATACTTCGGTTCCTCGAGGATTGTGCTCGTGCGCTGGGAGCGACTCGAGTCGTTCAGGAGACGGTCATCGATCCGCCGGCCGCGGTTTCGCTCTATCGTGCGGCCGGGTACGAAGAGATCCCGAAGTTCGGCCCCTATCTCGAGTCCGAGATGAGCTTCTGATGGGCAAGATCTTCGAAGGTCCGTGATAGCCATTCGTGGACTTCATGGCATCTGAGGCGCGCCCCTATGTACTGTGTCCTCAAGCGGTCGTCGCAACGGCCTCGGAGGAAGCCTGGGGGTTCTACGCGAAGTGGGACAGAAATCATCCCTGTCGGATCATGAGGTCTTCATGCATCGATGGCACTCTGGATGGAGTTGCCGACAGCTTGATTTAGGGGCGTCGGGTTCGAATGGAGTGAGACCATGGAAGAGCGAAGTGTGGGCTGGCTCGCTTCTGCTCGCCGCGAGGATCGTCGTGTCGACCGGGACGACTCGACGACCGGCAGGATCGGCGGTTACTCCGTGGCGGAGGAGCCACATAGCTCCTGATGGATCAAGACCTCATGCCTGAGACCGCTGAGCCGATGCAGCCCGAAAGTGCGCTAAATCCAGATGTGGCGGTTCCTCAAGTGCCGGCGGGGGCGGTCGCGTCAGGACCGCATGGGTCTCCGTTGCAAGCGGGTTCGCGAATCGTCGACCTCATCGCTGGGACTGCCAAGGTGGGGGTTGGCGCGGCGACCCTCGCGGCCGTCGAGATCACGGGCAGATCCATAAGGATGGCAAGAGTCGTCCTCCCTGCGTCGATTTCCCAGGGACCTCTCGACGCAGTCGAGCGACGCCTCGGACGGCGTCAAGGCGAGGCCTATCGGAGCGAAAGGGAGAATCGAGACAACGTCGCCGAAGCGGCGGAGTCCGTGCTCAATCGGGTCGTCGTCGGGGTTGTCGACATGCTGGACATGGAGCAATTGATCGATCATGTGCCCATCAACAGGGTTGTGGCCAGAGTCGATCTCCCAGGAGTTATCGATGAGATCGACCTGGCTGGGGTCATCCGTGAGTCCACGACCGGACTGGGTGCAGAGACGCTGGACGCTAGCCGTGCCGGGCTCATGGCCGTGGATATGTGGAGTGCCCGACTGGTCGACCGGATCCTCCGACGCAAGGAACCGCGGGACTTGACGGTCCAGGGCAATGGCAGTGCTAGGCCGGAGAGCGCGAATCCTGAGGTGATCTCGTGAGTCGGCATCTCGAGATCCGTAGCGAGCGAGGTCAGCGGCTCCAAGGCCTTCGGGCGGGCTTCGTTTCTCGGGCAGTGGCGAGCGGGACGGACGTTGTCCTCGTTCTCTGCGTGTACGTCGTTGGAGTGATCATGGTGAGCATTGCATGGGATCTCTTTTTTTCGAAGTCGATTTCGGTTACGGACCCTCCGCATTGGTTGAACGAATTGCTGCTGTGGATCCTCCTCGTCGCGTATTTGACTGCTGGTTGGTCCACCGGACGCACACTTGGGAAGCAGATGATGGGCTTGCGAGTCGTTCGTTCGGATGGGGGTCCTCTTCGGTTCCCGCGTGCGCTCTGTCGAGCGCTTCTCTGCGCTTCGTTCTTCCCGGCGCTTCTGCTGGCCTTGGTAAACCGCCGAAATAGAGGTCTCGAGGACATCGCGTTTGGGACTGTCGTGACCTACGACTGGCTCCCAACAAGTTACGAACCGCTGGCGGAGTCGTCCATCGACGCCCAACCAATGGGTGAGATCCAAACTCCGGTAGCGACCGGGCTCTTATTTCAAAATGTTGACCACTCGCGCTATCACCAACCCCATGATGATGAGGCAAACCGTGCCTGAAGAGCCATGGCGTACGTCGTGCGCCATCGACGAGTCCTTCGTTCGGTCTGATCGCCGGCGGTTAGGGCTCGCTCGAAATTCGACTGACAGACTTGTATTCGGGCTGGCGCGAGCGTGCCAGAGCATCGTCAAAATAGAGCCATCAGCAGTCGCAGCTCTTTTGAAGTCTGCTTCGGCAACCAAAGTCTGCCCCATTCGTTCTGTCCTCTGGGTGACAACCATGGAACCTTCTGGACCGTCCGATTAGTCCCCGAGCATCAGTTCAAAGGAGAACGAACCTGTGAACTGCTGGAGAACAGAACCATTGATCCTCAGAGACTCCCGCGGATGAAACTTCTCGCCGCAGGACGAGTCGGTGCTATCTCCTGCGCGGCTCCGGTCCACGCTCACCGGGACGACGTTCCCTTTCCCTCTCGCGTTCCCGCTCGCGCTCTCTCTCGCGTTCCCGTTCGCGTTCCCTTTCCCTTTCCCGCTCGATCTCTCTCGCATCTGTCCTGAGCACTTCTCACCTCCGACGCTGGTAGGGACTCTGGTCCGGTCTATCAAGGTTTCTGACGGCTCGCTTGGTCAAGGTTGACCCGACCAGTCGCCCGCCCCGCCTTGTGCGCCCCGGGTCCCGGTGGCCCGACCCCTCACTGCACGGGGGTTTCGTCCCGGTCGCGTGGGCCCGCCTTGCCTTCACCACTGACAGGGCTGCCGGTCCGCTCGCGATGGGCGCATCCGGGCCAGCAGCAGGGGCGACGCTGGCCTTCCTCCAACTCCTCCTTAGTGCGGCGAATGCGTCGTTCCCGTGTCTTTTGTTGCTTGGCGTCCTCGACCCAGCAGATGAACTCGTTGCGGGCCAGAGGCGTGATGTCCTTCCACGCGTCGAGGGCTGTCGGGTTGGCGATCAGCACACGACGCAAATCCGCCGGAAGTGTGTGCACCACCCCACCGGGCAGTCGCTGATTTGTCACGATGTCACGGTAGCGGGTTCCCCGGTCGCCGCTCGCTGCGCGAGAAGGCGCCTGCACAGGACCCCCGTGCCCGCCAGGCCGGCTCCATCTGCTCGAAGTGCATCCGGGACGTGCTCGGCCTTGTGCTTGAAGGAATAGGGCTCGCGGAGCCTCTGTGCTGGTTCGGGTTGGGCAACAGGCGGCCCGTCGCCGTCGACGCATTGCTCACGGAAGACCACCCGCAACTTGGGATCCTCAGACGAGCGACCCTGCCTCCGCCGGCCTTGTGTTGCCAGCCGAGAGCATGCACGCGGGGGTTTGCGCGAGTCCACGGCACCCTCTCCGACGTCTGGGTTCAGGTGCAGTCAGATCCCTTGAGCGGGTTCCTGCGCCGACAGCGAGTCGGGCGATGCGTCAACCCCCTGTATCAATGCGGGGTCGATACCCGTTCCGCCTGCGGCGCTACTGGCGTAGATGGCGAGCGCGAAACGCAACACGTCGACGGCCTCTTCGGCGTTCCACATGAGCGGGCCCTCAGCGGTACGGAGCCAACGCAACCAATGGCGACCAGAGTCCCGGAAGCTGCTGGCCCAGTCGTCGTCGAGTGCGTGATACGCCCGCATCTCACCTTCGGCATAAGTCTCCAAACTCGGTTGTTGGATTCCCCGGCCAGTACAACGATTCACACGTGCATACCCCCGACTCCCTGTGACCTCCCACCGCTCGTCGTTCGTGTAGTAGTCGGATCGCAGGTACATCTCGGGGGCCAAGGTAATGTCCCACACGCCGCGGATTCCGTTCTGGTGTTCCCATGCCACAGTGGTCGGCGCATCGATCGCAATGGTCGGGAGGACTTCGGTGCTGCCGACCCATGCTCGGACCTCCTTGAGCGGGCCAAAGAGCCACAGGGCCGTCGCGAGCTTGTGCCAGCCGTCGTCGAACACAAGGACGCCTCGGCCGCGGCGCATCTGGGCGAACTGCCATTCGTAACTCGACATGGGGACGTCCCAGCCGCCGCGGCCGCTTCCCACCATCTTCATGTGGTAACCGCTCACCGCCCCGATCTCCCCCGACTCGACCGTTTCCTTCATTCTTCGCAGCGGCTCGTAGAAGATGTAGTTCTCCATGACGCGGAGGACCCGGTCGTTCGCCCGGGCCGCCTCGAGCATCTGCCGGGCCTCGGCCAGGTCACTGCACATGGGTTTCTGCAGATTCAGGTGCCACCCGTAGCCGAGCATCTCGCAGACCCCCTCAGCGTGCAGTGGGATCGGCAACAAGACCTCGGCAGCATCGACCGCAACGTCACTCGATGCCAGTTCGGCTGCTGTGGCGAACGTACGCGCCTGGGGCCAATCACTCTGGCGTTGCGCACGGCGCTGCGGATCGGGGTCGACCAGCGCGACCACCTCGACGTCCGGATTGTCCGCGTAGGCTCGGATGTTCAGGTCGAAGATACGACCGAGGCCGATGACGGCGGCTCGTACGGGCCGGTCGTAGGGGACGAACGTCATGGGTACGCGCCTCTCTCGTGGTGTGGGCGTTGCTCGTGAGGCCTTCCGTTCTATCGCAGACGCGTGGGTCCCTTCCGTGGAACTGGACTCGGGACTCAGCGGTCGGCGGCGTCCCTGCTCTGCTCAGGGCGCGGAGCCAGCACGGTGAAGGCGATCGTCGAGACGGCAGCCAACTTGTCGTCGCGACCGACGTCCGTCACCTCGACTTGCAGTACGAAATTGGATCGCCCCTGCCGCGCGATCCACGCATCGGCCCGGGCCGGACCGACCGCGACCGGCGACAAAAAATGGATGGTGAGGTCCGAGGTCGCAGTGCTGAACCCGTTCTCGTGATCGCAGGATTGATAGGCCAGACGCCCGGCGCAGACGTCGATGAGGACCGCGATCAGACCTCCTTGGAGAGCGCCGCGTACGTTCGAGAGCTCGGGACGGACGTCCATTTCGATCACCAGGTGTCCTTCGGGCGATGGCATGTCGCGTGTCCGAAGTTGCTGGAACAGGTGTTCGCCGCGCTGGATGATCTCGTCGTGCCGCGTCGTCTGCTCGGCATTGGGAAGAGTCGCCATCGCGCAATGGCTATATCAACTCCGGGGGCTCCGCTAGTCGAGGGTGGC
Organism: uncultured Acidimicrobiaceae bacterium; assembly: GCA_963742035.1. Taxonomy (GTDB): domain Bacteria; phylum Actinomycetota; class Acidimicrobiia; order Acidimicrobiales; family RAAP-2; genus Bog-473. Next base: position 145,103 of record CAVUKH010000012.1, read on the forward strand.
CGCCTCCTCCAGCTGGAGCAGGGCCCGATGCAGCAAATGGAGCTGGTCGAGCCCGATTGCAGCCGCCATCTCCGTCTCCATGCCGGCGACGGTGTCGTCGACGATGGTGACCGCCCCGCGGCCCCGGTCCGTCAGTTGCAGCAAGGTGCGGCGACGGTCGTCGGCGGCATGGCACCGTGCGACGTACCCCATCGTCACAAGGGAGTCGATCAGTTGGCTCACTGCCTGTTTCGAGATACCCATTCGAGCGACGAGGTCACGGCCACTCAGCCCCGGCTCGGCCTGCGCCAATGCGCTCAGGGCCCACACACCTCGTTGGGGCACGTCGCCGAACCCGGCGACCTGCAACGCGCCAGAAACTGGTGCCGCGTAGCGGCGCACGGCCCGACGGAGGAGCCAACTGAGCGCCCGCGGGTCGTGCGGTGGGGGCAGGCCGGCGGTTGCCCGGGCCTGTCGAGCGGGAATGGCCACACCCTGATGATAGGTCAAGTTTCAGGTCGGTCAAGTTTATTGACTTTACGAGACGTCGCTGTCACGCTTGGGCAATGACCAACGATGCCCGGAAGCTCGTGGGGCAACGCGGGTGGCGCACACCGCTCCGGGCGGTTGCGCTGTGTGTCATGTGCAGCATTTTGATCGCAACCGTGGTGGCGGTCGCCAGCGGAGGAGCGAGTGCCCTCGGAGGGGGAGCGGCCGCCGCAGGTACGACTGGTGCCGACGCGGCAGGTGTCACATGGCTCTGCCGGCCAGGCCTGTCCGGCGACCCGTGTCTGTACCCGGAGGGTGCGAACGCAGTTGCGGCCAATGGAACCACGACGGTGGTCCCGCCTGCGTCGGCGGTCGAGCAGTCGGCCTTCGATTGCTTCTACGTCTATCCCACCGTGACCGCCTCCGCCGCGACGTCGAACACGTCGACGGATGTAACCCCGGCCATCGAAGGTGCCGCTGTGTCGCAGGCCTCAATGTTCTCCCGGGTGTGCAATGTCTGGGCGCCGACGTACCGCCAGCGGACCAGTGCATCACTGAGCGAGGGCCTGGGCAACGATCCGGAGGCGGACGAGATCTCCTACCAGAGCCTGCTGGCGGGCTGGAGGGACTATCTCGCCAGCGACAACCACGGCCGGCCGGTCATCTTCATCGGGCACTCACAGGGCGCGGCCAACCTCATTCGCCTTCTCCGTTCACAGGTGGACAGCAAGCCAGCATTGCGCGACCGGATGGTGTCGGCGGTCATTCTCGGAGGCAACGTGCAGGTACCCGAGGGGAAGACAGTGGGTGGCACGTTCACTCACATTCCGGATTGCACCAGGGCGAGCGAGACGGGCTGCGTCATCGCCTACTCGTCGTTCTCGTCGCCGCCGCCCGTCGACTCGCTGTTCGGACGGCCGGGACAGGGTGTCAGCCTGCAATCGGGCCAGAAGAGTGCCCACGGCCAGCAGGTCGTCTGCACCAATCCGGCCGCACTGGGCCAAACCACGGCGGCCCCGTTGACGCCGTACTTCGTCTCGTCGGCGGCCACGACCGGGCAGCCATGGGTCACCTACCCAGGCCTCTATACAGCCACGTGCGAGAGCTCGGGCGGCGCCACCTGGCTTCAGATCGATGCACGTGCCGGAGACACCCGTCCGGTCGTGACACCGACGCTCGGTCCGACTTGGGGCCTGCACGTCGACGACGTCAACCTCGCGCTAGGGAACCTGGTCAACGACGTGAGGACAGAGGAAATGGCCTACGCAGCCCACCACACAACGCACTGAGGCATCTGGCGCCTCGCCGATCGGTCATGAGCTGTGGACTAGCGCGCACCTACCTGCCCGCGCGTGGCGTCGTCGTTCTTTGGTCCCCATCGTGAACCTTTGAGAGCCCGGGACAGTCGCACCGCAATTGGCGGGACCATGAGGAACAACAACCATGTGAACTTCGCCAGGTTCGAGGCGGTCCAGGCCAACACGATTGACAGCGAGACGATGCTGAGCACCAGCACGACACGCACCCTGGCCGTCCGCTCGTCCTCGGCCGATCTGACGGCGTCCACGACCAGGTTGTGGTGCGCTGCATACAGGTAGATCCACTGCGTACTGAGGCTGATGGCAACGAGATTGAGCCCGAACAGCGTGATGGCGATGGGGTTGCTGCCATACCGACCGATCAGGTCCGAGGTGAACGGCATGAGGGTGAGGGCGAGGAGGAAGCCGAAGTTGCGCCAGGCCAGACCTTCGCTATGCCCCTTCATTCCCCGGAGGACTCGATGGTGCACCATCCAGAACTGCGCAATCACAAGGAAGGAGACCAGGTAGCTGGACAACTCCGCGGCGTCGACGTTGAGCGCATTCCAGAGCACGCTTGCCGACTCTGGATGCTCCTTCAGCGCGTCAGTGACGGGCACCTGGAGCTGTAGGACTAGGAGGGTGAGCGCAATGGCGACGACACCGTCGGTCAGCGCCAGGAGGCGCTCGATACCTGGGATGTCCTCGTCGTCGTCCTCTGTCGCCACCCACAAGAGCTTGGCAGACGCAGTTACTCGAAACGAGTAATTGAGGAGGCGGTCCGCGCCCGGGCATCCGTGGCTGCCAGGCGATGGAGTGGCACCATGGACGAATGCAACGTTTGCCGAGAGCACCGGGTTCCGATGATCGCGGAAGGTGGATGGCGGTGCGTCGTCTCGTGTGCGCGAGTGCGATTTCTCTTGCGGTCATCGGCACCGGCCTCTCCCTCGGCGCAGTATCCGGCGGAGCAGCGACCTCTGGCTGGTACGTCGCGACAACGCCCGGCACCGGTGCCGACGACATCGCGTTGGGGTCGAGCTGCCCCGATGCACAGCAATGCATCGCCGTCGGTATCTCCATCACGAACATCAACACGAATGGCACGTTCTCCCCGTTGGTCGAGCGCTGGGATGGCTCGAGCTGGACCCTGGGTCCGCAGGCACCCGTCCCAGCCGGTGACGGTGGTGGGTTTTTCGCCGTCTCCTGCGTGAACGGCGCTGATTGCTGGGCGGTCGGGGCCGTCCTCGGCGTCGCCGGCAACGGGAACCCGTCGGGCACACTGATAGAGAACTGGAACGGAGAGTCCTGGTCGATCGTCCCGAGCCCGACCCCAAGCGGTCCGGGTGTGCAGGGCGCGGTGCTCCAAGGTGTCACCTGCGTGTCGGCCACCAATTGCGTCGCTGTCGGCTTCTCGACTGACGATACCGGGGCGAACCTCCAAGCCGTCATTGAGCAGTGGGACGGATCGACCTGGACTCTCGTGCCAGGAGCGGACACAGGGCAGGCTTTCGGCCAACTCTCCGGCGTCACGTGCGTCAGTGCCGCTGACTGCTGGGCTGTCGGAAACGCCGGGTCCGTTCAGCAGAATCCGAACTTCCTTCCCATCTTCCCGGGCGCGGTCGGGGACCAGGGGCTGATTGAGCACTGGGACGGATCGTCATGGACGGTGATTCCCAGTACCACCGAGCCGAGCCCCAACGGCGGGTTCCTCTACGGCGTCACCTGCGTGAACTCCTCGGACTGCTGGGCGTCCGGAGCGACGACCGATACCAGCGGCATGGCGTCGGGGCTCTTGTTGCAACACTGGAACGGTTCCGGCTGGACCGATGTCTCGAGCTCCGTCCCGGAAGCGACGAGCGGTGGGATCCTCAGCAGTGTGACCTGCGTGAGCTCGACCCAGTGCTGGGCTGTGGGCTCCCAGGGGACGTTCGGAGGCGGTGGTGGTGGGAACTTCCAGCCGCACGCGTTCATTGAGAATTGGAACGGCTCCTCGTGGTCGATCGAGCCGAGCCCGAACGTGGCCGTACTCAGTTTCTTGGTGACCGTCACCTGCGTGCAGTCGGTCGCCTGCCTCACGGCCGGGAGCTCCGCTACCGAACAACAGGAGAACGACCCTGGGCTACGCACGCTCGTTGAGCAGATGACGTTCCCGCCGGCCTCGAGCCAGGGCCTCGTGCTCACGGCGCGCGACGGTGGTGTCTTCACATACGGGACGGCTCAGTTCGCCGGATCCATGGGCGGCCGACGACTCAACGCGCCGGTTGTGGGCATGGCTGAGACGCCGGATGGTGGCGGCTACTGGCTTGTGGCAGCTGACGGTGGCATCTTCGCGTTCGGTGACGCACGGTTCTACGGGTCGATGGGTAGTCAGCACCTCAACGCACCGATCGTGGGCATCGCCAGTACCCCTGACGGTCGGGGGTACTGGCTCGTCGCGGAGGACGGCGGTGTCTTCAGCTTCGGTGACGCGTCATTCGCCGGATCGATGGGGGGTCGGCGACTCAATGCACCGGTCGTCGGAGTCGCGACCGCCGATGCGGGCGGCTACTGGCTCGTGGCGTCCGACGGAGGTGTCTTCAGTTTCGGCGATGCCGCCTTCATCGGGTCGATGGGCGGTCAGCACCTCAACGCACCCGTGACCGGCATCGCAGGTTCCCCGAACGGTGGGGGCTATTGGCTGGTGGCTTCCGACGGTGGCATCTTCAGCTTCGGAAATGCCGGCTATTTCGGTTCTGTCCCAGGTCAGGGTATTATCGGCCAGCCGCCGGTCGTAGGGATCAGCCGGACGCCGAGCGGGGCGGGGTACTGGCTCGTGGGTTCGAACGGTGCCGTCTACAGCTACGGTGACGCCACATTCCTCGGGGCCCTCAGCGGCGTCCGACTCGTGGCACCGCTCTCCGGCATCTCCGCTTCCTAGCGACGCCACCGATCGGCGGGGGAGCGGGCGGGTCAGACCCCTCGAAGCGGTGCAGGCGACGTCGGCGGATCCCGAAGAACGCCACGGGCCATCGACACCAGGAGGCTGGTCAGACGAAGTCCGAGCCTCCGTCGACGTTGACACAGGCCCCCGTCACGTAGCCGTTCCGGCGGGACACGAGGTAGGCGGTGAGGGAGGCAACCTCGTCGGGGAGCCCAGCTCGGCCGAGATCGGCGGGCTGGTGGAAGGTCTGCTCAATCCATTTCATTACGTCGTGCGGATCGGATGGGTCCAGGCCTTCGGCGGCGAAGATCTCCCGGAGATTCTCGGTAAAGCTGGCAGTGACGATGGAACCGGGACAGACGGCGTTGACGAGGATGCCGTCGGGAGCTAGGGACTTAGCCAGATTCTTGGCCACGCTCGTGACGGCGGCCTTGGACGCCGTGTAGGCCACCAGGATGGGGCTCTGACGCTGAATCGAGTGAGCCGAGAAAATCGCAACGCGGGCCCAGTCGGCGGCCCGTAAGAGCGGCACGGCCTCGCGGACGCTTCGAACCGCAGACATGGTGCCAAGGGCGAAGGCCTGGTCCCAATCGGCGTCATTGAGGTCCTCGAACCGGCCCGCCCCCGGTCCGATGGTGTGCACCAGGACGTTCAGCGATCCCCAGCGATCAGCCACCTGGTCGAATCCTTCCGCTATGGACGCGGGGTCCGTCATGTCGACGCTGATGCCCACGGCGTCGGGGCTGCCCAGGGACAGCAGGGTTGCGACGGTCTCGTCCAGGGCGTCACGTCCCCGCGCCATGACGGCGACCTGCGCCCCGTCGGCGGCGAGGACCTCGGCAACAGCCCGCCCCATGCCTTTGCTCCCGCCCGTCACCACAGCCGTCGCGTCAGCAAATCCGAGATCCACGCCGGTCCACCTCCTTCATCCCCGCTGTGCCGCGTCGGTGCCCGGCGTCATCGGCAGAACCGCTTGCTCACGGCAAGCCGTCGGGCCGCCATGATTGCCGACCGTTGCTCGGGTGTGACCCGCCGGGTAGCCGCCGGCACCGATTGCTCCACGTCGGAGAACTTGATCAGCCGTGTCGTCGGCACGGGTGCCGACTCGGTACGGACGCAGCGCAGAATGATGGGCCCCGCGCTGTGCCCGGCCGTGTCGAGCCAGTTGGCCACACCCGGGTCTTCGTGGGCGACGACGGTCCGGAGGACGCCGTCGTCGTCCGGCGTTGCCTGGTGCCCGTTGAGGCTGCTCTGGTGCGAGCCATAATCGATCGTCTCCCACCAGGGATTCCCGAGGGAGTAGCTCCAGTACAGGCCCTCCGGCGGCGCGACGTCGATGACCAGGGCCTCGTCGGGCGCGAGCTCCCACGAACCGATGACCGGGCGATTCTCCGCTGCTGCACCCATGGCGGTCCCGTCGAGGGGCGGGAGGAACGTGTTGGGGGTCTCCGGCCGAGAGAATTGCAGGAAGAATTCGAGGTTCGCGACGACGAAGTCACCGAGGGCGATCAGCTGCCGTGCCACGACCGCCCGCGGGTCCTCGGCGGGGCGCTCAGCCTTTTCACTCTTGGCGCCGATCCGCTCAATGGAGAGAGATGAAGCTACCTCGGTGTCCCAGTCGTAGAAGAAGTGCCGGACGACCAGTGCCGTTGCGTTCTCGGCGATGGCCAACCAGTTCCCGTCCTGGGGTTCGGCCGACAGGATGAGATCCACCTCGCCGTTCGGGCCCAGGTCCAGCTCGTCCAGGAGGACGTTCGCCGACGAGGCCATGCCGGCCATCGACTGCAGCCCCACGTAACGCGCCGAGCCGCGGTTTCCCCAGAGTCGATAGGTCTCGCCGCCGCGTAGTGGCGCGCCGGCGTAGATGCAGTCAGGGCAGTCCATCCCCCATTTGTAGATCCCGTCGACGCCCGACGGCTTCACGGCGAGCACCGAGCCGGATTCCTCCCGCAAGGCATGGTCCAGGCCGATTCCGAGCAGCACGAGCAAGTGCCGGAAACCCGCCGCCATATCCGCTGCGTTCCTGTCGGAGTCGCCGGACAGCACCACGTCGGAGGCGCGGCGCAGGCCGTCGAGCATGTGGGACCACGCACGGCCCGACAGAAGGTCGTCAACGGTCGCGTCTCCGGCGCGGGCGGCTTCGCCGACCGAGTGCGGCATCCAGGACGGGTTGACGAAGACCGAGGTCACGAGGCACCCCAGGTCCACGTGCGAACCACTGACGACTTCCTCATGTGCAGACCCCCAGCGCGAGTTGGTCGGGACATGCTTCCGCACGGCCGCAAGGGCGTCAAACCTCCGAGATCACACGCCCGCAGACACACGGCGCGTAGCGTGGGCCGAGGAGGTGGCGCGGCGTGCCACAGCAGGCGGTCACAGGGCGAGGTGGAGACACATGATCGAAGGCGCCATCCCCACACTGGTTCTCATCGGGATTGCGGCGGTGCTCGCGCCGATCGTCGCCGAATGGTCTCGTCGGTTCATCGCCATTCCAGAGGTGGTGATCCAGATCATCTTCGGGATCATCCTCGGTCCCTTCGTGCTCAACCTGGCGCACCCGAACAACATTGTGACGGCCCTGTCGGATTTCGGCCTGACCTACCTGATGTTCCTGGCCGGGACCGAGCTCGACCTGTCGACCATGCGCCAGGGCCACCTCGGAAGGGCGGTGGGATCGTGGGGGACGTCTCTGATCCTCGCGCTGGGCGTCGGTGTCGTTCTCCGTGCCACGGGACTCGTGCTCGACCACGTAGTAGTGGCGCTCTGCCTGACCACCACGGCGTTGGGCACGCTCCTTCCGATCCTGCATGACGCCGGAGTGCTGCACACCCCTGTCGGACCATCCATCCTGTCGGTGGGTGCGGTCGGAGAGTTCGGCCCCATTGTGGCGGTGGCGGTCCTTCTCACGAACCGTGATGCACGGGTGACCTTCCTCCTGCTGGCCCTTTTCGTCGCCGTCGCCGTCGTGGCGGCACTGCTGGCCACCCAAGTCCATCCGCCGCGTTTCATCGCCCTCATGCGCAAGCATCTGCACTCGACGGCACAGCTCCCGGTTCGGATTTCGGTCCTGCTTGTGGTCCTGCTGGTCTTCCTGGCCGACAAGCTCAGTCTCGACGTGCTGCTCGGAGCCTTCGCCGCCGGCGTGGTGGTGCGCCTCTTCATTCAGGGCGAGGACAGCGAACCCATCACGAGCAAGCTCGAGGCGATCGGTTTCGGCTTCCTCATCCCGATCTTCTTCATCGACAGCGGTATCAGATTCGACCTGCATGCCCTCATCCACATGCCCAAGGTCCTGCTGCTGGTCCCGATGTTCACCGTCATCTTTCTCTTCACGCGTGCACTGCCCACGTGGGCGTTCTTCCGGGGCGTGGTGACGAAGGTGGAGTCCCGTACCCTGGCCGTTCTGTCCGCCACTGGGCTGCCGATCATCGTCGTGATCACGTCGCTGGGTGTCAGTGAGCATCGCATGAAGCCGCAGAACGCCGCCGCTCTCGTTGCCGCCGGCATGCTCTCGGTCCTCATCTACCCGCTCATTGGACTGCGCTGGCTGAACAAAGGTTCGAGTGCGCCGAGTACGCCGAGTGCGCCGACTGCGCCCGGCGAGCCCGATGTCGCGGGACGCTCGGACTTACAGTGACCATCGTGCGCGGGCGGGTGCCCACCCCCGGCGGGTCACGGCGTACCCACCTCCGAGAGTGGCGCCGCGAATCGCTCTGGCTCTGGCCGGCCGTCGCGGCCATTGGGGCGTGGGTGGCGGGCGACGTCGCCACGAGACACCTTCACAGCTTCACGTTCCACCAAGGGCTCTTCCCGACCAACCTGGACGATGCCCGGACTCTGCTCGCTACCATCGCTGCGGCCCTGCTGACCTTCACCGGCGTCGTGTTCTCCATCACTCTGGTCGCGTTGCAGATGTCAAGCACCCAGTACTCGCCTCGCGTGCTGCGTACGTTCGTCCGCAAGCCGGTGACCAAGCTGGCGCTGTCGACGTTCATCGCTACCTTTGTCTACTCGTTGACCTTGCTGGCGCAGGTCGGCACCACGACAGCGGCGCACACCGTTCCCCAGGGCGCTGTTGGGCTGGCCTATCTGCTGGTCATGGCATCGGTTCTCGTGTTCGTCGTCTTCGTGAACTCAACCGTGCGTTCGATGCGGGTGAGCTATGTGATTCAGGCGGTCCACAACGAGACGCTGCATGCGATGCTGGCCATGTTCGCGCCGGGGAAGGACTACCACGAGGTCTCCGAGCCGCCACCGGCCAGATCACCGCGACTCGTCCGCTTCGATCGTGCGGATGCGGTCATCGACGGCGTTGACGCCCATCGCCTTGCCGAGTTGGCGCGCCGTCATGAGTGCGTGCTGCGGCTTTGCGTGCCGGTGGGCACCTACATGGTGCGGGGCTCGGCTCTGTTGGAGGTGCACGACGGCAGCTCACTAGAGAGCCATCAACTCCTCAGGGCTTTGGATTGTTTCGCCGTACGCACGCTCTACCAGGACCCGTGTTACGGAGTCCGCCAGCTCGTCGACATCGCCATACGCGCGGTGTCGCCCGCAATCAACGACCCGACGACGGCGGTCCAGACGCTTGACCGACTGCACGGGATCCTCCGGGCGATTGCCGATCGCCCGGACCCGACGGGCGCCTACCTTGATTCGACCGGTTCGGTTCGCCTGGTGATCCCGGTACCCGATTGGAGCCGGGTGTTCGACCTGGCCTTCACCGAGATCGCCCTGTACGGGGCTGGTGACCCTCAGATCTCACGAAAGCTGATTGCGATCTTCGACGACCTGTCGACGTGCGTCACGGCCGAACGGCTGGTGGCGATCGATTCGCGCCGCACGTGGTTGCGGAACGAGGTCGCCGGACGCCACAGCCTCAACGTCGATCAGGTGCTCACCGCTGATCCACTGGGACTGGGGTAACCACCCAGGCGTGCGTTTGCTAGGTGTCGTAGCCGCCGGTGAAGAAGCTCGGAATCGGACGGGCCGGCGGCGTCTGAAAGAACGGGCGGACATGGGTCTCCATCATCTCTTCTGCCACCGCCCCCATCGTCGCGTCGGCAAGAAGGTTGTGGTCCTCTGCAGGATCCTCGGACAAGTCGAAGAGTTGACAGGGAGCCAGGGCGTCCTCGTCGACCACCAGCTTGTAGCGCTCGGTCTCGAACGCGGCGAACCCCCAATTCTCGCTGACCGTGAGGGACCGCGGTGGGGGAGCGCCCGGGTCGCCGAGGATGGGAAGCAGCGAGCGCCCTTCGGAGTCGGCGACCTCAGGTGCTCCTGCGATGGCGCGCACGGTGGCCGGCACATCGATGTGCTCGACGAGGGAGTCAATGACATGCGGGGGACGGCCACCCGGAGGACGGATGATCAGCGGGACACGCACGGCCGGTTCATAAAGGACGCACTTTGACATCAGCCCGTGATTGCCGCCCATTTCGCCGTGGTCGCTGGTGTAAATTATCCACGTCGTTTCGAGGAGGCCTCGTCGCTGCAATGCGCCTACCATGTCGCCGACCGCCTGGTCGATGACCGAGATGTCGGCGGCATACGAGGTCCGCATTCCCCGGATGTCGTTTTCCGTCATCGAGTCGGAATCCGAGACCCACAGGAATGAGTTCAGGAGGGCGCCGTAACGACCGGTCCCCTCGGTCACGGGGCGTCGGGTCGAACTGGGCATGGAGATGTCGACGTCCCGGTAGCGCTGCACGGCTTCCACAGGTGCATCCCAGGGATCGTGCGGCCCAGGAAATCCCACGAAGAGAAAGAACGGCTCTTCGCGGTCGTAGTGTTCGATCCACTCCACCGCCTGCTTGCCGTGCCAGGCATCGACGTACGACTCCAAAGGGATCGGCGTCGGCGTCGAATCCCACATCGGTACGCACTTGGTTGCGTTCTGACCGTCTTCGTTCTCGCCCTGGTAGCTCCTGTCGGCGATGTGTTGCTTGTAGGCATTGAGGAGGCCATGACGAGAGAGGTAGTCGGTGTACTTGGTCGGGATCTTCCCGACGAACTTGTCTCCGGTCTCGAAGACCTCCGCGAATCCCAGCGCCTCGAGGCGCCCGGCCATCTCGTCCATATGGGACACTGAGAGCTGTTCGTCCAGGTAGAGGTGGGCTTTACCCAGGAGCGCGGTGTGGTAGCCGGCTTCCCTCAGCGCCCAGGCGTAGGTCGGGCTGTCGGGCGAGATCTCGGAGGAATTCGTGTAGACGCCATGGTCGCGTACGTACCGTTCCGTCATGAATGAGGCTCGGGCCGGCATGCACAGTGGGCCCTGGCAGGACACACGCCCGAAGCGGACGCCCTCTGCCGCCAGTGCGTCGAGGGAAGGTGTCAGTGCGCTCGTGTCTCCGGCGCACCCCATCATGTCGGCCCGGTGTTGATCCGACATGACCAGCACGATGTTCGGAGCCCCTGTGGCCATGCCGTGCCTTCCGTCCGATCGTTGTTGCTGCGGGGAGACCGCAAATGATCATCTCATGAAACCCGTCCTGGACGATCGGGGGGTCATGAGGAGGCGGGACGTCGCACTAATCTGTCGCCACCGGCCGGACAGCAACGACCCCCTGGAGCCACTGCATGCCCTTTGATCTGAAGAAGGTGTTGGACGAGCGCCGAGGTGAGAACTTCGCCCTCCACTCCAAGTACATCAATCCTCAGCTGCCGAAGGTCCTGGGTCAGATCGAATTTGACCGGTTCTACGTGAAGGGGGAGGGCTGCTATCTCATTGACGACAAAGGAGACCGCTACCTCGACCTCCTCTCCGGTTTCGGGGTCTTCGCACTCGGACGAAGTCATCCAACGATCGTTCGAGCGTTGCACGACGCCCTCGATGCCGACCTGCCCAACCTCGTCCAGATGGACTGCTCCCTGCTCTCGGGTGTCCTCGCCGAGGAGCTGGTGGTCCGGTCACATCCCGGGATCGAACGCGTGTTCTTCACGAACTCCGGTGCGGAGGCCGTGGAGAGCGCCATCAAATTCGCCCGGGCCGCTACCCGGCGCACGCGGATCCTCTATTGCGATCACGCCTTTCACGGCCTGACGACGGGAGCGCTCGCCCTCAATGGCGGGAAGGAATTCCGACAGGGCTTTGGGCCCCTGCTTCCCGGTTGCGACATGATCCCGTTCGGTGATGCGGCCGCCCTGGCCCGAGAGCTCCGGCGGGGCGATGTGGCCGCCTTCATCGCCGAGCCGATCCAGGGCAAGGGCGTCAACGAGGCGCCGGAAGAGTTCTGGCAGGAAGCGCAGTCGCTCTGTCGCCGCCATAAGGCGCTCATGATCCTCGACGAGGTCCAGGCTGGTCTCGGGCGGTCGGGCACCTTCTTCTGCCACGAGCAGTTCGGCATCACCCCCGACATCATCACGGTGTCCAAGGCACTGTCCGGAGGCTTCGTGCCCGTCGGCGCGATGCTCTGCTCGGCTCCGGTGTCCGACGCGGTGTACAGCTCCATGGAAAAGGCGGTGGTCCACTCTTCGACCTTCAGCACGAACCAGTTGGCCATGGTGGCGGGATTGGCCACGTTGGCTGCGTTCGACGACGAGGACATCCTCGACCGGGTGCAGCGCACCGGGAAGGCGTTCACGAAGGCGCTCGAACCGTTGGTCGAGGAGTATGAATTCCTCCACGAGGTGCGGGGCAAAGGGCTCATGATCGGGCTCGTCTTCGGCGAGCCATCGACCCCGGGCCTACGTCGCCGGTTCAAGATGGTCGAGGCGGTTCGTCCCGCGCTGTTCTCCCAGATGGTGGTGACCCCACTCTTCCACCGTCACCACATCCTCACGCAAGTGGCGGCCGACAACATGAACGTCATCAAACTCCTTCCGCCTCTGATCGCCGGGGAGGACGAAGTCGAGCTGTTCGCCGACGCCCTCGAGGACGTGCTGGCGAGCGCCCAGCGCGGCTCCAGCCTCATCTTTGAGTTCGGAAAGACGATGGCCAAAGGCGCGCTGCATCGGACGCGGCTTTGAATCTCGCACCCGGAGACCGGGTCCTCGTCACGGGAGCCAGCGGGTTCATCGGCTCGGCGGTCACGCGCCAGCTGCTGGCGCGTGAGCAAGAAGTGGTCGCGCTCGTGGAACCCGGTGCGGACACCGCGAACCTCGAAAGCCTCGACATCAAGCAGGTCATCGGCGATCTCCGAAGCCGCGACAGCGTGCAGAGCGCGGTCAGCGGATGCCGAGCGGTGTTCCACGTGGCGGCGTTGTATCGCTTCTGGGCCAGGGATCCCGAAGCCTTCTACACGATCAACGTCGACGGTACGAGGAACGTACTGGGTGCGGCGGCGGCGGCGGGCGTCGAACGGCTGGTCTACACCAGCACGGTCGGCACACTGGGCCTCGAGCACGTCTCGGGCTCCCACTCGGCCGACGAGCGGTCGTTTCCCGACGTTCGGCACCTCTACGGCTCCTACAAGCGGTCCAAATACGTGGCAGAGCACGAGGTGCTGCGCGCCATTGCCGAGGGCCTGCCGGCGTCGCTGGTCCTTCCGACGTTCCCCGTCGGCCCCGGGGACCGCGCGCCCACGCCAACCGGGAAGCTCATCCTTGATTTCCTGAACGGCCGTATGCCGGCCTTCGTGGACACCGTGTTGAATGTGGCTCACGTCGACGACTTGGCAGCCGGCCAGGTGCTGGCACTGGAGAAGGGCCAGAACGGGCGGAGTTACATCCTCGGCGGAGAGAACATGACCTTGGAGCAATTGCTCGCCCAACTCGCGCTGCTCACCGGGCTCCCGGCGCCGTACGGCAAGGTACCCAACGCCATGGCCTTGGCCGTGGCAGCTGTTTCCGAGTTGGTGGAGGGGAGACTCCTACGTCGGCACCCGTCCGTGCCGCTCGAGGCGGCTCGGATGTCGACATCACGGATGTCCTTCGACATCAGCCGGGCCCGTGAGGAACTGGGGTATGCCCCCCGGCCCGCCGTCGAGGCCCTCGAGGCCTCCGCCCGCTGGTTCGTGGAAACCGGGATGGTCCGTGAGAGCCGGGTGAGCCGGATCCGCTGGGCCTCCAAGCGCTGAGAGGCCACCCGGCGCGACAGTCCTCCCCGCATCGGGCACACTGGTCGCCGTGGCTCCCCAGTTCATCTACACAATGCGCGGCCTCTCGCGCTTCTACCCGCCCGATCGTGAAGTGCTCAAGGGCATCAACCTGTCCTTCTACCCAGGGGCGAAGATCGGCGTCATCGGCTCCAACGGCTCGGGCAAGTCGTCACTATTGCGGATCATGGCCGGTGAGGACGACGGGTTCTCGGGAGAGGCCAGGCTGACCCCGGGTTTCACGGTTGGGTACCTGGCCCAGGAGCCGCAGCTCGATGAGTCCAAGGACGTCGCCGGGAATGTGGCCGAGGGTGTAGGCGAGGCCAAGCGGCTGGTCGACCGGTACAACGAGGTGTGCGCCGCCTTTGGCGACCCGGACGCTGACATCGACGCCCTGCTGTCCGAGCAGGCCGATCTGCAGACCAAGATCGATGCTGCCGGCGCCTGGGAGCTCGACCGCACGTTCGAGATCGCGATGGACGCGCTCAGGCTCCCGCCGGGTGATGCGGACGTGCGCACACTTTCGGGGGGTGAGCGGAGGAGGGTGGCGCTGTGCCGTCTGCTCTTGTCCAAGCCAGACCTGCTGCTGCTGGACGAGCCGACCAACCACCTCGATGCCGAGTCGGTGGCCTGGTTGGAGCGGACGCTGCAGGTCTATCCGGGGACGGTCGTCGCGGTGACCCATGACCGCTACTTCCTCGACAACGTTGCCGGCTGGATCCTGGAGCTCGATCGGGGGGCGGGCATCCCCTGGGAGGGCAACTATTCCTCCTGGCTCGAGCAGAAGCAGGCACGCCTGGCGGCTGAGGAGAAAGCCGACCGTTCCCGCCAGGCCTCGCTCGAACGCGAGCTCGAATGGATCCGGATGTCGCCGCGCGCTCGACAGAGCAAAGGGAAGGCCCGCATAACGGCCTACAACGAGCTGGTTTCCGAGGCCGAGTCGGCCGAGCGGCGTTCCGAGAAAGTCGAGCTGTCCATCCCACCCGGTCCGCGTCTGGGGGACCAGGTCGTCGACGCGGCAGGTGTCGTGAAGGCGTTCGGCGACCGGCTGCTCATGGACGATCTCTCCTTCACCCTGCCCCCGGGCGGCATCGTCGGTGTCATCGGGCCCAACGGCGCCGGTAAGACGACCCTCTTCCGGATGATCGTCGGCGAGGAGAAGCCCGATGCGGGCGAGGTGACGATCGGCGCGTCGGTCCAGCTGGCCTACGTGGACCAATCGAGAGAGTCGCTTGCGCCCGACGCCACCGTTTACGAAGAGATCACTGGAGGAGTCGATCGGATCATCGTCGGCGGGCGTGAGCTCCACGGCCGCGCCTACGTGGCCGGCTTCGGTTTCAAGGGCAGTGATCAGCAGAAGAAGGTGGGCCAGCTCTCAGGAGGCGAGCGCAACCGGGTGCTCTTGGCCAAGGTGCTGCGCAGCGGGGGCAACGTGCTCCTGCTGGACGAACCGACCAACGATCTGGACGTCGATACCCTGCGTGCCCTCGAGGACGCGCTGTTGGCCTTCCCCGGGTGCGCCGTCGTCATCAGTCACGACCGCTGGTTCCTCGATCGCATCGCCACCCACGTGCTCGCCTTCGAAGGGGAGTCCGAGGCCCGATGGTGGGAGGGGAATTTCAGCGACTACGAGGCGGACCGACACAAGCGACTCGGGGTCGACGCGGACCAGCCTCACCGCCTGCGTTACAAGCCTCTCGTCCGCGACTGATCACCCGACTGGAAGAGTCCAGAGCCCACTGACGTCCACGTAGGCAGTGGTGCACGGAGGCCCGTCCGAGACCAACACCTGGGGTGCAGGGTTTCCCGACGGAACCCGCACGATGCACGACGACCGTGTTCCGTACCCCTCGAGGTGCACGCAGTTGGCGGCGTTCGGCCGCTCGTCCCCAACGGGGATCCGGTGGTCCGTCAGGATGCGGCGAAAATCCTCGACCAGCTCGTTGCCGTCAGCCGTCGTTCTGAGTGCCGCTCGCACCAGGTCGACCTTGGGGGATGTCTCGCCGAGTGCGCGGTTCTCGAGCACGTAGATCCCGGGCGGCAGAGCGAGAGCGGTGCCGTCGTCTGAGCCCGTGAAGTCGACGAAGAACAGCTCGTCACGGTCACCGACGAGAAGCCACGAACCGTTGTAGTCCCCTGGGCGGAACTCCGACAGGAGCGTTGTGACTGCCTCGGACGCGGTGGCGTGGCGGGCAAGCTCCAGAGGGAGTTCTCCTCGAGATCGCTTGGACGGATCCTTGGCGTCTCCCAGCGGTTGGTTGGTCAGCCCCGCACAGACACCATGTTCGTTGACCGCCAGCCACGTGCCCCGTGAAACCTCGTCCCGTCCGCCCACAATGCGGGGTGGGCCCCCGTCCAGCACCGTCACCGCGGTCGATGGTCGCTCGAGGACCTCGTCGCGGTTGGCGCCGACGATCAATGGTTCTCCGGTCACGACCCGTGACGCCACGACAAGGAGGCACACGCTCGTCACCCTACAGAGCAACCGAGGGGCGACGGCTCGGATCGCCTCGATAATGCACCCCCATGGCAGGCAACCGGCTACCGTTCGGAACGTGCGAGCGCGCTACCTCTCCGTCGTTGTCGCCGCCGGGCTCGGGGCGGGTTTGTTGCTCCCGGCGTTGCCCGCGTCAGGCAAGTCCGCCCCGAACTTCAATGCCTTGACCAACACCATCGACCGGGGCAAGAAGATCACTTATTACGCGCAGTACGCCTCGTACAATGGCAGCACGCAACAGACCACCGTCACCATCGCCCAGGCTCCGCCCAAGTCGAACTTCTCCAGCGCCTCGGTCAGCGTCATCGACACGGCAAGACCACCTACTACTGCGGGACGTCGGTGAGTTCGGGCAATACCGGCACCACCGGCAACTCTGGCAATTCCGGCAACTCGGGCTCGTCCACCACCACCACCACATCCAAGAGCGCCGTGACCTGCGTGGCCTCCAAGCGCTCCAACCCATTGCTCGGGCTCGAGAGCTTCTTCAGCCCCACCGTCGCACTCACGCTGTTCTCAGAAGCCAAGAACGCCGCCATCGCCCACGCCCTCGGCATCAAGATGTCATCATCTTCGGCTACGTTCGCCGGGCAGCCCTCGACCTGCGTCTCGGTCTCCGTCAAGGGTAAGTCGAGCAAGTACTGCGTGACCAAGCAGGGGATCCTGTCCTATTCCGGCTCCTCCTCCTCGTCCAGTTACTTCAAGCTGACCAAGTACTCGTCCAAGCCGCCCGCCAGCCTGTTCGCCGTGCCGACCGGCGCGACCATCACCACGCTGCCGGGGGGCGCTTCCCTCCCGTAAGTGCCGGGCCCCTGGGACAACAGCGACGTCCCACGGGGGGCGGACTATGACCGGCGCTTCCAGGACCTCGCGTCCGCCGGCATGGACATGCACGGTGAGGCGGCGCTGGTCGCCTCCTTCTCTCCTCGCACAGTCCTCGATGCCGGCTGCGGCACCGGACGGGTCGCCATCGAGCTCAACCGGCGGGGCCATGCCGTCATCGGCGTCGACCTCGACGAGGCCATGCTCGAACAGGCCCGGGCCAAGGCGCCCGACCTCGCATGGGTCCAAGCCGACCTGGCCGACCCCGGGCTGGACTTCGGGCAGTCCTTCGACGTCATTGTGATGGCCGGCAACGTACTGATCTTCGTTCCGCCCGGCTCGGAGCAGCAGGTCATTGAGAACGCGGCCCGCTGGCTGCGCCCCAACGGACACCTGATCACGGGCTATGCACTGCGGCCGGGCGGTTTCGGGCCCCACCAGCACGACACGCTGGCCGCCACCGCCGGCCTCCTCCTCCAGGACCGCTGGTCGACGTGGGACAAGGTCCCCTTCTCACCGCACGACCCCTATGCCGTGGCAGTGCACAGACGGGAGATCTGAGCCCTCCTAGGGCCCACCACGCAACGGAGCACCAACTCTGAGGCCCTTCGGTGCACTGAACGTGCGGGCTAACGCGGTTTCGTTAGGCTCGGGACATGGCAACTGAGGACCTCGATCCGATCGATCACCACATCATCGAATTGCTCTCGCAGAACGCCCGCCGGACGATGGCCGACATCGGCGAGCAGGTCTCGCTGTCCGCCTCCGCCGTGACCAGGCGTATCGAACGGCTGGAACGCACCGGGGTCATCGCCGGCTACACCGTCGTCGTCGATCACCGTAAAGCAGGTCGCCCGATCCAGGCCTTCACCGAGGTGCGGTTCGCCGGCACCGCCGACCTGCAGGAGATCAAGGACACGGCGATGCAACTCTCCGAGGTGCAGGCGGTGTTCACCACGGCCGGCGACCCCGACGCACTCGTCTGGCTCCAGGTGCCCGACGTCGAGCGACTCGGACAGGTCATAGAGCAGCTACGCCGTCGCGGCCGCGTCACGGGCACCAAGACCCTCATCGTCCTCGATACATGGTCACGCCATCGCGCCATCGAGGCGAACGGTCTCCCGGCCCACTCGTAGTGCGGCGGCGGGCGGGCCCACGCACGACGACAGTGGCCGCTGTCGTCGCACTGTCATTCCTCGCGGCCGGGTGCAGCAGCCCCAGCCACCCGAGCGCAACCTCGAGCCAGGGCGCAACCGTCCCGAGCACCCTCGCCACCACGACGACGACCACCGGACCGGCCGGCACCTGGTCCGAGGCGATCCACATCGCTGCGAACACCAACCTGTCCGTCGTGTCGTGCCCCACGGCGGGGTCCTGCGTCATAGGGTCGACCACGGGGCAGACCTACCGCCTGTTGCTGGACAAGGTCAGCGCCCTCGGGACTCCCGTGCCCGATCCGTCGCCCCAGGGCGTGGCCTACCTCTCGTGCGCCGGCACGAGCTTCTGCGCCGCCGCCCCGAACCTGAACCAGGTCGCCTTCTTGAACACCGGGGGATGGTTAACCCCCACCACCATCTCGGCCGCGCAGGGCATCACGGCGATCGACTGCACCGGGACCACCTTCTGCATCACGATCGACGGTGAGGGTAACTCGTTCGCCTACGACGGGACCTCGTGGTCGGGCAACATCGGCGCCTGGGGGGCGGCCAACCAGATCTCGTGCGTGTCCCCGTCGTTCTGCGTCGCCGCCGAGGGCGGCCCCTCCGTGTTCGATGGCCACACCTGGACTCAGCCGAGCGACATCGACACCGGGGGCCAGCTCAACTCGGTCTCCTGCGCCTCCACCACGTTCTGCGTCATGGTCGACAGCAACGGCGCCGTCCTCACCTGGAACGGGTCGGCGTTCTCCGCCCCCACTTCCATCGCCACCGAGCCGCCCCTGACCGGCACCGACGCATCGGGCCTGACCGGCGTCTCGTGCCCCACCTCGACGTTCTGCCGCGCCGTCGACTCCGGCGGCCGGGTCTTCTCCTGGAATGGCACGGCCTGGAGCGCCGGCACGGTGATCGACGGTGGCCACGCGCTCACGAGCATCTCCTGCCCGACGGTGTCCTTCTGCGTGGCGGTCGACCGGTCGGGCAACGCGTTCGTCTCGACCTGATTACCAGGGGGTGAGGATGGGCGGGTCACCGCGCCCGACGACCCAAGCCAGGAGCTCCGCGGGGTCGCTCCGTTCCGCCAGACGCGGCAGTTCCCGCGGCAGCCAGATCTCGACCAGTGCGGGCGGGAACGGGACCGGTCCCAGACCAAGATCCCCGTGATGCACCACCACCTCGCGCCAGCGTGACAGCGCTGCATCGCGCGACGTCTCCACCACGCCCCGCGACGTCCGCGACAGCGCGTCCCACCCACCCGGGGAAAGGTCGGCCATCACCCGCTGGACGTCGCGGGAGGTTTTCTCCACATCGCGCACCAGCTCGGCCGCGGGGCGACCGGCGCCGGCCTCAATGTCCCCGGCACGTTGCTCGAGCCCACCGGGATACTGGTCGCGCACCTCACCCCGTTCCGCGCCCTCGAGTCGCCAGACCACGCTGTCGGCGTTGCGGGCGATGTGGGTCAGGACGTGGCCGACGGTCCACCCGGGCAGGAGGCTCGGCCCACGCGCGACGTCGTCGTCGAGGCCGGCCAGGGTCTCGAGCAGCTTCGCCTGGGCGGCCACGCACCCGTCGATCAGGACATCGGTCACGCCGGCGGGATGGTGGACTGCCCGTCGAGCATGTCGGCCATGACGGCGCGGATGAACTCGTCCGCCTCTTCGGTCATGCCGCCGGCCACCCCGCCGTAGATGGCCCCCGAACGGGGTGCCTCGTCCGCGTGTTCCTTGGCGTAGGCCACCGCGTCGGCCAGGTCCGTCGCGAACTCGGGGACCACCTGAGGTTGGGTCTGCGGCCTCGTCACCGCCATGTGCAGCGCGTTCGGGTACTGCTGCCCGTTGAAGCGCCACCCCCTCGTCCGCATGAAGTCGTTCACGTGGTAGATGTCGAACTCGTCGGAGGTGAAGGAGAAGAGGAACGTCGGTCGGCCGACCAGGCGCAGCTCGGGGTGCGACGTGACCGCCTCCTGCATCGCCGTCGACGTCTCGAAGATCTCCCGTGCGTACCCGAGATAGCCGGCGTGCCCGTACTGCACCATGGCCGCCCAGGTCGCCGCAATGAGCCCACCTGACCGCGAGCCCTCCATGCCCGGCGACGTGTACTTCCCCCCGCTCCAGTCCGTCAGGTAGAAGTACTGGGCGTTGCGCAGCGCCTTGGAGCGGAAGCTGAGGACCGACGAACCCTTGAAGGCGTAGCCGTACTTGTGGGTGTCGGCCGACATGGAGGTCACGCCCGGCACCGAGTAGTCGAAGGCCGGGATGTCGTACCCGAGCTCGCGACCGAAGGGCAGGATGAACCCGCCCAGGCAACCGTCGACGTGGAGCCCGACGCCGCGCTCGAGGGCGAGGTCGGAGAGGTCGCTGATGGGATCGACGGTGCCGTAGCCGTAGTTGCACGCCGATCCGATGAGGGCGACGGTCTGATCGTCGATGTGGTCGCGGACCCAGTCCACGTCCACCTGCGTCGTGACCGGGTCGATCGGTGCCCGCCGCAGCTCCACGCCGAAGAGATGGCAGGCTTTGTCGAACGCGGGGTGGGCCGTCTCGGGCTTGATCACGTTCGGCCGCGTCACGTCGCGGGTCTGGGCGGCGTACTCGCGGTAGGCGAGGATCGCGTGCAGGATGCTGCCCGTCCCGCCGGTAGTCACGAGGCCACAGGGATCGTCACCTGCGGCGACCGCCGCCTCTCCCGAATGTAGGTCGAGCGTCATGGCGATGATCTCGGCCTCGAACTTCGTCGCACTGGGGCACATGTCGCGCTGCAGGACGTTCACATGGGCGAACAGGCCGAAGGCCTCGTTCATGAAGTGGTAGTGGTCGTGGTCGCCGCAGTACATCGTCCCCGAGCACTTGCCGGTCTCCCAGAAGGCGTCCTCCTCCGTGGCCATGGTGCGCAGCTCGGCCAGCACCTCGTCCCGGCTCATGCCCTTCTCCGGGAGCACGCGGTTGATGGCGAAGCGGTCGGCGTAGGGATAGTCGCTCATGGGGTGGTGCCTCCTTGACGGTGGGAACGATCCTCGACCGTCGCATCGAGACTATTCAATTGGGCCAATCTGGCGAATCAATTGGGCCAATCTGGCGAACACGCCATGATGTCGCCATGCGCCGACCTCAGGCCTTCTTGTCACTGCAGGGCTACCAACGTGCCTGGGTGGGCGCCGATCTGTTGGCGGGGCTCATGCTGCTGGTGATCGCCGTGCCCGAGCAACTGGCCACGTCCCGCTTGGCCGGCATGCCACCCATCACCGGCTTCTACGCCTTCGTGGCCGGGACGGCACTGTTCGCTCTGCTGGGGTCCAATCCGCAGATGTCGGTCGGAGCCGACTCGACCATCGCCCCGTTGTTCGCCACAGGAGTGTCCGCCCTTGCACTCACCGGCTCCGCCCACTACGTCGAGCTGGTCGGGATCCTCGCCGTCATGGTGGGGGTGATGGTGATGCTGGTGAGCATCCTGCGCCTCGGCTGGATCGCCGAATTCCTCTCGACACCCATTGTCACGGGGTTCTTGTCCGGCGTGGCTGTGATCATCGTCGTCCACCAGCTGCCCGACCTCCTCGGGCTGCCCGCGGCCTCAGGCTCGAACCCCCACCGTCTGGCGTACGTCTTCACCCATCTCGGCGAGGTGAACGGGTGGACGCTGGCCATCGGCCTCGGCGTCCTGGCCGTCATGTTCGTCAGTGCCCACGTCGACCGGCGGATTCCCGGCGGTCTGATCGGCCTGGTCGGCTCGACCGCGCTCGTGGCGGCGCTGGGGTTGCAGGCGCACGGCGTCGCCGTCCTCGGCACGCTTCACAGCGGGGCCCCACACCTCGGGTTGTCGGGACTGTCGTGGTCGACACTGGGCAGCCTGGCACCGCTGGCGGCAGTGGTCGCGCTGGTCGTCGTGACACAGACCGCGGCGACCACGCGTGCCTTCGCCGAGCAGGGGGGCTACGACGTCGACGCCGGGCGGGACTTCCTCGGCGTCGGGGCGGGCAGCATCCTGGCGGGCTTCGTCGGCGCGTTCCCCGTCGACGCCAGCCCGCCGCGTACCGGTGCCGTCGCCGCCGCGGGGGGTCGCACCCAGGCCGGACCGCTCGGGGCGGCCTTCGTCATCCTCCTCATTATCCCGATCGCCAACGTCCTCGAGGACGTTCCCCTAACGACACTGGCGGCCATCCTCATTTACGTCGCGATCCGGCTCTTCAAGCCCCGTGACCTCCTCGCCATCGCCCGCTTCGACCTCTTCGAGTTCGGGCTGGCCACGGTGACGCTCCTCACCGTGGCTCTCGTCGGGGTGGAGCAGGGCATCGGGGTGGCGGTCGGTCTGGCCATCCTGGACCGGATCAGATTGAGCGCGCGTCCGCAGCTCCACGTGCTCGGTCGCCTGCCGGGGACCACCAGCTGGGCGCCGCTCTCGGCCGAGCCCTCCGCGACCCAGCTGCCCGGCGTCCTGGTCATCTTGTTCGCCACACCCCTCTGGTATGCCAATGCGGTGCACTTCCGTGACGAAGTGGCCGGTGCACTCGCCCGCGCTCCGGGCACCCGCGTCCTCGTCCTCGACGCGCTCGGGATGTCCGACGTGGACTTCACCGGGTCACGGGAACTCGGCCACGTGCTCAACGCATGCGACCGCGCCCATGTGGTCTTCGGCGTGGCAAGAGCAGGTACCAACTTGCACAAAATGCTGCAGCGCAGCGGACTCGAGGAGCGCATCGGCAAGAGTCACTTCTATCCCAGCGTCAATGAGGCAGTGACCGCTCTGGCGGACGAACCCCGCCCGCCCTCCTGACTCCGAGGGCGCGAAGGGGCTCCTCCTCCACCTCCGCGCCAACCTCCGCCTCGAAATCAACCCGACCCACCCGATCGCCGGCCCGCGGTGACCCTGGCCCACAGGGGCGAGGGGCGCGAGGTCATGACCCGGCCACTCGGGCCGAGGAAGCGCAGCTCCTCATTGGCGTTGCCGCTCATGGTCCAGCCCTTGCGGTGCACCACCCCATGGTGATGTCGACACAGCAGGGCCAAGTTGTCGAGGTCGGTCCGTCCGCCTGGTTGCCAGGCGACGATGTGATGGACGTCGCTGAAGGTCACGTTGGCACAGCCCGGGAAGCGACAGCGCCGGTCGCGGCGTCTGACCTCTCTTCGTTGGGCCCCACTCGGGAAGCGCCGGGCCCGCCCCTCGTACATGGTGTGGCCCAGCTCGTCGTCGAGTGCGACGACCACGGTGGCGTCACAGGCGATCTCTTTGACCACCTCGGTGCTGATCAAGCCGTCGTGCTCGAGCTCACCGGCCAGCTCGGTGGCCTCGCCGGACTCGTGGACCAGGGCCTCGAGCCGAACATGGGCCACCACGAAGAAGGGGCTGGCCGCGGTGGTCCCCGCCGGCGAGGCCGGGGTCATGAGGTCCACGAAGGCGTCGCAGAGTTTGTGGTCCCAGCGGACCTTGTCCCCAGATGCGACCTTGTCCCCAGATGCGACCTTGTCCCCAGATGCGACCTTGTCCCCAGATGCGACCTTGTCCCGAGAAACAGTCTCGCCCTCAGAGGGGATCTGGCGGGCCCGGGCTTCGAGGCAGGCCTTGGCCTGGGCGTAGGCCTCGGGGGGCAGCTGGGCCGACACGGTGCGCACGGTGTCGTTGAAGCGCAGGTAGCGCCGCTCGTGGGCGGAGCGCACCGGCCCCGGGGCGCACCGCCCCGGGCCCTCGGGCCCGGGGCGCTCGGGCCCGGGGCCCTCGGCGTCGCGGCGGGCGATGTCGGCCAGCTCGGCGACCCCGCACCCTTTGGCCACTTCGCACAGATGGCCCTCGCTCAGAGGCGTGGCCACAGAGAGGACGGCCCGCACCTTGTCCACGGACACCTCGCCCTCGCACAACGAGCCCACCAGGTGCGGCACCTCTGGGGCCTTTTCGCCCAGCTGGACATAGGCCCGGGCCGTGGCCACCCCCATCCCGAAGCGCTCGACGGCCCAGGTCTCGGCCGAGGTGGCACCCTCGTCACGGAACGACTGGCGTCGGGCCACCTCGCCCAGGCGCACGACGAAGCGCCCCTGGGCCGCCGTCATCTGGCCAAAGTCCACCTCCAGCGCGGCCACGAGCTCCTCGTTGGACTCGGCCGCCGCCGCACGGATCAGGTCGGCACCGCCGGCCACGGCGACGGCGCCGTGGCCGGCGGCATCGGCATCTCGGGCGTCGGCACCGTGGCGGTCGCTGCGGGCGGTGTGCGTTTCGGCCATCGGAATGAGAATGGTCCGGCCACCCTTCGGCGCAGTCCGTGATTTCCGAATGAATCGCTGCCGAACTCCAGAAGACGGACGTCATCCGAAGAGATCCCTAGCCGCCCCCGCCCCCGCCCCCGTACCCATCCCCGCCCCCGCCCCCGTCCCCGTCCCCGATCCACATCGAACTCGGCCCGCACCGGCCGGTGATCGGAACCCGAATGCGGGAAGACCACGCCGCCGGAGGGCCGCAACCGGGAACCCCGCACCAAGATGTGGTCGATCTGGCTGTGCGGACGCCAGCTGGGCCACGTCGGGCCGATGACCGCCCGCTGCCAGCCGGGCATGAAGCGGTTCACCAGGGGTCCCCAGGTGTTCATGTCGCCGGCCAGCACCGCGTCGGGTTGGGCCTCGGTGCGGAGCTGCCGGCGCAGATCAGCCCAATTGTGGAACGAGCCCATGTGCAGATGCGACATGTGGGTGCCCGCCACCGAGATCGGCCGCCCCGCCACCGTGACGTCCACGACCAAGGCCGCCCGCGTCACGCGGTCGGCACGCAACCTCCGCATCGGCAGCACCCGCGTCGCCTCGATGGCGAACCCGGGCCGCACCAGGACTGCGATGCCCCAGGTTCCCTGCTCGGCGTCCTGCCAACGCGGCATCTCCCGAACCCGCGCCGACACCGGCCGCACGCCGTCCATGTACAACGCCTTGTTCTCGATCTTCCAGATGGGCCGGGCCAACCAGCCGTCGCTCGTCGTCGGCTGCGGGCGGATACGTCGACCCTCGCCGAGCGTGTGCGCGACGATCTGGTAGCCGAGGTCCCGGGCCACCTCGGCCGACTGCCCACCCCCCTCGTCCCCGGCCACCGTCCAGGCCTCCTCGAGCACGATGACGTCGGCGTCGAGCGCGGCGATCGCAGCGACGTAGTCGTAGGGCCGACCCCACCCGTCCATCCCGCAGTGCATGTTGTAGTTGGCGATGCTGAGCACGGTCCGATCAGACGATAGGCGAGCCACCATGCCGTTGGTACGATCGTCGCAGTGGCGCCGGGGCACGAACACCTGACCCGGCGGCTGCAACCCTTCACCACCACGATCTTCGCCACCATGTCGGAGCTGGCGGTGGCCACCGGCTCGGTCAATCTCGGCCAGGGCTTCCCCGACACCGATGGGCCCGAGGAACTGCGCGAGGTGGCGGTCGACGCCATCCGCCAGGGGCGCAACCAGTACCCGCCGGGCAACGGCGTCCCCGAACTGCGCCAGGCGATCGCGGCCCACCAACGGGCGTGGTACGGCCTCGACCTGCATCCGCAGACCGACGTCCTCGTGACCGTCGGGGCCACGGAGGCCATCGCCGCCACACTGCTGGCCCTGTGCGAGCCCGGCGACGAGGTGGTCATGTTCGAGCCGACGTACGACTCCTACGCCGCCGACGCGGCCATGGCCGGCGCCGTCCCCCGCCTCGTCCGCCTGCACCCGCCCGACTGGCACTTCGACCCCGACGAGCTGGCGGCCGCGGTCGGGCCCCGCACCAAGCTCATCCTCCTCAACTCGCCGCACAACCCGACCGGCAAGGTGTTCTCGCCCGACGAATTGGGGCAGGTCGCCGCCCTCTGCCGGGCCCACGACATTCTGGCGGTGACCGACGAGGTCTACGAGCATCTGGTCTTCGACGGATCGCACGTCCCGCTGGCCACCCTGCCCGGCATGGGCGAGCGCACCCTCACCATCTCCTCGGGCGGCAAGACGTTCTCCTTCACCGGCTGGAAGGTGGGATGGGTCAGCGGCCCCGCGCCACTGGTGGCCGCCGTGCGCGCCGCGAAGCAGTTCTTGACCTACACGAGCCCCGCCCCGTTCCAGCTCGCCATCGCCCGTGGCCTCGAGTTCCCGCCCGAGCGCATGGGCCGCCTCGCCACCGAGTTGCGGGCGGGGAGGGACCAGCTCTGCGACGGTCTCGCCGCGCTGGGATTCGACGTCTTCCGCCCCGCCGCCACGTACTTCGCCACGACCGACATCGCGCCGGTCGCCCCGGGCATGTCCGCCGAGGAGTTCTGCCTGGCCCTCCCGGAGCGGTGCGGGGTGGTGGCCATCCCGAGCTCGGTCTTCTACGACCCCACCGACACCGACACCGACACCGACACCGACACCGACGCCGGCCGGACGCTGGTGCGCTGGGCCTTTTGCAAGCGGGCCGACGTCCTGCACGATGCCCTGACCCGCTTAGCATCGTGGGCATCATGACGATCCCGATCACCTGGGTCGACGCCTTCAGCGACGAGGCCTTCGGCGGCAACCCGGCGGCCGTCTGCCTCTTGCGCGAGCCGCTCGACGACGGGCGCATGCAGTCCATCGCCTTCGAGCTCGGCATCGCCGAGACGGCGTATCTCACCCCGGGCGACGAC
Source organism: uncultured Acidimicrobiaceae bacterium (assembly GCA_963742035.1). Classification (GTDB taxonomy): domain Bacteria; phylum Actinomycetota; class Acidimicrobiia; order Acidimicrobiales; family RAAP-2; genus Bog-473. The sequence continues at coordinate 171,889 of CAVUKH010000012.1, forward strand.
TCGCACACCTTCGGCTTGCGCTGGTTCTCGCCCGCCGTCGAGATCGACCTGTGCGGCCACGCCACGTTGGCTTCCGCGCATGCGTTGCGCGAGAGCGGCGTCGTGGACGGCACGGGGCCGCTGACCTTCCACACGCGCAGCGGCCCCCTCCGTGCCGCCTTCGTCGGCGACACCATCGAGCTCGACTTCCCGGCCGACCCCGTGACCCCGGGGCCGGTGCCCGCCCCCCTGCAGGACCAGTGGCCCGGCGCCGTCGCGGCCAGCGGGCAGACCGGCTTCTTCACCTTCGTGGCGCTCTCGTCGGCCGAAGCAGTCCGCCGGTACGAGCCCGACCTCGCCGCCATCGCGGCCACCGGGGCCAAGGCCCTCCTCCTGACCGCGGCCGCCGAGGCGGGTTCGGGCGCCGACTACGTGCTGCGCGTCTTCGGTCCCAACGTGGGGATCGACGAAGACCCTGCCACCGGATCGGCCCAGTGCGCCGCCGGGCCCTATTGGGCCGCCGAGCTGGGTCGCGAGAGCCTGGTGGCGCTGCAGCTCTCCCGGCGCGGGGCGACGCTGTACGTGCGCCCCGACGGCGACAGGGTCCGCATTGCGGGACATGCCACCACCGTGTGGCGCGGCGAGCTGTGCTAGGGATGCGACTCATGGGGAGTCCGGCCACGACGGAGGACCTGCGCATCCTGGTGGAGAGCCACGAGCCGCAGTCCCCGCGCGAGGTCGAAGCCCGGGAACGCTTCCTCGACGAGCTGAGCCGGCTCAGCGCGCCGTGTGACGAGCACGCCGGTCCGACCCATGTGACGGCGTCGGCCATTGTGGTCGGTGGGCGCGGCACGGTGCTGCACCGCCACAAGCGTCTCGGCATCTGGATGCAGCCCGGCGGCCACATCGACGCCGGCGAGAGCCCGGACGAGGCGGCCGTGCGCGAGGCCACCGAGGAGCTCGGCCTCGCCGTCGCGCATCCGCCGGCGGGGCCGCTCCTGATCCATCTCGACGTGCACGTCGCGGCACACGGGCACACGCATCTCGACCTGCGCTACCTCCTGCTGGGCGCCGGCACGGATCCGCAGCCGCCGCCCGACGAGAGCCCCGACGCCCGCTGGTGCAGCTGGGACGAGGCCCTGCAGATGGCCGACCCCGCGCTGATCGACGCGCTCCCGCTGGCCAGGGCGGCCTACGAGGCCCTCGCATCATGACCATGGAGCACCTGCTCGCCGTGCAGGACCTCGACACCTCCATCACGCAGCTCCACCATCGGCGCGACGCGCTCGTCGAGTCGTCGGGTCTCGCCGACGTGGAGCGGCAGCTCGCCGCCCTCCAGGTCGAGCTGGACGACGCGACGGCACGGCGTGGGGTGCTCGCCGCCACCCAGAAGGAGCTCGAGCTCCAGATCGCCCGCGTCAGCGAACGCCGCGAGGTGGTCGAGAAGCGCATGTACGCGGCCACCAGCTCCTCGGGCCGCGACCTGCAGGCCATGAACGAGGAGGTGCGGCACCTGACCGAACGCCGCTCCGAGCTGGAGGAGCTGGAGCTGGTGGCCATGCTCGAGCAGGATCCCATCGACGCCGAGCTGGCGGCCCTGCGCGAACGGGCCGCGCCGCTCGAGGCACGGGCGGCGGACCTCCGCCGCACCGTGGCCGAGGGCCAGGTGGAGATCGATGCGGCGCTGGCCGAGGCCACCCGCTCCCGCGCCGCCGAGGCCGCGCTCCTCCCCACGGCGCTCGCCGACCGCTACGAGACGCTGCGGACACGACTCAAGGGGACGGGTGCGGCGCGCCTGGTGGGGAGTCACTGCGACGGGTGCCATCTCGAGCTGTCCTCGGTGGAGGTCGAGAAGATCCGCGCGCTGCCGCCGGGCGAGGTGGCCACGTGCGAGCAGTGCGGCCGCATCCTCGTCCCCACCTGATCGTGCTGATCCTGGTCCGCCACGGCGAGTCGGTGGCCAACGCGCAGGGTCTCCTGCTCGGCCGCACCGACGCCGAGCTGACCGACACCGGGCGGGTCCAGGCCGAGCACGCGCGCGGCCTGCTCGCCGACCCGGTGGCCGAGGTGCGCTCGAGCCCGCTCCGCCGGGCCCGCGACACGGCCGAGCTGTTGGCGCTCGGCCCGCCCACCGAGGTGGACGAACGCTGGGTGGAGATCGACTACGGCGAGTTCGAGGGCGAGCCCTTGGGAGGCATCCCGGCTGAGGTCTGGCGGCGCTGGCGGAGCGACCGCGACTTCCGCCCCGAGGGCGGAGAGACCCTGGCCGAGGTCGACCGGCGTATCGCCGCGGCCTGCGAGGAGCTCTTCGCGACCGACGGCGCCGGGGCCCGGCGCGCCGACGGCGACGTGGTGGTCGTGAGTCACGTGAGCCCGATCAAGGCGGCGGTGGCCTGGGCGCTGGGGACGGTCGACCTGTACTGGCGTCTGCATCTGCGCACGGCCTCGGTGACCCGCATCGGCTGGAACCGCGACGCGCCCATCCTGCACGGCTTCAACGAGGTGGCCGAGGCGTCCCGCCGTGCCTGATCAGTCGAGCGCCAGCGCCGACGCGGACGACCCGGCCGACAGCGCCGACCCGACCGATCCGCCCACCCTGGCCGACAGCGCCGACCCGACCGATCCGCCCACCCTGGCCGCGCTGCGCCCGCCCCCGGGCTCGGGGGAGGAGCCCGTCCACCGGCGCACCATCACCATGGAGGTGTACCAGCGCGGCGACTACTTCGCCGTGGTGGGCACCCTGCACGACGAGCGGCCGTGGGCCAGTGGGGACTATTCGCCGCGTGATCTGCACGTCATGGATCTCGGCGTGGTGGTCCGACGAGCCGACATGACGATCGTCGACGCCGCCGCCGACATGCAGACGTTCCCCCACGCCGAGTGCACGGCCATCGAGCCGAGCTTCCGCGACCTCATCGGCCTCTCGGTGGCGCGGGGCTACTCGAGCGCCGTCCAGCAGCGCTTCGGCCGCCAGCGCGGCTGCAGCCATCTGGAGTTCCTGGCCCGGGCCATCGGGCCCGTCGTCATTCAGGGGCTCACCTCGGCGGCCGCCTGGGAGGTGGAGCGGGGCGTGGGCCAGCACCCGATGCGCGAGGGCGGCTTCTCCTTCCTCACCAACACCTGCCACATATGGACGGAGGACGGGCCGGGTGCCCAGAAGATCGAGCTCGGCTGGCGGCCGGGCCTGGTCGGGTATCCGGCGCCGACGGTCGCCGAGGTGCGCCGGCGTCTCTCCGAGGGCTGACTGCCTACGTCGTCCCCACCATGGTGCCGGCGCACAACTTCTCGAGCATGAGCGCCATGACCCGGCGCGCCCCGCGCACCGGCAGGCCCGTCGTGGTGCGCAGGCGCTCCCAGGTCTCCCACGAGGTGCCGGTGTCCATCGCCCCGAGATGCTCGGCGCGGGTGCTCGCCGGCAGGGCCGCCAGCTCGTCGGCGAAGGTGGACTGCAGATCCTGCAGGAACAGGCCGTCGGCCGCGGCCAGCGCCCGCCGGATGGCGGGCGACGTCGGGACGCGGCACACCAGGGCGCGGCGGACCCCCGAGGCCTCTTCGAAGTGGGCGGCCCGGTGCGCCACCGTGCGCTCGATCCGGGTCGCCAGCGGAAGCCCGGGGGACAGCTGGGGCATGTCGGCCCACTGACGCCGCAACTGCAGGGCGGCGACGAACCCGTAGAGGTCGTCCATGTCGGCGAAGTGGTGGAACACCAGGCGCAACGACACGCCGGCCCGCCGGGCCACGGACTTCGCCGTGGGGTCCGGGTCCCCGGCCCGCAGCAACTCCGCCAAAGCCTCGGCGACGTGGCGCCGGGTCCGCTGACCCCGGGCCACCCGCCCGTCCCGGGTCGGCTCCTCGAGTGCCATCAGCTCGAGTGCCGCCCGGGCCCGGCCGCTGTCGTCGGCCGGCGATCCTCCTGTCACGTGATTCCCCTTCCTCTCGGAAGGGGAATCCGACGGCCGCCCGGTACTTGCGCTTTCACGTGGATCTCGTGCGCCGGCGATCGACGACCCCGATCAACAACGGCGGCACAACGGCGGCACCACGGACAACGGAGTCACAACGAGCACGGCGGCACAACGCAGGCACAACGGGGCGCCACCGAGGAGAGTAGGTTCACACCCGTTGCCGGCGGTCGCTGATGGTCGGCGGCCACGACCCCGGGGAGGCACGCGTGGCACGAGGGACGATCGGCACGCGCGGTGCGGTCCTGGCGGCGACACTCTTGACGGGAGCGGTGTTGGCGTCGTGCTCGTCGTCGCCTTCGTCGTCCGCCGTCCTGCTCGTCGGCACGTATCACGGCAAGGCCGGTCAGTACAGCTCCATTCAGGCCGCGGTCAACGCGGCGCAGCCCGGTGACTGGATCCTCGTCGCGCCCGGCGACTACCACGAGACGGACGACGCCCACGTCACCTCGGCCAGCCAGCTCGGCACGGGCGACCACGGCGGCGTCGTCGTGCACACGTCGGATCTGCACATCCGCGGGATGAACCGCGACACGGTCATTGTGGACGGGACCAGGGCCGGCGCTCCCACTCCGTGCAGCGCCGCTCCGCAGTACCAGAACCTCGGCCCCGTCGTGCACGGCAAGGCCCAGGGTCGGAACGGGATCGTCGTGTGGAAGGCGAACGGCGTGAGCATCGAGAACCTCACCGCCTGCAACTTCCTGGGCGGCGCCGGGGACTCGGGGAACGAGATCTGGTGGAACGGCGGTGACGGGTCGGGGAAGATCGGCCTGTCGGGCTACACCGGTGCCTATCTCACCGGGACCTCCACCTACTTCAGCACCGAGGCCACGGCCGCGCAGTACGGCATCTTCTCGTCGAACGCCCAGGGCCCGGCCAGCTGGAACCAGCTCTATGGCTCCAACATGAACGACTCGGGGATGTACGTCGGGGCCTGCCTTCAGGTGTGCGACGTCACCATCGACCACGCGTGGATGGAGAACAACGCCCTCGGCTATTCGGGCACCAATTCCGGTGGGGCGATCGTCATCGAGAACTCGCAGTTCGACGACAACGAGGACGGGGTCGACACCAACACACAGATCGCCGGCGACCCCCCGCCACCGCAGGACGGCGCCTGTCCGAAGGGCGGGACCAGCCCGGTGACGCACACTCATTCGTGTTGGGTGTTCATCCACAACAACGTGCACGACAACAACGACGGTGATGTCCCCGAAGCCGGGAACGCCGCTGCAGGACCGATCGGGACCGGCATGACGCTCTCGGGTGGCCGGAACGACACGGTGATGGACAACACGTTCACGAACAACGGCGCCTGGGGGATCCTGTTCGTTCCCTACCCCGACAGCGGGACGCCCTCGCTGCACCAGAAGTGTGGGAACTTCGGTGGATTCCAGGTGAGCGGTTTCGGGTGCGTCTTCGAGCCTGAGGGTGACGCCCTCCTCGGCAACTCGTTCGTCAACGACGGCTCTTTCGGCAACCCGTCCAACGCCGATTTCGGGCAGATCGTGCTGCACACCGGCCTGCCGTCGAACTGTTATGCCGACAACACGGCACCCCAGGGCAGCGCCCCGCCGAATCTGGAGCAGCTGCAACCGACCTGCGGCGTGACGACGACGACGACGAACAGCGACGGCACCCTGGTGACCCAGGTGGAGTGCGACTCGCGGCTGGCCCCGTGCCCCGCCGGTGCGACGTACCCGGCGCAGACCGGGGTGCACCTCGCACCGTTGCCCGCCGGACTGCCCACCATGGCCGACCCCTGCGCCGGCGTGCCGTCGAACGCCTGGTGCCCGTCCGGCGGTTCGAGCGCCTCCTCGCTGGGGCCCCCGAGGGGCGGAGCCGCCCGGGCCGGGTCGGGGCAGGCGACGCCGGCGGCCGTTCCACCGCGCGACCGCCGCGGGCGGGCGTAGGCGCTCAGGGCTGCGTCGGGACGACACGGCCGGCCTCGAGCGTGACCGTGGCGTCGCAGCGGGCCGCCTCGTGGGCCCGGTGCGTGATGACCAGGACGCTGCGCTCGCCGGCGGCGTGCAGCACACCGGCGATGAGCTCCTCGGCCAGGGCCGGGTCGAGCCCGCTGGTGGGCTCGTCGAGCACCAGCACGGGGCCCGGCGCCAACAGGGCGCGGGCGACCGCCACCCGCCGGCGCTCGCCCCCCGACAGGGTGACGCCGTCCTCGCCCACCGGTGTGTCGAGCCCCTGGGGGAGCGCGGCCACCCAGGCATCGAGGCGGGCGGCCCGCAGTGCGCCGGCGATCTCCTCCTCGTCGGCCCCGGGCCGGCCCAGCAGGAGGTTGGACCGCACCGTGCCGGCGAAGAGCTGTGCCCGCTGGTCGGCCAGCGCACAGGCGGCGCGCGCATCGGCCTGGCGCAGCCGCCGCACGTCGGTGCCGCCGAGCGAGAGCGTGCCGTCCTCGAGGGGCCAGTAGCGCAGGAGCGCGGCGACGAGGCTCGACTTGCCCGCACCACTCGATCCCGTCACCGCCAAACGGCCGCCCGCCGGCAGCCGCAGGCTCACCCCGTCGACGGCGCGGGGAAGGCCGGGGTCGTAGCGCAGCGCGGCCTCGGCAAAGACGACGTCGGGTACGCCCGCCTCGGGGGGAGTCGGATCGGCCGGGTCCTCGACGGGGACCGCGACGTCCTCGAGCGCGAAGAGGCGCGCCGCCGCCGCCCGCACCTCGAGCGAGCGGGCCACGGCGAGGGGGACGCCCGGCACCGTCTCGAAGGTGGCCAAGGCGGCGAGCGGCAGGACGGCCACCATGACCTGGCCGAGATGATGGGCGTGGACGGCGGCCACGCCGGTGGCCAGGACGGCGGTCACGGCGACGGCCAGGCAGACCTGAATGAGCACCGTGGCCGACGTGCCGCGGCGGGCGTGAGCGTTCTGCAGCGCGTCGGTCCGGGTGCCGAGCTCCTCGACGGCGCGCACGAGGCGGGCGTCGGCGCCGAAGGCCAGCAGCTCGGGGGCGCCGGCGAGCGCGTCGACGACCTGGGCCGAGAGCGTGCCGGCCAGCGCGGCCAGCTCCTCGTCCCCGCCGCGGCGCCACGTGAGCAGCGCGGGCACGGTCAGGGCGACCAGCAGTGGGAGCCCCAGCGCCAGGGCGGCCCAGGGGAGGATGAGGCCGACGGCGACGGTCCCGATGACGGCCGCCCCCACCGCGATCGCCACCGGCAACAGCGTGCGCAGGTAGAGGTCTCCGAGGGCATCGACGTCGTCGATGGCGCGCGCCAGCAGGTCACCGCTGCGCCACCCCGCCAGCGCGGCCGGCACCCGCGGGGCCAGGCAGTCGTAGAGCCACACCCGCCACCGCGTCAGCGCCCGCAGGGCCGCGTCGTGACCGACGAGCCGTTCGGCGTAGCGCAACGGCCCGCGCAGGAAGGCCAGGACCTCCACCGCCGCCAAAATGCCGACGAGCGCCGAGAGGCCCGGCCGCAGCGCCGCCCGGCCCACCACGTAGCCCGACCCGGCCAGCAGGCCGATCGTCGCGGCCGCCGCGGCCAGACCGAGCAGGCCGGCCAGCGCCAGCCTCCCGTACGGCGTGCCCGGCTCGGCCAGGACGCGGCGCAGCGGTCCACGGGCCCGGCTCACGACGAGACCACCAGCGGGAGGCCCGGACCGACCGGCGCGCGCAGCGCCACCACGGCGTCGAAGCGGGGGAGGAGGAGCGGTTCGTGGGCCGCCACCACCACCGTGCGCCCGGCGAGCCAGGGCTCGAGGGCCGGGGCCAGGCGGGCCACGGTCGGCGGGTCGAGTGCGGCGGTGGGCTCGTCGAGCAGCAGAATCGGTGCGGGGCGCAGGAGGGCCCGGGCCAGGGCCACGCGCTGGCGCTCGCCGGAGCTCAGCGTGAGGCCGTCGTGGCCGACGGCCGTCCGCAGTCCCTCGGGCAGGTTGGCCACGAGGTCGGTCAGGCCGACGGCGCCGAGCACCCGGCGCAGCTCGTCGTCGGAGGCCTCGGGGGCGCCCAGACGGAGGTTCTCGGCCAGCGTGGCGTTGAAGAGGTGCGGTCGTTGGGGCAGCCAGGAGAAGTGGGACCGCCACACGGCAACGGTCTCGGCGTCGCGGGGCCGCCCGTCGAAGGACAGGGTGCCCGCGCTCGGCTCGACGAAGCGCAGCAACGCGGCGAGCACCGTGGACTTGCCCGACCCCGACGCCCCGGTCAGTGCCACGCGGCTCCCCGCGGGCGCCTGCAGCGAGACGTCCGTCAGCGCGGCGCGCTCGCGCTGCTCGTACTGCACGCCGAGGCCCACTATGAGGAGACCGCCGCCGCCCGGGGCGCGTGCACGCACGGCATCGCCCGCACCGGCGCCCACGGAGACCGGCGTCGGCGTCTCGAGCACCTCGACGACGCGTGCCGCGGCCGCCTGCCCTTCGGTGCTGGCGTGGAACTCGGCGCCGGCGCGGCGCAGCGGGATGAAGATCTCCGGCGCCACCAGGAGGACCGCCATGGCCGTCTGCAGCGTGAGCTCGCCCCAGAGCAGGCGGAGCCCGAGCACCATGGCGACGAGCCCGACCCCGAACCCGGCCAGCATGTCCATGGAGAGCGCAGAGAGGAAGGCGACCCGGAGCGTCCGCATGGTGGCGGTCCGCACCCCTTCGGTCGCCGCCTCCACCTCCCGGCGCCCCTGCTCCTCCCGGCCGAAGGCACGCAGTGTGGGCAGCCCCTCAATGAGGCGGAGGACACGCCCGGCCAGTGAGCCGAGCCGGCGCCATTGTCGCTGCGAGCGCCGGGTCGCCTCCCGGCCGAAGGCGATCATCGTCACGGGCACCGCCAGGACGAGGGCGATGACCACCACGAACGAGAGCCAGTCCTGGGTGGCCACCCACACCAGCAGGATGGCCGGGATGACGGCGGCGGCCGCGGCCTGGGGGACGTAGCGCGCGTAGTAGGTATGGAGCGAGCGCAGCCCCCTGGTGGCCGTGAGCGACAGCTCGCCCGGGCGCTCCCCACCGAGCCAGCCCGGCCCCAACGCCAGGGCGTGCTCCAACAACTGGCTCCGGAGCGTGGCGACGACGCGGTCGGCGGCGCGCAGGCACGAGAGGTCGCCGGCGCCGTGGAGCCCCGCACGCACGAGGATGGCCAGGCCGAGCACGACGATGGCCGGGGTCACCGAACCGAGCGGGGCGTGGTGCAGCAGGGAGCGGTCGACGACGGAGGCCAGGGCCACCGCCTGCACGACGACCGCCACCGCGCTCACGACGGCCAGGGCCACGGCGGTCACCGCGACCCGCCTGAGTCCCGGCACCCGGGCGGCGAGGTCCGGGTCGACCAGGCGGGGCCGGGTCCGCGGGGGGTGTGCGCTCACAGGCTGAATGTCGTGTCCTTCACCGAGATCGCCCGCCCGATGAGGCCCTCGTGCAGGGCCAGGCGGGCCGTCGCAGCATCTTCGCAGGTGGCGGCCGTGCGGGTCCCGTCGCCGAGGTCGGCCACGACGACCGTGCGGACGGGGTCGAACCCCCCCTCCCCGCCGTAGGTCACCGTGAAGGACGCGACCGTGGCTGCGGTGGGCGCGGCGGGCGCCACGTCGACGACCGGCACGACCTCGGTGGCGGCGATCGCCTCGCTCGCCAGGTCGGCCAGCAGCGGCTCGGCCGCCGCCGCCACCGGCGTGGCGGACCACACGGCGAGCCCGGGCTTGGAGAGCATGCCCGACACCGTCGTCAGGAGGCCCAGTTCGGCCGGCTCGTCGCGCAGGCGCGCCCCGAGCAGGCACAGCGACTCGAGCACGAAGTGGTTGAACGGCCCGCCGGCGAAGGCCATGCCACCACTGAGGGTGGGCGTCCCGTCGGGGTCGAGCCCGAGCTCGCGTTGCTGCACCCGCACGGCGGCGGGGAAGCACGAGTACACCTCGGCGAGGCGGACCGCGCTGAGCGGGCGCCCGATGTGGGCCGCCGCGAACCGGCCGAGCACCCCCATGGCCGGCCACTCCTCCAGCCGGCGCCGGGCGGTCAGGGTCACGGCCGCCGAGGAATGCAGCGCGACGTGGGGGAAGAGCCACCGGTCGGCCGGGACGCCCGCCGCACGCGCCCGCTCGGCCGAGCAGAGCAGCAGGGCCGAGGCCTGATTGACGGTCCACTGGCTCGAGTGCCACTTGTTGTAGGGAGAGGAGAGCGGCCGGTTGTGCGGCCCCGGCGTGGCGATGGCCGCCGCGTCGCGCCGCTGCGGGAAGGCCGCCTCGGGGTTCCGCCCCGCTACGGCGTTGCAGCGGGCCCACAGGGCGGCGATCTCGTCACGTTGGCGGTCGGGCGGGAGGGACAGGGCGGCGCCGAGGGCGTTCTCAATGAGCGCGTACTGCTGCACGGGGGGCCAGACCATGCCGGCCGCGATCTCGACCGCGGCCACGAAGTCCGCCGGCCGGGTCAGCACCTCGTCGGGCGGGCGGTCGTCGTCGTCGTGTTCGACGCCCCCGTCGCGTTCCCACGCCCGCGCCTCGGCGCCGACGACGACGACCGTGTCCGCCCGACCGGACGCCACCGAGCGCAGCGCGTGGTTGATGACCTCCTGCTGGGAGACGCCGATCTCGCACAGGATGGTGCGGGCCCGGGGCGCACCCACCCGCCGGGCCGTCGCACGCGCCGGGTCGGTGAGCGACCAGCTGCCCTGGGGCACCGCGATGCAGTCGATGCCTTCGAGGAGACCCGATCCGGCGCCACCACGACCGCCCCCGCCGACGGCATCGGCCCCCGCCGCCGTCACGGCGGCGGTCATGAGGTCCACCACGGGGGCCGGCTCGCTCGAGGTGCCGAGCCCGACCAGAACGGGCAGGCGCGGGTCAAGGGAGCGCATACCACGGCCGATGCTACGGTCCCGCCATGGCCAACGGCGAAGCGGGCAGGTGGGAGACGGAACTGAAGGATTTCACCAAGGAATCCTTCGAGGCCGACGGCAAACGACGCGATGTCTTCCGGATCGGGAACGGCCCTGCGGTGATCGTCATCAGCGAAATACCGGGCATCACCCCACTGGTGGCGCAGTTCGGCCGCCGGGTGGCCGCAGCCGGGTGCACGGCGGTCCTGCCCGTCGTGTTCGGTGACCCGGGCCGGCCCGCCAGCGCGGGCTACGCGCTGCATTCCATGGGCCCCGCCTGCGTCTCCCGTGAGTTCTCGGCCTTCGCCCTGAAGCGGACGAGCCCGATCACGGTCTGGTTGCGCAAGCTCGCCGCGGCCGAGCACGAGCGCTGCGGCGGTCCCGGGGTGGGCGTCGTCGGCATGTGCTTCACCGGAGGCTTCGCGCTCGCCATGATGGTCGACGACATCGTCCTGGCACCCGTGCTGAGCCAGCCGTCGCTGCCCTTCCCGCTGTCGAAGAAGTTCAAGGCGGACATCGGGATCTCCGACGCCGACCTGGCCCGGGTGAAGGAGCGGACGGCGGCGGGGACCTGCCTGCTCGGCCTGCGCTTCACCAACGACCCCTTCTGCTTCGAGGAGCGCTTCGAAACCCTGCGCCGTGAGCTCGGCGACGCGTTCATCGCCGTGGAGATCGACTCGGCCCCGGGCAACCCGCACGGCCACCCGAAGAAGGCGCACTCCGTGCTGACCGAGCACCTCGTCGACCAGGAGGGCACGCCGACGCGGGCGGCGCTCGACAAGACCCTGGCCTTCTTCCGCGAGAAGCTCGGCGTGGGCCTGGGCCCCGGCCCGCGGCCCGCCGACCGGCCGGCCTGACCCTGACCCTGACCCCATAGGGTCAGGCGGGCGCCGCCAGGATCTCGTCGCAGACGCGCTCGCCCGAGCGCACCGCACCGTCCATGGCGCCGTACGAGGTCGAGGCCGTCTCGGTGCCGGCCCAGTGCAGGCGGCCGACGGGCTCGCGCAGGCGCCGCCCGTACTGGGTGAGCACGCCCGTGGGGAAGTGGCCCATGGAGCAACCGCGGGTCCACTGCTCCTGGGCCCAGTTCTGCTCCAGCACCTCGAGCGGGTCGGCGGCGCGCGGCCCGAGGCGGCGGGTGAGCATGCGCACGAACACGTCGCGCCGGGCCGTCTCGCCGAGCCCGGCCAGGGCGCGGGCGCGCGGCCCCGCCGAGTACCCGGCCACCACCCCCTGGGCGTGGTCGGGCTGGCAGGTGTCGAGGGTGACCTCTATGTCGTCGTCGGTGGCCACCGTGGCGCCGGAGATCCCGTCGCGCCGCCAGAAGGGCTCGTCGTAGACGGCGACCATCTTGACCTCGGTGCCCGCCGGCACCTGGTGGATGAGCAACGCGTGATCGGCCGGCAGCACCGGGTCGAAGCGGATGCCCGCCGCCAGGGCGCGCGGCAGGGCCAGGACGACGCGCCGGGCCGACACCGTGCACCCGGCGCCGCGCACCGTCACCCTGTCCACGCCCACGCCGACGCCGTCAACCGGCGTCCCGAGCACGACCGCCTCGCCGAGCTCGGCTGCCATGGCGTCGGGAACCCGCCCGACCCCGCCCTCGAACTGGGCGTCCTGGTAGCCACCCGCCACCGACATCAGCGACTCGATACCGCCCGCCGATCGCGCCAGGAAGAGCCAGTTGAGCAGCGAGACCTCGGAGAGGTCGGCGGCGAAGCACGCCCGCACCGTCGCCGCGATCAGGTCGCGGGCGAGCCGGGTCGGCACGTGCGCCGCGCTGAGCCAGGCCTGCACCGATTGCGCATCCCACGCGCCGGCCTTCGGCGCGTCCCACGGCGCCTCGACGGGCACCTTCTTGGCCATGGCGTTCATGCGGGCGATGGCCTGGCCCACGCTCAGGAGCGCCAGCGGGCTGACCCGGGGGATGTCGCCCCGGTAGCGCCGCACCTTGCCGCCGGTGGCCAGCACGTTGTCACCCTGGACGAACGTCGGAAAGGTGGCGACGCCCATCTCCTTGGTCAGCGCGTGCATGCGGTCGTGGTGCGGGCCGATGAAGCAGGCACCCATGTCGACGGGGACGCCGTCCCGGCTGGTCCTGGTCCACACCCGTCCGCCGACCCGGTCCCGCGCCTCGAGCACGACCACCGAACGCCCGGCTTGGCGCAGGCGCCGCGCCGCCGTCAGCCCGGCCAGTCCCGCCCCGACGACGCAGACGTCGGTCTCCCGTGTGCTCGCCATGGCCCCTCCTTGCTCCTCCGGACACTAACATGCGTGCGGCCCGCATGTAGAAGGAGGCGATCCGATGAGCACCTCGGCAGCGGCCATGGGGCCCCGCCCGACCCAGGCCGCCCGGTCGGCCCGCACCCGCGGCGCCCTGCTGCAGGCGGCACGGGAGCTCTTCGCCGAGAAGGGGTTCGCCGCCACCGGTCGCGACGAGATCGCCGAACGGGCCGGCGTGACCCGGGGGGCGCTCTACCACCACTTCGCCTCCAAGACCGAGGTCGCCGCCGGCGTGGTCGAGCAGCTCGAGGGCGAGCTGGTGGACCGGGTGGTGGCCGCCGCCCTCGCGGGCACGGGCGTGCGGGACCAGCTCCACCGCGGCTGCCGGGCCTACATGGACGCCTGCGCCGATCCCACCATGGCCCGGATTTTGGCCGACGCCCCGGCGGTGCTCGGGATGGAGGCGTGCCGGAACCTCCAAGCGACGGCCTGCGCCCCCTTGCTGGCCTGGGTCTTCGCCGACGAGCAGGTCGCCGTGCCCGGTGATCCGGCGGTGGCCGCCGCCCTGCTCCTGGGCTTCCTCAACGAGGCGGCCGGACTGATCGCCGCCGCACCCGAGGACCTGGGCCTGCGGCGCCGGGTCGGCGACACGGTGGACGAGTTCGTCACCCGGCTCTTCGCCTGAACGATTGGGCCCGATCCCGTTGAGGAGCGCCGGCGCAGGTGGGAGGATTGTGCGGTCAGCGGTGGGGGCCGCCTCCCGCACGAGCAGTCGAGGAGTGCCATGTCCGATTTCGTCATGACCATCGCCGGGGACGCCGCGCCGACCGAGGACACGTTCGGCGTGCGCAACCCCGCCACGGGCGAGGTCTTCGCCCAGGCGCCCGAGTGCACCCCTCAGCAGCTCGATGCCGCCTTCGACGCCGCGGCCAAGGCCGCCCGTGACTGGAAGGCGGACGAGGCGGCCCGGCGCGCCGTCCTGCTGCAGGCGGCCGACGTGCTGATGGGCGCGACGGCCGAGCTGGCGCCGGTGCTGACGGCCGAGCAGGGCAAGCCGCTGAGCGATGCCGGCGTCGAGGTCTTCGCCTCGGCCATCTGGTGCCAGTACTTCGCCAACCTCGAGATGCCGGCCCAGATCATTCAGGACGACGAGACGGCCTACGTGGAGTTGGCCCGCCGCCCGCTGGGCGTCGTCGCCGCCATCACGCCGTGGAACTTCCCGCTGACGCTGGCCTTCTGGAAGATCGCCCCCGCGCTGCTGGCCGGCAACACGCTCGTGCTCAAGCCGTCGCCCTACACCCCGCTCGCCACCTTGAAGGTCGGCGAGCTCCTGCGCGACGTCTTCCCCCCGGGCGTGGTCAACATCGTGAGCGGGGGTGACGAGCTCGGCGCCCTCATGACGACGCACCCCGTGCCGCGCAAGATCAGCTTCACCGGCTCCGTCGAGACGGGCAAGAAGGTGGCCCTGTCCGCGGCGCCAGACCTCAAGCGCGTCACGCTCGAGCTCGGGGGCAACGACCCGGCCATCGTTCTCGACGACGCCAACCCGGCGGAGGTGGCCACGGCGATCTTCGCCGGCGCCTTCAACAACAACGGTCAGGTGTGCTCCGCCATCAAGCGCGTCTACGTGCCCGAGGCGCTCTACGACGACGTGGTCGAGGGCCTGGCCGCGCACGCCCGCACGATCAAGGTCGGCGAGGGCACCGAGGACGGTGTGAAGCTGGGGCCGATCAACAACGAGCCCCAGTACGAGCGGGTCAAGGAGCTGGTGGCCGACGCGCTGTCCCACGGCGCCACCGCGGTGACGGGTGGCAAGGCCATGGACCGCGCCGGCTACTTCTTCGAGCCCACCATCCTCACCGGACTGTCCGACGGGACACGCATCGTCGACGAGGAGCAGTTCGGCCCGGCCCTGCCCGTCGTGTCCTACCGGGACCTGGGCGACGCCATCGACCGCGCCAACGCCACCCACTTCGGGCTGTCGGGCTCGGTGTGGGGCGCCGACACCGACCGGGCCGCTGACGTGGCCGCGCAGCTCGAGTGCGGCACGGCGTGGGTCAACACGCACCTCGCGCTGGCGCCGCAGCAGCCCTTCGGCGGCTTCAAGTGGAGCGGCATCGGTGTGGAGAACGGGCCCTGGGGGCTGGCCGAGTTCTCCGAGTTCCAGGTGGTGCACCGCTCCAAGGCGGCCGACGGACTGAACGTCAATACGGCGATGCTGCTGTCGTAACGCCTCCGGGCGCCGGGACCGACCCGCTGCGGCGTCAGTCGGTGGTGGCGCCGGCGCCGGAGCCCTGCAGGTCCCCGACGATCTGCTTGACGTCGGCGCGACCCTTCGCCAGCGCGCCGCCCGCGGTCTGCAGGGCGGAGCGGGACGCGGCGAGCAGGTCGTGGTTGGCGTTCCACTGCGCCGGCGTGAAGGCGAGCACCGTCGACGCCAATCCGTTGGTGGCGTTGGTGGCGCTGCCGATCTGGCTGTTCAGGTCGCTGACGAGTGGCTGCAGCGTGGCCTGATTGGCCGGCGTCACCCGTCCCTGCGCCTTGGTGGCGTCCGTGGTGAGCTTCGGGATGGCGGTCGTCGTGTCGCGGTCCGCGCCGGCGGCGATCCGGGCGGCGGGCAGCACCAGCACGAAGACGCGGTAGCTGCTGAAGATCGTCCCGAAGTCCTTCGCCGCCTGCTGTACCGTCGTGTCGGCCTGCACGGTGGTGTTGAGCTGTTGCAGGGGCGCGATGTCGGTGCCCAGGTACGAGGCCAGGCCCGCCTGGCTCGCGCCGAGACCCTTGGCGCCGTTGACCTTGCCGATGGCGGCGTTGAGGGCGTTGACCCGATCGGTGATGTCCGTCGCCGCCTTGGCCTTGATGCCGGCCAGGGTGGTCGGGACGGTGCCCGTGCCCGTGGGCGTGGCTGCGCCGGCAGAGCTGGCAGCGCCGACGACGCCGGCCATCAGCGTGGCTCCCGAGGCCAGGACGACGGCGCCGAGTCGAATGGGGTGGGTCCGCATGTGTGCTCCTCTCGTTGGTGGAGATGGTGGGCCGTCACCATGAACCCGGTGTTCGGCAAACGTGATGGTTCTGTAAGGGGATGCCGGATTGCGGCTCGTCGGGGGACGGGAGATGGAAGGCTAGGAACGTGAGCGCGGACAGCGGGACGGTGGTCGTGGTGGAAGACGATCCGCACATCGCCGATCTGGTGGACCTTTACCTGCGTCGGGAGGGCTTCCGTGTCCTGCTGGCCGGTGACGGGGAGAAGGGCCTGGTGGCCTTCGCGCAGGAGGACCCCTGCATCGTCATCCTCGACGTCGGCCTCCCCGGCGTGCACGACGGCTTCGACGTCTGTCGCGCCATCCGCGCCCGCAGCGCCGTGCCCGTCCTCTTCCTGACCGCGCGCGACGACGAGATGGACCGCGTCCTCGGCCTGGAACTGGGGGCGGACGACTATCTGGTCAAGCCGTTCTCGCCCCGGGAGCTGGTGGCGCGCGTGCGGGCCATTCTGCGGCGCACGCGGGAGGGCCCGGCCCCCCAGGAGATCGTCACCGTGGGGGATCTCGAAGTGGACCTGCGCCGTCGCGAGGCGCGGCGGGCCGGCGAGCCCGTGGCGCTGACGACCCGCGAATTCGACCTGCTCGCGTTCCTGGCCAACAACGTCGGTCTCGCCCTCTCGCGCCAACAGCTCCTCGACGGCGTCTGGGGTGCCGATTGGTACGGGGACGAGCGGACGGTCGACGTCCACGTCGCCCAGCTGCGCAAGAAGCTCGGCACCGATCTCCCCCTGGCGACCGTCTGGGGCGTCGGCTACCGGTTCGGCTGACGATGCGGCGCCGCCTCATGCTGGCCATGGTCGGCCTGGTCGCGGTCGTCCTCGTCATTGCCGGCGCGGGCAGCCTCGTTCTGACCCGCAACGCGGCGCGCAACCAGGCGGAGCAGCAGCTGGTGTCCGAGGCGAACTCGCTCACCTCGTCCAAGGTCAGCTCGGAGTCATTGGCGGTGTTGCGGGTCGTGCGGAAGACCCTCACCCTCGAAGACGCCGACGTCATTGCGATCGACCGGTTCGGCACCGTGCACGCGACGCTCCCCGAGGGCCTCACGCCGCAGGACATCGACGTGGCCGCCGTGCAGTCGGGACAGACGACCTCGGGGCGCAAGGGCAACACGGTGTACGCGGTGGCGCCCGTCACGCTCTCCGAGCAGGAGCTCACGCGCCTGCGCGCCCTCCGGCACGTCGCCTTCGAGGGGACGTTCGCCGTCCTGTTGACCCGCGACGTCGGCGGCCTCGGCCCGAGCTGGGGGTACTTCATTGTGGCGGGGGGAGCCGCCCTGCTCGTCGCCGCCCTGGTGGCGTGGCAGATGTCGCGCCGCATGGCCCGGCCGCTGGTGGAGGCCGAGGAGGCCACCGGCCGGATCGCCTCGGGCGAGCTGGCCAGCCGGGTCCCGGTCCGGCGCAACGACTACCCCGAATTCGCCTCGTTGGCCGGCTCCATCAACGGCATGGCGCAGAGCCTGGAGGACGCCCGGGAACGCGAGCGCCATCTCCTGCTGGCGGTCTCGCACGACCTGCGGACCCCGCTCACCTCCATCCGGGGCTTCGCCGAGGCGATTCAGGACGGGGCCATCGCGGACAGCGCCCAGGCGGCCGACGTGATCATCGCCGAGTCACGGCGGCTGGAGCGCCTCGTCGGGGACCTGCTCGATCTGACCAAGCTCGAGGCCCGTCAGATGTCGATCTCCCTCCGACCGACCGACGTGGCCGAGGTGGTGTCGACGACCGCGGAGGGGTTCCGCCCCGCCGCGGCGAAGAGCGGGCTCGCGGTGGTGGTGCGGGTGCCGGGCCGGGACGACGGGGTCCAACCGCATCCCATGGTGGCCGACCCCGAGCGGCTCGCACAGCTGCTGGCCAACCTCCTGGAGAACGCCATCACGTTCGCCCGCACCACCGTCACCGTGGGGCTGACCGAGGAGCACGCGACGGGATCGTCCGTCATCACGGTGGACGACGACGGGCCCGGCATCGCGTCGGGCGACCTGAACAAGGTGTTCGAGCGCTTCTACCGCGCCGACCGGGGCCCGAACCGCCGGATGGGCTCGGGGCTGGGGCTGGCCATCGTGGCCGAGTTGGCGGCGGCCATGGGCGGCACCGTGCGGGCCGAGTCACCGGTCAACGACGACGGTGGTTCGCGCTTCGTCGTCACGCTGCGGCAGTGGCAGGAGGCGCAGCCCCTACCGTCGGGCGTCTGAGGATCAGGGCTGTGTCGGCACCGGCGTGGCCGGTGCCGGGACGCTCGCCGTGGTGGTGCCCCCCGACGGAATGGAACCGTTCGCCGACGCCGGCACCGAAATGAGCTCCATGGTGCGGTAGGTGGCGGCGTACGAACCCACGCCGACCAACGCGGTCACGGCGAATGCCGCCACGACCTTCGCCCGTCGGTGCCGCGGCGCGGCGCGGTGGGCCGCGCGGGGCGCGGCGGGCCGGGCATCGCCGAAGAGGCTCACCGTCGGGGGCTCCACAGGGAATTCTCGGACGAACCGGGTCACGCCTTGAGGAACGTCCGCCGGCCAGGACGATGCGCTCCCCCTCTCCCTTTCCCGGCCAGCTCTTTTGTCCCTCGCCTGCGCTATGGCAAGCTTCCGAGCCGTTGCGCACGCCGACGGAGGGCAGCACGCCACTCATGGACACCGAGGACGACCGACACGAGCCGACCAGTGGCGGCCTGGTGGAGGAACTCGACGACGCCGACCGGGTGAAGTGGGAAGAGGACGGGTGGTGCGTCGTGCGCGGGCTCCTGCCACCGGAGGTCATCGCGGCGGCGCAGGAGGTCGTGCCCGGGCTGGTCCCGACGGCGGAGGAGTTCGCCGGCGACGTGGACCCGGCGCGCAACGAGCCGTTCCGCGTCGATTCACACCGTGTCATGCCGCGCTTTCCCTTCGAGGCCGGCGCGCTGAACGACATCGTCGTGCACGACCGGATCATCGACCTGGCCGAGAAGCTGCTCGGCGTCACCGACCTCCGGCTCTACCAGGCCATGCTGAGCGCCAAGTACGGCGAGGGCGCGTTGAGCGACGAGCAACTCCTGCACGTCGACTTCGCGAACCACACCCTCGTCGTGCCCCGCCACGAGCCCGGTTACCAGCAGCTCGAGATGTTCGTCTACCTCAGTGACGTGACGGCCGAGACGGCGGCGACGCGGATGGTGTCGCGACGGCTGACTCCCGACATCCCGGTGGAGCGGACCTATCTCAGCCAGACGGACTACGCCGAGCTGTATGCAGCCGAGGTCCCCGCCTCGGGAGCCGCCGGTTCGATCCTGGCCTACCGCCCCGACGTCTACCACCGCGGGGTGCGCATGACGACGCCCGGGACGGCGCGGTTCATGGTGCACGTCTCCTACAAGCCGGCCGCCACCGACTGGCTCGGCTCGCACGGCTTGCCCGGTGCCGGGGAGGACCTGTCGTGGTACCGGTTCGTCCAGCGGGCCAACGAGCGGCAGCTGACCGTCCTCGGGTTCCCACCACCGGGCCATCCGTACTGGACGGCACAGACCCTGGCCGGTGTGGCCGCCCGCTATCCGATGCTCGACCTCACTCCCTGGCGGGATGCGGCCGGGGAACACCCGGGCGGGAAGGCGTGACCGCGGACGAACCGTGGTGGAAGGCCGGCGTCCTCTACCAGATCTATCCGCGTTCGTTCGCCGACAGCAACGCGGACGGCGTCGGTGACCTTCCGGGCATCATTGCGCATCTCGACCACCTCGCCTGGCTCGGCGTCGACGGGATCTGGCTCTCGCCGGTCACCGTTTCGCCCAATGCCGACTGGGGCTACGACGTCGCGGACTTCTGCGCCATCGCCCCCGAGTTCGGGACGATGGAGGACTTCGACCGGCTGGTGGCCGAAGCCACCCGCCGCGGCATCCGCGTCCTGCTGGACATCGTGCCGAACCACACCAGCGAGGAGCATCCCTGGTTCGTGGACGCGCGCTCGTCGCGCACAGCGGCCCACCGGGACTGGTACGTCTGGGCCGACGGCAAGGAAGGCGGGGAGCCGCCCAACAACTGGGTCAGCAGCTTCGGCGGCCCGGGATGGACCCTCGACGAGGCGACGGGCCAGTACTACTTCCACAACCACCTGCAGGAGCAACCCGATCTGAACTGGTGGAACGACGACGTGCGCACCACGTTCGACGGCATCTTCCGCTTCTGGTGCGACCGGGGCGTGGCCGGCTTCCGCATCGACGTCTGCAACGTCATCATTAAGGACGCCGAACTGCGCGACAACCCGCCGGCGACCGAGGACGACGACTTCGAGACGCAGATGTTCGGTCAGCGCAGCGTGTACAACGCCAACCGGCCCGAGGTGCACGAGGTGATCAGGCGCTGGCGGCGTTTGGCCGACGACTACGAGGAGCCCCGGCTCCTGATCGGGGAGACGCCGGTCCCGGTCGACAAACTGGCCGAGTTCTACGGCGACGGCACAGACGAGCTGGGGCTCGCCTTCAACTTCAACTTCATCAGCGCACCCTTCCGGGCCCCGGACATGCGGGCCATCGTGGCGGAGACCGAGGCCGCGTTGCCTCCGGGGGCCTGGCCGGCATGGACGGGCTCCAACCACGACATGTTCCGCTTCCCCACCCGCTGGGCGGAGGACGCCCCGGACAGGGTGCGCCTGGCGCTCCTCATGCTGCTGAGCCTGCGCGGCACCCCGGTCCTCTACCAGGGCGACGAAATCGGCATGGGGAACGTCGCGCTGGCCCAGGAGGACCTGCGCGACCCCCTCGGGGTCCGGTTCTACCCCTACTACGAGGGGCGCGACGCCGGCCGCACGCCGATGCAGTGGAGCGATCGGCCGGGGGGAGGCTTCACCGACGCCGCCCGACCGTGGCTCCCGTTGGGAGACCTGGCCACGGCCAACGTGGCGGAGCAGCGGGACGATCCCGGTTCGGTCCTCGTGCTGTGCCACGACCTCATCGCCTTCCGGCGGAACCATCCGGCCTTCTGCACCGGCGCCACTGCATCGGTGGAGACACCGGAACCCGCCTGGGCCTGGACCCGGGGCGAGCGTCACGTGGTCGCTCTCAACATGTCGGAGGGGGAGCTCGTCCTTCCCGGTCTGCCCGGCACGATTCGGATCGGCACCGACCGCACCCGCGAGCAGGAGGCGGTCGGAGGTGACCTGCGGTTGGCGTCGTTCGAAGGCGTGATCCTCGAACGCCCGTAGGGTCGGGCCATCACAACGGAGGAAGAACTGCATGGGACGTCTCACCGACAAGGTCGCGATCGTCACCGGGGGCGGCGGAGGCATCGGCGGGGCGACCGCGCGCGCCCTGGCCCGCGAGGACGCCTCGGTCCTGGTGGTCGACATCAACCGGGCGGCCGCCGAGCTGGTCGCCCGCGGTATCACGGACGCCGGAGGCCGCGCCTCGGCGTTCCAGGCTGACCTGTCCGATGAGGCCCAGGTCGTGGCCGCCATCATGGCCGCCACATCGACCTTCGGCCGACTGGACATCCTGCACAACAACGCGGCGTTGACCGACTCGGATTTCCTGACCCGTGACACCGCGGTGACCGACCTGTCGCTCGACGTCTGGCAGCGCACGCTGGAGGTGAACCTGCAGAGCCAAATGCTGACCTGCAAGCATGCCGTTCCCGAGATGGTGCGCGGCGGCGGCGGTTCCATCATCAACATGTCGTCCGGCGCGTCGCTCAAGGGCGACCGGACCAGGACCGCCTACGGCGTCTCCAAGGCGGGCGTCAATGCGCTGTCGATGTACGTGGCGACGAGCCACGGGAAGCAGGGCATCCGGGTCAACACCATCCTGCCGGGGCTCATCATCACGGACGCGGTGCGCGCCCATCTGGACGAGAAGATGGTGGCGAATCTGGGCAAGGCCGTCTTGACGCGGTCAGTGGGGCAACCCGAGGACATCGCGGACGTCGTGGTGTTCCTGGCCTCCGACGAGTCCCGCTACATCACGGGGCAGATGATCGCCGTCGACGGCGGCATGGGCGCCCACGTCGGGCTCGGCGACGGTTGAACGAGCGGAAGCTCCTCAGGTCGACGGGCCCAGCACGTACTCGCCCGTCTCGGCGTGGTGGTACCAGCCGCTCGCGGCGTGCGTCCCGCCGTCGACATGGATGGTCTGGCCCGTCACGTAGGTCGACAGCTCGCTGGCCAAGAAGATGGCGGCACCGGCCATTTCGTCCACGTGTCCGGCTCTGCCCATGGGCACCGTGAGGCCGAACCTCCCACCGGTGTCGGGCGCGATGGCGGCGATGCCTTCGGTCATGGTGATGTCCGGCGCCAGCGCGTTGACGCGGATGCCGAACTGTGCCAGCTCGAGCGCGGCGGTCTTGGTGTAGTTGATGACGCCGGCCTTCGCTGCCGCGTAGGCGGCATATCCCGGCGCGGCGCGCACGCCCTCAATGGACGTCACGCTCATGATGCTCCCGCCGATCCGGTGTTCGACCATGACGCGGGCCACCCGCTGTGTGCACAGGAGGACGTGCTTGAGATTGGCCCGGTAGAGCGCGTCCCAGCCGTTCTCGGTGGTCTCGAGCAGGGGCGACGAGAACACGCCGCCCGCGTTGTTCACCAAAATGCTGACCGGGCCGAGCTCGGCCACCGTGCGCTCCAGGGCGCGGTCGACCTCGGCTGCGTCGCGGACGTCGGTCGGCAGGGAGAGCCCACCGACTTCCTTGGCGGCGGCGGCACAGGTGTCGGGGTTCTTCTCCCAGATCGCGACCTTCGCACCGAAGGCGGCGAAGCCGTTGGCGATGCCGCGGCCGATACCGGAGCCGCCGCCCGTAACGACTGCAACGCGATCTGTCAAGAGCACAGCGGACGGGTCGAGAGGCACGGAGCGACGTTACAGTAGGAGCGTCACCATACAGACGAGGTCTTCGGGGGACCGACCCGGAGATGGACGGGGGTTTCCGTGCCGAGGATTGAACCGATTCCGCTGGAAGAGCTGGCGCCCGAGCCGCGCCGCATCATTGAGGAAGGCGTGGCCGCGGGCACGTACGCCACAGCGATTCCGCTGCAGATCTTCGCCTACAAGACGTCGCAGATCATGATGGTCGACATGGCCCGGCAGGGCTTTGGGAAGAACGCCCTGTTGGGCGGTCGCATCACGGAGCTCTTGCGCATCCGCAGCGCCCAGCTCGGCGAGTGCCAGCCCTGCAGCCAGTCGAGGAAGCACGACTCCATTTCGGATGAGGACGTCGCCTGCCTCATCGCCCCGGGTCACGGCGGCGAGCTGACGGAACAGGAGCGACTGGCCGTGGAATTCCTCGACCTCCTGTCCGCCGACCACCACGCCATCGACGACGAGACCTACCGCAGGCTCGGCGAGGTCTTCACCTCGGCCCAGATCGTGGAGCTGGGTTTCGCCTGCGCCAACGCCATGGGCCTGCATCGGTTCCTGCATACGCTGGACCTGTACGGGACCGGCGACCCCGTCATCCCCTACAGCGCGGACCAGGTCGACTCCGCCAAACCGGACGAGCAGGCCCTGCAGGCGACCGCATGAGCCAGACGGTCCTCGTGACCGGCGCCACCGGTCTGGCCGGCGCCAACATCTGCAGGCTCTTGACCGAGCGCGGTGATCACGTGCGGGCCCTGGCCCGGGAGACGGCGGACACGGCGCCGCTGGCGGCGCTCGGGGTCGAGGTCGTGACCGGCGACGTCACCGATGCCGACGCCGTCGTACGGGCCGCCAGGGGGGCGGACTCGGCCATTCACTGCGCCGCACTGTTGGGCGGGGCCAGTCAGAATCTGGCTGACTTCGAAGCCGTCAACATCAACGGCACGAAGAACGTCCTTAATGCGGCCGAGGCCGTGGACCTGGGTCGGGTGGTGGCGGTCAGCACCGGCACCTTCTTCGACACCGCGGGGGGACTCGATCGGGAGGACGCGCCGGTCAGCAAGGAACCCAGCTCGGATCCCTACACCATCACCAAAATGGCGGCCTTTCTCGACGCCATGTCCCGGGCCGAGAAGGGCAGGGACGTCGTGAGCACGCATCCGGGTGCCATCTTCGGCCCGTCGCCGGTGGCGAGCAACGCGCTCGGCACCACGAGTTTCAACCGCGTCCTGCTCTCCGCCGCCCGGGGGCGCATTGAGCGCTACCTGAAGTTCCCGGTGAGCTGGGTGTACGGCGAGGACATCGCCCGGGGCTGCATTCTGGCGCTGGACAAGGGCGTCTCGGGGGAGCGCTACATGCTCGACGGCCGGCCCGAGGACGTCGTCAGCATCGCCAATGCGTGCAACCGGATGGGCCGGCTGGCCGGGCTCGACCACGAGGTCGTCGACGTCGAGCCTTCGGACGACCCCGAATTGGCCAAGGTGTTCGGCCCGACGCTGGTGGCGATCGCCGAGAAGGCGGCCCAGGCACGGCCGGACCGGCGCAAGCTGGAGGACTCGAAGACGTACAAACGCCTGGGTTACAGCCCCATCAGCCTCGACGAGGGGTTGGCCGCGACACTCGACTGGTTCAAGGACATCGGCAAGCTCGAGCCCCGATAGGTCGCGATCCGCCTGTGGGGCACCCGGGGGACCACCGCGTCGACGTCGAGCCCGCTGGGGACGTCGGACTCCGTGTCGATGCGAGCCGGGATCCTCTTCTGTGTCGCCCGGCTGGCCAGCCATTGCGCCATGTGCCCGTAGCAGGCGCGCCGTTCCTTCGACGTCAGCGGGGCACGATGGACGGCCGTGACGTAGCCCCAGAGATACTCCGCGTAGAGGCGGGCGAGGGGATGCCGGAGCCGGTTCGCTCGCCGTCGATCCATGTTGGTGCAGCGGGCCCGCATGGCCGCGAACGCCCGCTCGGCCTGCTGCGGGTGGTCACGGCGGAAGTAGAGCCATTCCGGCACCTGGTGGAACGGACCGTACAGGCTGAGCGCAGCCACGATCGTGTGTTCCGCATGGTGATAGCTGTCGAGCGGCATGACCCTGCGGAGGGCGCTCGTACGTATCACCCCGTAAATATCGTCGCCTCCGCTCCCGAAGAGCGTGCTTCGAAACCGGTCGGATGCCCGTGTCCCTTCGGTCGCGAGCGGGTACACGGGTGCGGCGAAGACAGCGTCGGAGGGGTCGATGTGGGCCGTCCATGAGTGGGCCAGCACGACGTCGGGGCGCTCGTCGAGCGCGTCGACGCAGCGTTCCAGAAGCTCCCGGGCGTAGAGATCGTCGTAGGAGGCCCACTTGAAGAGCTCCCCGTGAGCGGCCTCCACGACGAAATTGTGGTTCGGCGACAAGCCGATGTTGCGAGGCTGCCGGCAGTAGCGCACCCTCGCGTCCTGCCTCTCGTAATGCCGGCAGATCTCGGAGGTGTCGTCGGTCGACGCGTTGTCCGAAATGATCAGCTCGAAGTCCCCGTAACTCTGCCCCAGCAGCGCATCGAGGGCGTCGGCCAGGTAGCGGTCGCCGTTGTAGACGGGAAGCCCGATACTCAGCCGGGGCGTCGCCGTCACAGGGGTCGAACCTGGGAGTGGGGTGAGTGCGCCCGGGTGGCCCCGCGACACACCCGCCCGGAGGGCGCGGACGGATCGGTCGTCGTCATACCTGGCCGGGCCACGGAGGGCAGGACGCGGAGACGGGCATCACGTGTACGAGGCACGTCGCCCGGAGCGTGATACTTCGGGCGCCCGTCTCTCCACCCGGCGGCCGGGTTCGGTTCGCCAATCAAACGTTCGTCCACCGGCAGGAAACCTTAGCGGTCACCGCAATGCCGCCACGGTTTCTTCCAGCGACAATGCCCGTTTGTCCCGCGGGGACACGATGCCCACCGGGAGGGGCCACGGAATGGCCAACGCGGGGTCGTCGAAGCGGAGGGCGACGTCCTCCGAGGGGTCGTGCGGGCGGTCGATCCGGTACGCGACATCGGCGACGTCGGTGAGTGCCTGGAATCCGTGGGCGCAACCGTTGGGGATGTAGACCGACGTCTGCCCGTCCCCGTCCAACTCGAAGCTCTCCCAGTTGCGGTAGGTCGGCGAGCTCGGACGCAGGTCGACGATGACGTCGAAGACCGCCCCGTAGGAGCAGCGGACGAGCTTGGTCTCTCCGGCCCCGCTCCGTACATGGAGACCGCGCACCACACCCCGGACCGACCGGGAGAGGCTGTCCTGCGCGAACGCGTTCGGGTCGATGCCGGCCTCACGTGCAATCGCGGCGTCGAAGGTCCGGCAGAAGAAGCCCCGCTCGTCGATGACCGGTGCGGGCTCGAGCACCAGCGCACCGGCGATCCGCTCGACCCGGTGGACCTTCACGGGGCGACGCTCCGCTCCGCCGGCCGCGGGTCCATGCGCTGGCCCGGTCGGCATCCGTTGTCGCCGGTGTCGAGGAGTGCAGCCAGGTCCTCGAACAGCCCCTCGAGCTCCTTTTGCCGGAGCTCCCGGTTGGTCTCAATGGTGGCGTGCACCTCGCACAGGCGACCCTGCAGCTCGGTGAAGTGTTCGATCAGCTCCGGACCGCTGACCGATCGGGCCGAAAGGGCGAACTCCGGAACGCCCATGTCAGCCATCAGTGCGTCGTGCTTCAACGAGTACCCCAACGAGATCGTCGGCTTGGCCAGCAGGAGCCCTGCCACGACGTTGTGATAGCGGGCTCCGATGACGGTACCCACTGGCTCGATCTCCCTGATGAGATCGCCCAGCGACACGACGGGATTCGCCACGATCTGTCCCGGTGGAAGAAGAGGCCGGCGCGTCACGATGTCAGCGGCGAAGGACGTGATGTCGTCATCGTCAATCGAAGAATCCCCCGGAAGGAGGCGAACACGGTAGTCGTGATCGACCAACCAACAGACGAATTCCGTCATCGCGTCCGTGTAGTGCTCGTGAATGTGCTGGCCGTCGCGGCGATCGTCGGTTCCTCCGAAGAACGCCATGATACCGACCCCGACGAGCCCGGGATCGCCGACCGCCGACCTCGGCGCCGGGAGCGAGAAGACGAGGTCGGTATAGACGGGGTCGTGCCGCGCGAATGCCCCCGATTGTTGCATGACCTCCCAGGACACCTTGTCGCGGTAGGAGCGGTAGTAGGCGAAGCGTGCGGCGGCATTGCGCAACCATCGAATCGGACGCTGCTTGATTTTCGTGGCCCCGACGGCCAACAGGGCTACCTTGGTCCCTGCGATCTTCCCCGACGCGCAGAGAAGGAACATGGCATAGGGCACGCCGGTCGCCCGCATGGGAAGTGAGTTCTCCAGGACGCCGGCACCCGGGACCACCACGAGATCGTGCCGTCGCACCCACCGGAAGGTCCGCCACGCATCGATGCCTTTGCCCAACGCCCAGAGGAATCTCGCTCGCAGTCCTCCGGTCCGGCCCGTGTGGGCAGTGGACCAGAACAGGGGGATGGCAGGCACGCCGTAGTGACTGGTCATCCGCTGCGCCCCCATGCACATGGCGTCGACGATGGCGTCAGGATGCTCCGCGCGGAGGCGCGCCAGGACGGCTTCGAACGACCCGTCGTTGCCGAGATTGCCGGAGCCCAACAGCCCGAAGAACCCCACCTTCGGCCCAACGGCGCCGGCCTCGCCGCGGGCGTCACGCATGCTCACACGTGCCTCCGCGCACTGATCGGGTCATGGTCCGACAACGTTCCCGCATTCATGGCCGTCGTGATCCCTTCGCCTCGAATCGGCAGTGCGGAGCGACGGCGTGAAGTGTTGTCCGCTGAGTCGATTTCGTGTTCCGATGAGTCCATGGGTTGCCGACACTGAAACTCCCAATGGTCATCCCGTGTTCCACCTGTACGACGAGTGAAACCTTGGCCGCCAATGAGGAGAGCGCGGAGACATGGCCCTGATACGGCGTGGGTGGCGGGCCGGACGCGCCCACTGAGCCGCCGATCCTTGCGATTCAGGAGCCGGAGGCCGCCGGCATCGCACTCGGCTGGAGGCGCAGCATGTCGTCGATCTCACCCGCCGAGAGCTGCTCCTGAATGCGCCGAAGCCGGACGAAGCTCGACGAGACGAAATCGTCGTGGCTGAAGCCGTAGTCGGAGTAGGCCCGGACGAGCTCGTTCACTCCTGCGGGCACGCTCCAGCGAAGGTCCAGCTCCGGAAAGACACCGTTTAGCTTCGAGAAGTCGACGCGGTAGTCGCGCAGATCCGGACCAGCCTCGGCGGCAAATGTGATCCTCGATCCGGGGACGGCCTCGCGGACGAGTTCTGCGATATCGCGGACCTGCACATTGTCCTCGGCGCGACCCACGTTGAAGGCCTCGTCGTGCACCAACTCGCGCGGTGCTTCGAGCATGGCGAGGAAGGAGCGGGAGATGTCCTCCACGTGCACCAACGGCCTCCAGGGCGACCCGTCGCTCTGGAGGCAGACTTCGCCGGTGGTCATGGCCACGGCGGTCAAGTTGTTCACGACGATGTCGAGACGCAAGCGCGAGGAGTACCCGTAGGCGGTGGCGTTGCGGAGGTAGGTCGGGCTGAACACATCGTCAGCGAGCTCGGAGAGCCCCCGCTCCGCCATGGCCTTCGTCTCGCCGTAAGGAGTGACCGGAGACATCTCCGCCTCCTCGGTGACGGCCTGCGAGCCTGCCGAACCGTAAAGACTGCACGATGATGCGAACAGGAATCGCTCCACGCCGGCCGCCTTGGCGGCCCGGCCGAGCCGCAGGGTCCCGTCGAGGTTGATGGAATAGGTCGCCGCGGGATTCAACTGACCGACCGGATCGTTGGACAAGGCCGCCAGGCAGATCACGGCGTCGTAGCCGGCGCAGTGCCGGGGCTCGACGTCGCGGAGGTCGAGCCGTGCCCGGGAACCGAAGGGCTCCGGTCCCGGGCCGAAGTCGCAGCCCTCGTAGAGCCCGAGATCCAGACCTTCGACGTCGTGCCCGGCCGCGCGCAGGAACGGGACCAGCACCGCTCCGATGTAGCCGCGATCGCCTGCGACGAGGACCTTCATTGCCTTCCCTGCCACCTTCCGGGGGTCGAGCGGGCTGCAGCGCAGCCCGCTGGTGATTGGAGCGCGACCTTCGGTCGCTGATACCGCGTGGCCGCCCCGCCCGGCAGGCCCCCATGGGCCGGGGGAGCGGCGATCGTCCTCAACGGGTGCGCCGCGGTCGACGGGGGAATGTGTTGTGCACGAGTTGCGTCGCTGTTGTGATTCTCGAGACTTTTGTGGCCGTGGCTGACGGTGACCGAGCGAATGCCGCCGATGTTCTAGGCAACCGTGCCCCGTGACGGCGCCGGCGGCAGCAGCACGGACTTCGTCGAGATGAATGCTTCGGAGTACGGCGCACGGCACTCCATCCCTCTGAGGCGGGCGAGGCCGAGGAAGACCTCGTCGTCCCACCAATCGCGACTGGCCTGCGACGGGAAGCACTTGTGCAGCAGCTCGACCTTGCGGCGCGCCACATCCGCCGTCAACGGGACGTACATGGACGGGCGCCCGAGGTCACCATCCCACTTCGGGATCTCGTAGGACAGCGAGAGCTGATCCCGAAAGACTGTCGGTACCACCTCACCGATCGTCCGGTGGTCCTGATGCGCATCGTGGCACGACGGCGCCAGAATCAGGTCCGGAGTCCACGTGTGGGCCACGTCCTCCAGAACGTCCTTGACCCGCTCCCAGACCGCGGGAAGGCGACCTTCGGGCAACTGGTGGAGGTCGACAGTCCGATCGGCACCGGGAAGGAACGCGGCGGCGGCCTGTCGCGCCTCGGCGTGACGTTCGTCGGTCCCGGTGAGGACGACGTAGCGCGCCCGCAGTCCGGGGTAGCTCTCGGCCAGGGTGAGCAAAGTTCCACCGGCACCGATTTCGATGTCGTCGGGGTGGGCGCCGATCGCCAAGACGGCCAAGGGCCGGTCTGTCGGCACATGCGGGTGAAGGGAGAGCACGCTCAGGTCACCGCGGCCGGCCCGGATCGCTCCGGATCCCAGATCATCCACGGGCAATCGGCTCGGTGGTACCGATCGTCGAGCTGTGCCCGCTCCTTCACGGTGTCGGCGGGTGACCAGTAGCCCTTGTACGGATAGGCCATGACACGCCCCCGACGGACCAACCGGACGAGGGCGTCCTCCACCAGGTCCTCGTCCTCGTGGAGCTCGTCGAAGATTTCAGGGCGAAACAGGAAGTAGCCGCCGTTCTCCCAATGACGCAGATCGCGCATGGGCGTCACGCCAGTGATCATGCCGTCATCACCGATGTCCACTGCGTGATGGGATGACTGGGGGGGAACGGCCAGCAGGCTGGCCACAGCGTTGCTCTCGGCGAAGCGGTCGATCATGTCCGGCAGGGGAGCGTCCGTGAGAACGTCTGCGTAGTTCGCCATGAACATGGGCTCGTCTTCGACGAACCGACGAACTCGGCGCAGCCGCTCGCCGATTTGGGAATTCAGACCGGTGTCGACCAACGTGATCTGCCAGTCGGAGATGTCTGTCCTGAACAACTTCGGCTCGTGGGTGCCGCGCTCCAGGACGAAGTCGTTCGACCGGGTCTCGTCGTAGTTGAGGAAGAAATCCTTCACCGCCGCCGCCCCGTAGCCGAGGCAGAGGACGAAGTCGGTGTGCCCGAAGTGGGCGTAGTACCGCATGACGTGCCAGACCAACGGGCGCTCACCGACCAGAGCCATGGGCTTGGGACCGGTTGTGATGCCATCGCGCATCCGCATCCCGAGTCCCCCACAGAACAGGACTACTTTCACTTGGTCACCTCATTCACACAATCTCGAGTTCCGGAATGGGAAAGACCAGGCGCGCGCCCCACGACCGGACGTAGTCCAGTTGCACGGAGATCTCCTCGCGCAGGTTCCACGGCAGGACGAGCACGTAGTCCGGCTGCGTCTCGGCCAGGCGCTCGGGCCCGTAAATCGGGATGTGGGTACCGGGGAGGTACTTCCCCTGCTTCACGGGGCTGCGGTCAACGGTGTACTGGAGGAGGTCCTCGCGGATGCCGCAATGGTTGAGCAGCGTGTTCCCCTTGCCGGGCGCGCCGTATCCGGCCACCGAGCGACCCTCCCTCGCTGCGCCGACGAGAAAGTCGAGGAGGTCACTCTTGATCGTGAGCACCTCGGCCGCGAATCCGGCATGTCCGGCCAGCGTGTGCAGCCCCGCAAAGTCCTCTTCGTCGAGGAGTGCCTTCACCCGTGGCGTGGGCTCGCCCGGGTACTCCTCGGGACGGGCGAACACCCGCAGCGATCCGCCATGGGTGTCCAGCTCCTCGACATCGAACACTCGTAATCCCGCCGTGGCCAGTGCCCTGGACGCAGTCAGGAGTGAGAGGTACGAGTAGTGCTCATGGTAAATGGTGTCGAACTGGCGCCGTTGCATCAGGCGGAGGAGATGAGGGAATTCGAGGGAGATCACGCCCGTGTCCTTCACCAGCGCCCGCAGACCCGCCGCAAAGTCCCGAATGTCGGGGACGTGGGGGAAGACGTTGTTCGCCACGACCAGATCGGCCCGTCCGTACTCCTGGGCGATCGACGTTCCGGTCGTGGAGCCCAAGAACTCCACCACAGATTGGATGCCGAGCGACTGGGCCACCTCGGCGACGTTCTTCGCCGGTTCGATACCCAGGACCGGGACACCCTCAGCCAGGAAATGCTGCAGCAGGTACCCGTCATTGCTTGCCACCTCGACCACGAGATTGTCCGAGGAAAGGTCGAGCCGCTCGACCATCGAATCGGCGAACCGCTTGGCATGGGCGACCCAGGAATCGGAATACGACGAGAAATAGGCGTAATCGGAGAAGATCTCCTCACCGGACACGTAGGCCGGCAACTGCACGAGAAGGCAGGACGAGCACTGACGGACGTGGAGCGGGTAGAAGGTCTCCGGTTGGTCGAGCTGGTTCGCCGAGACATAGCTCTCACAGAGCGGTGACATACCCAGGTCGACGAAGGTCTGGGTAAGGCGTTGGCCGCAAAGGCGGCAGACACACTGGGACGGCATGACTCCCCGTTTCCACACGAGAGCGGACGATTGAAGAGAGGGCCGGACCTCCACGTTGATACGCTGGGCGGGTCCTGAGACGCGGCCGCTCTGGGGTGATCCGCCGGGGCTGCTCGGCGGCGGCGAAGACCGATCCCGAGGCCGGCTGGGCGGGTATCACGCACTCGGGGGGCCGCTCTGTCTGAGAGGTCGTGGCCAATCGAGTTCACGCCATGCCAGGCTGGCCGGCATCCCGGTCGAGAGGAGACCGTGGTGGGCAGTCACGCCTGTCGCTCGTGTGGAGGGCAGTCCGGCCAGGTCGTGCTCGACCTAGGCGACCAGCCCGCCTGCGATTATTTTCCGGCGTGCGACGACCGGGACGCCGATCCGACCTACCCGCTCCAGATGTGGCTGTGCTCGACGTGCGGCTTGGCGCAGCTTCTCGGCGAGCCCATTTTGGCCGAGGAGCCACGTGGCGCGGAGCCGGAGGCACTCGTCGCGCAGGCCGTCGATGCCGTCGAGCGCCTCGCCGTGGCCGGGTGGCTTTCCGGCCGGAGCAGGGTGGCCGAGTTCCCCAGCCCTCATGGAGGCTCGTGGCTCGGGCTGTTGCGCGACCGGGGATTGGAGCCCGTCACCGACGGTGAGCCCGGAGACCTGGTCATCGATTCCTTCGGCATGATGCACGAGCCTGATCAGGCGACGGCTCTGGTTCAAAGAATGGCGCGGGTTGCGCCAGGCGGCGCCCTCCTTCTGCAGTACCACTCGCTGGACACGATTGTCCGACTCGGCCAGTGGAATGCCCTCCGACACGGGCATTTCGCGTACTACTCGACCAGCGCGTTGGCGGGCATGTTGGAGCTCAACGGCTTCGATGCACGGACGGCGTGGCTGTTCGAGCTCTACGGCGGCACAGTCCTGCTGGGCGCCTGCAGGCAATCCGATGCACAGACGACTGGCGACGGCTCGGTGGCTGCGCTCATGGCAGGTGACAGAGCTGACGGGGTTCGAGATCCCGCCGCAGTCGGGCGCCTGCAGGCTCAGGCAGAGGCCCATGCGCGGGGTCTCTACGACTGGCTCGTCGCACGGCAGAACGACGGAAGAACCGTTGTCGGATACGGCGCGGCCTCGCGTGCGGTCGCGCTCCTGTGCAAGGCCGGAGTGGACCGCCGACTGCTGCCGGCAGTCGTCGACACGTCGACGGCGAAGCACGGACGCCGCATGCCGGGGACGGACATTCCCATCGTCAGCCCGACCGCACTGACCGTCAGCGGTCCGTGCGACGTCCTTCTCTTCGTTCCTGATCTGCTGACCGAGGTCCGCAGGACCTTCCCCGAGGTTGAAGGCGCGGGGGGCAGATGGGTTGATGCCGAAGCCCTCCGCGGCTGAAGGGCGAGCGCAGACGGCGGCCGACCGAGACGCTGTCGACCCGGGTCCGGCTATCCGGGAACCGGGGCCTCCATTTCGGCCAGTATTTGCCGCAGGTGATCGAGGCAGCGTCCCCTCGTCGGCCCGATGCTCCCGATCGGCATCCGCAGTTGCTCCGCGATCTCCTTGTAAGGCAGATCGTCGTCACCCATCAACAGGCCGAGAAGACGCTGGCAGCGCGGCGAGAGTTGCTCCGCTGCCTTTCGTATGGCGCTCTCCTGCTCCCCCCTGAGGAGACCGGCGTCGAGAGGGTCCGCCTTCTCATCGGCGATGAAGTACACGAGATCGTTGGCGGAGACGACGACCTGACGGGTGGCGATCCTCAGGCTCTCGCGCCGTGAGGTGGTCGCCAGCCATGCGCCGAGACGCTCTGGTTGTTCGATGCGGTCGAGGTTCTCGACGAGGCGCAGCCATGTGGTTTGACACACTTCCGCCACGTCCGCATCACTCAACCGGCACCGCCGGGCGATGGCTGCCACCAACCCGCCGAAGCGGGCGATGAGGGCTTCCCACGCCGAGCCCACGCCCTCACGGGCCTGTTCCACGATCAGGACGAGATCAGCATCGTCGTCAGAAGATGTCGCCGCCTGCTTCCGTACACTGCTGCGGCGAGGGTCCGCCGTTTGATTGATCGCCACCACAATCACTCCATCTCATCGCTGGGTCTCTCGACCTTCAGCTCGGGTCACCCGATAGCCCCCTCGTCGCCAATCGGTTATGTCACACCCCATAGTCCCGAACAGACAGGGACTCGTCATCCCCTCTATTGGGGATCTGCGGGATCTCCAATTGGGGAATCGGTCTGGGGGTCCGAGTTCGGGGCCGACGTGCCGCGGTCGGACGGCGGCCCAGACCGGGTGGCGGCAGGGCACATGGCGCTCCGACGCCCTGTGGGATCAGCTGGGTGGGTGCGCGACCCGCCGATGTGGCTGTGGTTCCTAGCCGGCTTCGGAGGCAGCCGGCCGGGGTTCCCGCTCCCGTCGGAAGGTGTTCAAGATCTGGGCGATCACCATCGGCACCGTCGCCAGAATGATGTAGAGGTCCAGTCCGACCGACCAGTTGTCGACGTACAAGAGGTCCAGCCTGCGATAGGCGTGGAAGGACGGGTTGTCCCGCGCTTCGAGTTGCCAGAGCCCGGTGATCCCCGGCTTGACGTCATGGCGGCGCAGCAGCTCCGCGTCGAATTGCTCGACCTCGTCCGGAATGGCGGGACGAGGACCGACCAGGCTCATCGTCCCGGTCAGGACGTTGAAGAGCTGGGGGAGCTCGTCGATGCTCAACGCTCGGACGACTGCCCCGACCCTCGTGATCCTCGGGTCGTGTGCCGCCTTGAAGAGGGGACCATCGGTGCGCTCGTTCATGGCCTCGAGGTCGGCGTCCCTCTCGGAGCCGGGGGCCATGGTCCGCAGCTTGTAGACCTCGAAGGGGCGCCCGTTCAACCCGATTCTCACCTGCCGGTAGATGGCCGGACCTCGGTCTTCGAGGCGGATGGCGATTGCTGCCAGCACAATGACGGGCGCCGTGATCAGCAACCCGACCGCTGCCCCCAGCACGTCGACGACCCGTTTCGCCGCCAGCTGCCACCGGGGATGCCGCTCCGGCTCGACGTACAGGAAGGTTTCGCCGCTCATGGGTGACCATTTGACCCGGCGCGCCCGCAATCCCCGGAAGCCCGGCCAGACCTGGACATGGAGCCCCTCTGCCGTCCCGACCTCTATCGCAGCACGGACCTCGGACGCGGAGAGCGCGTTGGCAACCAACAAGACGCCGGTGGCGCCGGTCTTCCGCGCCATTGCGGGGAGCTCATTGAGCGTCCGTCCGTTGCACAGGTGCTCCCACTCCGCCCGGCGCCTGGGCTCGCCGATGAGCCCCCGTACCTCGTAGCCGAGCTCGGGCTGCGTGTTCAACATGGTCGAGACGGCGAGAGCGTCGTCGTTGGTCCCGATCATGATCAGCCCCCGTTGGTGACGGCCCAGGGCACGCTCGAACCGCAACCAGTGGCCGAACATGCTTCGCAGGGCCACCAGAGCGAGAAAGCAGGACCCAGCAGCGACGATGGCCATCCGGTCGCCGTCGCCCCAGTCTCCGCGCACGAGCTTGAGCGCGACGGTTCCCACGGCGACAGCAACGAGGATCCGGGCCACCTCCTGCCCTCGCTGCACGCACTGGCGTGCTCGGTACAGCCTGAGCACCTTCATTGTGACCAGCGTCACGAGCAAGGCGGCCAGTGCGGCACCCCATTCACGGGCCGTGGTCGTGCTGGGCATGTCGATGGTGCCCAGGGCGAACCAGGTGGCGCCGGCGGCAATGACATCGACGATGAGGAGCCGCGCCTTCAGCCCGCTCCTGATCTGGCCGATGGTGGGTTGGCCAGCGACTTCTTGAGAGTCATGCAGTGGGCCGGCCGGAATTGGCAGGAGGGGTGCTTCCGCCACCTCCTCGATTGCCTCGCCGGGAAGGCTTCCCGTCAGCTGCGTCACGGAAGGAGCCCACCTGCCCGTAGTCAGGTCTGACGACACGGCGTCACCTACCCGAGAGCCCGCATGTCATGTTCGCCAATGGTTGCATTCGTCTGCTGCTCCCCTGAGTATCCGGTCTACTGGAATGGGCGGTGGGTGGGGGGGATCGTGGTCGTCGGCTGGCGGTGGATCACGTCAGCCACCCGCTCGCCTTGAGGGGATGGGCCGCCGCCATTTGTGTTCCCTGTGTCCGAGGGCACCGTTCCTGGCCTGATACGTGGGACACGTCACCAGGGAACCTCTGGCGCGAGATTCGTTCCGGATTTTCGGCACGGGTTGGTATCATGGCCGTTGGTGCCGCTCTGTTATCAGAGAGTGCACACGATCGGACTGGACCGATTGAGGGGGATTCACATGGATCATGGCTACGGTCTCTCGGTGCTTCCCGTCCGGGGAGACACCCTGAAATGGCAATGCAGCTCATGCGCTGTCGCGCATCGGTCGATTGACGCCCATAGGCGGGATGAGGTCGACCTCGCCGACGACGACGTGGTCGTCATGGGCGGACCGGATCGAAAGTTCTTGGTCGTTCTTCCCCGCCAGCACGTCGGTGGGCTCGAGGAACTGTCCGTTCCCCATCGTGCCAAGGTCCTCGCTGCGGTCCAACGGGCTACCCGCGCCGTCAGGGAAGGAAACCCCTGGTCAACGCCGCGAATTCGCGCACGAACCGACCTGCCGGCATCGAAAGGCCACCTGTGCATCCACGTGCTCGCCGACGACCCGGACGACGCGCTGGACTCCACCTCACGGTTTGCCTGAGCGCGCCTCGCAACATCACGGGCAATAAATGACACAAGTAATGAACAACAAATGGACAATAAGTCCACCATTGTCGATCTGAAGTATCAACGGACAGACAAAAAGCCTCGTTCGAGCTAAAGAAGTTCCACCAACCGCGAACAAAACGTGATCTGCAACTGACGGAAATCGCAGCGTAACCCCGCAGTTCTTCCCGGCGACGCAACAATCGGTGCTCGCGCGGGCCCGGATCGTTCGCGCCACACGCCGGTTGACCCTCCAGGGGGCCACCGTTATCATCAGCGCCGCGGGTCGGCGTGATGATCTACGGACCATATTGGCGTGGTCCTAGGGAGCAAAGGGTGACCGATTCGCTTCGATAGGGCGGCAGAGCGTGACATTCAGCAGTGGTGGCAATTCAGCGACGAACGACGGCGGTGGGACGTTTCTCTCCAGAGCGGCTCGCATCCCTTACCGGGGCGCGAGAGGCGGACAGAAGTCATGACCGCCGTCATTCAAAGTCGACTCGGTCCTTCGGGCATTCCGGCGCGGATTTTGGTCGCCGGAAGCGACCTCTTGGCAGATGCACTGGCCAGCGCGTTGGAGACGTACGGGTTTGCCACCATGAACATCATGGCGAGCGAACCGGCGATCGAAGACGGGATCGGGTGGCACCCCGACCTCGTTCTCCTCGATGCCAGATCCCTCGATGTCGCAGCCGGCTCCGCTCTGATCGGTGGCGTGTGCCAAATGGGCGTCCAGGTGTGCGTGATCGACGCCGCGGACGACGGCGATCGGTCGAATGCATGGTTGAACGCCGGAACCTCCGCGCTCATCGACAAGCACGAACCCTTCGAGGAGCTCTTCCGGACGATCGCCCTCCTCTTGCGGGGTCGTTTCCTCTCTCAGACTGCGCCGAGGTACTCCGCCGATTTGGCGATGACGCGAGCCGATGACCGCCGACCCGAACGTCTCGAGCTCTTTGCTGCGCTCAGTGATCGTGAGAGGGTCGTCCTGGCCGAGCTCATCGAGGGACATTGTGCCGAGGACATTGCGAAAGGCGCTTTCGTCGCTGTCTCCACTGTTCGCTCTCAGATCAAGTCGATCCTGCAGAAGCTCGGGGTCAATTCGCAGCTGGCCGCGGTCGCGCTGGCACGGCGCGCCGGTTGGTCTCTCGAAAATCCTCCCGGCACTCCTCCAGAGCCCACGAACAGTCGGCGCCGTCGAGTCTCCTGATCGGCATCGGGCCGGTGTCACCTTCACCGAAGGGCATCGCCTGAGGGGCAAATACCGTCCGCGGGGGTGCGAGGGGTGTATCTGACGGCCGCCGACCCGCTCGTTCAGGTATGGCGTCATACATCTGCGGGTTCACACCCCCACAACCACACGCGACGATATGAAAGTCGCGATCTTCGGCCTGGGCTATGTGGGCACAGTCTCTGCTGCCTGCCTTGCCGCAAACGGCCACGAAGTCTGGGGCGTCGATCCCGACGAGTTGAAGGTGGCCGCGATCTCGGCAGGCACGAGTCCCATTGTGGAGCCGGGCCTGCAATCCCTGGTGGCCCAATCGGTCGCGTCGGGCAAGCTGCACGCCACGACCCGTCCCGCCGACGCCGTCGCCCATGCCGACATCTCACTCCTGTGCGTCGGCACGCCGTCCGCCACAAGCGGCGAAACCAACCTGGCGTACATCTACCGCGTCGTCGAAGATCTCGTGCAGTCGCTCACGGAGTCGGCCGCAACGCGGCCATTTCACACTGTGGTGATCCGCAGCACGGTTCCGCCGGGGACGGTCGAGGACGTGAATGCCATATTGCAGTCCGCCTTCCAGGACACCGGACCAGACGTCGGCGTTGCGATGTGCCCCGAATTCCTCCGGGAAGGAACCGGAATAGCGGACTTCTATGCACCCCCGTACACCGTCATCGGCGCCTCGGACATTCGGGCGATCGACGCGGTGTCACGCCTCTTCGCATTTCTCGAATCTCCGTTGCGAGTGGTACATCCCCGTACGGCTGAATCCCTGAAGTACGCGTGCAACGCGTTCCATGCCACGAAGATCTCGTTTGCCAACGACATGGGGAGGATCTTCAGTCGGCTCGGTGTCGACAGCCGAGAGGTCATGGAGTTGTTCTGCGAGGACACATCCCTCAATATCTCGGCCAAGTACCTCCGACCCGCCTTCGCCTTCGGTGGATCGTGCCTCCCGAAGGACCTTCGTTCACTGCTGCATCTGGCCCGTGCGGAGAGCGTCGACATACCGCTGTTGTCGGGCGTGCTGGCGAGCAACCGCCTGTCCATCGACGAAGCCATCGACCGGGTCGTCTCCGGTCAGGGGACCAAGGTTGCTCTGCTCGGACTGAGCTTCAAGCCGGGTAGCGACGATCTCCGTGAGAGCCCCTACGTCGATCTTGCGGAGACCCTGCTGGGCAAGGGCTACGACGTCCGCATCCACGATCCTGTCCTGAATCCCTCGTCCCTCGTCGGCTCCAATCGCCAGTACGTGGAGTCCAAGCTTCCCCACCTCAGGCGCATCCTCACGGATGGTCCTGAAGAGGCCATTGCCGATGCCGACGTTGCCATCGTGTCGCATTCGACGAATGAGGTCGTCGAGGCGTTGCTCGCCTCACCACCTCCCAAGATCCTCGACCTCGACGGTCGCCTCGGTCCCGAGCTCGAGGCGTTGGACGGCTACGAAGGATTCGCTTGGTGACTCCACATCGCAAGGAGGTCGAGTCGCGTGCGACTCACCCCGCGACCGAGTCTCAAGAGCGACCCACCAAGGAACCTATGAACCCTCGAAAGCGCCGCAGGGTGCTCATCCTCGTGCAGAACCTCTCGGTTCCGTTCGATCGCCGCGTCTGGCTCGAGTGCCAGTCCTTGGTCGGTGCCGGCTTCGAGGTGGCGGTGGTCTGTCCAAAGGCCCCCGGGGACCCGACCTATTCCAGGCTGGACGGGGTCGACATCTTCAAGTATCGGCCCTATGCACCGGGCGGATCGAGCGTGTCATTCGTCATTGAATATGCCTATTCCTTCTTCGCCACCCTTCTTCTCAGTCTGAGGGCGAGTTGGGGCGGTCGGTTCACCGTCGTCCAGAGCTGTAACCCGCCCGACCTGTTCTGGCCCATCGGCATCCTCTTTCGGCTCTTGCACCGATCTGCCTTCGTGTTCGATCACCACGATCTTTGCCCGGAGCTGTATCAATCTCGCTTTCCGGACGGGAACAAGCTCGTCTACAGAGCGCTGCGGCTGATGGAGCGACGCACCATGCGAACCGCGGACCACGTGATCGCCACCAACGACTCCTACCGTCAAATCGCGGTGGAGCGCGACGGCGTCGCTCAAACCAACGTGACGGTCGTCCGGACGGGCCCGGATCTGGCGAGGCTCAACCGCACTGCGGCGGAACCGGACCTTCGGCGCGCCAGGCCGCATCTCGCCGCATACCTGGGTGTCATGGGGCCACAGGATGGCGTGGACCTCGTCCTGGAGGTCGCCGATCACGTCGTCCACCGGCTCGGGCGACGCGACATCAGCTTCACCCTGATCGGATCGGGCGACTGTTTCGACGACCTGGTCGAGCAGAGTCGCCGGCTCAACCTCACCGACTACGTCACGTTCACTGGTCGGATCCCGGACGCGGAGGTATCGGCGATCCTGTCCACTGCAGACGTGGGCATTTCGCCTGATCCGAAGAACCCGCTGAATGACGTCTCGACCATGAACAAGACGATGGAATACATGGCCTTCGCCTTGCCGGTCGTCGCGTTCGATCTGCACGAGACCCGTATCTCGGCCGGCGATGCTGCGGTGTACGCAACCCCCAACGAGGTCGGCGAATTCGCTCAGCTGCTCGTGGACCTGGTCGATGACGAGCCGCGACGGTTCACGATGGGCCTGGCCGGACGTGCCCGGGTCGAACATGCGCTGGCCTGGAAGCATCAGGCTCCCCGCTACGTCGAGGTCTATGAGAACCTGTCGGGGAATTCCAAGCAGCGGCTCTCAATGACTGCGGGGTCCTGACCCGTGTGCGGCATTGCGGGCGCCTATCAGCAGGTTGACGGACGAGCGGCCACGGAGAGAATGGGCCGGTGCCTCGATCATCGAGGTCCGGACGAGGAGGGCGCATTCTCGTACGCCGACGAGCGAATCGATCTGCACTTCGCCCACCGCCGTCTCTCGATCATCGATCTGCAGCATGGTCAGCAGCCGTTGGTCAAGCACCCATTCGTCCTCTGTTACAACGGCGAGCTCTACAACTTCCGGGAGATTCGCGCTGAGCTGGTCGCCGGTGGCGCCCGCTTTTCCACGACGTCGGACACCGAGGTCGTTCTGGAGGCGTGGCGGCGGTGGGGGACGGGGTGCCTGAAGCGGTTTCGAGGCATGTTTGCCTTCGCCGTACTCGATCAAGCCTCCGGATCGCTGTTCCTCGCTCGCGACCAATTCGGGATCAAGCCCTTGCATTTCATTCGCCGCAAGGACGGGGTCGTCTTCGCTTCGGAGCTCAAGGCGCTGGTGAGCACGTTCGGCTCCGAGCTGCACATGCTTCCCGAGGCACTCGTCGCATCCATGCTCTATTACTGGGTGCCCGACCAGATGTGCTCGGTGAAGGGCGTGGAGAAATTGCAGCCGGGCACGTGGGCCGAGTTCCGTCCAGACGGCACACACCGCGTCGGCCGGTATTGGGACGTTGTCGAAGAGGCATCAGCGGCTCAGGAGCAGCACTACGACCTCGGGCAAGTGGTCGAAGACTCGGTACGCGCCCACCTGGTCGCTGACGTCCCGGTCTCGAGCTTCCTCTCCGGTGGACTCGACTCGAGCATCGTCACGGTGCTGGCCAAGCAGGCCAATCCTCAGATCGACGCCTACACCATCACCTTCCGCGCGCAGGACAATCGGCTGGAAGCCATGCCGGATGACGCTGTCTACGCCCGGAAGGTCGCCCAGCGTCACGGTATCGACCTGCACGAGATCGAGATACAGCCGGACGTGGTCGGGTTGCTGCCGAGAATGGTCGACATTCTCGACGAGCCCATCGGTGATCCGGCGGCCATCAACACCCTCCTTATGTCGGAGGCGGCGCGCGCGGCCGGGGTCAAGGTACTGCTTTCCGGCATGGGTGCAGATGAGCTGTTCGGGGGCTACCGCAAGCACGTGGCGTGCATGTTGGCCGGGCGCTACCGCGATCTCCCGGGCTTCGTGCACCGCTCGACCAACGGCGTTGTCGACCGTCTGCCCTTGACCGCCGCTGGACGCGGCCTCCGCTACAGCCGATGGGCCAAGCGATTCGTGACGTTCGCCGAGCTGCCGGAGGAGGCCGCGTTTCGTCGGAGCTACAGCCTGTACGCTCCCGCCGAGCTGGCGGCGTTCCTCAGTCCCGAATTGCAGCACGATGTCGACACTGTCGTTGAGCAACATTTGCAGGTCTACGAGGACAATCACCTGTCGGACAGGGTCAACCGCATGTGTCTGGCCGATACCCGAATGTTCCTCCCCGGCCTCAATCTCACCTACACGGACCGGGCCAGCATGGCTGCATCGACCGAAGTGCGCGTTCCATTCGTGGATACCGAGGTCTTTCGGGCCGCGTTCTCACTCTCCGGGAAGGACAAGGTCTCCGGCAGAACGGGAAAGGTTGCGCTGAAGCGCGCCGCCGAGGCGTGGCTGCCGAAGGAGATCGTGCACCGCCCCAAGGCGTCGTTCTCGGCTCCGCTCCGGGCCTGGGTTTCCCGGGACTTGAGCGAGGTCATCGATGACTCGCTGCTCGGCGGCGATCTCGTCAGCACGGGGTTTCTCCACCGGCCGGCCGTTTCCGCTCTGGTCGAAGAGCACCGAGCGGGTCGAGAGGACCGATCCAAGCAGATCTGGCAGCTGCTCACTCTCGAGACGTGGTACCGCCAGACTCGTCAAGCAGGCGTCGGGCTGTGACCCGAACGCCCGGAAGGGAATCAGAGGACCGGTGAAGCAAGTCGCGCAGAACTACCGCTCAGGAGCACTGGACGTCATCGACGCGCCTGCTCCTTCGTGTGCCCCCGGAGGGGTGCTCGTGCGTTCGCTCTACTCACTGATCTCGACTGGGACCGAGTTGATGAAGGTGGGGGAGTCGAAGCTGTCACTGGTCGGCAAGGCGCGAGCCCGTCCCGACCAGGTGAAGAAGGTGCTCGAGAACGTGCAACAGCAAGGCGCGCTCACCACCTACAAGAAGGCGATGAACCGCCTGGACTCCTACTCACCACTGGGCTACTCGCTCGCGGGTGTGGTGCAGGAGGTGGGCAGGGGGGCTGAGGAGTTCGCCGTCGGCCAACTCGTGGCATGCGCAGGGAACGAGTTCGCCCTCCACGCAGAGCTCAACTGGGTACCGACCAATCTCTGCGTCGCGGTGCCCGACGGCGTCTCGCCCCAGCTGGCCGCATTCGCCACCGTGGGTTCGATCGCCTTGCAGGGTGTGCGCCAGGGCAACGTCCAGATCGGGGACACCGCGTGCGTCATCGGCCTGGGCCTGGTGGGGCAGTTGGTCGTCCAGCTGCTCGTGGCCTCCGGAGTCCAAGTGGTCGGTCTCGACCCCGACCAGGACCGTTGCCGGTTGGCCGAGAAAGCCGGTGCCCTGCTGTGCACCGCGCCCGACGACGACGGTGCCGTTGCGGTGGAGCAGGCATTGTCCAAGGCATCGGGTGGGCTCGGTGCCGACCGGATCTTTCTGGTCTCCGGCGGCTCTTCGAACCAGCCGGTCGAGTTGGCCGCCCGGTTGGCGCGGGACCGGGCAACGGTCGTCGACATCGGCAAGTGCAAGCTCGATCTCCCTTGGAACGACTACTACGAGAAGGAACTCGAGCTTCGGTTCTCCCGTTCGTACGGTCCGGGCCGCTATGACCCCAAATACGAGCTCGAGGGAGTCGAC
This sequence comes from uncultured Acidimicrobiaceae bacterium, assembly GCA_963742035.1. Classification (GTDB taxonomy): domain Bacteria; phylum Actinomycetota; class Acidimicrobiia; order Acidimicrobiales; family RAAP-2; genus Bog-473. The sequence continues at coordinate 215,310 of CAVUKH010000012.1, forward strand.
TACCCGGCCGGCTACGTGCGCTGGACGGAACGACGCAATCTCCACTGCTTCGTGAACGCCGTGGCCAGGAAGGAGATCGACCCGGAACCGCTCATCGCCGGGATCTTCCCGCTCGAGGACGCACCGAGCGTCTACGAGCAGCTCGGCTCCGGTGCGCTGCAGGGCGTCGGCTTCCTCTTCGAGTACGACCAGGACCAGGCTGATCCTGACGCTCCGACCGACGGCCAGGCCGCCGTAGGGGTGGCCCCTGGTCGGCCCGTCACCGCGCGGCCCACGCGGGCTCGCCGTGAGGGACGACTGGACGGCCCCGTGGGGATCGGCTTTGTCGGTGCCGGGAACTACGCCTCGTCCATGCTGCTTCCCCATCTCGCGAAGGAGCCGGGGATCGAGCTCGCTCGGGTCGCCACCCGCCGCTCCCTCTCGGCGGTCAACGCGCAGCGCAAGTTCCAATTTCGTGACGCCGGCACCGATGCCGAAGCCGTTCTCGACGATCCGAACATCGATGCCGTGTTCATCGTCACCCGGCACAGTACGCACGCCGACCTCACGTGTCGCGCGCTCGAAGCAGGGAAGGCGGTCTTCGTCGAGAAGCCGCTGGCGCTGACGCACGACGAGCTCGAACGCATTCTCGCCACGGTGGACGAGACCGGCAACGACAGGGTCATGGTCGGCTTCAACCGCCGGTTCTCCCCATTGTTGGTGGAGATGCGGGCCCGCTTCGGTCAGTCGACCGAACCGGCGAATGCCCGCTACCTCGTCAACGCGGGCCGTCTCGCCTCGGACAGCTGGTACCGGGACAACGAACTCGAAGGCTCTCGTTTCGTGGGAGAGGGTGGGCACTTCGTGGACACCATGAGTTGGTGGATGGGGAGCGACCCAGTCGAGGTCATGACGACGCCCGCCGGTGGACCGGACGAAATGCAGGTGAGCCTTCGCTACGGCGACGGGTCCCTCGCGACCATCACGTATCTGACGACGATGCACCGGCGCTTTCCGAAAGAGACATTCGAAGTCTCGAGCGGTGGGCGGACGGCCCGGCTTGACAACTTCAAGCGAACCACGGTCTGGGCCGGTCCACGGGCGCGGGTCCGTCGGCACCTCGGCGCCGCTGACAAGGGTCAATCGGCCGAAATCAAGGCGTTCGTGGAGTCAGTGCGCACCGGTGGCGCCATGCCCATTTCGCTGGACTCGCTGGCGGCGACGACCCGCGCCACCCTGGCCACCGCAGTGTCGACCGCGGCCAGCGGCGCCCCCCAGCGGCTATGACGCATCGGTGCCCGCCGATGACGGGCGCCGGCATCGCTGAATCATGAATTCAGTCGAGCTCGAATGGCGCCTGCGGCGACTGTCGAAGATGTCCGCCTCGGAGGTCAAGTGGCGGATCTCTGAGCACGTGAGGCGCAAACGGTGGGCCTCCCAGCAGATCATGCCCGAATTCTCTCCTCAGGCATGGGCTCTCGACTCCTCGTCGCGTGCCGAGGCGCCGTGGGATTCGGCCCGAGGCGGGACGTTTCGCTCGTTCCCGTCCGACGAAGTCCTCCGGGGGGCCCCGGAGGACGCGCGCCGGAGCGTCATCGCGGCCGCCGACGAGATACTGGCCGGGCAGTGGCAGCTCCTCGGCGCTCTGCGGCGGGACATGGAGGATCCGGATTGGTTCTTCGATCCGCTGACGGGAACGCGGGCACCCCAGGTCGACTATTGCTTCAAGGTCAATCACCGATCCGAGGACGTCACGGGAAACGTCAAGCAGATCTGGGAGCTCTCTCGCATGCACCACCTGACGGTGCTCGCGGCAGCGTTCAGTCTTTCCGGAGACGACCGCTATGCCACGCGCGCCGCTGCCCATCTCCGTTCCTGGTGGGCTCAGAACCCCTTTCTCTCGGGCGTGCACTGGACGAGTGGCATTGAGGCCGGCCTCCGACTGATCAGCTGGGTCTGGGTGAGGCGACTGCTCGACGGGTGGGCGGGAGCGGCCGACCTCTTCGAGCGAAACGAAGTGGCATGTGCCCAAATCTGGTGGCACCAGCACTACCTCGCCTCTTTCCGGAGTCGCGGCTCGTCCGCCAACAATCACGTCATCGCCGAGGCGGCCGGGCTCCTGGTGGCGGCTCTCGCCTTTGACCAGTTCGCAGAGAGTTCTCGCTGGGCCGAGGAGGCCGCCTCAGTCCTCGAGCGTGAGCTGAGGAGCAACACCTTTTCCAGCGGCGTCAACCGGGAGATGGCCTTCGACTACCACGGGTTTGTGGCCGAGCTGGCGGTGGTTGCCGCGGCCGAAGCGAGCTGGGCCGGACGTCCCTTGTCAGACGATCTCTGGGGCCGGCTCTCTCGGATGTTCGACGTCGTGGCGGCGACCGTGGACGTGAAGCTGCGAGGGCCGCGCTACGGCGACGGCGACAACGGGACGGCTCTCGTTCTCGATCCGCCGGCTGCCGAGCGTTGGTCGGGGCTCCTTGCCATCGGCGAGGCCCTGTTCGACCCACCCGGCTGGTGGCCGACGGTGGAGCCGACGGTGACGAGCACCGTTCTGGCGGCGATGGTGGGCCGTCGTCCCGGCGGGGGCCCTGGCCTTCGTCCGAGCCACCTTGACGATGCCGGCCTCACGATCCTGCGGAGCACACCGTCCGATGGGGAAGAGATCTGGTGCCGCTGCGATGCGGGTCCTCACGGCTTCCTGTCGATCGCCGCGCACGCGCACGCAGACGCCCTCGCCGTCGAGGTGCGCTACAACGGGGTGGACGTCCTGGCCGATCCGGGCACCTACTGCTACCACGGTGAGCCCCACTGGCGCAGCTACTTCCGATCGACCCTGGCCCACAACACGGTGGAGGTGGCCGGCAGCGACCAGTCGACCTCGGGCGGGCCCTTCCTCTGGACTCGTCAGGCGCAGAGCAGGTTGATCGACCTGGAGACGGCAGGGGACGGGCGGATCGTCGCGTGGTCGGCAGAGCACGACGGGTACCGATCGCTCACCCCACCGCTTGGCCACGGGAGATCGGTACGTCTGGTCAGCGACCTCCGGCTGCTTGAGATCGTCGACCGTCTCGAGTCGACAGGTCGACACGATCTCCGACTGGCGTTCCACCTCGGGCCGGACATCGAGGCCAACATGGTCGGGCAGGACGCCGAGCTGACCTGGTCGGACGGCGCCGCCACCCGAAGCGCCACACTCTCCTTGCCGGACGGCTTGTCCTGGTCGCTCCACCGGGGCGAGACCGACCCCGTACTCGGGTGGTATTCCCCGAATTTCGGGGCGAAGCAACCGGCCTGGGCTGTCATCGGCCGCGGGGCGTGCAGCGGGACCGGCTCGGAGACCTACACGACCCTGCTCCGGTTCCACGCGTGAGTATCTCGCCCACCCTGGCCGGCTCTGTCAGAAGGTGACGCACCAGGTGAGGACGTTCTGATGGCCATGCCCGCGGGTAGCACCCGTTCTGCGGACTCCGGCGACCCCTTGCCTTCTGGGGAGGCCGACGTCCAGACCCATTTCCGCATGGCGCTGAACCTGCTCAGCGACGACCCGACGCAGCCGTCGGGAGCTCACTGGTGCTGGACGCGCATCGTGCCGGAGATGGCCGACCGCCTGCTGCCCGGTGAAGAGCTGCACCTGATGGTGAGCCCGTCGTCCCGGCACTACTTCCCCGACGATGGGGATGCCGTTCGGTGCCTCACCTTCCCCTGGTCGAACGAGCGACGTCTGCTGCGGACGGCGAGTGAGCACGTCGTGACGCCGTTTCGGCTTCCCCTCCGGCACATCGATCTGCTGAGCACTGCGATCGCCCCGCTGGTGCACCCCACCCGATCGCTCGTCATTCACATGAAGACGATGCATGCGTTCACTGTCCCGGAGACGGTCGGTTTCGGTCCCCGGACGTATCGCCGCCTGAACTACCAGCGCTCGGTGCGCCTCGCCGATGCGGTGGTCGTCAATTCCAACAGCCTCCGGGCCGAGATCGATCAGTATCTTCAGGTCGACCCGCAAAAGGTCAGGTTGATCTACGAGGCGGTCGACCACGACATCTTCAAACCGGGCGACCGCGATGCCGCGCGCGCCCACGTGGCACAGTTCGGGGTCTCACGGCCATTCGTCCTCTTCGTCTCGTCCCTGTGGCGCTACAAGAACGCCGACGGCATGCTGCGGGCGTGGAGGCTGGTCCGCCACGAGCTCGGCGGACGCCAACTCGTCATTCTCGGGGCCGAGCGTGACGAGAAGTACTCGGCGGAGTTGCACCAGCTGGCGGCCGAGCTCGGCATCCTCGACGACGTGGTCTTCGTGGGTGGGGTGCCGAACGAGGAGACCGTGCAGTTCTACCGGGCGGCGGACCTCCTGGCATACCCCTCGTTCAACGAGACCTTCGGGTTGCCCATTCTCGAGGCGATGGCGTGCGCCTGTCCGGTCGTCACGTCCAACCTGAGCTCCATGCCCGAGATCGCCGGCGGAGCAGCCATCCTCACGGACCCGCACGATCCGAGCGCAATCGGCCGATCGATCCTTGAGGCCACTGGTTCCGAAGTGAGCAGGCTGCGCGCCGAGGGGCTCCGTCGAGCCCAGGAGTTCACCTGGGGTGCGGTCGCCGAGGCGACCCTCAACGTCTACCGCGAAGCGTTCGAAGGGCGACGGCGGCGCTAGGGATCGTACGGGTCGGACGATTCTCTGTCCGGAACCAGTGCCGGTGGCCCCGGTGAGAGCGCGAGCAGGAACTCGGCATTCTTGATGAGGCGCCTCCGGAGTCCCGCGGCCGGCCGGGGTTGTTCTCTCCCCTCGTAGGAGCGGCGGGTCCAGGACTGCACCAGCACGATGGCGATCGTCGAGAAGGCGGCCGTCAGGACGCCGGATGCGGCGGCACCGTTGACCCCGTAGGCAGACGCCAGCACGGCCACGGACGCCACGGCGACGACCATTCTGGCCAACATGACGACGAACAGCGGACGCACCCGTCGGGTGGCCGTCAAGGTGATGATCGGCCCGACTGCGAAGGCGCTGATGGTGACCGAGATTGCGAACAACCTGGCGGCCGTTGCGTATTTGACGAAGTCGGGGCCGTAGAGCAGATGGAGCAGCGCCGGCGCCGCGATGAGGATGACGATGCCACAGGCGAGCGACACCGCCACCCCCGCCCCACTGACGAACCGGGACACCTTGACCATCCCCGGCCAGCCGCGGTCCGCCAGCTGCTTGGTGGCCTCGGGCAGGCCGAAGCTCCCGCCCGCATTGATCACCAATGTGGTCGGGCCGGCCACCAACCCCTGCGCCGCCTTCAAACCGCCGAGCGCGGTCGGGCCCAACATGACGCCGGCAATGATGAGGTAGAGCTGGGTCCCCCCCCAACTGGCCGCACGCTCGCTGGCCAACCACCGGCTGATGGGCCAACGAGACCACAGAAAGGCTCCCCCTCCACGTATGGACGGGCGCACCGAGAATTGCCGGAGGCCGTAGACGGCGGCCACCGCCGCTCCCAGACCCCAGGCCGAGACAACCGCGAACACCGAGTGCACGCCCGCCAAGAAGACCACCCCGAACGCCACCGCCTGGACGACGGTGAACAGGATGTCGTTGACGAGCGCCTTCCTGGGCGTCCCTTGCATGAAGCCGATCCAGCGCCAGTAATCCTGCAGGTCGAGGAAGATGATCCATGGAGCCACCGACAGCATGCCGATCCCGAACGTGTGTTGACCGGCCACGAGGAGGGCAGAACCCACTGCGGCAATGGTGCAGGCGGCCATCAGGCCGAGGGTGACGTCGGCGGCAAACCCGCGCCGAACGTACTCGTCCTTCTCGTCCCCACGCATGTCACCCATGATCGCCATCGGGTCGGTGATCATCGACCGATGGATCGTCGTCAACAGGATCCAGATCGTGTAGGCCAGGGCAAACGCCCCGAGACCGGCGGGACCGCTGATGCGGGCCACGACGATGCCGACCGCAAAATTCGATGCGGACGCCACGCACTGATCCGCCATGGTCGTGGTGGCCCGGGTGGCCGTGCCACCGCGGGAAGGCCACAGGATTCCGAGTCGCTTTCCGGGCATATTCGTTATCGGTCCCGGTCTGGGCGAGCAGGGCACTCGCTGGCGTGTGTACGCGTCATTGAGATTTCGGCGGAAGATCCACTGGGACCATCCACGACACACAGAGCGTGACAGCGGCACCCAGATACAGCCGGCGAGCGTAAATCCCTGGTCACAAGGGGCAACTGTGCCTCCAGGGCTCAATGCCCGTCCGGGGGGAGAAGATCCCCCGAGACCGTATCTTGTGCGGCTCTCGGTCCTCTCTACAGATGCCAATTCCAGATGCGGCCTCGCGCCGACCGCGCCAGCCGATCCGGATTCGTCGGATCATCAGACCATCCCGGGATCTCAGTCAGTGCTCAACAGCGAACTCCAACAGCCTCCTGAAGGAACAGCAGCCTCAGGCGGCTTGTCGTTCACCGGCTCGAAGATCACCGTCGTCGTGGTCGCGGCCGAACAGCTGTTCGCTTTCGGGTTGGCTCGTCTTCTCGGCGAGGACGACTACCTCAACGTCGTCGGTGTCTCGGACGGTGATCCTGACCTGATCGCACTCTGTACCGCCCATGCCGTGGACGTCGTCCTGATCGACCTGGAGCTGTCGAGGGCGAACTGCATCGATGTCATCCGGATGCTCGCATCGGAGTGCCCCGCCACCAAGACGCTGGTCCTGACGTCCAACCCGGACTGGCGCGTCCGTCCCGCCATGATCGCGGGAGCCGCCGGCGTCCTGTTGAAGGACACGTCTCCGGAAGCGACCAGGGCCGCGGTCGTGTCCGTCCATCTGGGTGATCAGGTTCTCTGCAACGAGGCGGCCCGGTGGGTCCTGGGAGAGGATCCGTCGGCACATTTGACCCACCGGGAGTCGGATGTGCTCCGCATCATGGCCCAAGGGGCCAACAACGCAGAGATCGCTCGGCAACTGCACCTGGGGGAGAAGACGGTCCGGAACTATGTCAGCCGCCTCTATCGCAAGCTCGACCTCAACAATCGCGCGCAACTCGCCACGTACCTCGCCCACACCGACATCGGGGCCAGAGTCAGCCGGAAAGCTTCCAGCCTGGGTCCCGAGTCCTCGACCGTCACCAGGCCGATCCGGGCCGCAGCAGACCGGTCGTGAACAGCGTGAGCTATGGGGGATCACCCCCGGTGGCCGCCCTGGTGGAGCCAGGAATCGGCGAGGGGCGCCGACTGCCGGGCGTGGGCTCGCCTGTCGGCGCCACCGGCGGGGCATCGATGTATCAGGGTTGGTCCCAGTGACTCAGTCACTACGGGCGCAGGACGCGTCATCGCGACGCCGAGGAAAGGCCTCAAATGTCTGAGCAAACGTTGGATACGGGGCGAGTGTTCTGGCTCTTGCGCCGCCAGCGCTGGCTGCTTGCTGCCTTCGTCCTCGTCGGTGCGCTGATACCGGCGGCCATCGTCTTCACGCGGCCGAAGTCCTACACCTCGACGGCCATGGTCCTCGTGCCGAATTCGGAGGCCACCACCAACACGGCCGGGGGTTCCAACGGAACCACGTCCAACAGCAACATCACCGACAGTGCGATCGCCGTGAGCTCGGCTGTGCTGGGCGCAGCAGGATCGAAGGTCACTCCTGAAGTCACGATCCAGACGGCCCAGGCCCGCGTCAAGGCTGCGCCCGTCGCTTCGAACCTCGTCCAGATCACCGCATCGGGACCCTCTCCCCGTGCGGCCGAGGCATTGGCCAACTCGGTGGCCAACCAGCTGGTCGTCTTCGTCACGTCGGCTGATGTGTCGAGCGGATCGAGTGCGCTGGCCGGTCTCGAGTCGCAAGACGCGGCATTGACCGCGCAGGTCAACAAGTACGACCAGGAGATCCAACTCGAGCAGGCCGCAATTGCCAAGGCCACGCCGCAATCGACAGCGGCGCAGCAGGAGACCGAGCTTCTGGGTTCGTTGACCGCGGCCCAGGCGAACACGGCGCTGCAGCTGCAGAGCGTGAACAGCCAGATCGCCTCGGCGAAGCTCAACAACGCCGCGACGAACGGTGGAACCGAGGTCATTCAGCGTGCGTCGCCCGCAACCGGGCCGACCGTCATGAGCCGAGCGATCCCCATCGTCATCGGGGCCGTGGTCGGGCTGCTCGTCGGCGGGACCTTCATCGTCCTCCGGCAACGGAAGTCGAACCTGACCAGCCGCGACGAGATCGCCGCGGTGGCCGGTGTCCCCGTCGTGCTCTCCTTCAGCGTCGGGCACATGGGCAGCAGGTCTTCGGAGTGGCTGACCCTGCTGCGGGAACACGAGCCGGCCGATACCGAGTTGTGGAACGTCCGCAAGGTGCTCAATCACCTGGACGTTCCCGAGGAGGGGGGCCGGGTCCTGACGGTGATCACGCTGGCCGAGGACACACCCAGCACGGCCGCGCTCGCCCATTTCGCAGTGGCATCCGCGGCAATGGACATTCCCACGTCCCTCGTCCTGACATCGGACGACCCGGGATCACGTGGGCTGAACGACGCCTGCGATCGTCTGACGGCCGGCGGTGAGCCGCCGCGACCGAATCTCCGGCTGTGCAAGGGCTCGCCCTCGGTCGACGAGGACGAGAGCGCGCTCACAATCATTTCCATCGTCCTGAGTCCTGATCAACCCAAACTCCCCGCCTTCGTGGCGCGCGGCATGGTCATGTTGGCGATCTCGGCGGGTTTCGTGGACCAAGATCACCTCGCCCGCGTCCTCATCGCCATCGGCCACGAGGGCCTGACCGTGAAAGGCCTGTTCGTGACGAATCCGATGAGCGGCGATCGGACGCTCGGCTCGCTACCCAGTGCGAACGAACAGGTGACGCAATTCCGGCAGTCACGCGCCTTGGAGCCCTGGAGTGGAGGTGCCGACGTACGGTGACAACGATGCGAGATGGACATGCCTTCCAGGACCTGGGTGGCATCCCACGTGAGTCCGATCCGAGCGTTGCTCAGCCCAACTCGTCAGAGTCGCAGCCGCCCATTGTGCTCGTCGGCCGCCTGGTCAGTCTTCGGTACGTGTTGGGCGCCCTGCGACGCCGTCGCAAGGTCTGGCTGAGCCTCGCCGCGCTGGGCCTGCTGGTCGGGCTCGCCTTCCACGTGGTGGTGCCACGGAGCTACAGCGCACACGCCACGCTCTACCTGGCCCAGGCTCCGGGGTCCGATCCGACGGTGGGCATGGCCAACGACGTGGCGCTGTTGGAGACGATCGGGGTCGGACAGCGGGCGGCCGATCTGTTGGGCGAGCGCTCCCTCAATCCCACCGCGTTGCTCGGCAAGGCGCCCGGAACCATTGAGAGCGACAACGTCCTCGTGCTCAACGTCGCCGGACCGAACAAGGCCGAAGCCGTGCGAAGGGCGAACGCCCTGGCGGCAGCGTTCCTCGAGTTTCGTGCGCAGAGGATCCAGCAGCAGACCGACAGTGCCAACAAGGCGCTGAACGAGCAGATCGATGCGTTGCAGCAGCAGATAAGCCAGCTGACCACCACCATCAATGCCACGCCAGCGGGCAGCAACCAGCTGAGCACCCTTCAGGGCGAGCAGGCGTCGGACACGAGTGAGCTCTCCACCCTGGAGCAGACGGTCCAGCAGAACCAGGTTGCGAGCGTCGGCGTCACTACCGGAAGTCGCGTCGTGACACCCGGTACGCTGGCACCGTCCTCGACCGTGAAACTCTTCGGGTTGGACGGTCTTGCCGGCCTCATCGCCGGGCTCCTCATCGGCGTGGTCTACGTCGCCGTGCAGGCGGTTCTGTCGGACAAGCTGCGGCGCCGGGACGAGGTCGCTTCGTTGCTCGGTGCACCGGTCGAGTTGAGCCTGAAGCCGGTGAAGGTGCCACGGCGGCATCAGGAGCGGTGGATCAGGCAGTCGACTCTCGAGCCGCAAGGAGAGGTCAGTGCGCTCGCTGGCTACATGCGTCGACGAGGCGTACGCCAGGAAGGCCGCAAGACGCTGCTGGTCGTCGCCATGGACGACATCGCGGTCCCGGCGGCAGCCTTGGCCGTGCTGACCAAGCGCCTGACCGACGAGGGCGAATCGGTGCTGGTGGCGGATCTCACGGACGAAGGGCTCCTGTCCCGGAGCATGGAGCCGCTTCTGATCGATCGCTCGGGCAGTCTGCAGGTGTTCACGCCTCCGGAAGACGACATGAACGAGATCGTCGAGCCACCGTGGGTGGCGACAACCGACGGGGCAAGTACCGTCCTGGTTCTGACGAGGGTCGATCCCTCGAGGGGTGCCTGGCATCTCAACTGGGCGAAGCAGGCTCTCGTGACGGTGACGGCCGGTCGATCGAGCGCCACGGCGGTGAATTCGACGGCAATCCTGCTTCGTGCCGCCGGGATCACCATCCGATCCGGGATCCTGACGGGGGCGGATGAGAATGACGAGTCGGTCGGCCTTCTGCAGCCGGAATCTCCGTTGGTAGGGGTGCCGGTGGCCGACGGCGTCATTCGCGGATGAACAGCAAGGCGGGGTCCGTCTCGGAGGACATTCCGATCTCCGTGCTCTCCCCCGAGTTGGCACGTGATTGGGGACTCCTGGCCGGTCCCAACGAGCGGTCGATCCGTCGACGGGTCGGCTGGGTGTGGGGCCTCCTGGTCTTCAACGTGATGACCTACACGGCGGGCCCGACGAATCTGCTCCCCATTCCGCACCAGTTGGGCAAGGCCCTCCCGGAATTGGCGCTCGGAGCGGCGCTCGTCCTGATTCTGACGACGAACAAGAGGCTCCTCGTCAGGCCCAATATCTTCCTGATCCTGCTGACGGTGATGTGCCTGTTCGCGGCCATCATGAGCTTTCGCGGCTACTTCGGCTTCAACTCGATCATCCGCTGGTTCAGATTCGTCGCCTTCGTCGGCGCCCTGTGGTTGACGACACCGTGGTGGGGGCGCCGGGATCTCATGATCCTCCAATTCCAGCGAAAGGCGCTCCTGGTCGTCATGGGGACCGTCCTCGTCGGATTGGCCATCTCGCCGCACCGAGCCTTCGACAACGCGACCGGCGGACGCCTGGGGGGGATCCTCTGGCCGATTCAGCCGACCCAGGTGGCGCACTACGCGGCGACATTCGTCGGGATCACCATCGTCATGTGGCTCGGCGGGGAGTTGCGGACACGAGGGACGGCGATTGTCGTCGCCGTCTCCGCTGCCATCCTGCTCCTCAGCCATTCCCGCGTGGCCCTGGTCTCCATGCTGGCGGGCATCCTCGTCGGAGGATTGAGCCTCTTCCTCAGCCGCAAGCGAGCGCGGCGGGCCCTGGTGGTGACGATCCTGGTGGTGGGAATCGGCGCACTGAGTTTTGCCCCGCTCATCACCGGGTGGTTCGAGCGAGGTCAGAACACCCAAGCGCTGACGAACCTCACCGGGCGCACCAACGTCTGGACCGAGGTCGTGGCTCAGCCGCGGACCGAGGCCAACGCCCTCCTCGGGTACGGGATGTCGTACGACGGGTACAACGGCATACCCATCGATTCGAGCTGGCTCTCGACCTATCAGGATCAAGGCCTCATCGGCGACGTCCTCGACGGATTGGTCCTGTTGACCCTCCTCATCGTCGCGCTCATCAGCCCGCGCGGTCCCGGAAGAGCCGTGGCCCTCTTTCTGATTGTGTACTGCATTGTGGAGTCGTTCACGCAGACCGGCCTCGGGCAACCTTCGGACAACCTCTTGGACTTGGCCGTGGCGATGTCCTGTCTCATGCCACCGCTGCTGGCGACCACGAGATCCGAGAGATCGAGGGCCCTGGTCCCGTTTCGTTGACCGGCACGTGAGCCTGAGCCCTATGGCTTGAGGGCCACTCCGAACATCCCCGCTTTGCCAGCCTTCGGTGCGGTGAACCATTCCTCGACACCGCGCGACGTCACGAAATCGACGAAGGCCGAATTACCCTCGACGTCATCGGACACCAGGAGCGCGCCGGAACGCATGAACGGCCACGCGTTCTCGAACTCGTACCTCATCGTCTGACGCGTATGGAGGCTGTCGTGGATGAATATGTCGATCGAGTCGATGGACGCACAGGTTGGTGCCATCGTCCTTCGGCTCGAGCCTCGGATGTACGTCCAGTTCGGCCATGCGGTCTCGTCCACCAGCACCTTGGACTGTTCATGCCAGCCGGACATCATTGGTGGGAGATCGATGCTCCAGAGGCGACCGACGCCGCCGTTGGACTGGGCCATGGCTCCGAGCGCGAGCACGCTCGTCACGCCTCGAGCGACCCCGGTCTCGAGAACGCGCTGTGGGTGCATGTGCTGCACTGCGCACCAGACGACGTGGGCGAGGTTCGCATCGGCATCGTGCCCCTCACCCACCTGGTGATCGGCGGAACCCATCCGTTGGACGAGTTCGCTCCATGCGGCGTCGAAGCGCTCTTGCAGAGGACACGGCCACGCCATGCCGAGCAGCGCATGGAGATCCCGCACAGGTTCGGTCGTCGTCGCCGAGGGTTTGCGACCCGCCACGGAAGGAAGACGCTCGCAGAGGATGATCTCCAATCTGCCGCGGATCCGGTCCAATCCCTCCGTAGGATGCGAGGCCACGACGAGAGCTGCTCGACTCAAGTACCCCACCCGTTCCTGCAGATTCCTACCTGCGATCATTGTGGCATCCGCCATTGCGAAATCATACTGAGCGACGTGCATTTATTCTCGGGGTTCGGTCGGCTGCGCCGAGCGGAACACGGTCGGACGCTCCGATGTATCACCACCTTGCCTGCAACCTCTCAAGCATGGGCTCTTTGCGCGAAAACATTGACCACTTCGTACGCCACGGCAGCGAGGACCGCAGCGTGATCGCTGCCGCGGGTCGTTCCTGAAGTGACGAGCTCACTCTCGCAAACAGCAGGACCCGAGACCGCGGACGCCATGTCGGTTCCCCCGCCCGAAGGTAACCATGACCCGGCAGAGGGCAAGGCAGCCGGCCACGGCCGTCGACGTTGGCTGCTGGTCGGGAGTCTTGGGATCCTGATCCTCGTCGGAGTCGTGTTCGCGGCCGCGACCCTGCGGCTCTTCGTCTTTCCCGCCTCGGACCAGCCGACCCACGTCAACGGCATCCTGAGTCTCAACGGCGGCGACGAGACGACTCGAGAAGCACTGGCCATCTCCCTGGCCCGGAAGGGATACGCCCCGGTCCTCCTCTTCTCCCAGGGTGGAGAGGCATCCGACACCTCGTGCCCGAAGGTGCCTCGGGTCGACGTGGTGTGCTTCGTGGACGGCGCCGGCAACACGCGGGGCGAGGCGGAGTTCGCGGGGCGCTACGCCGAACGCCACCATTGGCACAGCCTGATGATCGTGCCTGGTCGAGATCAGGTCACGCGGGCCCGCCTGCTGACCGAGCGATGCTTCTCGGGCCGGGTGGTCACCGTTCCCATCTCAGAGTCGCGCCCGTACCTGAGGGACATCATCCATCAGTGGGGCGGACTGCTCGATTCGCTGGTGGTCCATCGGAGTTGTTGAGGACCCGGTGCGAGCGGGCTCGACGTGCGAGCGCCGGGTCGTTGTCCGCCATGGCACCGACGATGTGCTCGGCGATGGCCAGGGACGCCGTCGCGGCCGGCGACGGTGCGTTGCGCACCAGCGTCACCTGCGGCCGGTGGTCGATGACGAAGTCGTCGACGAGGCTGCCGTCTCGGCGCAGGGCCTGGGCTCGCACGCCCGCGCCCGAGCGGACGAGGTCACCGCGGGACAGGTCGGGTACGTAGGCCCGGGCCCGGCGAAAGAAGAGGGACGCGCTCACGGAGCCGCCGATCTCCCGGGCGCCCATGCGCCAATGCTGGCGGGCCATTTTGCGCATGCCCGGGTACGTCACCGTGCGCCAGAGGTCGTGGAGCCGTACATCGCTCCAGCGGTATCCCTCCTGTGACAGGGCCAGGACCGCGTTGGGCCCGACATGGACGTGCCCACCCAGACCCCGTGTGAAATGCACGCCCAGGAAGGGAAAGCGGGGGTCCGGAACCGGATACACGAGACCCCGGACGAGGTCGGAGCGCTCGGGGACGATCTCGTAGTACTCCCCTCGGAAGGGGATGATCTCAGGGTCCGGGTCGGCGCCGACCATGCGAGCAAGCAGCGACGACTGGAGGCCGGCGCAGACGACGACATGGTCGAAGACCTGCCCGTGCTCGTCGGTGGCGAGGCGCACCCCCGAGGACCGGACATCGATACCGGTGACGGGGTGCCCCAGAATCACCTCGCCACCCCCCTGCACGATGTCGGCGGCGAGCCGTTCGGCGATGAGGCGGAAGTCGACGACCGCCGTTCCCGGGATCAACAGGGCGGCGAGCCCCCGCACATGTGGCTCGCGCTCGCGCAGCTCCGCCGCGTTGATCAACCGTGACCCGGGAATGCCGTTCGCCTCCGCCCGACCGGCCAGGTCGAGGAGGCGGGGCCGCTCGTCGTCGCGCAACGCGACGATGACCTTGCCGAGTTCCTCGTACGGCAGGCCGTGCTCGGCACAGTAGGAGCGCAGGAGGGCACCACCACGCCGGCACAACGTCGCCTTGAGTGACCCGGGCGGGTAGTAGACGCCGGAGTGCACGACGTTGCTATTGCGACCCGTCTGATGCGCGGCCACGGTGCGTTCCTTGTCGATCACCGTGACATCGACATGCATCGCCTGCTGCAGTTCGCGAGCCACGGCGAGCCCGACGATGCCGGCTCCGACCACGCCGATTCGTGCTGTGCCCACACTGTTGTCTGTCATGCCCTGACCTGACTTGGGCCGTGCTGGCTCATCTTCACAACAGGCCCCGGCATCTCCGAAGCCCTCGAACTGACCGCCGACCACCCCGATTTGATGCAGACGTCGATCCGTCGTCCATTTTGCGGCGGCCGGCAACGCGTCCGGGACCACGTGATGACCACTCCACACCGATTGCGGTGGGGACAATGTCCCACATTTGCGGAGGACAAATGTAACGACGGGAACCGGCCGTCGCAACCAATGCCAGCACGAGCCCAGCGTTCTCGGTCACCGATGACGCGAGCGACTTCAAGAGGGAGGGCACTGTGGCCGAATACTCACTATGGACGAGCGCGCCGCCCGACGCGAACACTCGGGCAGGATTCGAGCTCTCCTCGGCTACGCCGCAACCACCGCCCTCCTCGCCAGTGGCCTCACCGTGTTCGCCGTGTCCGGTCCCGCGGCCCTGAGGACCTCGGCCGCGTCGGCGACCTCGGCGCCCTCCTCGCCACCGGTGACGGTGTGCGGCAATGCGTCCTTGCTCACCGGGCCCGCTTCACCCCCACCGGGGGCTGTCAGTGTCCCGGCGGGAGACGACGCTGCGCTCTTCGCGGGCCCATTGGCCGCCTCGACGACCTACTGGTTCGCACCGGGCACCCACACGCTCGGGACAGGGGAGTACGACCAGATCGACGCCGCCGACAACGACAGGATCGTCGGCGGCCCGGGGGCGATCCTCGACGGCCAGGACAAGAACGACTTCGCCATTGAGGGTGCCGGCACCAACGTGACCATCGAGTACCTGACCATCGAGAACTTCACCGCCCCCCAGTCGCAAGGAGCGGTGAACCAGGACCTGAGCAGCGGCTGGGTGGTCGAGAACTCGACCATCGAGAACAACCCCGACGGGGCCGGCGTGATGGTGGATTCGAACGGCGTGCTCAACGACGACTGCCTCACCAGGAACGGCCAGTACGGCTTCCAGACCTATTCGGGCTCTGACTCGGTCCCGGTCACCAACCTGACCATCACCAACAACGAGATCAGTGACAACGACACGCAGAACTACGACACCGACGGGACCGGCACCTGCGGTTGTAGCGGCGGGGCGAAGTTCTGGAACGACCTGGGCGCCACAGTGACGGGGAACTACATCCACGACAACGAGTCGGTGGGGCTGTGGATGGACACCGACAACACCGGCTTCGACGTGAGCGACAACTACTTCTCTCACAACTGGGACGTGGCCCTCATGTACGAGATCTCGTACAACGTCTCCATCACCGACAACACGTTCGTCGACAACGGCTGGATCGCCGGCCCCAACAACCCGGGCACCGGCGCCATTGAGGTCAACAACTCCGGGAGCGATGCCGCGGTGCCGGGCCCCTACGACACCAAGTCGGTGATCTCGGGCAACATGCTGACCGACAACTGGGGCGGCGTCGACATCTATGAGGACTCCGACCGCTTCTGCGGGACCCAGTCGGACAACACCTCGAGCGACTACTGCACCCTCGACGACCCCAGCGTCTACAGCGTGTCCTCGTGCACGGCCCACGACACCGCCGCGGCCGGGCCCGGCCAGAATCCCGACTATTACGACAACTGCCGCTGGAAGAGCCAGAACATCCTGGTCACCGGCAACACCCTCAGCCTCACGCCGGCCGCCATCGGTTCGGACTGCACGGCAGCCCAGGGTTGCGGGTTCGTCGGCGTCTACTCGGAATGGGGCACCTCTGCGCCCTATGAGGGTGACGCCGTGCCGGTGAACCTGGTCGATCACCAGGGCGTCGTCTTCAGCGACAACACCTATAACGGGCCGTTCGTGTTCGACTCCATGTACCAGGGCGACACCGTGAGCTGGGCCCAGTGGAGCGGCGGCTACACCGACCCCAGCTCGGGTGCCGCCGTCGTACCCCAAGATGCCGGGTCGACCTTCAACGGGTCCGCCAACACTCGGACGACAACGACCACCCAGCCCCCGACCCCGACGACCATCCCGCCGACGGCGTCGGCTACGGGGAGGTCGACCGCAGCGGCCCGGTCCGACGGGTACTGGATCGCTCACGCCGACGGCGCGGTCGATGCGCACGGCTCGGTCCCGGACCTCGGGGGAGTGCCGGTCCCGACGCTCAATGCCCCGATCACCCACGTTGTGGCCACGCCCGACGGCGGCGGCTACTGGCTGGTGGCATCCGACGGCGGCATCTTTGGCTTCGGCGACGCGGGGTTTCACGGCTCGACCAGTGGCCTGCGGCTGAACCGTCCCATCGTGGGCATGGCGCCGACCCCCGACGGCGGCGGCTACTGGCTGGTGGCCTCCGACGGCGGCATCTTCAGCTTCGGCGACGCCCGCTTCTTCGGGTCGACCGGGGGCCTGCACCTCAACGAGCCCATCGTGGGCATGGCGCCGACCCCCGACGGCGGCGGCTACTGGCTGGTGGCCTCCGACGGCGGCATCTTCAGCTTCGGCGACGCCCGCTTCCTCGGGTCGACCGGGGGCCTGCACCTCAATCAGCCGATCGTCAGCATGGCTGCCACGCCCGACGGCGACGGCTACTGGCTGGTGGCCTCCGACGGCGGCATCTTCAGCTTCGGCGACGCCCGCTTCCTCGGGTCGACCGGGGGCCTGCACCTCAACCAGCCGATCGTCAGCATGGCTGCCACGCCCGACGGCGACGGCTACTGGTTGGTGGCTTCCGACGGCGGGATCTTCTCCTACGGCGACGCACGGTTCTTCGGCTCCGCCGGTGCCCACCTCGCCCCGATCGTCGGCATGGCGACCTGACCTTGATCAGGAGCTGGCCAGCTCCTGATCACCCCGAGGGAGCCGATCCGCGAGGATGTTGGGCGTCCGTTGATCTCCAACGGAGCCTCGCGGGAGCCCCACAACCACCTGCCGTCACGAAAAGGCCAGTTCAACGCCAGTGTTCGTGGCCACCCCGGACGGATGACGCCACCGCCCAGCGGACGGGACGGGCCGGGCGCATCAGGCCCGTTCATGGTACGACTGACACAGCCGGCGAGACAATCCGGCGGTTCGAGCGAGGGGGGACGATATGTCCGGATCGCACGTACACCTGGGGCGCATCGTCGGGCGCGTGGTCACCGCAGCCGCGCTGGCAATCGGGACCGTGTCCTTCCTGTCGGCTGTGGTGGTCCTTGCGCCCGTTCCGGCCGGCGCGTCGACTTCATGCGGCCTGACCCTCGGAACACCGCAGGTCGAGGGCGCGGCCGGCAGTTTCGCCTTCGTCGTCCCGACGATCCCCGCCGTGGCGGGGCAGGTTTGCAACGCCACCATCTCGGTGACCGGGACCATCGCGACGGCGGGTGGGACCCGCCCGGGCAACGTGAACGGGAACGGCCTGGCCCATGCCCTCACCGTGAGCTTCCTCCCGGGTCAGCCGCCGCCCTCACTGTTGTGGCAATGGTCCCCGCACTGCGCCGACCCGGCGAGCAACGCCTACCTGTTCTCGGCCTCGAGCGCCGTGACGGGCACCGTGTCCAGCTCCACGCTCGAGGGCACGCCGTGCAGCTCCTTCGGCAACGTCAGCGCCTCGACCCTGCTGGCGCCCTTCGTCATCGTCGCCAATCCGGGGTCCTACGTCGGGATAGCGGCCACGCCGGGCAACCTCGGCTACTGGCTGGCCCAGGCGGGCGGTGGCATCGGCGTACAGGGGAACGCCACCAACCAGGGGATGCCCTACGGCAACGTGGCCGTGGTGGGGGTCGCCGCCGCGGCGTCGGGCGGCTACTGGGTGGCCACGGCCGACGGGGGAGTGTGGGCCTACGGGGCGCCGTTCTACGGGTCCATGGGTGGCACGTCGCTCAACGCGCCGGTGGTGGGCATCGCCTCGACGCCGGACCACGGCGGCTACTGGCTGGTCGCATCCGACGGCGGTGTCTTCTCCTTCGGTGACGCTCGGTTCTTCGGCTCGGTCCCGGGTGCCCTCCCGCCGGGCCAGTCGCTCAACCGGCCCGTCGTCGGCATCGCCTCGTCCTCCGATGGTCTCGGCTACGACGTGGTGGCCAGCGACGGCGGCATCTTCGCCTTCGGTGACGCGCACTTCTGGGGCTCCATGGGGGGCACCCCGCTCAACAAACCGGTGGTGGGCATGGTGGGCAACGGCTTGGGTGGGTACTGGCTGGTCGCCAGTGACGGCGGGGTCTTCTCCTTCGACGCGACCTTCTACGGCTCGCTCGGGGGCATCCCGCTGGCCGCCCCGGTGACGGGGATCACGACGACCTCAGACGGCGCCGGCTACTACATGGTGGCGGGCGACGGGGGAGTGTTCGCCTTCGGTGACGCTCCCTTCTGGGGTTCCGCCGCCTGACCTGGAGCGCTCGGCCGGGCGCCCCCAGCCCGGCAGCACACCGGGTCCCGGCTGGCGGTCTCAAGACGTCTGTTTCGTAGCTTCCATCAGGGGAGACGGTGCGACTCCCCGTGGGCGGTCCAGCCGCCGAAGGGTCCTTGGATGGCCATCCACAGAAAGGCACGTCCCGGAGGCTCTCGTGCTTACTCTGGGTCACAGAGATGGCGCGCGCGCCTTGGTGGAACGGCCCGGTAAGTTCTCAGCACCGGGTCACGTACAGCCGCTCACGTCAGTCACGAGTCGTGGCGGGACGTGACCCGGAACTGATCCGGCCCCGTACCCAGCAATAGCGTGGCCGGATGGGCCCGTTCGTTCTCGTGCGCCACGCCAGGCCGCTTCGAGATTGCTCACTGTCCCCACCAGATTGGGATCTCGACCCCAACGCCGCCGGAGCCGTGGCTGAGCTGGCCGATGCGGTGAGAGGTCTCGGCCTTCAGGGTTTCCGGACGAGTGCGGAACCCAAGGCGGTGCAGACGGGCTGCGTCCTCGCCGACCTTCTCGAGGTCCCCACGGATCAAGACGCTCGACTCAATGAAGTCCGCCGTCCAGAGGTGCGGAGCGACGCTGCTTTCAGAGAGACCGCGAAGACGTACCTCACCGGCCGCACCGTCGCCGGTTGGGAATCGCAGGGGTCGGTGCTCCAGAGGATGCAGCACGCGGTAGCCGATGCCTCCGAGATCGGTTTCGTCGGGTTCGTCTCACACGGGACGGCGATGTCGCTCTTCCTGGAGCGCCTCGGACACGTACGCGCCTGGGACTTCTACATGCAGCTGACGAGTCCGGACGGCTGGCTGGTCGACGGTCCCACGCTCCGCAGGTTGGGCACCATCGGTGACCAAACCGGGACATGTCCCAGCATCAGCTGAGCAAAGCCTTGGCAGGAAGCTGTTGGACGCCTTCACAGCCTCGCCGGCTCCGATGAGCACCGGCATAGCGCGGAGTCGTCGCCTCACGGGATGCTCGAGGGTTCTGAAGCGGTCTCGCCGAGAAAGGTTTCGCCGTCCGGAGCGGGGGTATTCGCACGTCCGGTTCTTAGCCGCCATCGGTGAGTGACGCTCCGGCTCTCGGCGGGCAGGTTGCCTATCAAAGAAGCGCCAGGGCGCTCTGTTTGGTGTAATCCCCGTCCCGGTCGGCTTGATCCTCACCTCGCCACCTCCACGGCGTTCTGGTGGACCGCCGGCCCGGGACGGGGGTCCGATCGCCCCGGCCAAGGCAGGCTGGCCACCGAGGTCCGGCCCGGGGGCTTGCGCTCGAGGACCAGTGAGTCGGGAGTGAGCGCTCCGCGACAGGCGGATTCGGCTCAGCATCACCGTCAGAACAGGCCAGTGATGTGAACGCCGCGCGGGGAAGGACGCTCTTCTGCGGCTCGATGAACTCCTTTAGCTCGCAACGTGTCCGCGTACGAACTGGATCTCTGCATGGTTCGACGAGCGCTTGGGACATCTCGTCGGGTCGACTGTCGGCGAGCGGGAGACGTCGGCGGTGCGAAATCTTCACCACACCACATCACGCGACGATCGGATGGTTGTGGGATTGACGTATGCGAGGACTGAAAGAGGGATCAGGTATCCCCGACGCCCCAGGGCAGCAACGATCTCGTCGAGTCGCTCACAGCAAAACTCAACGCGTGCGGGAAGGTCGCTCTGCGCGACGAATTCTCCAATAGGGTTGTGGCGCGTCAGACTTCGATCACTGGCGCCCGAGCGGCCTTGCGTGTCAGAACTTCCGCAGGCCGGCTACTGGTGGGTCGACCTTCTAGGTCAGGGTCCAGATCATCCAACCGACAAGGACCCAGGGAACAATGACGAGGGCAAGGGCCAGCGCTGCCCACGACCTCACTGAGGTCTGGGGCGGGCGAGCGTCGTTCGCTCCAAAAAGACTCAGCTGCTCGCTGAAGTCGAGTCGAGTACGGCCGAGGGTTGGCTGCACGTCCTCGTGGATCGCTGGGGGATCAGCGACTTGCACAGGTCCGACCTCCTGTAGACGGGGCTCCATCGAGTCGTAGAGAGTACCGACGTGACCAGCTTCGCACAACGGATGCACAACAGATGGGGATGCAACCCTCATATATGGGCGATGGGCTGTGCCAGGCCGGTCCCCGAGGTGCCATGACTCTGATCCCGCCTCGGCGCGAGATTCTGCGCCGCTGAAGGTCTTGACCAGGGAAAACGGTGCGGAAACCAGCTTTGGTCTGCAAAAGCGCAGGTCCCCGGATACGTGTCGACGTTGACCGGCATTCTGAGAACCATGTGGGAACCGCTGCGGACGAATTGGATCCATGTTGTTAATGCTGCCCAAAGAGTCGGTGGGGGAAACCTGTGTGTAACGGCTGATTCAGATATCTCGTGACGGATGGACCCTCTCGAGCCGGATGCGACGGACCTGGGAGGGCGGAGTCATGGCCAGCGGGGAGTGCGGCGATTCGCATATGACCGCACCGAAGCAGCTGACCTCGTGGTTGCGGTGGCGGTCGTTTCGCCGACGCGCAGAACCATTTTCCATTGGACCAGCATGCTCCGGCCTCGCGGAGACGCCGAGCCACGCGACCGCTCCATGAACGCCGCACCAAGGGCAGTGACCACGGGCGGCGTATCGCTCCATCGATGGACAGAGGCGAGTCGTCGACTGACTGGTCGAGCCGGTACTCGCTTCTCCCAGGCGCCACCGGGTCCACATCGTCGTTTCCGGACGCTTCGACCTGTGACGAATACACCCGACCTTCACGGAGAATCAGGCGCCCCACGTAGGACGGGGACTCGATGCCCGGCGACCACGCCGGACTGTGTGCAGCGTCGCACACGAAGCCTCAGGGCCCACACCGCCCAGATCTCCATGCAGGCTGGCAGGCAGTCGGTCCCGTATGACGCGACACGACCCCGCTCCCGGGGGGGGGTTGGGGGAAACGGGGTCGTGTGCGGCACCGTGTGGTCTACCGGCCGGAAATGTCGGTTTCGTTGCGATTTGCGACCGACCGGGAATCGGTGGCCGAAGGTTCATCCAGCGATCACTGACGACGCGAAACGACCCCGCGCCTCTCCCAAGTGGCGGCTTTGGGATGGCAAGCGGGGTCGTAACGCCGGCACCGGCCTTGCGGCCGGCCCAACAACAATTGTTGCAAAGGGGCTCGCGCTGTTGTGGGATGCCATGAAAACCGTCCGTATCAAGGGGATTTAGCGACGCTCAATTTGGTCAGGGGCGTCGGGTCCAGGTGAATCGGGGGTCCCGGACGACGGAGAATCCACTGGCTCCGTCGCACCCCCGATTCACCACCCAACGGCTCGTCTTGACGCGAAACGACCGCGCCGAACATGCAGTCTGCAACCACTGGATCCTGCTGTTGGCCAACGCAACGCCGCGTTCGTGGCCAGGACCAGTTGGTCGCGACGGTGTCGCCGAAAGGAAGGTTGAACCGAGCAGTCTGTTTGGCCGTCGAAGCGAAGATCGCACCGGCGGCCATGCGTGCAGGAGCTGGTCACCGCGGCTGCCCGAACCGTTGCCCGCCGCGAGGCGCCATCGCAGTCCAGGCCAGTTGGGATGACGACGGGGCCTCAGAATGGGCCCGGGGGGGAGCGGGGGTTGGGGAGGGGAACGAGCCGGCAACGCCGGGAAGGACTGGATGCGCGAGGTTCTCCAAAGCCGCGGGGACCAACGCGGGCACGCGGATCCGTCATGAGGGACGGAGTGCCGAATGACATGCGGACCGAGCGTCCGAAGGCGAGCCGACCAAGAGCAGATCCCGGAAGGGGGCCGCTCGGACCCGGTTCGGCATCGCGAGCGGAGCCGTTTGGTCTGGACCGGTGGGCCCAGGCCCGTTGGTCGGTATCGCAGGAAGTCCGTTGTCGGATTGTTGTGAGTATTTGGTACGAACGGCCCCTGGCTGCCACCGGGGTGTTCGTTGATATACCTCCCGCTACGAAAGGGACTTGGCGAATCGGAGGCCGGGCCGTCTGGATAGGGGCGCTGATGGCCCGGCCTCCGATCCCTTCCTCTTGGGCGACACGACCAGGACACTGGGTTGTGCGGGAAACGTCTTATGAGAATGCGCTCTGAGGGCATACCCGTCGAGTGTCCTGATCACGGTGCGTCCCCGACGGCGCTGCACGACGCGAACGCGAAGGGTCCCTTGGCCGTGTTCGTGGTCAGCACCTTCCCGTCTTCGGTGATCGTGCACACCACGTAGGTCAGGCTGCCGGGGCCGTTCTGCACGCTGAGGGAGAAGGCGGTGATCTGGCCGGAAACCGTGACGGTCTTCGACCATGGGAGAGCGACGTTGCTCACTTGCGCCAAGCCTTGCTGGCCGGCCCCCTTCTGCAGGGTGGCGTAGGTAATCAATGGTGACGTCGGCGTCCCTGAACTGGTTACCGAGTAGACGATCGTTTGCTTCTCCAGTGCTGAATGGAGGAAAGACGTATCGACACCCGCCCCGCTGGCGCTGCAGCCTGCGAAGATCAACGCGATCACGAGGAGAAACCAGAACGGCGGTCGGCGAGTCGGGTTCTTGATCGGTTTCTGAAACCGGACTGTTGTGAGCAGAGCCGGCGGGAGAGGAGGACGCGCGATGCGAAGGGCCGCCGGTCGAGGCGGGTACGACTTGCCATCGCGGGCCGGCCACCACCACGGCCCCTTCGCCACATCGCTCATCGGGACAACCCTTTCCCGCTGTATCTTGCTTCGGATGTTCTAGCCGAGCAACGGGGATGAAGGCGAAGGCCCGGGTGCAAACGCCGAAGGAGTGTGAATGCCGCCAGCGGTCCGAGTGAGCTCTGGCCGCACCAAACGTTGGCAACGCTCGACGCTCGGGACAAACAAAACGCACGATCTTCGAGCCGACATTCGCCATCGAGCCCTCAAAGCCCAGCTGACTCGGAGCGGTCTGAAGACTTCATCCCTGTTTGTCCTGGGATTTGTCACTCAAGAACGATGATGGGACATGCCGAAACGTGGGACGGGTACCTAGACGAAACAAAGGACCGGACAAGGGCTCGTGTACCAACGTCACGAGTCGGTCCCTCGAACGAGAGTCTTACGGCCCCCCAGCGCTCCTGCGAGAATGTTGCACGGACATTCTCCGGGGTAGAGGGTAGAAAAGGTTCCGATCGCTCAGCGATCATGGATCTCCGATGAGTTCAGGAAGTGGTGGCGTTTCCTCATGAGGTTCAAGCTGATCCTTGCCGTCCTGGCGGCAGCTTCTCTCTTGGCTGGAGTTGGAGTCGCCCTCGCTGACGCGACCAGTGGCACACCGTCACCTGGCACCCAGTCTTTGAGTCCCGCCAGTTCCTTCGACCTTGCGTGCCCGAACTATCTGACGAACATCGGCGGTGGCGCCACGAACAAGACCGCGAGCTGTGCAGCCAACGCGACCACGACGACAACCACCGCGCCGCCGACCACGACGGCTCCGCCGACTCCGACCACGAACGCTCCGCCGACTCCGTCCCCGACGGCCCCGACGCCGACGGCCGCTCCGCCCGCAGTGAGCGCGTCACAGCCCGGCGGTGGCAATTGCACAGATCCCTCCTTCTCGACCAGCGACGCCTCGGGAGCGGACAACACCGACCCCGGCGACCCCAACCAGTACTGGTGGGTTGACAACGATGCGTGGAGCGGGACCCACGGCCCGCAGACGCTAAACGTGTGCAACCAGGCGAGCTGGTACGCGGTGTCGAATCAGCCCGACGTCGGTGGACAGGTGGAGACCTACGCCAACACCGAGTACGACGTCGGTGGTCGTAATGGCGGTACGACGACGCCCATCTCCGGGTGGAACTCCATCACATCCACCTTCTCGGAGGCCTTCCCTGCGGCCGGTACGTGGGATGCGGCCTACGACCTGTGGCTCAACAACTGGTCCATCGAAATCATGATCTGGAATCAGTGGGCCGGGGCGCAGTCGTACTGGCCGTCTCAGGCGACCACGGCCTTGACGCTCGATGGCGTGCCGTACCACTTCTACGACAATGGTGGCGAGCTGATGTTCTTCCGCGACACGCAGACCTCGTCGGGGTCGGTGGACATCCTCGCGGCGTTGCAGTGGCTCGTCTCGCAGGGTTTGGTGAAGTCCACCGACGTGCCGACGCAGCTCGAGTACGGGGTCGAGGTGTGCGCCACCAGCGGGGCCGAGACGTTCCCGCTCACAGGGTTGTCATTCAATCTGAGCTAGAAGACGGCGCGATGGTCACCGTTTGGTGGCCGTTTCCAACGAACCGTTGGCGTGGCCGGTCTTTGCGTGGACCCACCGACCTGGTCACTCGGACCGCAAGAGCAGCGACGTGCGGGTCCTGGCGGCGACCCGACCCGGGATGAGCGCGACCAGGTTGGCGAAGACGATCGCCGCCAGGGCTACCAGCGCCACCGACAGGACGGGCACCGTCGGATGGGGCACGGCCGAGATGCCGTCGGCGAACAGCGTCCACAGCCAGCGACCCAGCGCGATCCCGAGAGGGACGCCGAGCACCACCCCGATCACGGCCGCCACCGAGGATTGCCACGCCACCGAGGTGGCGATCTGACCCTGGGTGAAGCCCAGCGCCTTCAGGAGGGCGAACTGGCGCCGACGCTGGCGGACCGACGCGACGAGGGTGAGCACCAACGCGCCGATCGCTCCGGCAGCGAGGACAGCGGCGAGGAGCGCGGGGGTCGCGCTCGATGCTGCGGGAGTCTGCGATCTCGGCCGGGCGCAGCGCGCCGACGACCCCGCCGACCGGCGCATCGCGATCCGAGGACCGGTCGAGCACCGCCGCCACGTGGTCCAGCGAGCGCAGCGCGTTGGCGTCGCTCACGCCCCGGCGGACGGAGATGAAGACAGCCATCGGGCCGGGAACCGGGCTGCCCTGCTGGTTGAGATCTGTGGCCGAGAAGAGCGACGTCGCCATCACCGCCCCCGTCCCCATGGCCAGCGAGGGATCACCAGACCCGCCGATCGTCGGAAGGGTCGCCGTCCCGACGATGCGCAGGCGGACCTTGGCGTGAACGTCCGTCTGCGCTACGACTGTGCCGCCGACACGTGCGTGCAGCGACGCCAGCGTTGCCGGTCCGAGCACGACCTGAGACGGCCCGTCCAGCGTCTGGCCGGAGAGCACGGAGGGGCTCACACCTGCGCCCGGCCTCATGGCCAGCACGGGCACGGACTGCCCGTCCAGGGTGGCGGATTCGAAGTAGACGCCTGCCCAATGCGCCACGTCGCCATCGTGGTCGAGCAGTGCGGTCGTCTCGGCCGCCGGCAGGTTCTCTGCGGCGGAGAACCCGGCCAGCAGGGCGTAATTCCAATTCCATCCGTACAGAGGTGGTTGGGAGACGAGCGCGTTCAGACTCGCGGCGAACGTGAGCGACGTCACGATGACCGTGACCGCGACCACTGCGCCGAGCAGCGCGGAGCGCACCGGTGCGGCGTCGCGCCCGCCCCGTCCGCCCAGCGCCGATCGGATGCCCAGGACCGCGCTCGGGGGGAGCCCGGCTGCGGCGCCCCGGATCCACCTGGGGTCGCGGCCGGGGATGTCCGGCCTCTGCGCCAACCGGTGCGGTGCCACCCGGAAAGCGATGAGCAGTGCGGTCGCCGTGAGTGCCACGACGAACAGGAGGAACCCCAGACCGAGAACGGTCCAGTCGAAGTCCACTCCTCTTTCGGGATAGACAGATCGCACCGGTCCGATCGGGGCCAGGGGGGACAGCGCCACGGCGATCCCCACCGCCAGGAGTGATCCGGCCGCAATCGCACCCATGACGCCGGCCAGGCCGTCGGCCATCGCCATGGCGGGACCGGCCCCCAGGGCGCGCACGATTGCGCCCTCCTCGGCGTTGCGCCGGATCAGGCGGCTGATCACCTGGCCGGTGATCACCAGCGCGGCCAGGGCGGCGATGAGCCCGAACACCCCGAGCGCGATGGCTTCGGGGCGGATGGCGCGCTCGGCCTTCGCGACGTAGGGGGCGTTCGTGGTGTCGCCCCCGACCGGGCCCAGATTGGGGATCACCTTGTTCACGGCAGAGACGACCGCCGCCTCGTGGGCCAAGCCGCCGACGAGATGGAACGAGACGTACGAGTAGTAGGCGCAGCACGTCTCGAGCTTCCTGGTCAGCGCGGGAGTGACGACGGCGATCTGGTTGCCGAGTGCTGCATCGTCGTCCTGGACGACCTGGGTGTTCCACTCCACAATGCCGACGAGCCTGAACGGCACGATGAGGTGGGGTTTGTCACGGGGGTAACCGCTGAAGTTCTGTTGGCCCACCTGGGCGTCGGTGAAGAAGGCCACGGGGATGGTCGACCCGACATGCAGCCCGTACTGGGCAGCGGCCCCCGCCGACATGACGATCTCGTCCGTCCGCGTGGGGTCGGCCAGGCGGCCCTGCAGGACGGTGAGAGTGTCAGTCCCGAAGTACTCGGCCTCGGGGCCTGTACTGCCCTCGACGGATGGCGGCGCCTCGCCCGGCGTCCCCATGCCGTCGTGGCGCCCCAGTACCTGCAGGGTGCCGTCGAAGCCGACCACGGGAACAGCGCGCTCGACGTAGGGGATCCGGGCCACGGCCGCGTCCACCTTCGCCGAGTACCCCGTGTTCGTGATGGGATCGAACTCGGTGAACATTCCCAGATCCGAGGGGTTGGTGTGCGCCAGGTAGATCGGGAAGGAGGACTGGGTGCGGCGCGCCCCGGCCACTGCGGCCAGGGCGATGCCGCCGACGAGGCCGAGGAGCACGACCAGCGTGAGGTACCCGGCCCAGCGCCGGCCGAAGGTGGCCCGGAACCGGTAGGCAGACTCGCGCACGACCGCTCCGATCACCCTGACCCTCCTGCTCCTCATCCACGACCCCGGAGGACCGGCAACAGACACCGCCTGTCGCTGGCTGTCCAGCGTTGCTCACCAGGGGGATGTCACCAAGGTTGCTAGCGCAC
>CAVUKH010000013.1:0-311517 GCA_963742035.1 uncultured Acidimicrobiaceae bacterium
GTACGACCTCGGCTCATGCAAAAGCCCCTACCACCACGACCCACGGCGAAGTTGTACGGCCCCGTTCCGATCCTCTCGATCACTTCGAAAGAAGCTTTGAGCGTATTAGTGCCAGTATCGCTCTCGATCGATGTCCACAGCCAGTCCATGATTGAGTCTTCCACGCTCCCTGGTCGTCTCGTGAGGGAACCACGGTTCGTTGCTGATATTCGTATGCTCTTAGTGCGACGAAACAAAGTTCACCTCTCCGCTACCGAATAATCTGTTTCCGGTTCCATGGTTTGACCGTCACCGAGAGCTTGGTGCGCGCTCTTCCTGGCGAGAAATGAGGAGGCTACGGAGCGATGGGTGTTCTAATCGGGATACTTGTTGGCCTAGCTGCATCCATGATTGCGTGGATCGCGTCACGGACCTTTGTCTCGCCTCGGCTCGGGTGGTCCTTAGGAATCAGCAAAACCAGGGATTCCGGGAGTACATCAGGTTACGCGTACCGGGTCAAAGTCAAGAATTTAAGTTGGACCCGATCGATTCTTGATCTCCGCATAAAGGGGGCCGTGTTGATCCCGGCGCTTCGCGATGAACAAAGGACTGGGTACAAACGAATCAGGGTCACTAGTACTATACGAGAATTTGACTACTTTGGGTCAAATGCATCCAGATCTGGGTTTCTCAAAGTCGAGGAGCTCTCTGCAAGAACCCGTGAGGTGCTCAAGACTGAGGGCCTTGACGAATTAGCGGCGAATCCCGAGCCGACCGTAGAGGATGTATTGCGTTCCAGAGACGGTGCACGATTGGTTTTCACCGCTGTCGGCTCGGATGGCTGGTCGGGCCGTGCACGTGGGCACGTCTCCCCGCGTTACACGCCATCCTTGATTCACGATGCACCATTTGTGGGCAAGCCACGTCGGCTGAGGCGATGGGCTGAGAAGATGTCACAGCAAATGAGAGAGCGACTTTTAAAATCCCGCACAAGATCCCGAGCCAGGCGGCACACAGACCTGCGGATGGGTACGGACTACGAGAACTTCTCTGACGAATGAACAGCCCAATCTTCTGTCAGGCGACGGAAGGCGATGATCGACTTTCTCATGCCCGCGAACTGACTGACCCGGCCAGCCTTACAGAAAGGTTTGAGTTTAGTACTGGCCGCACGAGATCAAGAGACGGTCTCAGCCGTCACGACGCATGGCGGCTACTAAAACCCCGACCAGGCCGGCGGATCGCCTCTGGACTGCTTGCTTGGGCGAACACACGTTCGCTAGACTTGGGTCACCCATGAAAGGGGACCCAACATGGCGATCAAGTTCACTGCCCGTCATATGTCTGGCGGAACCGAGCACAAGCACATTGCCAGTCTGAAGTGGATCGAGGATGGCAAGACAGAGACGAAGGAAAGCACTCGAGCAGTTCTGGTGGATTGGGTTAAGGACGATGGAAAGGGTTACGTCGTTGACAGTTCTGGCGACAAGGCCTACGTGAAGGTGATTGACGGCTCGCCGCCTTACATTCAGACGCAAGCTGATGGAATCTGGTCGGACAACCTTCTGGCGTTGCCCACCTATTAATTTGGAATTTGCTCGCGGCCTGTCGAGTCAACTTTTCCGGTACCAGTCAAATCGCTCCGAAGGAGTTGCCTACGGATGCTCGTGAGATCACCACGGTCTGCGAGGTACTTGCAATGCGTCTGACTTGAACCTCTGCCGGACGAGACAAGTCAAAAAGCGTGGCGCTGGCGGCTACTAGGACCCCACAGCTGCTGTCATTCGTGGAGCGATGTTCGAGGTCGACTCGGGCTAGGCGGAACGTCCCCATCGACGCCACAACGGATATGCAAGCAGAACGCCTCCAATTATGGCTCCAACAACGATCTCCACACCCAAAACACCTTGGCGTGCAATGAGTGCGGCACTAAAACAGCAGACGGTTAGTAGTCGCAACCAACTGCCTCGGCCTCCCACTGTGGCCCTCACATAAGCAGAAAACGATCTGTCTCTCGAGTCGATCAACGAAGCTCCACTACTCACAAGTACCGGCTCCATTGGTTGCAGCCGATGCCGCGTCAGGTGATGAAACTAGCTGAATGAGCTGGTTGAGGGTAAATGAGCCCGTGGAAAGCGCCGCTCCATATTTCGTCAAAAAGTTGCTCAAAGCCTCTTTTGACGCTGCGTCCTGCGCGAGCCATTCGGCAACTGGCCCAAGGGTTGTCGAATCCTCGGATGCCTGCCTGAGGAGAGCCGCTAGCCCATCCGCACCCACGGATCCAACGCCCGAGATTGTTCCTGCAGCATCCAGCACTGCAGCAGCGAGGTTGTGTTCAACCGCAATGTCGCGTTCAGTACTCAATGCGCCCGCTGCAATGGCAACCGCTCCGAACACCTCGCCGACCCCAGGAATTTCAATGGTTACGTAGGCAAGTATGGATGAAACAGTGGCAATATCACCTGAATAACGGTAAACGAAAGACCGCACGTCTTGAGCAGCGGCACTCACCCCGTTCTGGACGTCCGTAATGACGCCGCACCCTGATCCGAGCCAACTTGGGCAAGTGATCGTACCCAACGAATCGGTCTGGTTCACCGGGTCATCCCCCGTGTAGGCGTAGGCCTGCCCGGTCTGATCGACCAGCGGATCCACGTTCGCGAACTGCCCCGTGCCTGGGTCGTAGTAGCGCCCTACTAACGATTCGCGGATCAGTTTTGTGATGGCGATCGTGATGTAGACAGTTCAAGCTCGAAGTCAGGGAGTGCAGACATATCGAGAGATCGCCCCGGCGCCCCGCCTTTGGGACGCGCACTCTTCGTCGGGTGCGCAGAGGAGCATCGCTATGGATGCCTTTGACATCGAAGCCGACAGATACCTGTCCTGGATGACCGTCCACAACTACGCCGCCACGACAGTCGGGAACCGCAAGCGATACCTGGGGTACTTCTCCGAGTTTGCTCGATCGGCCGGTGTGGATGAGCCCGCCGGGGTCACCTATGAATTGGTGGTTTTCTACCAAGAGGCCCTCCACGCGTATCGCAAGTCCGACGGGGCTCCTCTGTCGATAGCTACGCAGGTCCAACGCTTGGTGCCGGTTACCCAGTTCTTCGCGTGGTTACGCCGAGAGCACAAGATTGAGCAGAACCCGACCGCCGATCTATTGATGCCACGACCGGATCGGCAATTGCCCGAGGCGACGTTAAGTGGATCGGAGATGGCCCGCCTGCTCGCTGTGCCAGATGTCACCAAGCCTCTCGGACTGCGAGACCGGGCTCTGTTGGAGGTCTTCTACTCCAGCGCATTGCGGCGCAGTGAGCTCATCGCCCTGCGGGTCGTCGACCTCGACTTTGAGCGTGGCACCCTCTTTGTTCACCGAGGCAAGGGAGCCAAGGATCGTTATGTCCCCATCGGAGAACGGGCTCTGTTCTGGGTACGGCTATACGTGGGCATCGTACGACCGCTCTTCGTGGCTGATGACTCTTTCGATACCTTGTTCCTCTCTTCCGTCGGCACGCCCATCTGCGCCGACTGGTTGTGCCGGAAGGTTCGCACGTACTTGCGCCACGCCGGCATCAACAAGCGGGGCAGCTGTCACCTACTGCGTCACAGTGTCGCCACACTGTTGCTCGAGGGAGGTGCCGATATCCGCTATGTGGCCGAGCTGCTCGGGCACACCCGCCTCGAAACGACCCAGCGCTACACCAGGGTTAGCATCGAGCGACTCCGCGCCGTCCATGCTCGTTGCCACCCAGCCGCCGGCCTTGATGTAGCCATGGCCTCGGAGTTGTGTTCGATGCTGCCGGAGGGTTCTGGAGGGCTTGAGCTCTCGGTCAACAGATAGATCCAGCACTTTTAGAGTGCTATCTCGCCACGGGCGTCCTCGTTGCATCGTCCGAGGACCTCAGACGATGATGCAACTGCAACACCGGCGACGAAGCCGCTGCGATGACGGGCCGGCTTGATTAGGTAAGGGAACTCCTCACCACCCACCACCGCTGACTCGTGGGGATGAGGATCCTGCAGCCGCCACGGATTCGTCGAAGGATTTCTGACCGAGGGAGCGGCGCCGACGGCCCCCGAGGGCCGGAGGCGCCGAAACCCACTTGGTGAGAACTTTTTTCGGGACCAATTCCATGTCTCTCTGTTGCTCCCTGTGTCTCGCCATGTCTCACTGTGTCCCGTTGGTGCGCGCTGTTTACGTGCTCTGAGCTGGGACGACGATTGACAAGTGTCACGACCGTTCGTCATGGTGGTCGCCATGTTGGACGAAGTCGACACAGCGATGCTCCACTCCCTCGGGCGGCACGCCAGTACGCACCGGCTGCATGACTTCTTGGCGCAAGGAGCGCGCTGCGGGTGGTGTGCCCATCCCATCCGGCTCCGTGGGCACGTGCTCGACGCAGACGGCGGGCGCATTGTCTTTTCGAGCCATGGCTTTCCCGACAACGTGGTGCTCAAGGCCTGCGGGTCGCGCAGCGAGTTGCGGTGCCCATCGTGCGCCACCCTCTACCGAGGCGACGCCCGGCACCTGATCCGGGCCGGCCTCGAAGGGGGCAAGGGTGTCGACGAGTCGGTCGCCGCCCACCCGGCGGTCCTCTTGACGCTGACAGCTCCGGGCTTCGGACCCGTGCACCGGGAGAGCCCGCAGGGGACATGTCACGCCGGGAGTCCGTGGAGCAGCTGTGCCCACGGCCGGCCGCTGACCTGCCGGGCCCGGCATACCGGCGGGGACGAGGCCATCGGCACGCCCCTGTGCCCTCGTTGCTACGACTACGTGGGCGCCGTGTTGCACAACGCCTCGAGTGCCGAGCTGTGGCGGCGCACCACCATCTACATCACCCGCCAGCTGGCGGCGTCGCTGGGTCTGTCACGGGCCGAGTGCGCCAAGGCCCTTCGACTTGAGCACGCCAAGGTGGCGGAGTTCCAACGCCGGGGCCTGGTGCACTTTCACGCCGTGGTCCGGGCGGACGGACCTGACGGGTCGGCGCCTCCGATCGACGGAGCGACGTTGGTCACCGCCTGTCTTGCCGGCGTGCGTGCGGTGGAGGTCTCCCATGCCAGAGGTCGGGCCCGTTGGGGGAGTGAGATCGACGTCTCTTTGCTCGACCGCGACCGCGACCGCAACCTCGGATCGACCCGTGTCGCCACCTATGTGGCCAAGTACGCCACCAAGGAGCCGGCCATGCACCCCGGACTCCTCGGGCGGATCCTCTCCGATGCCGACCTCAAGCGACGCGGTCTCCCGCCGCATCTGTACAACATGGTGGCGACGGCCTGGTCGCTCGGTGCCGTTCCCGAGGTCGCATCCTTGGGGCTGCGACGGCACGCCCACCACCTCGGCTACTCGGGTCACTTCCTCACCAAGTCCCGGCGTTACTCGACCACCTTCGGCGCGTTGCGCGACGCCCGGGCCGAGTGGCACCAACAAAGAGGTCACGGTCCCGCCGAGTCAGTGACCACGACGAAGCGGCTCAAAGCGGTGGGACGCGGATGGGCCAACAGCGGAGAGGCGCTCTTTGCCGCAACCCAAGCTCGTCAACGTGCCGATGACAAGAAGGAGGCGGACCTCGTATGGCATACCCGATCCGAATAAGTCCTTGGTCAGACGGCAAGCCGCCGCAGGCGGTGCGGCAGGCTTCTGGCAGGCCCTCTCCTGCAGTATCCGGCGGAGGGGAGGACGAGATCACCCGCCTACCTGTGAGCCCGTTGCTCTTGACCGCCGAGCAAGCGGCATCTGCGCTGTCCATTTGTCGGACGAAGGTCTACGAGCTGCTGCGGACGGGTCAGCTCGAATCGGTGCAGATCGGATCGAGCCGGCGCATTCCCGTTGCAGCGTTGGACGACTACGTCGAGCGGCTGCGGAGATCGTCGGAGTTTCACGCGCAAAAGCGGTGGGATGCCGACCGTTCTGCGTCATGAGGACTGGCTGATACAGCCGGCAGCGAAGGTGGACCGTGGACGACGGAGAGAGACGGGCCCTGCGAGGCACCGCGTGGAATGGAGGTGCAACGCAGTGATCGAGCGCAAGGTCACCAAGACCGGTCCCCGCTACGAGGTTCGGCTTCGTGGGCCCGATGGCCGAGAACGCTCCAGGTCGTTCCGGACACTCCGAGATGCAGAGCGTCACGAACGAGAGCAGCGGCGGGCACTCGATCGGGGGGATTGGATCGACCCTCGCCACGCCACGGTCACCTTCGAGGACTATGCCTGGCGGTGGTTGCGCCAGCGCTCTGATCTCCGGCCTCGTACGGTCGAGCTCTATGAATCGCTGCTGCGCCGCCACCTCGTCCCCATCTTCGGACCGCTTCCGGTTGGGAAGATCACCCCTGGCGGCGTGCGTTCGTGGCACGCCGGACTGGCTGTCGAGTACCGCGTGACCGGGGCCAAGGCGTACCGGCTCCTCAGGGGAATTCTCGGGACCGCAGTGACGGACGAGCTGATCGGGCGGAACCCGTGCACGGTCAAAGGAGCCGGGCAGGAGCGTTCCCCCGAGCGGCCCATGGTGAGCATCGCCGAGGCCGAGGCGCTCGCTGCCGCCATGCCCGAGCCGTGGCGGATCGCCGTGGAGTTGGCGGCCTGGTGCCACTTGCGCCTCGGTGAGGTGCTCGGACTCGAACGCCGGGACATCGACCTGCTCCACGCCACGGTCAGGGTGGAGCGGACAGCCCACGAGGTGGGTGGCCACCTCGAATTGGGCCCGCCCAAGACGGCAGCCGGCCTGCGAATCGTGAGCATTCCGCCCCATGTCCTCCCAGCCATGGGGCGGCATCTGCGGGCCTTCGTGGGTCCCGAGCCGTCCTCACCGCTGCTCGCCGGCCAGAAGGGTGGCCGGCTCGGTCGGCATCCCCTGAATGCTGCATGGAACGCTGCCAGGGTCGCCCTTGGACGCCCCGAGATCCATTTCCACGATCTCCGTGGTGCGGGACTCACGTGGGCTGCAACGCAGGGAGCGACGACACGTGAACTGATGGCACGGGCGGGGCACGCCAGTCCAGTCGCCGCCCTGCGCTATCAGCACGCCACCGCCGACAGAGACGTGGCGATCGCTGCCGCCTTGTCGGGGCTCGCCGAGACAGCGCGCACAACACCGCTCCGGCACGGCCCGCGGGATATTCGCGGGATGGACGACTCGCTGCCCACTGCGGTCGAATCGTCGTAGCGCCACTGAACTGCACAAACGAAGAGAGCGGCCGACCAGGATCGAACTGGCATCATCAGCTTGGAAGGCTGAGGTTCTACCATTGAACTACGGCCGCGAATCGGGGGACAGTCTAAAGCCTCTACTCTCGACCCCGTGGACACACTCTACGAGCGGGTGGGCGGTGAGCCGTTCTTCGTCGATCTGGTCGATCGCTTCTACCTCGGCGTCGCCGGCGACCCCCTGCTGCGGCCGCTGTACCCCGACGACCTCGCCGAGTCGTCGCGCCACCTCGCACTGTTCCTGATGCAGTACTGGGGTGGTCCCTCGACCTACGGCGAGGAGCGGGGCCACCCTCGGCTGCGCATGCGCCACGCCCCTTTCGTCGTCGGGCCGGCGGAGCGCGACGCCTGGTTGCGGCACATGCTCGCTGCGCTGCTCGAGCTGGAATCAGCGTCGCGCGTCACGGACGCGGACGCGCTGGAACTGCGTGACTATCTCGACATGGCGGCCAACTCGCTCGTCAACTCTCCCTGATGGCTCGAGTCGTCAGTCCTTGAAGTCGGGGGTGCGCCCTTCCTTGCGGGCGGCCACCGATTCCTCGAAGTTGCGGGTCGTGATGCGGACGAAGAGCTGTGAGGTGCCTTCCGCATCCATATGGGACTGCAGGCTGCTGGCGTCGAGACTGTTCCACAGCTGGCGCTTCGTCAGCTCGACCCCGGCGCGGCTCCAGCCGTTGACCCGGTCGGCCAACTCATAGCAGGCCGGCAGGAGCTCAGCCTGCGGCACGACCCGCGACACCAGGCCGATCCGTTCGGCCTCCTCTGCATCGACATCGCGGCCGGTGAACATGATTTCGGCGGCTCTGGACTGGCCGATCGACCGCGGTAGGAGGAAGCTCAGTCCGAGCTCGGCGGCCGTGAGACCGTTGTTGATCCCCGCCGCCCGGAAATAGGCCTCGTCCGAGGCGATCCTGATGTCGGCGGCCAGTGCAAGGCAGAATCCGCCGCCGATGGCAGCCCCATTGACGGCGGCGATGACCGGTTGGTGGAGCTTGCGGATGGTCGAAATGACGTCGTCCAGCAGCTCCATGGACCGCAGGGCGATGGTTGGCAGCGTCAACCCATCCATGTTGGGCATGGTGCCGGGGTTCTCATGGTCCGCCCCCGAGCAGAACCCGCGACCGGCACCGGTGATCACCACGATCCGAACGTCGTTGTCATCGCCGATCTCGCGCAAGGCGTCACGGAAGGGGATCATCACGTCGAAGGCCATGGCGTTCATGCGCTCCGGCCGGTTGAGTGTGACGACGGCGACGTGTGGGTGCGGCCTGGTGATCTCGGTGAAGGACATGCGCGGCATCGTAGAGTGCGCCGCCCTTCACGGCGGCGGCCGGCTACCCCCGTACTCGTTGGGCGCCACGGGACCGGCCAGCGGCCCTTCCTTGCGGGCGATCCAGCGCAGGCGGGCCGCCCGGGCATCCCAGTCGTACACGACGGCGGTGCCGGCGATGAAGTCGTTGAGCGCGCGCCGGTCCCGCTGGTAGACGATTCCGAGGAAACCGATACCAAGAGTGAGGAACAAGGTGATCCCGAGACCGACCGTCCGGCGGACGGCCTGGCGTCCGCTGATCGGCGCTCCCTGCGCGGTCACCACCTGGAGCCCGAGGATCGCCATGCCGAGCGTCTTTCCGCTCACTGCCCATTGGTACGTGAAGTACAGGAACTCCCAGAGGGTCAACACGATGAAGGCGGCCAACTGGTGGTTGCTCAATGTGAAGGAGTGCCCGGTCACCAGCTTGAGCGCAGCATTGAGCAGCGCCACACCCAGGGTGTAGATCCCCCAGGAGGCTCCGACATCGGCGGCGAAGGCCGCGAGCCGGCTCATGGCGCCGGCGTAGTTTCCCTGGCGCCCGACGGTGAGCGCGGCCGACGGGACGGGGACGGTGGTCACGATGTCTGGACCGCCTTCGGCTTCACGAGCAGTGGGGGACCAAGGGGCCAGGACGCGACCTTCTTGCGCCGCCCAATGATCCGGTTGCCCCAGCGGAGGATGAAGTCGTCCAGTCCGACCCCTTGGGCCCGGACGACATCGAGCACCTCGGTCAGGATGCCGGTCGTCGACCGCGCGATGATCGAACCGAGTTCGGTTTGCTCCACCAAGGAGTCGATGTCGATCTTGTTGACGATGGCATTGATATCGACCCGCTCGATGATCTCCTGCACGTCGACCCGATCGATGATCTTCTGCACGTCGACCCGATCGATGATCTTCTCGACGTCGACCCGCTCAATGATCTTCTCGACGTCGACCTTGTCGAGAATGGAGTCGATGTTGATGGCGTCGACGATCAACGGCACGATGTGCTCAGCCAGAGACTGGGCCAATTGCTCCACCTTGTTGCCGATCGGGTTGGGACTCATGCGGCCGCGCTCGCTTGTGACACTTCAGTGATCTTGTCACCCTCCGGCCAGTGCAGGTGGGACATCGATCGGGTACCGTCGAGGTGGCCGGACAGGACGAAGCTGAGGAGGCACTGTGGAGTTCGAGCGCTACGAAGACGGAGTTCCTTCCTGGGTGGACCTGGGTAGCACCGACCTGGTCAAGTCGAGAGAGTTCTATGGGTCGCTCTTCGGATGGAACTGCCCGGAGGGCCCGCCCGAGGCCGGTGGGTATTCGGTCTGCGACCTGGACGGGAAGACCGTGGCGGGTCTCGGTCCGCAGATGAATCCCGGCATGCCGCCGGTGTGGTTGACCTACGTCAACGTCGACAGTGCCGACGCCACGGTGGCCAAGGTGACGGCCAACGGCGGCACGGTCTTCGCCCCCCCGATGGATGTCATGGACGCAGGCCGCATGGCCGTCTTCGCTGATCCCGTCGGAGCCGTCATCGGCCTCTGGCAGCCCGGACAGCACACTGGCGCCCAGGTGGCCAACGAGCCGGGCACCTACTGCTGGAGCGAGCTCATCACGACTGACCTCGACGCGTCGCAGGCCTTCTACGGCGCAGTATTCGGGTGGGGCGCCCAAGAGCAGGGCCCTCCCGGGGGGCCGCCGGTCTACACCGAATGGCAGCTGGCGGGGAGGTCGGTCGGCGGCATGATGCAGAAGTCCCCGGACATGCCGGCCGACATGCCGCCCTCGTGGGGCGTCTACTTCGCGGTGGCCGACACCGACGCCACGGTGGCCAAGGCACAGGAACTCGGGGCCACCCTCTTCATGGGGCCGACCGACATCGAACCCGGTCGGTTCGCTGTCCTGGCCGACAACGTGGGCGCCGTCTTCAACGTCCTGCAACTCAAGGGATAGCGACCATGATGGAGCGGCGGCGCCTCGGACGGACCGGACACGAGAGCAGCGTGGCCATCTTGGGTGGCGCCGCCTGCTGGGCGGCCAGCGTCGAGGAGGCGGGGCAGTGGCTTCGGCAGGCCCTCGACCACGGGGTGAACCACCTCGACATCGCACCCCAGTACGGGGCGGCCGAGGCTGTGGTGGGCCCGCACCTGGCCGCTCATCGCCACGAGCTCTTCATGGCCGGCAAGACGCTGCGGGCCAACCCCGAGGGCGTCACCGATCAGTTCGACACGACCCGCCGCCTGCTCCACGCCGACGTCCTTGACCTCTATCAGGCCCATGCGGTGACCTCTCTGGCCGAGCTCGACCGGCGCTCGCCCGCGCTCGAGCGCATCCTCGCCCTGCGTGATGCCGGTCACACCCGGTTCGCCGGCATCACGGGGCACGACATGGAGGTGCCGTTGGCCCACCTCGAGGCATTGCGCCGGTTCGACCTCGATACGGTGATGTTCCCCGTCTATCCCGCGCTGTGGTCCCGTCCCGAGTACCGCGAGCCGGCCGAGGAGCTTCTCGCCGTGTGCGCCGAGCGGGACGTGGGCGTGATGGCGATCAAGGCGGTGGCGCGACGGCCCTGGGCCGACGGTCGCCCCCTGGCCGACGCGGTGGCGGGGGACGATGCCACCTCGGCTCGCTGGGCCGACTCGTGGTACGAGCCCCAGGCGAGCGACGACGAGCTCGATCGTGGCATCCACTTCGCGCTCTCGACACCGGGCGTGCAGGCCTTCTGCACCCCCGGGGACATCGCGTTGCTGCCCAGAGTGCTCGCCTCGGCGGAGCGCTATGCCCCGATGAGCGAGGACAAGCGGCGCGGGGCGATCGACGCCATGGCGGCGGAAGCGTTGATCTTTCCCATGCCGCGCTGAGGGGCTCGACCGGGTCAGTCCGCCTGCAGCGCGGCGACGACAGCTCGGAAGGCATCGTCGTCACCCGCCTCGGCCGGAGGTGACACGACAATGCCCTGGCCCAGGCCACTGAAGCGGTCGCGCAGGAGATCGGGAAGCTCGCCGAAGGTGCCGCACGGGACGAGGGTGTCGAGCATCTCATCGGAGAGGACGTCGGCCAGATCGTCCCAACGGTCGTGGTGGATCAGGTCCCGTAGACGGGGTCCGACCTCGGTCCAGCCGTAGAGCTCCAGCGTGGGGGCGTAGGCGGGGGTGGAGTACAAAAAGGCCAGCAGACGCCGTTGGCGTTCCCGTTCGACCGGCACCGCGTCGGGGCTGGAGCCCGTGATGACCGACGTTCCGATGACGGTCTCGAAGCCGGCCCCGGCGAGGTCTCGGCCGGCGGCGCGGGCACCGTCATGCAGGGCGGGGAGGCACGTCTCACGCAGGTAGCGCGGATTCGAGTTGGTCGGGTGGCTGACGAAGCCGTCGGCCACGGCGCCGGCCAGGGCACAGGCCCTCCGCTGCACGCCGCCGAGGTAGATCAGTGGCGGGAGCGTGGTCGCGTCCGGTCCCGGGTTGAAATACGGCTGCATCCGGGTCACGCGGTAGTGCGGGCTGCGGTAGTCAGGTGCGGCGCCGGAGGCGAAGGAGGCGAAGGCGGCGCGCACGGCACCGACGTAGTCGCCGAGGCGGCCGATCGGGTCCTCGCCGAAGGGGACGGCGTATCGATCCTCAATGTTCTGGCGGATCTGCGTCCCAAGGCCGAGCTCGAAGCGGCCACCGCTGAGCTTGGCGATGTCCCAGGCGGCATACGCCAGAAGGGTCGGGCTGCGGGCGAAGGCGAGCGTGACGCTGGTGCGGATGGTGATCCGCTCGGTGTGCTCGGCGACGAGGAGGGCGACCGCCATGGAGTCATGCACGGTCTCGGCGACATGGAGACCGTCGTAGCCCAGTCGTTCGACCCTCTGCGCGTGGGCGACGGCTTCGAGAAGGCTGAGGCGCGGGTCCATGCCCGCGTAGACCTTCACGCTCCAGTGCCGTCGAGTCCCGTGGTCTGTTGGCGGCCCCGGGCGACGATCTTCTCGCGCTCGGTGGTGAGGCGCGACTGGTCGAAGCGTTCCGCCATCCAGTCGCGGGACCACCGGGCCTCGGCCTTGTGCGCTTCTGGACCGCTCAGCGCGCCGATGGTGTCGTAGCCGCGCCGGAACTCGGTGAGGTACTCCGAAGGGATGGAGGCGATGGTGGTGGCCACCTCGCGGGCTCGTTGGAGCAGCGACCCGTGGGGAACGACTTCAACGACCAGGCCCCAGTGGAGCGCCGTCTCTGCGTCGATGTAGTCGCCGGTCAAGCTCATACGGCGGGCGCGGTCGAGACCGACGAGCTGGGGCAGCCGGATCGTCATCCCTCCGCCCGGCATGACGCCGACCCGGGCGTGTGTGTCGGCGAAGCGGGCTCGCTCCGAAGCGATGATGAAGTCACAGCACATCGCCAGTTCGAGCCCTCCGGTCACCGTCGGGCCGTTGATGGCGCCGATGACGGGCGTGTCGTGGGGTGGCATCATGGCCGAGCGCTGCGCCGGCCCTCGTTGCCGTTCCTTCTGCACCTCACGCAACTCGGTGGCCAGGGACTTGAGGTCCATGCCGGCGCAGAAGGCCGGGTCGGCGCCGGTGAGGACGATGCAGCCGACATCCTCCCGGGCGTCGAGGCCCGTCACGGTCTCGTCCAACTGCGCATGGAGTTCGGCCGAAATGGCGTTGCGCGCCTCCGGGCGGTTCAGGGTGACCGTGGCCACCCGGTCGTCGACCTCCACGAGCACCAGCATCAGCGTCTCCTCCCCATGTCTCTCATGATCGGCCCTCGGGCCGCCCGGGCACCAATCCCTCGAACGTGACCACCCGGCGGATGGCTCCCGCCTCGTCGAGGCAGCCGAAGCTCCAGCC
The DNA here is from genome assembly GCA_963742035.1 of uncultured Acidimicrobiaceae bacterium. Classification (GTDB taxonomy): domain Bacteria; phylum Actinomycetota; class Acidimicrobiia; order Acidimicrobiales; family RAAP-2; genus Bog-473. The sequence continues at coordinate 13,299 of CAVUKH010000013.1, forward strand.
CTCCATCGCCGTGGCGCCGCGTTCGACGCGCTCCCACGAGTAGCGGAAGTACCCGTGGTGGAGATCGACGGGGCTCGTGCGCCGCAAACCGGTCTGCCACCAGCCGTCCTTGCGGTACCGGGCGAACGCGTCGCTCAGGCCGCCGGTGCCCTCGAAGACCGCTTCGGGGCTCACGTAGACCAGGTCTGGAGCCACGTGCTCTGTCAAGGCCTCCATGCGCTCGTCGTCGTCAGCGAGGAAGACCGCGACCATCAGGTGGTCGACGCGCTCGGCGATCTCCTCGTCCTGGTGGTCGTGCCGGAACACCGGGGCAGTCTCGCAGAGGCCGCGCCCGCGCGCTCGGTCACGTCCGGATTGCCCATTCGGAGTGCAGGAGGGCGAAGCAGTCGGCGTCTCGTTGCTCGCCGTCGATCCGTTCCCAGCCGCGCAGCGTTGCCTCGCGGCTGAAGCCCGCTGCTTCGGCCGTGCGGGCCGAGGCCACGTTCCAGGGTTCGACGAAGAGGTGCAGGCGCGGGATGGACAGCTCGCCGAACGCGAACGAGACGACGCCCCGCAGGGCGGAGGCGGCGAACCCCTGGCCGCGTGCGTGGGCGACGAGCCAGTAACCGATGGAGGCGCGCCCGCTCTCTATCTCCTGCAGCCACAGCCCGATCGACCCGACGCCAGTCGTCGGCTCGGCTTCGGTGGCGATGACGAACGAGTAGCCATCGCCCTCGGCATCGCGTGCGTGCTGGCGCTCAATGAAGGCCCGACCAGCGTCGTCCGTATACGTCCGCGGCACCGACGAGATGGAGGGGATCAGCGGATCGGAGGCCGCCTGGCGCACCAGGGCCAGGTCGGAGATCGCGTAGGGACGAAGCAGCACCGGCGGGGACGCGAGCTGCGGGACCCGTAAGGGCGGAGTGAAGCGCGCGGGGTCGAACGCGCTCATCGGAGAGTGAAATACCCCGGAACGAGGTGGTGCGGCGTATCGAGATACCCCTTGGCCTCCGGGAGCCCGCCGAAACGGCCGTGGCTCCAGCGCACTTCGATGTGGCCGGCCAGGTGGCACGCATTGTGGGAGGTCCGGTCGCGCACGACGGCCTCCCAACCCACACGAGGTTGACCCCCGGCCTGGCCCTCCATTGTCATGGCCACCAGCTGGAACTGCTGGCGCCAGTCCCACGACGTCGCGATGCGGAGCCGGAGCGAGCGGTCGGCCGAGGAGCCCAGCACGAAGTAGGGCGCGCTGCCGATGCGCAGCAGGCGCCACAGCATGGCCTCTCCCGTCCCGCCCCGAAGGTCCATGGCCGTCTCCCAGCGGCGGGCGGACGCCTTGGCCACCGCTCTCGAGAGCGCGGTGTAGAGCTCCTTGGCGCCCGGTGGCCAGCCCGAACGGAGCCGGTGACCCAGGGCCTCCCGCTGCGCCACGGTGAGGTCGACGGCACGCGGTGGCAGATCGACCAAGGCGAGCGGCACGGGGTGGGCCGGAGACGCCTCGACGGCGGGCGCTGCCGCGGCGGGCACGTCGCCCAACCCCGGCAGAGCAAGGGCCGCGGGTGGAAGGTCGGCTCGTCCGGGTCGCCCCACCGGAGCCGAAGGGGGTCGATGCGCCGTTGCGTCGGTGTGCACGACGGAGAGACGGACGGACTCGTAGAGCGCCTGGTACTCGGCCGGCGCCACTTCGGCGTACCAGTCACCGCCGCCCGGCCGGACGTCGCGCGCCTCGCGCGCGCCCCGGCCCGACCCGCCGAAGAGGAGCGAGTCGAAGATGCTGGTCGGGGAGACGTTGAAGAGGATCTTGGACAGGTATTTGCAACTGATCAGGTAGACGTGATCCACGCGGAGGTCGATGGGTGCCACCTCGTCGCCCGGAGCCCGGCCCGTTCCTTTCCACTCGACCAAATGGGGCAGGCGTTCGCGTAAGCCGTCACGGGCCTTCAGGAAGGCCTGACCGTTGGCCCAGGCGGCGTGGAACTCCGCGTCGTAGGCGCCCCCGGCCCGCAGTCGTTCGAGGCGTTCCCACATATCGGGGGACATGCTCCGCATCACGGGCGTGTGCGACCGTACGGCGTCGTCGATATCGGCCAGCCCCAACATGCCCAGCCCCGTGCCGAGCTCGGTCACCGTGGTCCGGTCGCTCGGCATGCACGCATCCTCCCACTCGGGGCCTGCCGGGTCCGGACGTGCGGCGGAGCCCGTCTCCGCCACCGCGCCGGCCGCGGCTAGTCAGCGAAGAGGGGTGTGAGCTGCAGCTCGAGTGGCCCGACCGCGGCTTCGGCCGCCACGTGCATTTCGGTGCTCTCGTAGACGTCGACCGCCGTGCCCGTACGGGCGATGAACACGAAGACGGCGTCGCCCCATCGCTCTTCGCGCAGGGCCTGGCGCAGCGCGGCGCGCTCGCCTGGTGGCAGGTCGCGTCCCGGCGTCTTGGCGACCAGCTGGCACGCCAGTACCCAGTTCAACGTGTCGAGATCCTCGGCGACGAACACACGTGGTGGATCGTCCCGCACGACCGCGCAGGCGACGACGGTACCCACTCGTCAGACCGCGCCCATCGGTCAGAACGCACCCATCGTTCAGACAGCGCCCGGCGTCACGTCGGCGGCCGTCCAGAAGCCGACACGGGGGGAGCCGCAACGCCCACGGGCATAGGCCTTCAGCCGCGCCCGGGCGTCGGCCGAGAGGAGATCCACCGCGTCGAAGATCCCGCCGGGTCCGGGGGCCCGCAGGGCACGGTCGGCCTCGGTGTTCGATCGGGGCAACTGGGTGGTCAACACGACGAAGGGCGCATGGCCACCGGCGGCCAGCACGTGGGCCCGGCCGAGGGCGCGCCAGACCGTCTCGGAACGGGCCATGCCTCCTCGGTAGGCCGAGTTCGGACCGGCGACGTCGAAGTACCACGTCCGACCGTGAGCGTCCGTCCCGGTGAAGTCGACGGCCAGGCCCAGCCCGCGCAGGCGGCGGTTGGGCCGGACGTCGGCGAATCCGGCAGCCTCGAGCGCGGCGCGGGCCACCGTGGAGGCCGACGCACCGTCGCTCGATGCACCGGCGGTGGCGGTGGCGGTGGCGGTGCCAGGTTCGTCTCCCGCCTGCACCTCGTCCGCCAGGCGGGCGCGGGTCAGCTCGACGTAGGCGGGGTCGAGGTCGTAGCCGACGGCATCCCGACCGCAGCGCAGTGCGGCCACGAGGGTGGAGCCGGAACCGACGAAGGGGTCGACCACAAGATCGCCTCGATACGTGTAGAGCTCCATCAGCCGCTGCGGGAGCTCGACGGGGAAGGGCGCCGGGTGCCGCACGCGCAGCGCGCTCTCCGGGGGGACGTCCCACACGTCCAGCGTCAGTGCCATGAAGTCGTCGGCGCCGATGCTGCTCTCGTGGGGCAGCCCCTCGCGGCGGCGCTCCTTGGGGGAGCGCGCCCGCCCGAAGCGCCCCTTGCTGGCCACAATGACGCGCTCGGTCACGTCGCGCAGGACCGGGTTGGCGGGGGAGCGGAACGAGCCCCAGGCACACGAGCCGCTGGCGCCCTCACCCTTCTGCCACACGATCTCCCCCCGGGGCAGCAGGTGCAGGTCGTCCTGCAGAATGGTCATGACGTCGGCGGCCAGGCTCCGATAAGGCTTGCGGCCGAGGTTGGCCACGTTGACGGCGATGCGGCCGCCGGGCTCGAGCGCCCGTTTGCACTCGGCGAAGACATCGCGCAACAGGTCGAGGTACTCGATGTAGGAGCCCGGCACGCCTTCGCGGTCGAGCTCCTCCTCGTACTGCTTCCCGGCGAAGTACGGAGGCGAGGTGACGACGAGGGCCACCGAGGCGTCCGCGACCGCGTCCATCCGGCGGGCGTCGCCCTGCAGGCAGGCGATGCCGGGCTCGTGCGGGTTGACGTGCTCGTCGGCGCTGAGCTCGGGTGCCTCGAAGCGGTCGTAGAAGGCGTCCGCCACGTGGGACTCGTGGCGCCCGACGCCGAAATTGGAGGTCGCGGTGCGACGGCGAGGCGGCATGAGGTCGGCTCGAACCCTACCGGCCGGGCCGCGAGGGAGCCAGGATCCGGGGGCGCAGGCGGGACATGGCGGTCACCCTACGAAACTGCTGTGACAGGCGCCCCCGCTACATCTCGTAGACGACGAACGACGTGGGCCGCCCGACCTGGTCGTAGAGCGAGCGGGCCCGGCCGTTGTACTGCTGGGTGTGCCAGTAGGCCGTGTCCGCCCCCCGCTCGGTCCCGGCGGCCTTGACCGCCACCAGCAGGGCGCGCCCGACGTCGGCTCCCCGGGCCGACGGGTCGACGAAGAGGTCCTCGAGGTAGCACTTGGGCTGCCGGGACCAGGTCGAGGCATGCACGACGCAGTTGGCCATCCCGATGGCCCGGCCGGCGTCGTCGAGGGCCAGGAGGCCGAACATGCCCTCCTCCCCGGCGCACAGGCGTTCGAACGTGCTCTGCGAGGTCAGGTCGTCCAGCTCGGCCCGGTAGAAGGCCAGATAGCCGGCCCACAGCCCGGTCCAGGCGTCCCAGTCGTCGCTGCTCAGTTCCCGGATGGTGGTCACCCCGTCAGCTTGGCATCGACCGCGGGCCGGGGAACGGGATCCACCCGCCGGGCCTATCGTGCGGCGATGGCCGATCCGCCCCTCTCCCAGCTCTACGGCGACTCCCGGGCCCGTCTCATCGCCCTGGTCACCGGGCTCGACGAGCGGAGCCTGGCCGCCCCGGTCCCCGCCTGCCCCGGGTGGCGTGTGCGCGACGTCGTGGCCCACCTGACAGCGGTGGGGGAGGACGTGCTCGAGGGCCGCCTCACCGGGCCGCCCACCGAGGAGCAGTCCGCCGCGGAGGTGGCCCGCTACGAAGGCCACCCGTTCCCCGAGCTGCTGGCCCACTGGGACGAGCTGGCGCCGAGCTTCGCGGCGGCGATCGACGGCTTCGAGGTCTGGCCGGCAGTGCTCGACGTGGCCACTCATGAGCAGGACGTCCGGGGCGCACTCGGAGCGACGGGTGCGCGCGACGCCGACGTGGTGCGTCTCGGGTCCGACCGCCTCCTGACCTGGATGCGGCCACCCGTGCCGCTCCGGGTGGTCGTCGAGGACGGGGTCTACGACCTCGGTCTCGACGGCGTCGCCGACGGCGACGGCGACGAGGCGATCGTGCTCCGGACGACCCGCTTCGAGGCCTTCCGGTGGCGCCTGGGGCGCCGCAGCCGGCGCCAACTGGCCGAACTCGAGTGGACCGGCGACCCGTCGCCCGTGCTCGACGATCTCGTCGTGTTCGGTCCGGCCGCCACCGACGTCAACGAGTAGCACCATCACCATGAAGCTCACGCTCGATCTGCACGACATCTACAACCGGGGCGGCGACATCGACCGGGCGCTGCAGCGCGTGATGGACGAAGCGGTGGCCAAGAAGGCCAAGCTGGTGGAGATCATCCCCGGCAAGGGCAGCGGGCAACTGAAGAAACGCGTACTGCGCTTCCTCGACCGCAAGGACATCAAGCCGCTCTACCACCGCGTCGAGAAGGACTCGCACAACTTCGGCCGCGTCTTCGTGCACTTCCGGCCGAAGTAGAAGTCGGTCTATTTCGGCGTCCGTCGAGTGCGGCCATTGCGGGCGGGCCGGCCCCGGCCGTCGAACTTCTGGCGGACCTGGGCCCGCCGGGCCTGGATCTCGCGGTGGGTCAGGCCCTCGACCGAGGCATCGAGGCCGAAGCCCGCCTTGATGCCCGTGATGTCCGGGGCCCAGTCCTCCTCCGCCTGCAGGCCGAGCTGGGCCATGATCCGCTCGCCGTGCTTGGCGGCGAAGAGCAGCGCGATGGCCTCGACCTCGGCGAACAGGTCCAGGTCGGGGGCGAGCGTGGCGATGGCCCCGTCCAGGAACATCAGGTTCTTCACGAAGAGCATGAGCTCCTTGGGCAGGCGGGCGCCGATGCCGAGCAGCGTCTTGATGGAGTGCTGCATTTCGGCGACGAGCTCGTCGGCGGTCAGCGCCGTCGGGTCGATCGGGGGCCGGTCCAGGCCCAGCACGTCGATCACGTGCTGCACGTCGAGCTCGCCGGGGAAGGCGCCGAGGTCACGCAGGGCGGCCACCTGGGCCGGGATGTCGGCGTTGGAGGCCCCGACGACCAGGGCCAGGAGGGCCAGGCGCTTGGCCTCCGTCAGGCGGCCGGTGATGCCGAAGTCCAGCAACGCGGTCTTGCCCGAGGGCAGCACGAAGAGGTTCCCCCCGTGCAGGTCCCCGTGGAAGATGCCGTAGAACAGCGCCCCCTCCAGGAAGCCGATCATGCCGGCCCGCACGACGGCCTCGGTGTCGATGCCGGCCGCCTGCATGCCCTCGACGTCGCCGAAGTGGAAGCCGTCGAGGCGCTCCATGACCAGCATGCGGCGCGTCACCAGCGTGGGGTGGGGCCGGGGCACCACGAAGTCGCGCTGGTCGAGCGCGGCAAAGGTAGTGGCGACATCGAGCATGTTCTCGGCCTCGAGACGGAAGTCGAGCTCCTCCACGATCGTCTCGGCGAAGAGCTCGACCAGGGCCGGCGGGTTGGCCAGGGCGGCGACGGGGATCCGGCCCACCAGCAGCGGCGCCAGCCAGGCCATGACGGCGAGGTCCTGGCGCACACGGGCCGACACCGTCGGGCGCTGGACCTTGACCACGACCGGGGTGCCGTCGAGCAGGGTGGCGGCGTGCACCTGGGCGATGGAGGCGGCGGCCAGGGGGGTGCGCTCGACCGAGGCGAAGGTGGCGGAGAGGGGCCCGCCGAGCTCCTCGGTCAGGACCTGCTCGACGACCGGCCACGGCTCGGGGGTGACCTGGTCGCGGCACCACTTGAACTCGGCCACCAGCTCGGGCGGGAAGACGCCGTCACCCGAGGCGACGATCTGGCCCAGCTTGATGTAGGTCGGGCCCAGCCGCTCGGCCGCCACCCGCAGGCGCCGCGAGATGCCGGCCACCGACTCGGTGCCGCCACGCCGGCGCTCCTTGACGTACCAGAGCCCGAGGGCGGGGGCCACGGCGCGCACCGTCGTGCCCAGTCGATGCAGCGGCGGCAGCCGGCGCCGTCGGGTCAGCTGGGGGAGCGAGGCGTTGAGCCGGGTGCGCACGCCGGCCAGCCCTCGGCGCCAGGTCAGGTGCTCGGGGTCGATGACCCAGGGGCCGTTGTCGCTGAACGTGCCGAGCTCCGTGTCCGGCGAGAGATCCGTGTCCGGGAGAGAGCAGTGTCCGGGAGAGCTCCGTGTCCGGCGAAGGGGCCGCCACGGATCAGGATCAGTCGCCACGGGACGAGCCTATGGCCGCGCCGGCGGTGCTCAGGGCGTCACGAGACCGCACTGGAAGGCGAAGACCACGGCCTGTACGCGGTCGCGGAGCCCCAGCTTGGCCAGCAGCCGGCCGACGTGTGACTTGACCGTCGCCTCCGAGACGTACAGGCGCTCGGCGATTTCGGCGTTGGAGAGGCCGTCGGCCACGGCGAGCAGGACCTCGCGCTCGCGTCGGTCAGGCTGGCCAGCGCAGGGTTCTCCTCCGGGGCGCCGCCTGAGGCCGGACCGTCGGCGCTGAGGTCGGGCAGCGTCTCGGCGTACTCCTCGAGCAGGCGGCGGGTGATGCGGGGCGACACCACGGCGTCACCGCGGGCCACGGTGCGGATGGCGCTCCCGAGCTCCGCCGGGGGGACGTCCTTGAGGAGGAACCCGCTGGCGCCCGCCCGCAGCGCGCTGAAGGCGTACTCGTCGAGGTCGAAGGTCGTGAGGATCAGGACGCGGGTGCTGTCGCCCGCGTCCGAGGCGGTGATGGCCCGGGTGGCCTCAATCCCGTCGAGGACGGGCATGCGCACGTCCATCAGCACGACGTCGGGCCGGTAGAGCTCGACGAGGCGCACGGCGTCGGCCCCGTCCGCGGCCTCGCCCACGATCTCCATGTCCTCTTCCGCTTCGAGGATCATGCGGAAGCCCTTGCGCAGAAGCGCCTGATCGTCCGCCAGCACGACACGGATGGTCATGACGGGGTGGGGGCCTTGCAGTCGTGCAGCACCGTCGCGACCTCCCAGCCGCCGTTGGGCCGCGGCCCGGCGCTGAGTGTGCCCCCGAATGCGGTGGCCCGTTCGGCCATGCCGGCCAGGCCGTGGCCTCCGCTTCTCGCCCCGGCCGGGACGGTGACGGTGCTGCGGCCGTCGTCGGTGACCCGCACGGCGATGTCAGGGTTGGCGAAGTCCAGCTCTATCTCCACCGACGTCGCTTCCTCGGCGTGCTTGAGCGCGTTGGTCAAGGCCTCCTGCACCACCCGGTAGACGGTCAGGCCCGCCGCGCCGGACACCTCGAAGGGCGTGCCGACCCGCTGGACCGAGACATCGAGCCCGGTGCCCCGGACGCGTTCGACGAGCGCAGGGAGCTCACGCAGGCCCGGTTGGGGCGCCAGCGGGGGATCGGCGGGGCCCGTGCCGTTGCGCGGCGCCGTTGGCGGCGCTGCCGGCGGCGGAGTCGTCCGGGCCGGCCGGCGTCGGCTCGTCCCGCAGGACGCCGAGCATGCGCCGCATGTCGGTCAGCGCCTGGCGCCCCGTGCTCGAGACGTCGTCCATGGCCTCGGCCGCCCGGGCCGGATCGGTGGCCTGCGCCAGCGAGGCGGCGTCGGCCAGTGTGACCATGACCTGGATGTTGTGGGAGACCACGTCGTGCATCTCCCCCGCGATGCGGGCCCGCTCCGTCACTGCGGCCAGCGTCGCCTGCTGGTCGCGCTCGAGCTCCAAGCGCGCCGCCCGCTCGGCCAGCCAGTCGAGCTGGCTGCGCAGGGCGCGCACCACCACCCCGGCCAGCAGCGCCGTGAAGACGAGGCCGGTGAGGAAGACGAGGCCCTGCAGCCTGTTGCCCGCCGGGTCCCAGTGCACCGTGGCCATCACGACGCCGGCTTCGAGAATGGCCGTGGCGGCGGCCACGAGGCGCCACTCGGACTCGAGCGCCACGGTGTAGAGGGCGACGAGGAGCGCGACGTCGGCCAGAGCCGGGTCAGTCACCAGCCACTGTGTGAACGCCACCGCCGCGACGACGAGGAACACGGTCATCGGCGCGCGGCGCCGGAAGACCAGCGGGAAGATCAGTGCGGCCACGAAGAAGAGGCTCGGCCGGGGCGCCGTGCGCTCGACGAACCAGCCCGCGCACACCACGAAGAGGCCTGCTGCGAGGACGAGGTCGACCAGCGTGGCGTAGCGGCGGTCGAAGGCCCGCAGCCATTGCCAGACCCGCCAGGCGCCGTCGTCCTGCTGCTCCCGCGGCGCTGCGGGCAGTGTGCCGACCCGTGCGCTCCGGGGCCGGAGCCACTCGGGGTACAGGTGACGTGAGCTGGGGGCCATCGGATCCTTCGTTCCCTGGCGGGACGACCATGGTAGTGCCGTCTGAGCTGGACCTCTTGGCGCCGACCACCCCGTACTCACCTCCCCAGCCTCCCTGGTGGGGGCCGGACCGGTTCTCATCCCGAAGAATGAAACCTGGGTGGGCGGATCAGTCCTCCGGGCGATTCGACGGCACCGGCCGTTCTACCTTCGAAGGGCGAAGCCGACGAGCGGCGTGAGGTAGCGGGTGTGGTCCGCCCCGAGCACACAGCGCACCTCACGTCGCTTGTGGGACCGGGCGTCGCCTGGGTGCGGGCTCAGCCGCCGGCGCGGGCGGCGGCCTCCCGGCAGGCCTCGAGGTCGTCGAAGGCCCGGGCCACGTCCTCCGGCGTGAAGGCGAAGAAGAGGGCGGCCACCGCGTCGGCGCCGGCCTCGGCGTAGCCCTCGACCCATTCGGGCGTCAGCTGGTTGAAGTAGGGGCAGACCGTGATCCGGAGCTCGGACCGGCTGCGCCCGACCTTCTCGAGCTCCTCGTCGAGCGCGGCCAGGCCGACGGCCAGCTCCTCGGGCGAGCGGTTGAAGGTGTGCCAGCCCTGCCCGTGGCGCGCCGCCCGGCGCAACGCGGCCGGCGTCTCGCCACCGATGTGGACGGGGGGCGGCTGCTGGACCGGCTTGGGGAACATCTGGCAGGGGGGCAGGTCGTAGACCTCGCCGTGGAAGGAGGAGGTCTCGTCGAGCCAGAGCGTGCGCAGCACCTCGAGGTACTCGTCGGTCCGGCGGCCGCGCTGCTCCCACGGGACGTTGAGGACGTCGAACTCCTCCTTCAGCCAGCCCACGCCGATGCCGAGGTCGACCCGCCCGTCCGAGAGCCAGTCGAGCGAGCTGACCTCCTTGGCGGTGTAGACGGGGTTGCGCTGGGGGAGGAGCAGCATGGCCGTTCCGAGGCGGACCGTGGACGTGCGTGCCGCCAGGTAGGTCAGCGTCACCATCGGCTCGAGCAGCCCGCTGCCCGGCGGGGCCGGGATCTTCCCGTCCGCGGCGTACGGGTAGCTGCTGTCGTACTCCTCGAACAGCACGACGTGCTCGCCCACCCAGATGGTCCCGATGCCGCGCTCCTCGGCTCCCTCGGCCACGGCGTCGAGCAGCGGGGCGGTGGTCATGGGGCTCGCGGTCGGCATCCACAGGTCGAATTGCACGTCAGGCCCCCAGTCCTCGGCACACGAAGGAACACATCTCGTCGGCGGCCTGTGTGGCCGCGATCGGATCGGGCTCGCCGGCCCGCACCGACAGCGCGCCGTAGATCTGCTGGCCCATGAGCACCACGGCGCGCTCGGGGTCGACGTCGGCCCGGAAGTCGCCGGTGGCCATGCCGGCCACGACGAGGTCCTCGAGCACCCGGATCATGTCGAGGCCGATCATCATGAGCGCGCCGCCCACGGCCTCGGAGCCGGCTGCCGTCGTCGTCGACTGGGTGGCCATGGCGAGGCGGAAGAAGGCGGGGCTCTCGTCGACCCGCTCGAGCACGCCGAGGATGAGCCGGCGCAGGCGGGCCACCGGCGGGGCGCCGTCATCGGCCACCAGGGCGATGGTGCCCTGCAGATGGTCGTACATGGACTGCACGCAGGCGCGCAGGAGGTCGTCGCGGTTGGCGAAGTAGACGTACACGGTCGAGCGGGCGACGCCGGCTTCGGACGCGATCTCGTCCATCGACACGTCCGTGGTGCCGCGCTCGCCGAAGAGTCGGCGTGCCGTGTCGATCAGCTGGTCCCGCCGGAAGTCGCGGATGACCTCCTTCAACGCATCGGGGGCGCGTCGGGCCATCGCTACCTCGTCCTGGTCAGTGGGGCGGCCGGCTCAGGAGCCGACGCGGGGGGACGGGGTGAAGGCCACGGGAATGTGCTTGACGCCATTGATGAACCGGGACTGTAGGCGCTGGACCTCGCCGTCCTGGCGAATGTCGGGCATGCGGTCGAGCAGGTGCTCGTACATGACCCGGATCTCCATGCGGGCCAGGTTGGTCCCCAGGCAGAAGTGCGGGCCGCCCCCGCCGAAGGCGATGTGCGGGTTGGGGTCGCGGCCGATGTCGAAGGTGTCGGGGTCGGTGAAGATGTCCTCGTCCCGGTTGGCCGAGGCGTGGAAGAAGACGACCTTGTCCCCGGCGGCGATTCTGGTGCCGCTGAGCTCGGTCGTCCACCATGGCGGTGCGGCGGAAGTTCATGACCGGGGTGACGAAGCGCAGCATCTCGTCGACGGCGGTGGGCAGCAGGCTGCGGTCGGCCAGCAGGCGCTGCCACTGGTCGGGGTACTGGAAGAAGGCGTGCATGGCCCCGGACATGAGGTTCCGCGTCGTCTCGTTGCCGGCGACGGTGAGCAGCAGGAAGAAGAGCTCGAGCTCCAAGTCGCTGAGGCGCTCCCCCTCGATCTCGACGGTGGTGAGGGCACTCATGAGGTCGGCGTGGGGGTCGATGCGCTTCTTGGCGAACAGCTCGGAGGCGTAGGCGTAGAGCTCCATGGCGGACGTCAGGGCCAGCTCCTGCTGGTCCTGGTACTCGGGGTCCTCGCTGCCGACCATCCGGTTGGACCAGTCGAACATGCGGTGGCGGTCCTCCTGGGGCACGCCGAGCAGCTCGGCGATGACCTGCAGGGGGAGCTCGGCGGAGATCTGCGTGACGAAGTCGGCCCGCCCCGTCTCGATCACCTCGTCGATGATGGCGTCGGTGGCGCGGTGGATGCTCTCCTCGAGGTCGCGCACCATGCGGGGGGTGAATCCCTTGTTGACCAGGCGCCGGTAGCGGGTGTGCAGGGGAGGGTCCATGTTGAGCATCATCAGGCTCTGCTGGGCGATCTCGTCGGCCCCCATCTCGAAGGGCATGGTGCCCTGGGCGGCGGAGCTGAAGCGCTCGTAGTCCCGGTTGACGGTGACGCAGTCCTCGTAGCGGGTGACGGCCCAGAATCCGGGCCCTCCGGGCTCGTCCTGCCAGTGCACGGGGTCCTGGCGGCGCAGGGAGGCCAGATAGGCGTGAGGGACGCCGGCCACATAGGACCGGGAGTCGGAGAGGTCGACCGGGGCGACGCCCGCCAGGGTGCTCATGTTTGACAGCTCCTCTGATGAATCGGACATCGTGTCCGATAGGTCAGATGGTAAGTCCAGAGGGCTCGATGTCAACGTTCGTTTGGTCGATGCGCTCGGAGCCGACAAAAGGGCAGGACTTGCCGGGGGCAACCGCGCGGGCCTTCAGGCGGCGCACGTGCGAGTGGCCGCAGGTGAGGAGGGCGAAGGCCTATGCGGACGGGGGGTCGGCCGGGTCCGGCACGACGGCGATCGACTTCGTCGGATCGTCGGGGTCGAGGATCACCCGGACCCGAGTGTCGGCGTCCGGGGGCTCGCCGGGCACCGCGGCCACGATGGCCACCTCGTCGACGGGGGGAGCGAAGACGGACTGGAGGCCCCGGGCGATTCCGGTGCCGATGCCACCGAGGGCGGACCTCTTGCGCCAGCGGTCGAAGCCCTCCGCTGCTTCCCCCTTCGGGGTGTGTTCCTCTGTAGCCCTCGGGGGTTCGGTGGACGCCGTCATCTCAGCGGGCCGCTGCCGGCCATGCTGGATCTCGCCAGGCGTCGGTAGGGCAGGGGGTCTGCAGAGGCGATCCCCTCAGTTGGGATTGGCGCCCGGTGGAGGCATTCGAGAGCTTTGAGCGGGAAACCGGGCCTCGCGTTGCATCAAGGACGGGGTCAAAGTCCGGGGGGGAAGGTCAGGCGCTCTGCAGGAACCGCGCCGTGCTCTCGCTCATGGAGACCCACGAAGCTGTCGAAGGCTTCTTGGAATTCCTTCTCGTGGTCGGTGCTGCACATCCGTTCGGGAAAGATGCTGCGGAGGCCGTAATCGGCGCCGGCGAAATCTGCTGCTGAGCGTACGATCGCGACCACCTCGGCACGGCGTTCCTCAAAGGTCGCGGGAGCCCTGGGCTGGCGAACATCTCGGAGAGTGTCATCATCATTTGCAGACTCCCTCGTCCCACCGCTCTTCGTGGAGCGGATTGGCATCCCTCGCGCAATGGGAAATCGACGGAGTCGCGAGAATAAGGAAACTCAAGGCCCTGCTGTCGGGAGGAATTGTTGGTCCGTTGTCTGAGCCTTTGGTTACTCGGAGGCGGCATCCTGACAGGATTCTCGGATAAACTCCATTTACTGGCAGTGAGGTGATTCAGGCCAACCCAAATCTCGCTCAACTCAGGCTCTTGTCGAGAACGAAACTACGGCAACGCCGGAGCCGAAACCTCGGCTTCAATCTGTTCGGGACGGGCATGCTCTCGAACGAGGCTGCCCAGCGGACCCGCCGCCAGGGCAACTCCCATGCCCACCAGAATCACCTGCCAGAGCCAGGCTGACGGGTTCGTGGCGCAGAGGGTCACTCGACACCTGCCACACGACCAGTGCGGTCATCACCGTCGCCGCCCACATCGCCATATTCCGTCCAAGGGGATGCCGTAGCACGTCACGAAGGATCAGGAGGAGCCCCAGGATAATAATGATCGCCGGAATCCAATGTCGGGCGCATGCCCCCAGGATTGTCGCCACACGAAAATGAACGGTTCGATATAGACCAGCGGCACCATGATGACCCAGGCCACCAAGGATTCTCGGACGGACCCAGTACAACGTCGAGGACGACCAGTGAGACCGCCAGTGCCATGTAGTAGTAGGAAAAGATGTTGTCCTCGAACACGAGTCGAAGGCTCAGCCAGACTGCCACGAGCGAGACCAACACTGCCGGCTCGAGGGCGAAGCGACCCAGGCGCCTTACCACGTACCACGACAACGCCAGGGAGAGGACCAGCGGCGGGAGCCGCGACACAAGGGGAAGCTGGGCTCCTCTCACATGTAACTCCCACACCACGGTCCCCCCCAGTGCCGCCTGAAGCCCCGGAACCCACGAAGATCGGTCGGATTGCGGCCCCGGAAGTCACCGTGACAAGCGGAAACGCGATTGCCGCGGCCGTGGTCGCAGCGGCGCCAGCGAAGGGAATCTTCCGGGTAGACGGAGCGACGACCAAAAGGGGGATGGCGATCAGCCAGGAAATACTGTTGGGTGAGGACGGCGAGCCCAATCAGGACCCCTGCGGCGATCCAGTGTGTGCGCAGGGCGCAAGCCATGACGGTCAGAGCGAAACCCATCGCGACCACGTCCTGGGGATGGGCGTACATCTCGACACAGAACCAGACCGGCGGGAGCAGCGCCACGAGGACCACGCCTGTCGGTTCCCAACCCGTACGTCCCCTGCCTGTCGCTCTCAGCAGCAGGATCATCCCGGCCATCAAGAAGATCCAGACGACGTAGCCGGGCCGGAGCGTAGGAAAGACCGCCGCTCCGTTGGGACCAGCTCACCATCGCATCGAGGGCCTTGTCACAGCCATGGCCGAGCGCGGATCCCGAAGGGAAGGAAGCGCTGCTCCCAACTCGGGTCACAAACCCGATGCTCCCTGCGATCAGAGGATAGACGGGTGCAGCGAACGTCGGCACGCTGTCGGGATGCGGTGGATACATACAGACGAGTTGCCCATGTGAAAAGGCCCACGTCGGGTAGATCACCTCGAAGGCGTCCCCGACAGCGGGCCCGCCGGGAAGAGCAACGCAGGCGACAAAGAGTCCGGTTGCAACGCACCAACCAAGGACACAAGCCCATGCGGACAATGGCCTCGTGAACCACGACGGCTTCCGTAGCATTCGGCAGTGTCAGGGGCGTGAAAGGGTTTGCCATATTTGTAAGGTCATCGTCTGTGCTCGCGACCCTTGACATTTGGCAGCAGGTTATCGGAGCAATACGCCGTCTGGGGTGATATTCGAGCGCCGAATGTCGCCGGCTCCAACAGCCCGAGGCGGCAGCAGCGTTGTGCGGCTCACACCCTAAGGGTGCAGCCATGAGTCATCTCGTGCACGATCCAACCCGCCCGCCGTGTCAACCACTACCGTGGTGCGGATGATCACGCCTCGGGCTCCTAGAAATCCTTCCGCATGCTTGGAGTGTTGATCGTGGCGTGTGCCATTTTGGGTCTGGCGGTCGGCTCATTCTTGAATGTCGTCATCTACCACGTGCCCAGGGGCGAATCGATCGTGTCGCCGCGATCGTCCTGTCCCGCTTGCGGGAGTCCAATCCGAGAGCGGGACAACATTCCCGTGCTCTCGTGGTTGGTGCTCGGAGGTCGTTGTCGGACTGGGCAATAGCGGATCTCTCCGAGGTATCCGTTGATCGAACTGTCCTGTGCAGCTCTCTTTGCTGGAACCGCGGGACGGTTCGGGTATCGATGGGATCTTCCGGCGTTCCTGGTTCTGTTTGCCGGCTTGCTGGCGCTCTCCTGTATCGATATCGAGCAGATGATTCTACCGAAGAAGATTGTCTACCCGCTGACGATCCTGGTGGCAATCCTGTTGCTCGTTCCGGCAGCCCAGCTGCCGGCATGGCACGACTACTTCGTCGGAGCCATCAGCGCGGTTGCCTGGTTCATCGTCTTCTTGGTGATGAATCTCGCCAGCCCACGGCTGCTCGGATTCGGGGACGTGCGGCTCTCCATCGTCCTCGGGCTGTCGCTGGGCTGGCTAGGAGTCGACTATGTCCTGCTCGGGTTCTTCGCGGCGAATCTCATCGGAGCGGTCGTGGGAATTGCTCTCATTGCTACGAAGCGTTTGAACCGGCAGAGTCGGATGCCGTACGGCGTCTTTCTCGCAGCGGGCTGCGCGGTGGCCGTATTCGCTGGTCCGGAACTCCTGCGTCCCTTCACCAACAACTCAATCTGACACTGAATGCATGCGCAACCTGACTGAGCTTCTAGCGTAGAAATTCCATTCGCAGACCCTGCTCGTCCCATTCCGGATCGGCCGGGATTCGGATGGCGGCCTTGGCAAAGATCCTGCGCGCCGTCCAAAGGATCGCGGCCGCGTCCAGAAGGTGAGATGCAGACGCACCGAGAACTTCGGTGTCGATGATCCGGAGTGCACCTGGGAGTTTTGTCTCCACGAGGGATCGTCGCTCCTCCATTCCCTTGTCCGAATACTTCGACCATCTCATCGGCACGTCGTCGTTCATCTGATAAAAGCTCAGGTCAGCATTGACCTCGAACACCGTTCGCTGTCGGAACGGCGCCATCTCGCGGGCGACTTCCTGGTAGCGGGGGAGAAGTGCTCGGCTGATGGCGTCGATGTGATCGGGCAGCAGACTCGTGCCGTCGGGAGAGTCGACTGCGATCGGGGCGCTCTTCACAGCAGATCCACGCCGGCCGAGCAAGGCTCTGGCCTCTCGGTCACAGGTGCGGCCACCGGTCGTGGCCTGGTCAAGGCCGCCCACGGGAGCGTTGAGGGCGATGGTGGAGTATCCGGGCCGCATGTCGAGCACATCGACAAACGAGTCGACTCGAGTCGGGTCCTCAGGGGAGAAGATCGTCCCTTGTAGCTTGGCTGCGGCAACCAGCCACCCTCCCCTGCAAGGCGTCACCCCCACGACGAGCGAGTACGGCAGGTCTGGCCCGCGACGCGGGCGGTCATCGGATGTCACGCAGTGGACAGCATGGCACCCCGGTGACTCAGCAGGCGCTCGAGCTCCTTCGGGTGCGCAGAAATGGCCATGGCGTCATCGTAGGTGACGACATCCGATCGGACTAGGTCAACCAGGCTTGCTTCGAGCGTGCACATACCTTCTTGCTGACTGGTCGTGATCACGTTCAACAGTTGGTTGGTCTTTCCCTCGCGGATCAAGTTCCGCACAGGGTTGTTGGCCACCAAGACCTCAAAAGCGGCCACCATTCCGCCGCCGATTCTGGGCACCAGCCTCTGAGCGACGACCGCACCCAGTGACGCTGCGAGCTGAACCCGGATCTGCTCCTGCCGATAAGCGGGGAACACGTCGATAATGCGGTCAATGGCCTGAGCGGCATCGTTGGTGTGGAGAGTCGAGAACACGAGGTGTCCGGTCTCGGCCAGCGTCAACGCGAGCTGGATGGACTCGAGGTCGCGCATCTCACCAACGAGAAGGACGTCGGGGTCTTCGCGGAGAGCGGACCGCAGAGCTCGCTCGAATGAGGGGCTGTCCAGGCCGATCTCCCGTTGATTGATTGCTGAGAGGTTGTGCTCGTGTACATACTCGACTGGATCCTCGATAGTGAGGATGTGAAGTGCACGCGTCTCGTTGATCCGAGAAATAATCGAAGCCAGCGTGGTCGACTTGCCGGATCCTGTGGGCCCAGTGAGCAGCACGAGACCGCGGGGGAGCCTGGCCAACCATTCGGCGATCGGTGGCAGGCCGAGTTCCTCGAAGCTGGGGATCTCGGATGGAATCATGCGCAAAGCCAGCGCCAACTGACCCTTCTGGTGAAATGCACTGCCACGCAGTCTCGCCTTGTCCTGCCACGTGAGGGAGAAGTCGACGTCCTGATGCTCTTTCAGGATCGCCTCTTGGTCCGGTGTCAACATGCTTCGGACGAGATCCTCGATCTCACCGCCGGTCAGCGCCGGCACGTTTTCGAGCGGCCGCAAACCTCCGTCGAATCTGACCCTCGGCGCGGATCCACTCACGAGGAGCAAGTCGGAACCCTGCCTATCCCAGAGGGCTTGGAGCCAAGGATCAATTTTTTCAAAGTGGCTGGAGGTCACAGCACCTCTTCCGTCTCGGTTGTTGAAGGTGTAAAGCCGAAGCGCCCGGCCCGAGGGCCGGGCGCTTCGGTTCACGTCTGCAGATTGCCGCTTACAGGCCCTTGCAGGCAGCGACGTAGGGCAGAGCTCCGCCCGTGCCCGTGTCAACCAGGACCGACTGGTCGGTGGTCCCCAGGCTGAACGTGTATCCGTTACCCGACGGCGCCGAGTGGAGGTACGTGTTCACAAGGCCGTAGAACGTACCCGTCGGGTCCGCGGTGTTGGTGCCGGGCCAGGTGCTGTTCGTTGCCTCATAGGCATCAGCCGCTGTCTCGATGGTCTTACCATCCGAGGTGCAGGCAGCTGCCTTGCTCTGACCGGTGACGCCCGTAAGGGAGAACACGACGATCGCGGCAAGGATGCCGAGTACCACAATGACAATAAGCAGTTCGATCAAGGTAAAGCCGCTCTCGCTGCCTTCGCCTGACTTCCTGCGCTCCATAATGTCGCGATAACGCTTAAACACGCGCTATACCGCCTTTCTTTGTCGGGCTCGCCGGCCCGTCTCTATTGGGGAGAGGAGCCCGACTGGACCCTCTGATTTCGCCAAGATGCCATTTCTTGGCAAGAAGCCATAATGCCTGACAAATGACGATGTTTCAATCTAATCGGTACTATTTACCCTGGTGAATTGCCCTTGTATTGATTATTTGCTGCCATCGACGCACACAGTGGAACGTCAACAATTTTGTCGGAATGCCTGGTCTCGATCTTTAGTCTTTTTTAGACTTGACGAAAGTGAAATTCGCCGGCAATGAGATCAGCTTCTAGTCGGGAAGACGGTCTGATTGTCGGAAGCCTCGAGCGCTAGCCGCCGAGGTTGACCTGGCGGTAGATCCCGTACATGGCCGAGACGAGCACGATCACGACGAAACCAACGATGACGCCCATGAAGATGATGATTGCAGGCTCAAACAAGCTCGTGAAGTGCTTGACCTTGATCTCGAGTTCACGGTGGTAGAAGGCAGCTGCAGTTGTGAGCTGCTTGTCGAGCGTTCCCGTCTCCTCGCCCACCCGGAACATCTGACGCGCTGCACCCGGGAAGAGGCCCGTCTCCGCAAGGGGATTCGCCAGCCCCTGACCCTCCATCATCTGCTCTCGAATGTGGTTGATGCCCTCGTTGTACACGGCATTGTTCGATGCCTCTGCCGTGACGGACATAGCACGCGGAAGATCAACCCCTGCCGTGACGAGCGAGGCCAGAACTCGGCACACACGCTCGACGATGGCCGCCTGCAACAGACTGCCTGCGACGGGAAGTTTCAACAGGACCGAGTCGAGCCATGCCCGCCCTTGCCGCGAGCGCCGCAAGGCGACGAACGTGATCGCGGTGATGAGCATGATGCCTGCGATCGCCCACCACCACGTGCTGACGAAGCCAGAAATGCTCAGAAGCATCCTGGTGGGAAGCGGGAGCTTGGCGTTCAGCGAGGCAAAGAAGGTCCGGAACTTTGGTAGCACGAACGTGGCCAGGATGATCACCGTTGCGATGGCCATCACCGCTACGACCGCTGGGTAGATGAGGGCGGATGTGATTGCGGAACGGGCCTCAATATCGGTCTCGAGGTACTGGGCGAGCTCGAGAAGTACGGTATCGAGGGTTCCGGTCAACTCTGCCGATTCAGAACGGCGACGTAGTAACGGGGAAAGGCTTCCGGATGTGAAGCCGCCGCCGACGCGAACGTGTCGCCAGCCTGCAATTCCATGACCATGTCGAGGAGGACTTTCTTGAGAAGTTTGTCCGTTGTTTCCTCGGCGATGACCTCAAGGGCCTCCATGATCGGGATACCCGCCTCGACGAAGACACTCAAATTGGCGAGAAAAGTGCATGATCTCTTTGCGCGAGACCGTTTTCTTGGTGATCTCAAACTTGAGGATGCTCTTGTGTTCCTTCACATCGATCGGCTGCAGCCCGCGCTGAATGAGCATGAGGTGCGCCGCACTAGCGGATGCGGCCTTCTCAGTTCCGCTCACCTTCTTCCCGCTCTCGTCGAGAGCGTTATAGCGATAGCTCTCCATGGTCGTCATGGCTGTCTCCTCACTCTCACAACGCGTAAATGCTTCGTATGACCTCGGACACCGTCGTGATGTCCTGTGCGACAAGATCAATTGCCTCGGTCCGAAGGGACCGCATGCCCTGGCGCTCCGCCAACCTGCGCAGTTCGTCCTGGGTCGCCCACCCGACGACCAATCGTTTGATCTCGGGTGTGATCCGCAGTAACTCGTAGACCCCGATGCGCTCCTGGTAGCCCGTCCCACTGCAGAAAGCAACCCTCCGCGTACGAACTCCCGTTTCTCGGGCCCGCCGCTCTCCTCGTAGAACGCTCGCTCTTCATCGGTCAGGGTGTACAGAGCCCTGCACGACGGACATATGCGCGACAAGGCGCTGACCGACGATGCCGATAACGGAGGACGCCACGAGGAAGGACTCAATACCCATGTCGAGGAATCTGTGTAGTGCGGACACCGAGTCCGTGGCGTGCAGCGAGGACAGGACGAGGTGCCCAGTCAGCGCTGACTGCACTGCGATGCGCGCAGTCTCGACGTCTCGGATCTCGCCGACGAGGATCACGTCGGGGTCTTGACGCAGGATCGACCGGAGTCCCGTAGCGAAGGTGATGCCGGCTTGCTCGTTCGTCTGGATCTGATTGATGCTCGGGAAGACGTACTCGACTGGATCCTCAATCGTCATCACGTTGCGTGACTCGTCAGCGATCTCAGTCAACGTCGCGTAGAGCGTGGTTGTCTTACCGCTCCCCGTCGGACCCGCACAGAGCACCATTCCGAACGGAGCTCAACGCAAGAATGAACAGGTGTCTGCCGCGTCCTTTGGCATACCGAGTTCACTCAGGCGGAGGACGGATCGCGTCCGATCGAGCAGGCGCATAACGCACTTCTCACCCCAGATCGTGGCAACGGTCGCTACTCGGACGTCGACCTCCTTGCCGTCAATCTCAGTGCGCAACTGGCCGTCCTGAGGCCGGCGACGCTCCACGATGTTCATGCCGGCCATGATTTTGATACGGCTGATTAGGCCGACCCCCATGGGGGAGGGCAGGGTCAGCACTTCCTTAAGGGCGCCGTCGATCCTGTAACGAACTCGGATCCAATGCTCTGAAGGCTCGATATGAACGTCTGAGGCCCGATCGCGCATGGCCTGCGTAAGGATGCGCCCGACGACCTGCACCACCGGTGCGTCGTCGCCCACGACCTCGGGCGAAATGGGTGGCGCGTCGACCGGCCGCCGCCGGGTTCCCTCAACGGCCTCGAACGCCTGAACCAGTTGGTCGAGGCCACCGAGCGCCCTGTAGTTGTTCTCGATGGCGCGTCGGATCTCCGACAGGGGAGCCAGCATCGGGCGTATGGCTGTGCCGCTCGTCTCCCCGAGCAGTGTCATTAGTTCAAGTGAGGGCTGGTCAGCCATCGCGATGTGGAGGCCCACCTCGTCCAGTGACATTGGGATCAGGAAATGCTCGCGAGCCATGGCGTCGGGGATCAGATCCAAAGCCTGTTGCTCGGGACTCGTTTGGCGCAGATCAGCGACATCCATACCGTAGAGCTCTGCCCGCGCTGAAATGAGCGCATGCTCCTCGATGACGTGCGTGCTGACGAGAACATCACCGAAATCGGCGCCCGCCGGCGGATCGGCAGCCAATGCGTGCTCTATCTGCTCTTCGGTGACCAGATTGCGCTGCAAGAGCACCTTCTGGAGCCTCAGGCTCGAACGTCGGCTGTGCCTTGGAGAAGCTGCCTCAGGTGGAGAGCCGTTCTGGATGGGATCTTCGACGTGTTCGACATCCTTGCGACCTTTTCGATCGCTCCTCTTTCCGATTGGGGACACTAGGTCGCCCCCTTGGCGCGGACCCCGCACGGCTCAAATGGTGATTCACCCAGCGCCAACGAGGTCGCGCCGCGTGAAATGAAGCTCGCTAGGGGAGTCGCTCTAATTCGCCAAGTGTGCATGTTGAACTCCAGGTACTCCGCCAAAGACCCGTCACTAGATGTTCCTCTGTTGTGGCAACGTTGATGCGTGCCACTCCCAGGGAGTGACTACCCTCCTGGGACTATCGGCTTGTTTGTGGTGGTTGCTGAGCGCGGATTCGGCCAGCGCCACCTCAAACTGCCCTTTTCAGCCCTATGTTCGCCGGAGGTGCGGGGACGAGGGGCGGCCCTGTCTGGGGCGCCGCCATCGGAGCGTTCGCCGTTCCGCCCGTTGCCCCTACGCATAGACGAACTGGTCCGCCGGCTCGTTGTACGGGTTGGCCGGCTGAGAAGAGCCGGTGTAGGGCGCGCTAGCAACAATCGGGTAATAGGTCCCGGCTGCCAGCGATGTCGGCACGGTGGCAACGATTTGCGTCGTACTCACGATGGTGAAGTTCGTGGTCTGGTTGTTGCCACCTGCCCCCGGGCCTACACAGTTCGTGTCGTAGTACGGCGCCGTCCCCGTGACGGGACAGAAGCCGACCGTGACGCCGCTCACGAAGTTGAAGCCGTTGATCGTGATCGTGCCACCTGTCGCAACTGCGGTCGGAGGGGCTGGGGTGACGCTCGTGATGATCGGCACCAGCACGCTATAGGTGAAGACGGGAGGCGAGAGGCCCGAGTTTGGGGCGGCCGAGGCGGTGAGCGCGCTGAAGAGGTTGTCGACCTCAACTTGGATGTAGTACTGCCCAGTGCCGTTCGGACCGACCAGCGGGGACAGTGCCGTGATGGTCTCATAGGGCGAGCCGCTCTGCGGCGGTGAGACCGTGATGCCACTGTTCGCGTTACTCGGGCTCGCAATGCAGGCGCCGCCTCCGGTGACGGGGCAGAAAAACACCTGGGCTGGAAAGTTGCTATTGGGAGACCAGAATCCGGTCCCCTCGATCGAAACCGTATTGCCGCCCGTGACCGACCCTCCGGTCACGGCCCCAGCGAGCCCTGCTACAACGGGAGGTGTTGTTGCAGAGTACGTGAATACCGCCGAATAGGCGCTCGTTCCGCCTGGAGTGGTCACGGTGACGAAGTAGGTGGTCCCCGCTTGAACCGTAGGGGAGGTGACTTGAAGGCAGTTGGGGACGGCGCACGTCGGCGGAGGCATGGCGACAGCGGTCGCCGGGACTGGGGGGTTGTATCCGTTTTCGTTGGCCGGATTGGCGGGGGTTCCGCCCGACTCCTGAAGAAAGTTGACCGTCGATCCCGCCACAAAGCCAGTGCCATTGATGGTGACCGTCGTGCCGCCGGTTATTGCGCCGGTTGCCGGACTGACAGACGTGACCACCGGTACGACCGGATTCCATTGCCAGCTGAGCTGCGTCATGCTCTCGCCGCAGCTCCCGTTACTCGAAATTGGCTTGCACTGCGTGGGATCGAGCGAGGGAGCAACTGATCCAGGAGGGTTGTCATCGAACGCCACGATGGCCTGAAGAAGTGGCTGGGCTGCGCACGACGTGGCCGAAATGGTGCTGAGGCACGCGGAATAGGTGATCGTACGGGTGTATCCGTTCGGATTGTCCGGCTGCCAAACCATCGAGCAGTAGACGGCGACGGACGTAGCCCCTCCGGGGGGAACCGGATAGGCGGGGGACAGGCACGATTGCGGAGCGGCCGCGTCCAGCAAGCTGTACGGATCGAAGGAATACCGGGTGTTGGAGATGGCGAGGTTGACTGCGTCAGTTGCCGCGTATTCGATGTTCCGCTCGTTGTTGAATGCCCCCGTGACCCTCAGGCTCGTCCCGACGAAGGTGAGGAGTCCGGTGACGATGAGACTCACGGCGACGAGGAAGACCAAGGCCAGGACTAGGACGGCGCCGGACTCGTCGTGTCGACGCGAGTCGTTCGTGGGCTTGGTTGTATCGTGATTCGTTGCCAAGGAGCGAGCGAGTTGAGCCAGGCCATGGGCGCACCTGGAGGCCCGGCCTGTCGTGGAGTCCTGACTAGGCATGATTAATCTCCAACGCAATGGTCGCCCAGTCCTTGGATGCGCCGAATCCTGAGCTGCTGGCTGTGTCGGTCTGCGCGGCCGGCAAAGTCGTGTAGACGCCGAGCGAGGCGCTAGTACTGCTCGAATTGAAGACGTTGGTGCTTCCAGCACTCCAGGTCAAAGGGGTCCCAATAGTGTTGTCGGCCCCGATGATCTCGACTGATGCGTCCCCGACTGCGGGGGCGTTGGTCAGGTTGGCCGTGACGGTACCGCCCTGGGCTGATTGGGTCCCGTCGGACTGCGCGATGGGAGACCCTGTGTCGTTTCCGCCAAGCGCCAGGACGTCGACGACGAGGTTCTGGGCGTTGGTCTGGGTGACCTTGACCGTTCCGGTCCCGGTCGTACTCGCGTTGAACGACCACGCGTCGACATAGCAGCGGGTGGCTGTGCAATTCGGCGACTTCGTGCCACCGAAGTTGTTGGTGGTGATGAGCGACGTGGTGGGATTGCCGGTAATCGTCAAGGACGGACTCCCGGCGGAACCTCCGGCCTGCTCGAACACGGCGACCAAATAGGTGGTGCCCGAAGTCATGGAGAAACTCGAGGAGGTCACCGACGTGTTGGCCGCTGTCGCGTTGGCGACGCTCGTGACGGTGATCACTGTGTTCGTCTCGGAGAAGTTGAGCGTGGTCGGTGTCGTCCCGGTGGTGGTCGCCGTCACGTTGTAGGTGCCGGCGTGGGTGTCGGCCTTGAAGGTGAGAGAGGTGGCCAGACCCGTGGCGCTCGTCGTCGCCGTGCACGAGGCCACCGCGGTGCCACCGGTGCTCAGGCAGGTGCCACCGTTGCTGGCCGCCAGGAGTGTCCCACTCGCTCCGGTCGTGGCCGGGGCGGTGAAGGTGACGACGGCCCCCGAGACCGGGTTGCCGAAGGAGTCGCTGACCAGGGCCACCAGGGGGCCGCCGAAGGCCGTGTTGACCGTGGCCGACTGTGCAGAGCCCGAGGAGATGGCGAAGGCGTATGCGTTGCCGGCCTTGTTCGTCTCGGAGAAGGTCGGCGGGGTGGTGTCACCCGAGGCGCTGGTGGCCACGCTGACCGAGCCGGCCGAGTGGTTGGCCGTGAAGGCCGAGGCGGTGGCGTTACCGCTGGCGTTGGTGGCCACCACACAGGTAGTGAACGAGGCGTTGTTGCCGCCCGAGCAGGTGCCGAAGGTGCCCGACGCGCCCGAAGCCGGGGCGGTGAAGGTCACGTTCATGTTCGGGACCGGGTTGTTGTACGAGTCGACGATGTTGACGGTCAGCCCGGTCGAGTAGCCGGTGCCCACGGTGGCGCTCTGGTTGTTGCCGCCCGTGATGGTCATGTTGTCGTTCGTGGTCGCCGCCGTGTTCGTCTCGGAGAAGGTCGGCGGGGTGGTGTCACCCGAGGCGCTGGTGGCCACGCTGACCGAGCCGGCCGAGTGGTTGGCCGTGAAGGCCGAGGCGGTGGCGTTACCGCTGGCGTTGGTGGCCACCACACAGGTAGTGAACGAGGCGTTGTTGCCGCCCGAGCAGGTGCCGAAGGTGCCCGACGCGCCCGAAGCCGGGGCGGTGAAGGTCACGTTCATGTTCGGGACCGGGTTGTTGTACGAGTCGACGATGTTGACGGTCAGCCCGGTCGAGTAGCCGGTGCCCACGGTGGCGCTCTGGTTGTTGCCGCCCGTGATGGTCATGTTGTCGTTCGTGGTCGCCGCCGTGTTCGTCTCGGAGAAGGTCGGCGGGGTGGTGTCACCCGAGGCGCTGGTGGCCACGCTGACCGAGCCGGCCGAGTGGTTGGCCGTGAAGGCCGAGGCGGTGGCGTTACCGCTGGCGTTGGTGGCCACCACACAGGTAGTGAACGAGGCGTTGTTGCCGCCCGAGCAGGTGCCGAAGGTGCCCGACGCGCCCGAAGCCGGGGCGGTGAAGGTCACGTTCATGTTCGGGACCGGGTTGTTGTACGAGTCGACGATGTTGACGGTCAGCCCGGTCGAGTAGCCGGTGCCCACGGTGGCGCTCTGGTTGTTGCCGCCCGTGATGGTCATGTTGTCGTTCGTGGTCGCCGCCGTGTTCGTCTCGGAGAAGGTCGGCGGGGTGGTGTCACCCGAGGCGCTGGTGGCCACGCTGACCGAGCCGGCCGAGTGGTTGGCCGTGAAGGCCGAGGCGGTGGCGTTACCGCTGGCGTTGGTGGCCACCACACAGGTAGTGAACGAGGCGTTGTTGCCGCCCGAGCAGGTGCCGAAGGTGCCCGACGTGCCCGAAGCCGGGGCGGTGAAGGTCACGTTCATGTTCGGGACCGGGTTGTTGTACGAGTCGACGATGTTGACGGTCAGCCCGGTCGAGTAGCCGGTGCCCACGGTGGCGCTCTGGTTGTTGCCGCCCGTGATGGTCATGTTGTCGTTCGTGGTCGCCGCCGTGTTCGTCTCGGAGAAGTTGAGGGGGTTCGGGGTCGTGCCGGTCGAGGTCGCCGTCACGTTGTAGGTGCCGGCGTGGGTGTCGGCCGTGAAGGTGAGAGAGGTGGCCAGACCCGTGGCGCTCGTCGTCGCCGTGCACGAGGCCACCGCGGTGCCACCGGTGCTCAGGCAGGTGCCACCGTTGCTGGCCGCCAGGAGTGTCCCACTCGCTCCGGTCGTGGCCGGGGCGGTGAAGGTGACGACGGCCCCCGAGACCGGGTTGCCGAAGGAGTCGCTGACCAGGGCCACCAGGGGGCCGCCGAAGGCCGTGTTGACCGTGGCCGACTGTGCAGAGCCCGAGGAGATGGCGATGGTGTGAGGCAACCCGGCGGTGTTCGTCTCGGAGAAGGTCGGCGGGGTGGTGTCACCCGAGGCGCTGGTGGCCACGCTGACCGAGCCGGCCGAGTGGTTGGCCGTGAAGGCCGAGGCGGTGGCGTTACCGCTGGCGTCCGTGGCCACCACGCAGGTAGTGAACGAGGCGTTGTTGCCGCCCGAGCAGGTGCCGAAGGTGCCCGACGCGCCCGAAGCCGGGGCGGTGAAGGTCACGTTCATGTTCGGGACCGGGTTGTTGTACGAGTCGACGATGTTGACTCCGAGTGTCGTTGAGTAGGCCGACCCGACCATGGCGCTCTGGTTGTTGCCGCCCGTGATGGTAATGTTGTCGTTCGTGGTCGCCGCCGTGTTCGTCTCGGAGAAGTTGAGCGTGGTCGGTGTCGTCCCGGTGGTGGTCGCCGTCACGTTGTAGGTGCCGGCGTCAGGTGTCGGCCTTGAAGGTCGAGGTGGCCAGACCCGTGGCGCTCGTCGTCGCCGTGCACGAGGCCACCACGGTGCCACCGGTGCTCAGGCAGGTGCCACCGTTGCTGGCCGCCAGGAGTGTCCGGCTGAGCCCCGGTCGTGGCCGGGGCGGTGAAGGTGACGACGGCCCCGAGACCGGGTTGCCGAAGGAGTCGCTGACCAGGGCCACCAGGGGGCCGCCGAAGGCCGTGTTGACCGTGGCCGACTGTGCAGAGCCCGAGGAGATGGCGAAGGCGTATGCGTTGCCGGCCTTGTTCGTCTCGGAGAAGGTCGGCGGGGTGGTGTCACCCGAGGCGCTGGTGGCCACGCTGACCGAGCCGGCCGAGTGGTTGGCCGTGAAGGCCGAGGCGGTGGCGTTACCGCTGGCGTTGGTGGCCACCACACAGGTAGTGAACGAGGCGTTGTTGCCGCCCGAGCAGGTGCCGAAGGTGCCCGACGCGCCCGAAGCCGGGGCGGTGAAGGTCACGTTCATGTTCGGGACCGGGTTGTTGTACGAGTCGACGATGTTGACGGTCAGCCCGGTCGAGTAGCCGGTGCCCACGGTGGCGCTCTGGTTGTTGCCGCCCGTGATGGTCATGTTGTCGTTCGTGGTCGCCGCCGTGTTCGTCTCGGAGAAGGTCGGCGGGGTGGTGTCACCCGAGGCGCTGGTGGCCACGCTGACCGAGCCGGCCGAGTGGTTGGCCGTGAAGGCCGAGGCGGTGGCGTTACGCTGTCGTTGGTGGCCACCACACAGGTAGTGAACGAGGCGTTGTTGCCGCCCGAGCAGGTGCCGAAGGTGCCCGACGCGCCCGAAGCCGGGGCGGTGAAGGTCACGTTCATGTTCGGGACCGGGTTGTTGTACGAGTCGACGATGTTGACGGTCAGCCCGGTCGAGTAGCCGGTGCCCACGGTGGCGCTCTGGTTGTTGCCGCCCGTGATGGTCATGTTGTCGTTCGTGGTCGCCGCCGTGTTCGTCTCGGAGAAGGTCGGCGGGGTGGTGTCACCCGAGGCGCTGGTGGCCACGCTGACCGAGCCGGCCGAGTGGTTGGCCGTGAAGGCCGAGGCGGTGGCGTTACCGCTGGCGTTGGTGGCCACCACACAGGTAGTGAACGAGGCGTTGTTGCCGCCCGAGCAGGTGCCGAAGGTGCGAGCGGAAGCCGGGGCGGTGAAGGTCACGTTCATGTTCGGGACCGGGTTGTTGTACGAGTCGACGATGTTGACGGTCAGCCCGGTCGAGTAGCCGGTGCCCACGGTGGCGCTCTGGTTGTTGCCGCCCGTGATGGTCATGTTGTCGTTCGTGGTCGCCGCCGTGTTCGTCTCGGAGAAGTTGAGGGGGTTCGGGGTCGTGCCGGTCGAGGTCGCCGTCACGTTGTAGGTGCCGGCGTGGGTGTCGGCCTTGAAGGTGAGAGAGGTGGCCAGACCCGTGGCGCTCGTCGTCGCCGTGCACGAGGCCACCGCGGTGCCACCGGTGCTCAGGCAGGTGCCACCGTTGCTGGCCGCCAGGAGTGTCCCACTCGCTCCGGTCGTGGCCGGGGCGGTGAAGGTGACGACGGCCCCCGAGACCGGGTTGCCGAAGGAGTCGCTGACCAGGGCCACCAGGGGGCCGCCGAAGGCCGTGTTGACCGTGGCCGACTGTGCAGAGCCCGAGGAGATGGCGATGGTGTGAGGGGTTCCGCCGGTAATGGTCTCCTGCTGACTGCCAGAGGTGAGGCCAGTGGATGTCGCGGTGATCGTCGGCGTCCCAGCCAGGGTGTCGCCGTAGTACGCGGTCACGGACGAGTGGTTGGCCAGTATCTGGACACTCGTCGTTGCGGTCCCACCCGACGACGTGGCGAATTCGTGTGTGCCCGCCGAGTTCGAGCTCAGAGTGACCGGGATGGCGCTGGTCGCGACCGTGGGGTTCCCGAACTGGTCCTCGAAGGACACGGTGAAGGCGTTGGTGGCCGTTGCGGTGGCCGGACCGGTGAACGTGCTGACGCCGAGCCGTGTTCCTCCCAGAGCGGTGATCGTCTCGGACTGTGTGGCCGAGGTCAGTCCAACTGCCGCGGCCGTGATTGTGGGATGACCTGCCACCGTGTCGCCGTAGAAGAAGGTGGCGGTAGAAGTGCCTCCGGGGATTGTGACTGAGGTGGTGGGTGTTCCGCCCGAAGTCGCCGCAAAGATGGCGCCAGCGGAACTCGAGCTGAGGTTAATCGTGGTCGGGGAGCCGCTCGATGCGACGTTGCCGTAGGCGTCCTGTTCCTGAACGGTGATCGGGCCCAGGGTGGCGCTCGTTGACGCGCTGCCGGAGAACTGGTTCGAGGTGAAGACCAGGACCGAAGGCGTGCCCGCGGTGATCGTTTCTTGCTGCGTGGCGGAGGTCAGGCCGGTCGCCGCCGCCGTGATCGTCGGGGTCCCGGGCATCTCATCGCCGTAGAAGATCCCGATGGAGGAGGTGTTCGCCGCCAACGACACTGACGTGACGTTGGTACCACCCGAGGTCGCTGAGAACGAATGGGTACCCGCCGAGTTCGACGTCAGATTGATCGTCGTGGCCGTGGTCTGCGTGGTCGCGTTCCCGAATCCGTCCTGGAGTGTGACCTGGAACGCATTGGTCGCCCTGGCGTTGGCCGCCCCGGTGAATGCAGTAGAGGTGATGGCGAGTTGCTTGGCCGTTCCTCCGGTAATCGTTTCTAGCTGCGTCCCGGCCGTCAAGCCCGTTGCCGAGGCGGTGATCGTGGGGGTGCCGGCCTTGGTATCGCCGTAGTACGCGGTGATCGACGAGGTGTTCGCTGGCAGCGTCACACTGGCGCTTGGCGGTCCGCTCGAGGTCCCGGAGAAGACCGCCGCGCCGGTGGTGTTCGAGCCCAGTCCGATCGTGATGCCACTGGCGCTCGTGGTCGTGTTGCCGAAGGCGTCTTGGAGGGTGACGGTGAAGGCGTTGGTTGCCTTCGAGTTGGCCGCGCCCGTGAAGGGTTTCGAGGTGATGGCCAGTTGGTTCGCGGTGCCGGCGTTGATCTTCACATTCGCAGTGCCGGAGGTCAGTCCCGTGGTCGATGCGGTGATGGTCGTGGATGTCGCCGCCATGGTGTCGCCATAGAAGAAGGTCGCCGAGGATGAGCCGCTTGGGATGGTCACGGTCGCCGCACCGGTCGGGGTCGTTGTTCCGCTGGTCCCGAACACGTACGAGCCGGTGGAGCCGGAGGTCAGAGTGACTGTCTCTCCCGCGGTCGTGAGCTGGTTGCTGGCGTTTTCTTCCGTAACCGTGAACGGCCCGATGTTGGCCGAAGCGGACGCCGTACCCGAGGCAGGCCCACTCACGACGAGCTTCGTCGGCCCGGCGATGACGTTCTCTTTCTGTGTCCCGGGAGTGAGCGTCGTCGGAGACGTCGACGACACGGTGATCGTGGGGGTACCAACCTTGTTGTCGCCGTAGTACACGGTCATTGAGGAGGTGTTGGCCGGCAGCGTGACGCTGGTCACGGCGCTCCCACCCGAGGTGGCAGCGAATTTTTTGGTGCCGGTAGATGTGGAAGCAAGGGTGATCGTGGTGGCGGCGTTTCGTGACGTCGGGTTGCCTGACGAGTCCTCGAGCGTCACCGTGAACGGAGTCGTCGCGCTGGTGCTCGTTGCCGCAGTGAAGGCAGGACTCGTGATGGCGAGCTGGGTCGGCGCCGTCGCGATGGTCGCAGTCTGTGTGCCCGATGTCAATCCGGTTGCGGCGGCCGTCAGTGTTGGAGTCCCGCTCTTGCTATCACCGTAAAAGAAGGATGCTGTCGCGGTCGAGGAGTTGGCAGGAATCGTGACCGACGTGATGTGTGTGCTGTTGCCCGATGTCGCCGCGAAGATGCCACCAGTCGATGTCGAGCTGAGGTTGACGGTCACGGCGGCTGTCGTCGCCACAGGGTTACCGAGGGCGTCCTGCTGCTGAATGGTGATCGGCCCGAGCGTCGCGCTGCTCGACGGCGTGCCCGACACCGGCGAGGTGATGAACCCGATCTTCGCCGGCGCGGCCGGACTCACGACGACTGGGATGGTCGACGTGGGTGTCAGGGTTCCATCACTCGCATGGATCTGGTAGGTCCCGGCGACGTTCATGCTGCAGTCGGAGAACTGCACAATGCCGTAGGACTCCACTCCAGAGCATGTATTCGAGATGGAACCGCCGCTCGGCCCCGACACGAGCTGCAGGGTCACCGAGGAGAAGTCACTCGAAACGATGTCGCCCTGGTTGTCCTCGACGGCGACCTCTGGCTGGGGTGTGATGGGCGAGAAAGCGGTCCCGCTGGCCGGCGGCTGAAGCTGCTGCAGCCACACAAGCTGGGCGGGAACGCCGGCGCCATTGGGTGGCAAGGGGGCGCCGGGGTCGGTGATCACCGTCGTGACTGAGGTGCTGTAGGAGGCCTTGGTCGAGGCGATGTTCAGCGTGTACTGCTGGGGTGCGTCGGCAATGCAATTGGATGAGCCCGTCTGGAAGCCGGACCCGTTCCACCAAGCCATGGTGTAGGTCACTTGGTACGGGCCCGTGAGATTGGTGAATGTCGGCGTGAAGGCTTCAGGACAAGTGAACGGGTCGTTCACGGTATTGGCGTTCGCCTGGGCCTGCTGTTGGACGTCGGCGATGGCGCTGTTGGCGGCCAGTCGGGTTGACGCGTCGAGCGAGGCGTAGTTGCGATGCTGCGCAGAAGCCGTGATCGATGTCGCGAATCCGGTCATGAGAGCCAGGCCGGCGATGCTGAGAACGGCCAGGGCGAGCAACACCTCCACGAGGGTGTCGCCCCGTTCGGATGCCCCATCCTCGCCGCCTGCCTTGGCTCGACGCCTGGCGACCCAGCCGTTGACTGCGTGCTCCAGGTAATCAAGCATCGTGCGCCTCATATCAGCACCCCAAGGAACACCGCTTGGTACCCACCGCCTTGCATGGTGATGGAGACGCTCTGCGCAGCTGAAGAATTGTTCGGCTCGGGCGCAGCCAGCATCAAGGTCCCAGTCTTGTCAAGCTGTCCGTTTGCCTCACACCCGACCGACGAGGCACCGGTCGGGTAGAGCGAGTAGGGCTGCGACGCGCTCGATGTTGATGGCGGTGTCATTCCCCGAGAGCCCCGTGCCCGTTGAGGGATTTCCCACCGAGTTGTCTGTCGGAGGTACCGCACCGGTGTATTTGAAGAGGCCGGTGTTGCCGTTCGCAGTGTCCTGCGTGTCGTAGCAGGAGTTGCCATAGTAGGACGACGTGCTGTTGGGGAGAACTTGCCAGGTGACAGG
This sequence comes from uncultured Acidimicrobiaceae bacterium, assembly GCA_963742035.1. Taxonomy (GTDB): domain Bacteria; phylum Actinomycetota; class Acidimicrobiia; order Acidimicrobiales; family RAAP-2; genus Bog-473. The sequence goes on from CAVUKH010000013.1 coordinate 45,633, forward strand.
CGTCGGCGACGTGGTGTTGGAGTAGACGTTCCACTCGCCGCTGTCGGTCGACTCGGCGTCTCCCGTCACGAGCGTCCAGCCCGTCGCCGGCTCGTTGGCTGCGTTCGTCACCTTGATGTTGGTGAAGGTGAGCGTTGTCAGGGCGTTGTTCGCGCCGCCGAATGTGCAGGCGGGCTGGCCGGATTGCCCGCAGACATCGGTGGGTTGCGGCCTCTGGGAGATGGCCGGCTCACCCTGGATGCCCTGGTAGAAACCGTTGTTCCCCAAATAGGGCTGGCTGTTGCTCCCCTGCGCGACATCGTCGTAGGTCGGGATTGTCTGAGGCGCAACCGTCTGGGTGTTCGTAGGACCGACGCTGAGGCAGAACGACAGGAGGTCCGGTGACGCGGCGATCGAGAAGGTCATCTGCGTGCACTTGGCAGAGGGTTGGGTGAATGCAGCGAGGTAGGCGGACTGGGTGGCAGGACTGGCACCGGAGGCGGAAAAGTCGGCGAAGCACAGGATGTTCGCGTACGTGCCCGTTCCCGGGTTGGCCAGGTTGCATCCGGGTAGGTTCTGGTTCTGCACGATCTGGGACGCCGAGCCGGTCGACGAGCTCGCGCTCGGGAGGCCAGTGAGCTTGTAGGCGTATCCGCTCCCCGGGGCGTTGACGCTGACCGTCACACCGTAGAGGCCCTGGGTGGACGTCCAGCCCTGGTTCGTGTTGTAGCTGAACCCTGACGGGTTGAGGGCTACCGTCGGCGTGCCGGCATCGTGCGCCACGGTGCGCGACCCGGTCGGCGTGGTCGATGCTCCCGATGTGCACTGCATCCTCATCAGCGAGGTCGTCGTGCCCGTGGTGCTCTGCACGTACGAGACAACGTTCTGGTAGGCGCCGGCGGCGTTCGCACCCCATTCCAAGCCGACCAGCTGTTGGCCTGTCGATCCACAGGCGGGAGTCGTGACCGTCTCGATTTCCTGGGCGCTCTGCACGTCCTTGTTGAACGTTGATGAACTGACGAGGGCGTCGTTGGAGTCACTGACCCTGTTTGAAACGCTCCCTTGGAGCGTGAAGACCGAAATGAGCGCAACTGCGATGCCACCCACCACGATCGGAAGGATGGCGATCGTGATGATCAGCTCAATGAGGGTGAATCCCGCGTCGTCAAGTTCACGCTGGGTCGCTGCGGACAGCCGTCGCCGCATGGCTTGGCGAGCCAATACAACAGGATGACGAGGGCCCTTGTTTCGATTCACGGTCGGAGTCCGATGCGCTGGAGATGACGGAGTGGGAGCTGAACCGTGATTGGGGCGTGCGCGGGGCCGAACTGGCCATAGCCAGTCGCCACTAACCCGTCGTCGGTTCGCCGCTTCGCCAAAGCCCCTGCTCCCTATAAGCGGACCGCCTACGTCCGACTTACCATGATGATGCTGCCTAGCTCATGAACAAGCTGAAAGTTAACCTGATACCAGCGTTGCTGAATAGCGCCTTTGTGCCCTAATGCCACAACCGCGCCGGAACATCATTTAGGTCGGTCGTCGTGGACTTCGACCTGAGCATCAATTCGATATCCCTGTGTGCGACGGTCTCCCTTCGGACGACAGCTGTTCTCAAATATGTGGATTGAACAGGTAAAATGGTGGCGATAAGGCAGATTCCGGCTTTCGTCAGGGCAGAAGCTTCCAGGTCCCGGGAACCTGAACCTCTGCTTGAGGTCGAGATTTGACACACGACGAGCCGACCCATCTATTCACAACAAAAGCACAACAATTGATGTCGGTCTCTCTGGCCTGTCATTTCGAAGAAGCCGCCCTATCTGTTCACAACAAAACCACAACAATTGCTGACCGTCTGTCTGGCCTGTCATAGAGAAGAAATTGCCCCGAGGTTTTGGACTATTCAGGCCCAGAAGGGTGCTGGCCCTCCGTCGAGCCACCACGGTGTCAGGCTGGCAACCGCGATCAGCTCTTTCTGTCGGAAACAGTGCCCATGTGCCACGCGGAGCAATAGCTGCATTGGTACACGTTCAAGACGGTTCCCGACTCACGGCGCCGCTCATCGGCGGCGTCGGCTGCTGCATGTTGACTCGGGTACGCGGTTTTCGCGTGACCGTCGGCTCGCCAATGTGACCGGATACCGAAGGGCCGTACATCGACCTCGGGGCGGCGCCCTCGTTTCGGATCATTTCGCCGCGGAGCCACATGCTTATTGTGGCGCGTGGACCTCGTTTTCGGGCGCCAACGCCCATCACGTAATCGTGGGGGCCCGGCGCGCCTCCGATTCGATCGAGAGGGATGGGGAGTTAGATCCGGTTCACAGGGCGAGAATTACAGAGAATCGTTCTGTCGCACTCGACATCGTTGGACTCTGGTGTCTGAGCGTTTCTCGCTATAGGAAACCCTGCGCCGCATCTCCCAGCGCTTGTCGGTTCGCGCGTCAGCAGCTCCGCACTTCGCCCTTTCTGTCCCCGTCGGAGGAGGGGCTTTGTCGGCCGACGAGGGCTCTGGCACCCTTTGTCTATGGCGAAAACCGTGATTGTGAAGCTCACCGACGACCTCGACGGCAGCGACGCCGAGGAGACGGTTCACTTTGGCCTCGATGGCAAGTCTTACGAAATCGATCTGAACGCCGCCAACGCCTCCAAACTTCGTGAGGCGATCAAGCTCTACATCTCGAAGGGGCGAGACACCGGCGGAGGCCGTGTCCGTCCACTCCGTACGGCGGGTCCTCCTGCCAAGGAGACGATGTATTCCCAGCTGAACAGCAGTGAGAAGACTCGATTTCGCACTTGGGCCAGCATGCCGACCGCTCGTCGGATCAGTGACGCCAGGGTCAAGAGCTGGATCGCTGCGGGAAGGCCCTAACGGGAGTTCTGTCGACCGGCGCCCCGCAGAGAGACCGACCGCGGATCAACCGCCTTCGTGATTGGCTGCCTTAGGCCCAGCTCAGGACCCCATAGGTGTTGCACAGTCCCATCAGGTCGATCAGCAGGAAGGCGGAGACGACTGCGATCACGACTGGCGTCTTCCAACGATGGCCTCCCCGACGCACGACGGGAGGCATGTACCAGAGCGGCAGCGCGGCACCGAGCTGGGCCAGGTGGATGCCGATGGGCACCGCCCCTTCGGCCAGAGGCGCATCCGGGTCGGCGGCCAGGGCCAACGCGGTGAGCTCCGCATCGGTCAGGGTCTCTTCGGCATCCCCGCCCTCGAAGGCCATACGGGCAAAGCTACCGGCCAGGAACCCGGACTGGTACGACGGGATTTCGTCGGAGGTGAAAAAGGATGGTCGATGAGGAAGTGGTGAGCCCACGACACGCGGCGCCCGATCACGAATCTGAACAAGAACATGAGGTTCTCGGCGGGACGAGCCCGAGCCCAAAGGCGCCAGGTTGGTACCCCGATCCAGCCAGCCCGAGCGACCAGTCGTACTGGGATGGCCTGAACTGGACGGCCAAAAGGCGGTGGACGTCCGGCCAGGGGTGGATCGTCGCCGGCGACGCCCCAGAGGAGGCGATGCGTGATTCGAGTCCGCCGCTCGTGAACCAGCGCTTGTCAGCCAATCCGTACTTCGGAACGGCACCGCGCCGGTCGAAGGCGACCGGCTTCACGTTCAACCTCGGGGTCCTCATACTGCTGATCTGCGGCGTCGGCCTGATGTACGGGTCCGTCGGATCCTGGATCCACGTGACCGGGAGCGTCGGTATCGCTGACCTGCGTGTTTCTGTGAACGGCATCGACCCGGCCGTCTCCACCCTCATCGGCGTCAACGGCTGGGTGACCTTCATCGGCGGGATTCTGATCGTCGTCTTTGCTTGCTTCGAGATGACGTCCGAGGAGGTGCAGCTCTCGATACTCACGACCCTGATCGCCGCCGCGACGGCGGTGTTCGCCATCTACGACATGTTCCGCATTGTGCAGAAGATCAATGAGGTGCCGACATCCGGTGTGGCCAACGTGAGCGTGGGGTGGGGCCTCATCTGCGTGCTCAGCGCCGCCGTTCTTGCTTTGCTGATCGCAATCATACGGTTGCTGCAGCGCTGAGAAGCCGGGGGCCAGCGACCGATCTTGGCGGTCCGGTCGCTGGCCGTCCGGCCTACTGCGGGGGGCCTGAGGAGAGCTGCACCGTGGCGGTGTGCGTCTGCCCCGAGCCGTCGGTCCAGGCGATGCTCACCTTGTCGCCGGGGTGGTAGGCACCCATGGCAGCGGTGAGGTCGTTGGCCGAGCTGATGGTCTTGCCGCCCAGTGAGGTGATGACGTCGCCCTCGGCCAGACCGGCTTCCTGGGCCGGCCCGTTGGTGACCGTGCTGGCCACCGAGGCCCCAGCGGTCCCTGAGGCGCTCGACCCGGTGTTACCGGTGCTGCCGGAGTTGCCGCCGAAGAAGCCGCCGAAACCGCTGCCGCTGCCGGTGTTCCCGCTGTCGCCCGAGCTGCTGTCGCTGGCGTTGACCTCGACACCGAGGAACGCCGTCTCACCGATGTGGACGGTGGTGGAGGCGGACCCGGCTTCGATGGCCCGGGCCAGCGTGAGGGCGGTGTCGATCGGAATGGCGTAGCCCTGGTTCCCGGACGACTGGTCGTTGGACTGGAACGAGAAGCCCGCCGAGGCGGCGGTGTCGATGCCGAGCACGTTGCCGGACGTGTCGACCAGCGCTCCGCCGGAGTCTCCGGGCTGAATGTCGGCGTTGGTCTCAATGAGGCCGCTGAGCTGCTCCGATGTCCCGTCACCGTCGTCGCTGGCGGTGATCGACTGGTTGAGTGCGGTCACCGTCCCGCCCGCGGCGCTGGGCGTCCCGCCCGTGCCGCCGGCGTTCCCGACGCCCACGACGTCCTCGCCGACAGAGGCGTTCGACGAGTTGCCGAGCGTTGCCGTCTGCAGGCCCGAGGCGTTGTGCAGTTGCAGCACCGCGACATCCTTCGTGCGGTCGTACCCGACCACGCTGGCGGTGTAGGTCTTGTGGTTGCCGATGTCGGTGACGCTGATGCTGGTGGCGCCGTCAATGACGTGATTGTTCGTGAGGATCACGCCGTTGGAGGAGAGCACGATGCCCGTGCCGGCCGCCTGCTCCTGCTGATAGCCGAGCGTCGTGTTGATGTCGACCAGGCCCGGGTCGATCTTCGAGGCGATGGCGTTCACGTCGCTCGGGCCCGAGGAGCTCGAGGACCCCGAGCTGCCGCTGCCCGTGCTCCCGGAGCTTCCGGAGTTGCCGAAGGGCCCGCCGTTCCCGAAGGGGGAGCCGTTCCCGAAGGGGCTGTTCGAGGAGCCGGAGCCTCCCGAGGAGTTGGAGCCCCCTGAGTTGGAGGGCACCCGCGAGCTGCCCGAGGTCGGGCTGAAGGCCTGCGTGCTGCCCCCGCTGTTCGACGTGGCGTGGCCGATGCCGATGCCAGCGCCGAGGACGGCCAGCGCGGCGGCTCCGGCCAGCAGGCCGTTGCGGACGCGGTGGTTGGAGCTGCCTGTCGCTGCGGCGGGCGCCGGGGGGGTCGACCACACCGGGGCGCCGGGGTCTGTGGGTGGGTTGCCGCCGAAGGACGATGCGGGGGCCTCCCCGAGCATCGGATTGCCGGCCAGGGCGCCCATGGCGTAGGTGCCCTGGGGCGGTGTCGAGCCGGTCGGAGGAGTCACGCCCATCGGGGGCGTGACGGGCTGCTGGGGGAGGTCAAGGCCCTGGTCCGACGGCGCGGCGGACGCGGCCGGCATCGGGATGGGCGCCTGGCTCGTGGCCTCGGGCACGGCGGCGGTCGGAGCCGTCTCCGGGTTCGGGCCGCTCACCGGCTCCTCGTTCGTCTGGTCGTTCTGATCCTCGGTCATGTCTGCGATCCCTCCGTCTGAGTCCGGGCGGCCCGGGCTCTCCACGAGGTCCATTGGACACGGCAGGTCTGTACGCCAGGTCAGAGAAAGTTATGACCCGGATAAATGTTGTCTGTGGCGCCGCAATGGCGGCGAAAACCGGCGCCCGCCTGGCGGAACTGTGCGGAGCGGTGCTCTCGTCCGCTGCGACCCGACGGTGCGGATCCGGGTCCGGGTCTACGCTCTGGGGCGACGACGCGCACCACTGGGGGGCCCATGGAAACTGCGATCTTCGATGCCGACAGCCACCTCATGGAGACGCCCGAGTGGCTGTCCGCCTACGCCGAGGAGCCCGTTCGTGAGCGACTCGGTTCGCTCGGCCTCGAGGGGGCGGGGGCCGGGGCGGCCAAGCTGATGGCCACGCTGCCCGAACTCTGGGAGAGCCACCGCCACCAGGAGATCGGGCCCGAGGTGCTCAAGGGCCCCAAGGGCTGGATGGCGCCCGGTGCCCTCGACGCCGAGGTGCGTGCCCGGGTGCTCGACGCCCTGGCGATCGAGGCCCAGCTCGTGTTCCCGACGTTCGCGCTGGGCCATTTCTCCCGGAGCAGGGATCCCGAGGTGCTCTATGGCGGGACGGAGGCTCTGAATCGGGCCATGTCCGCTTTCTGCGCTGCGGACCCGAGGCTCAAGGCCGTGGGCTACCTGCCGCTCAACGACCCGGAACGGGCCCTGGCCACGCTCGAGCATGCGCTCGACATCGGCATCGCGGCGATCTGGGTGCCCTCCGACGCCCCCGGGGACTTCTCACCCACCCACGTCGACGTGGAACCGATCTGGGCCTGTCTGGCCGAGGCGGGCGTGCCGTTCGTGCTCCACGTCGGGGGTGGGAAGCTGCTTCCCAAGGCGTTCCACAACAACGGCCGTCCCCGGCCCAAGGACTGGCTGGGTGGCGGCGAGAACCTGCGGTCCAAGGACTTCCCGGTCCTGCACCATTCGCCCGAGCGCTTTCTCGCCTGCATGGCCCTCGACGGCGTGTTCGAACGGTTTCCGGGTCTGCGCGGAGCCGCCATCGAGCTCGGCGCGAGCTGGGTGCCCGGTCTCCTGCGCAATGTCGACCACGCCTTCCGCTCGTTCTCAAAGTTCGAGCCGGCCCTCCAGGAGCTGAGCCTCCTGCCCTCCGACTACCTGCGCCGCCAGGTCCGCTTCACGCCGTTCCCGTTCGAGGACACGGCGTGGCTGCTCGAGCAGTGCGGGCCGGAGCTCTTCATGTTCTCGACCGACTATCCGCACCCCGAAGGTGGGAAGCGACCGTTCGAGGCGTTCGGGGAGGCCGTGGCGGGCTTCGACGAGCCGACCCGCGAGCGCTTCTTCTGGCGCAACGGGGCCGAGCTGCTCGGGCTCGCCTGAGGATGCGGACACCGTGACGACGACGGGGCGAACCGCCCTCGCCGTCGCACCGGTGGCGGGTGCGCTGGGTGCCACCGTCACGGGCATCCGTCTGGCCGATGTCAGCGACGAGGGGGAGCTCGAGGGGTTGCGCCAGGCGCTCGCCGAGCACCTCGTCGTCTTCTTGCCCGACCAGGCCCTCGACCTGGACGACCTCGAGCGGGTGACCGACTTGCTGGGCGGCCGCGACGTCACGCCCTTCGTGGACCCGCTCGAGGACAGGCCCTTTGTGATCCGGGTGCTCAAGGAAGCCGATGACGCCCTGAACTTCGCCAACGCCTGGCACAGCGACCTGAGCTATCTCCCGGCGCCCCCGGCCTACACGCTGCTGCACGCCTGGGACGTGCCCGCCTACGGGGGCGATACCGTCTGGTCCAACCAGTACCTCGCCTACGACTCGCTCTCACGCGGGCTCAAGGAGACACTCCGTGGCCTGCAGGCCGTCCACTCGGCCGGCATGGCCTATGGCACCGGCGGCCTGCTCGACCAGGTCAAGGAGCTGACATCCATGGCCATTGCCCCGTCGACCGACGCGTTCGCCGAGCAGATCCATCCGGCGGTGACGGTGCATCCGGTCACCGGCAAGGAGGCCCTCTACCTCGACCCCGTGTACACCACCCGCTTCGCCGGCTGGACGACCGAGGAGTCGAGGACGCTGCTGTCCCACCTCGCCCGACACAGCATCAACGAGAACTTCACGTGCCGGCTGCGCTGGTCCGTCGGGACCCTTGCCATCTGGGACAACCGCTGCACCATGCACAACGCCCTCAACGACTACTCGGGTGTGCGCCGTGAGATGTATCGCACCAGCGTGAAAGGAGCGCCACCGCTCGGCGCCCCCTGACGATGGTCCCGGCGGTCAGAACGCCCGGGGTCGACCCGAGACCGATGGGCTCAGACCCCAGTGGCAGCGGCCGCCGAGCATCGGACCCGCCGCGAATCCGTCGTCGGGGTCTTCCGGCGAGAGAACGCCGTGCAGGGCAACGCCGAGATCACCCGCGTGGGCGACGACGCCGCGCACTTCAATGCGCCATTCGTAGTCCTCGGCCGTCAGGGCTCCGTCGGTGCTGATGATGGCGGCGTCGGGGCAGGCCTGGCGGGCTCGGTCGAGCAGGTGGTGTCGGGCATCGTGGCCGTCATGGTCTGCGTGCGGGAGCGGTACGGCAGCGCTGACGCGCGGCGACTCGATCACGACCACCCACCGGCGTCCCCGGCGGCACAGGTACAAGGTCGCGCCGTCGATCGTGCCGCTGTGCGCCGGCACGCTGGACGGATTTCTGGGTCGCATCAAGAGCGGAACGCCCCGTGCTGGCGCAGTGGCCGTTTCACTTCGCATTCCGTCACCATGTTGATGGTGACGGTCGGCGGGCTCCCGCGCCAGAGCCGAAGTGTTCGAGTGCCGCCGAACGGGGCTTCAGGGCCGGAAGACCACCTTGATCGCCTGCGACGAGTTCCGGTCGATGGCCGTCCCGATGGCCTCTCGGTAGTCCTCCAGACCGAACTCGTGGGTGACGACCACGGCATGGGGCAGCAGCCCGGCCGCCAGGACGTCGAGCGCCCGGTCCACGGAGTGCCGGTCCGCCGCGCCCGCCAGCCCCGGTGCCGCATGCGCGTCGACCGTGTGGTCGATGGAGCCGACCAGTGCCGCCTCCTTGTACCAGATGGGTGTGAGGTCCACCTCGCTGATCCCCGCCGCGCCCAGGAGCAACACGCTGCCGCGGTGGGCGACGGCGCGCAGCGCCTCGGTCACCGACCCCGGCGACCCGACCGCCTCGACCACGAAGGGGAAGCCGCCCATCAGCATCTGGTGTCGCTTGTATCCCACGACCCGGGAGCCGCTCAGGGCCGCCAGCTGCTCCCAGTGCGCATTGTCGGGGTCGCTGAGCACGACGTGGTCCGCTCCACAGGCCGTCGCGGCCTCGGCCTGGTGCGGGTGGCGGGCCAGGACGGTGACCGGGCAGTTCGGGAACAGCCCGCGCAGGGCGGCGAGGGACGCCAGCCCGATGATGCCGGCTCCCACAATGAGCACGGGCTCGCCGTCGACCGGCGTGGCGCGCAGCAGGCCGTGGCAGGCGATGGAGACCGGCTCGTAGAGGCTGGCGCCGCGGTCCGCAATGGCGTCGGGCACGACGTGGAGCATGGAATCGTGCGCGAGCACGCTGTCCGCCCAACCCCCGCCGAGATCCTGCGTATAACCCAGGGTCCGCCCCGAGCTGATGATGCGGCTGTCCAGGTTCAGGCACGAGGAGGTCCACCCGCGTCCGCAGTTGGCGCAGGGCGGGTCGATTCCCCGGGGCAGGCAGGGGATGCAGGGGTCGATGACGACCCTGGTGCCGAGGGCGACCGAGCAATTCGGTCCCGCCTCGACGACCCGCCCGGCCGCCTCGTGGCCGAGCACGAAGGGGAAGGTCCCCATGGACACCAGGGTGGGTGAGGGGCCGGTGTTGTGGGCGAACAGGTGGAGATCGCTGCCGCAGATCCCACCGGTCGTGACTGCCACCCGGGCCCATGACGGCCCCGGGAGTTCGGGCTCGGGGACCTCCGTCAGCGAGGCGGGGAACTCGGGGTCGGCCATGTCGAACATCACGGCGCGCATGGTGCGAGCGTAGGCGCCGGCGGGACGCGTTTCCCGGGGCAGGCTGGCATAGGGTGCGGGCGATGCGGGTCTCCGACGCCACTCTGGCCGAGGTGCGCGAGCGCGGCTTCTCGCTCGTGGAGGGGTTCCTGAGCGACGAGGAGCTGGCCGCGGCGCGGCACGCGCTGTGGCTGCACTTCCCTCGTCCTTCGGAGTACTTCGCCGACCCCGAGGCCCATGCCCGCTACGCAGTGAGCCAGTTCGCCGGGGTGGAGGAGTTTCCGTACCGCTCGTGGGACCTCAACCGCCTGGACGTGCACGCCGACCTGGTCGATGCGGCGGAGCGCTACCTGCAGACGACCGACGTGCATCTCTACAAAGTGGAGCTGTGGGCCAAGTACGCCGGCGCGGTGGACTACGACCAGCCGCTCCATCGGGACTACGGGAGCCACAGCCTGGTCGTGCCTCGCCCCGAGCCTCGCTACCAGCAGCTGACGACGTTCGTCTACCTGTCGGACGTCACGGAGGAGGACGGGCCGACCCGCATCGTGCCGTACGAGGACGGCAAGGACGTGCCCTACACGCCGCTCTACGTGCCCTTCGGCACCTTGGCCGACGTGGAGGTCCCCTGCACGGGGCCCGCCGGGAGCCTCTTGGTCTACCGGACCGACATCCTGCATCGGGGGTCCGCAATGACCGGCCCGGGCCGGTCCCGTTTCTCGCTCCTCGCCGACTTCCAGGTGCGGGGGACGACCTGGGGCGGGAAGATGGCCTGGCCCAAACAGTCGCCGGAGCGCTGGGCCCGCTTCATCCCGCAGTGCGGAGTCCGTGAGCGCGACCTCTTCGGCTTCCCTCGCCCCGGCGACCCCTATTGGTCCGAGGACACGCTCGAAGGCGTGGCGGCGCGCTACCCGGGCATCGACCTGGCCCCGTACCGGGACGCCATGCCGTGAGCGATGCGCCGGACTCCCCAGGCGACACGGGGGTCGCCGGAGGCATACTGGCGCTTCAGACTTCACCGACATCGGAGGCGATGGCATGCCCGCACAACTGATCCTCGAGTTCGAAGGCGTCACCACCAAGGAGTACGACGCGGTGAACGCCGCACTCGGCATCGACCCCGCCACCGGCGCGGGCGACTGGCCCGATGGACTGCAGGTCCATGCCGCGGGACTCAACGAGGACGGCCATCTGGTCGTGACCGAAATCTGGGACACCCCCGAGCACCAGGCTCGCTTCATGGAAGGTCGCCTCGGTGCGGCCCTCCTCGAGGGTGGCGTCGAGAATCCCCCGTCGAGCATCACGTGGATCGAATTGGTGGCGCACCACACCCCGGGGAGCTGAACCACCAAGGGCCATCATTCCCCTCCGGTCCGATCCGACGAGCAAAGGACGACGCCCGTGACCTATCGCGTGATCCAGTGGGCGACCGGCGGCGTGGGCCGCGCCGCAATGGAAGGGGTCCTGGCGCATCCCGAGCTCGAGCTGGCGGGGGCCTGGGTCCACAGCCCGGACAAGGAGGGAGTCGACCTCGGCACACTCCTGGGTCGTGCGGAACTGGGTGTCACGGCCACCGGTGACGTCGAGACCCTCCTCGCCACCGAGGCCGACTGCGTGCTCTACAGCCCGATCTTCGCCGACCCCTCCGTGGTGGCGGCCATCCTCGAATCCGGCAAGAACGTCGTGTCGCCCCTGGGCTGGTTCTATCCGCCGCCCGACGAACGCCAGAGGTTCGACGCCATCGCCAAGAAGGCTGGCGTCACGCTGCACGGCACCGGGATCAATCCCGGCGGCATCACCGAGCGCTTCCCGCTCATGATCTCGGCCCTGTCGGGCGCGGTCACCCACGTGCGGGCGGAGGAGTACTCGGACATACGCACCTACGGCGCACCCGACGTGGTCCGCGACTGGATGCTGTTCGGCAAGACACCCGAAGAGGCCCGCGCCAGCGTCATGATCGACGCCCTCGGTGGCGGCTTCCGCCAGTCGATCTTCATGGTCGCCGACGAAATGGGTTTCGACATCGACCCGCAGATCCAGACCACGCACGAGATGGCGGTGGCCACGAAACCTATCGACTCGCCGATCGGCCCCATCGAGCCGGGCAAGGTGGCTGCACAGCGTTTCACGTGGGAGGCCACCGTCGACGGCGTGCCGGTGGTGACGGCCACGGTCAACTGGCTGATGGGGGAGGAGCATCTCGATCCCGCTTGGACGTTCGGGCCCGACGGGGAGCGCTTCGAAGTCGAGATCACCGGCGACCCCAGCTGCCTGACCACCTTCAAGAAGCTGCATCCGAAGACGGTGGAGGAGGGTCTCGTTCGCAATCCCGGCGTCGTCGCCACGGCCATGCACTGCGTCAATGCCATCCCCTACGTCTGCCGGGCCGAGCCCGGGCTCCGGACGTACCTGGAGATGCCTTTGGTGGCTGGCCGCGCTGCTCCGGGCGTGCATCGGGATCGGCGGACCTCGTCCCGATCCGCCCCGACATGATCCTCGACCGCTTCTCCGTCGCCGGGAAGGTGGCGATCGTCACTGGCGCCGGGCTCGGCATCGGACGGGGGATCGCCATCGGGTTCGCCGAGGCCGGCGCCGACGTCGCGCTGGCTGCCCGGACGGAGACCGATCTCGACGAGGTGGCGGCGCAGGTCCGCGCCCGAGGCCGCCGGGCCCTCGTCGTGCCGACCGACGTGACTGACGCCGACGCGTGCGAGCACCTCGTGACGGCGACGGCCCAGGAGTTCGGTCGACTGGACATCTTGGTCAACAACGCGGGTGGCGCTATGCCCCGGGCCGCCTTGGACACGAGCGAGGGCTTCATGGCCCGGACCTTTGCCTTCAACGTCACCGCACCGCTGACGCTGACCAAGCTGGCCGCACGGCAGATGGTCGACACCGTCGGCAGGGGAGCCGTGGTCAATATCTCGTCGCGTTCGGCCAGCATGACGCAGACCATGTTCGTGGCCTACGGCGCGGCCAAGGCGGCGCTCAATCGCATGACGCGCAACATCGCGCCAGAGCTGGCCCCGCGGGTGCGGGTCAACGCCATCGACGTCGGCGGGGTGGCCACCCGCTCGCTCGACATCGTGCTGACCGACGACAGCCTGCGCCGGCGGTTCCTCGACGGCACACCTATGGGCCGGCCGGGCGAGCCGGAGGACATCGCGTGCGCCGTGCTCTATCTCGCTTCCGACGCGTCGTCCTGGGTCACCGGGAAGGTCTTCGAGGTCGACGGCGGCACCGAGGCCCCGGCCATGACGGTGCCGGCGCCAGCACTGGTTCCGACACCGGGCAGTCCCGCCGACTCCTGAGGACCGACTGCATAACTCCGACTCCTGGCGTCACATCAACTGCGCAGCTCCCAGCGATTGCCGGCCGGATCCTTGCAGAGAAGGATCCGGTTTCCGTCGAACTCGGCGACCTTGAAGCGCACGCCGGCTTCGGTCAGGCGCGCTTCGATCGCACTGCTTTCGCTTCCGACCTCTATGGCGGTATGCGCCATTGCCGCGGGAGTGTGCGCGGGGTCCAGACTGAGGTGCACCTGCGTCCCGTCGTCCGCCTCGAACCAGCGGGCCCCGAAGTCTGTGGCTGCCATCGGGGGTTCGAGCCGGCGATAGCCCAGAATGCCGACGAGAAAGTCGGCTTCGGCCTCGGCGAGATCCGGCGGGGTGCCCAGATTGGCGTGATGGAACGTCGGCATACCCGACAGTGTTCCATGCCCAGGTCGTGTCGGCAGGGGCCAACAGCGTTGGTGGGAGCGCCAGTTCAGGCAGTCCGACCGGAGGTCCTCTCGAGAGGGGAGAAGGGCGGCTGCTGCTGAAAGGAGGCGGCGTGGACTGGGACACGCCCATCGGGCCGAACCACGTGCGTCACTGTGAGCCTGCACGCGTCGAGGTACGAGGCGACCCCAACACGCATGTCGTCGCCCGGTCGACAGCGCGGACTCCTGCAGGCGCGATTGCCCTGATGCAGTTTCCGATCCGGGATCCCGGGACGTTCGCTGGCGGATGTGCGGATCGAATACTCCTCCACACCCATGCACCTGCCTGGTGGGTCGGCACCTCCCCGAGGGCTGCCGTCATGAGCGCGGTTGCCGTCACGACTGACGGGGTCTGGTCGTACGCGGGCAGGTCGGGTTGATCCGGGATGACGACCATGGTCACCCCCCATCCGTCCAAGGCCTTTCGAATCGAGAGAATGTCCTTTGGTTCGAGGGACCCCACCTGACTTGGCTGGGTGGCGGTGGCGAGAACGGCAGCGCCGGCCTGTTCGTCGCCCGCCCGAGCAACGAATCCGGCGGGCCCACCGATGTTCACCATCGAATAGCTCATGCCTTCAACCGCCTGCCACGCGGACGGGCTCTCATAGCCGGCGAAGTAGGTCGGAAAGACGAGGAGGACCTGTCTGCCCGGCAGATGAGGCGCGATATCGCGGAACCACGTGGGAACAACGACTCGTTGGGTCGTGATCGGGATGCTCGCGGCCAGGTAACCGGCCAACGGGGCGATGGCGATCGCTGCCACGATCGATGCGGCGACCGCACCTGCACGCTGCCGATCTCGCATCCGCCAGGTCCGGATGGCGTTGCCTCGGCCATCATCATCAGGCGCCGGCCGGAAGGCGCTTGCTGAGCGATAGACGTGATCGACGATCAAGGACAACATGACCGCCGCCGACAGATAGGTGATCAGCAGAAATCGGCCAGGTAGGATGTTCTCGAGGAGCGGGAGGGAAGTGAATTGTGTCCCGGATCCCTCTCCAAGCGACAACACCGCCGAGAGAACAGTGATGGCCGCGAAGAACCAGAGCTTACGGTCGCGTCGCCAGGCTGCGAGGCCGAAGACGAGCACGCCGACCAACCCGAATCCGAAGTATTGGAAGGAAAGTGGGATGCCCTGGTAGCCGCCTCTGACCTGCCACCCTGAGCTCAGGAAGGAGCCCTCCGAGACCGGCGCCGGGCGTGCGAAGTATTGGGGCACGACATTGCTGAATGGCTGGGGAAAGCCATTGGGCCAAATGAGTCCGGAGAAGTGAGCAGGACCATCCACTGCGTACCACGCCGGGTACGCGAGAAGGATCGCCGCCGTGGCGACACCAATGCCGAGGCCGACGAGAGCAGAACGGGCATTGCGTCGCAGTGCGACCGGAGACCGCACAGCGGTGTAGACCACGACGATGCCGATGCCCAGGGTGGCAGCGATCATGGTGATCAAGAGGATCTCGGTCGAGATGAAGAACTGCACCACGACGAGTAGCCCGAGGATCAGGCCCACACGCGCAGATCGTCGTTTTTGGCGAAGAAGGAGTTCGTCCAGGCAGAGCACGATCAGCGGTGGGCAGACCGCCATGCCCAGATTGACCCAACCCTGCGTGAGGCTGACCAAAATGAACGGAGAGAAGCCATAGAGGAGGCCGCCGATGAAGGCCGCGGGAGTCCACGACACCCATCGGCGAAGAAGGAGGAACATCGCGAGAGCGGAAAGAACCGGAGCCAATGTGAACGCGACATTGAGGCTGGCAATTGGCCCAAAGAGCCACGTCACCGGTGCGAGGGGAACGCTAATGGCGAACACGCCCGGATTCGCAACCAGGTTGACGCCCGAGGGGTGACCCATGAAGGGGGAGTAGAAGAGATTGAGGCCATGCGTGAGCGCATATGCGGGCCACTCCATGTCCCAAATGGCTCCGGCACTGTCACCACACCCGCAGGTAGTGGTCGACCGAGGATTGCTCAACCAGACGTTGGACCATATGAAGACCGAGAGGGCGAGGTAGGCGCCGCCGGCGATCAGCTGGCCGTTCCATGGAGACCGGGACGTGGGGTCGGTAGTGGGAACAGCCGACATTCCTGGCGCAAGTTCGCACGCAACGGGAGGGCACTCAGCCGATTGGAGTCGCTCTTCGGTTGTCGTGCTCATTCGGTTGGTCGCCCCTAGCCCAGCTGGTCCAATCAGGAAGCCGTCGAATGGCACAGGCAACGGATCTGCTCCATCGTCATCGCTTCTTGCTCGGACGCTGACAGGTCGTGCCCGAGGGAAATAGAGCCGACCGGACTGAAAGGCACAACCCCCGGACAACCCTCGGCACCACGACCAGAGCAATGACGGGGCGTGGTCAAGACGCCCATTTCGGCGGCGCGTTGTCCGCTGATGCTGCTGCAATGATCGAACGCGTTGGAAGGCCGGCCTGCCGCAGGTCTGCTACAGATAATGCTGCGGGCCTCAGTGGACCCTTCGCCTTGAAGGGATCAGGCGTCGACCCGAAGCGCCACCCAGCCGCGGCTCGGTACCGTACTGTCGACGGTCCAGACGCCGGTCGACGGGTCGTGAGCGACAATCGCATCCGGCGAAGTGGGTGCGGCCTCGGCCCAACCCGTGACGGTGACCGTCTCGCCGGCTCCCTTCACGACAAGGTGCACCCCTGCCGACGTCTCGGACACCTCAATGCGGGCGTCGCCCGCAGTCACGAACTTGGTGACGTCGCCTATCACTGCCAGACCGGAGCTGAGCACTGGTGCGAGCACGCTGAAGGTCCAACCCAGTGGACCGAGCGACACGGGCATGATCGCGTCGGCCACCACCCGCGTCGCCGTCCCCTTTCGCCAGTCCCACGCCACGAATTCGGCCGGTCCCTGGCTTGCGCGACCCGGCTGGGTGCCGGCCGTGCCTTCAGGCCGGAACAAGGACCTGAGCCGGATGTCGCCGGAGACCGGCTCGTCTCCGGGGTTGGCGTGCATGACGACGACGTAGGTCCAGCGGCCGGCGGGATGCTCAGACGTGCACTCCGCCACCAACGGGGTCGGATTGAAGGCGGGGCCGGACAGAAGAGACTCGTCGGTCGCCGCGATGGCGGTATGGGGCTTGATCAGAAGCCCGTCGGCGCGGCATGTCCGCAGCGCTAGTGCGGGATCGATGCGCCCCACCCTGTCGCCGAGTCCGACTGGCCCCGTGGAGAGCGCGGACAGGAGGGCTTCGGGCTCGCCGTTCTGCCCGGCCACCTCGGGATCGGCGCGGAAGACGTCTTTGAACGGCATGAGGTCAAGGCTGCGAGCCAGAGCGTTGGTCGTGCAGAACCACGCCCACAGCTGGCCCGCGGACGCGATGTAGCCGTGGTCGCCCGAGGTGCGCACCGACGTGACCTGCGTGAGCATCGTCGTCTGGGCGAAGTCGGCCGGTGTGCCCATACACCACTGCAGGGTGATGCCCCGCTCGCGGGCGGCGGTGTCGATGCCCTCTTGCCAGTCCCTTGCTCGGCCCGGCTCGGCTCGCATCTGACGCACACCGAAGAAGATCTCGACGAGCCAGTCGTGCTCAAGCGTCTCGACCCCCCAGGCGAGGCACTGGTCCAGCCACCGCACATAGGTCTGAGGGGTAGCCGGAGCGGCGTAGTCGCCGTCGGTCCAGGTGGGGGTCTCGGAAGCGATCGGGGCATGTGCTGAAAGATGTCGAGTGTGGGCGACGAGCGGGAGGCCTTCGAGGCGCTCGCGCAATGCAGCGATACCGTCGGGGAGCACATCGGGCCGCTCTTCCCACGCCATCAGCGCGGTCGGTGGCACCACCCACTCCTCAATGTCGAATGGTCGCAGCTCGACGTGCGGGTAGAACCACGAGTCGAGCTGTACGGCACCGATCGGCACCCCGTTCTTCTGCAGGTCTTCGACGGCGGCGACGATCGACCCGGCGACGTCGTGTCCGGGCTCCGTCTTGTACCAGTAAGCCGAGCCGTTGTCGGTCCAATACGAAGGGCGCGAACCGACCGCGTCCGGCCAGCGACCCGGGCGCACGGTACGTGCTGCATCGAGCAGCATCCGACCCCACGCGTCGAGCGCCGCGCGCGGACCCTCAGCCGCCAGTAGCGCGAGGTCCGAAGTGAAGCCCTTTGGCACGGCTTCCAGGTCGCCGTGCCAGCCGCAGCGCAACGTCCCGCCGTTCAGGCCGATGGTCTGCTCGTGAAAGGCGTTGAGGGGAGCGACGAGAAGCGTCCTGCCGTCGCTGCTGGTGAGGAGCAAAGGCCAGCCGGTCGGCGGTCGGTGGGGGAGGAGGAACCAGCCGTCGAGTGCATGGCCCGCATTGCTTGGAAGCGCGAACTCGCAGTGCTGGAAGACGAGGGCTCGCAGGCCCTCGGGTGTGTCGTCTTCGGCCCGCTCGGCCGGCGTGAAGGTTGGCCATGCGACCGATGGTCGGTCGAAGGCTCCGGTTGCGATGTCGGTGAGGTCGGTTTTCGCCTCGGAGCGGAAGACGAGCAGCGGGCGGTCCGTGTACGCCCGGATTGAGCAACGCACGTCGTCGTCGACGACAGTGACCGACGTGGCGGTGCCCAGCTCGTCGGTCGACGTGGCGGGCTCGGCGATGCGCGGAGGGAGCGAGGGCCGCCCTGGTCCGAGCCAATCGTCTCCGCGGAGTCCGATCCTCACGGTGCCGTCGGGCGCCACCGCCACACTCAGTCCGTCTCCCGCTGTCAGCTGCATGAACGAAGTCTGCCAAATGGAGCCTGCGTTGGTCTGAGGTCGCCAACGCAGGTCCGTTCACCTCGGTACCAGGTGCGCCGGTGGGCGTTACTCGGATGTCGCGGTGCGAGGAGCGTCCGATGGGCTGGAGGGACGCGGTGAGGATTCGGCACTTCTAGGTGCGCCGAGCGTCCACGGCGGAGATGCTCGGTGCGACACGCAACCTACGGGGAACTGGCGATCCCGATGATGGGTGCGCTGAGCGGGACGCCCCCCATGGAACCGTCGAACTCTGCGTCGCCGAAGGCAAAGACGCCGCCGTCAGATGCCACCAGCCTGTACCCGGCGTCGCTCGGCGTTGTGGCCATCCCCTCGACCGGACTGTTCAGTATCCGGCCCCCCATGGAACCGAAAAGCTGAGCGTCGCCTTGCGCAAAGACGCCACCGTCCGATGCGACCTCCCAATACCCAGCACCGCTGTCGAGGGGCGCCATCCCGACGATGGGAGCGGCCAAGCGAAGGCTCCCGGCGGAACCGACGAAGGGAGCGTCGAAGGCGAAGATCCCCCCGTCGCTCGCCACCTCCCAGTAGCCGCCCGTTGACGGACTGGAGGCAATCCCGACGATCGGCCTGTTGAGCGAAGCGCCGCCCATGGAGCCGTAGAAGTGCGCGTCACCGAAGGCGAACACGCCGCCATCTCTGGCCACGAGCCAATACCCCTCGCCGTCCTGGGTCGAGGCGATCCCGACAATCGGTGCGTTCAGGTGGATGCCCCCCGTCGACCCGTAGAAGTGCGCGTCACCGAAGGCGAACACCCCGCCGTCTTTGGCCACGAGCCAATACCCCTCGCCGTCCTGGGTCGAGGCGATCCCGACAATCGGTGCGTTCAGGTGCATGCCGCCCGTCGACCCGTTGAAGTGCGCTGTTCCGAACGAGAAGATGCCGCCATCGGATCCCACCTCCCAGTACCCCTGCGTCGCCTGATTGGCGACGGCAAGGCTCCGTGCCGACGACACCGAGCTCTGGTAGTTCCCGTCACCGAGGTAGTTGGCCGTCAGTGCATATTTGCCCGGAAGAAGTTGCGTGTCGCTCAGCGCCGGACAAGATCCCGATGCTGTGTTCGAAGTCGCCGGTCCGAGGGCAATGGTGCAGACGGTGTCGCCTCCGTTCTGCACCGCCACGGAGCCGGTCGGTGAACCGGTTGTTCCCGATGTCACGACCGCCGAGATTGTGACGGAGCTCTCGTCGCCGTAGGAGGTGGACGCGGGCGAAATGTTGAGGGCGACCGAACTCGTCGCCGGAAAGACCGACAGCGGGACTGTTGTCGAAGACGGCAGGAAGTTGGCGTCACCGGGGTAGCTCGCCGTCACGGTATAGGGGGTCAGTGACGCTGGCAGAGCGGTGGCGGAGTCGATGAAGCAGGGGTTGCCGCCTCCGTTGCCGGCCGAACAGCTTCCGGGAGCGACGAGGCTCACACCGTTGGCGGTGACGGAGACCGAACCCGTGGCGTTGCCGTTGTTGGTGTTGCCGCCCACGCCCACAATGAAGAAGTTGCCGCTCTCGGCGCCGTAGAGGGCGTAGCCCGGAACGGGGAACACCTGCATCTGCGTGGTCACCTGATCGATCGTGAGGACTTGGGGTGCAGATGAGGACCCGGTGTAGTTGTTGTCTCCCCCGTACACGGCCGTGATCATGTACGGCCCAGCGGTCAAGGTGGTGTCGTTGATATAGCAGTTCCCGTTCGACGGATTTCCGTTCCCTCCGTTGACGAAGGCCGTGCACATGTAGGTGTTCGGTCCCGGCGTGCCGTCGTACAGATTGACCTGACCCGAAGGTGACTGGTTGGCGCCTCCCGGCACGGGGGTGACCGTCACGTTGAAAGAGAGCTGCGACTCGTTGCCATAGGTGATCGAGGTTCCCGGCGTCGGGGACGTGATGGTCGTAGTCGTGTCGCCCTGGTCGACCGTCTGAGTGGGCAGCGACGCTACGTTCGGGAAATAGTTCGAGTCACCGTTGAAAAATGCCTGAATGGTGTGGTTGCCAATCTGCAGAGAGTTCGTAGGTTCATCACACGTCGCCGTGTAGGTTCCCGGCCCGATGTTCATCAACATCTGCGAGTTGCAGTTGACGATGTCGTTCCCGTTGTCCTGGAACTCCATCCCATCGCCGGGGTCGAGGCTGCCCAAGTCGAAGGTCGTCAATGTGGCTGTGTAGGTGACGTCCTGGCCGAACAGGGACGGGTTGACCGATGAGTCCAGCGAGATCGATACCGGCAGCGTTGCCGCAGAAGCAGCAGGAGACCAGGCGAGAGCCGCCAAAGGGACACAGACGGCGCCGCCGAGAGCGAACAATCGCCGTATTCGCCGTATTCGTCGCTTCCGGCCACCAGACATTGCGCACGTCCTCGCTGATTACCTGAATGTCGTCTGCCGATCGTCGAGATTTCAGGCCAGTCTCTCGATTTGGTGGATCAACCCACTCGGAGCCGGACGTCAGGCACGATTGCGCGCGACACTGGCCCTTCGATTGTCGGTCCGTTGGGTTCGCTTGCTGAGCAAAATGTGCGCAGACGTTGTCGTGCCGGTGAGAGAGAACGCGACCCTGATCACGGCAACATCCCACAACATCCCTGATCAACGGCCTGAATTCGCCTTTGGGGTGGCGGGAGCCCCACGCACTGACGGCGAATGCAGTGCAGCCGACTTTGCCCGCCCTGAACTGGGAAAACGAAGGGTCCAACACGCGCTGCACCTGCAGTCGACCGCCGCAGGGCGTTTTGGTCAGGCGAGGCCTCGGGCCTCTTCGACCCGGTGCTTCCAGCCGATGGCCAATCCAAGGACCGCGACATAGGCGGCCAGGATCAGCCAATTGCTGAGGGCCAGGGTCTGACCGTCGAGAAAAGCCAGGGCGAGTGCGACTTGGTGGTAATTCGGCATGAGATGTGCGATGAACTGGAGCGAGCCCGGCATTTCGTCGACCGGGTTGAACAGGCCCCCGAAGTAACCGAGGATGAACATGAGCCCGGTGACGACGGGAAACGCAGCCTCGGGCGTCACGAGAAAGCCGATGAAGACACCCAGCACAGCGAAGGGGAGAGAAGTAACCCACAGCAGAACGGTGAGTCCGATCCATGTCGTGGCAGACAGTCGGACGTCGCCGAAGCCGGCACCCACCGCTTCCACCAAGATGATCACCGGAAGTACCACCAGCATGCTGGCAATGACCTTGGTCGCGACGTAGGACCATGCCGGCATCGGTGTGACCCGCAGCTGGCGGGCCCATCCGGAGGCTCGTTCCATTGAGAGGCGGGTACCACCTGCGTTGAGCGCGGCCACCAGCGCCCCGAAGGAGCACATCGAGACCATGAGGTAGACGCGCCACGGCACCGTGCCATCGACCACCTTGCCTGCGGTGTGGTCGCCGAGGAAGAGGATGTAGAAGATCACCGGGAAGCCGACGGTGATGGCCAGAAACTTCCAGCTCCGGAGCAGACGCCCCACCTCGAATTGGCAGAATGCCAGGAATGGCGTCAGGCGGCTCGGCCAGCCGCCGCGTGGTGGGGGGTCGACTGGACCCCGCACCGTCCGATGATCCGACAGGTCCGGCGGAACGACCGAAAGGTTGGTCACCTGTCGTCTCTACCCACGAAGCCGGCTGTGGTGGCTGGCGTAGGTGCCGCAACAATGGCCGCGTCAGCGACACTGCGCCCGGTCAGGGCCACGAAGGCCTGCTCGAGCCCGGCCCCGGTGATCTCGAGGTCACAGAAGGGGACGCCACGTCCGACCAGGTCACGAATAGTGGCGTCGGCATCGAGCGAGTCGATCGAGACGCCCGTACCGCAGACGTTGACTTCCGTGACGCCGTCGAGATCGGAGAGCTCCGGACGGTCCGGCCGGTCGGTGACGAAGCGGAGCCGCCGGATGGCCACGGCCGCCTTGAGGGTGGCTCCGGGGCCGTCCGCCACGACTTTGCCGTGGTGGAGCACGATCACGCGGTCGGCGATCTCGTCCGCTTCCGCCAGATGGTGGGTGGCGAAGAGCACCGTGCGGCCCTCGTTCCCGAAGTCTCGCATCATCTTCCAGAAGCCCTGGCGGGACTCCACGTCCATGGCAGAGGTCGGCTCGTCGAGGAAGATGACCTCGGGGTCACCGGCGATTGCGATGGCGAAACGAACGCGCTGGGCCTGGCCGCCCGAGAGACGATCGGTCCGCCGGCGGAGGAGCGTACCGATGTCCGCGCGCTCGACGATCTGGTCGTACGGCGCCGGGCGACGGTACAGACGTCGGACCAGGCCGAGCGCTTGGTCGACGCGAACACCGGGCGGTAGACCGATGCCTGATCCCGACTGCAGCATCGCGCCCACTCGGCCGTCGGCGACGGCCCGGCGTGGGTCGCTGCCGAGGACCTCGATCCGGCCTTCTTGTGGTCGGAGCAGACCGAGAAGCGCTGAGATCGTGGTCGACTTGCCGGCCCCGTTCGGCCCGAGGAGCGCAAGCACCTCGCCCTGGGCCACCTCCAGGCTCAGCCGGTCAAGGGCAGTACGGGAGCCGTAGCGGTGGGTGACGTCCTGGAAGGAAAGGGCGCCTGGTCGTGGCCGCGCCAGTGAATCTGGGTCGGGCGGTGCTGCTACAAGGGAAGACAAGATTTCTCCGGCGGCTCAGGCCGCGCTCGCGCTGTGAAGTGAAGATGGTACAACCGGCGCGGCCGCGCTGGTATTCGCCAAATTGAGGATTGATGAAGAAATGACGACTCCTGATCTGTCAGGGATAACGACGCGTCGGGAGGGTGAGCGCGGTACTGACTTCGGGGCACCTGGCCCGGGTCGATCGAAGGCACGGACAAGTGCAGCTCGCCTGGCTCTGCCCTGGGTTGCCGTGTGGCTCCGAACCGACGTGGCTTTTGCCGATTCATCGGTTGGGAGGAGCTTCGTCATTGCTCAGTACCCCTGACCGCAAGATGAATGGCTGTCCGGGCCGGCTCCGATCGAGAATCCCATCGGATTTCACACCCCCCCTTTCCCGTCGACGCAAGCACTCTTCGGGTTCATTGGACTGCATCGGGAGGTCCTGCCCGTAGGCCCGAAGGACCCGCACGTTAAGGACCTAAGTCCCTTTCCGCGGCCTTCCGATGCCAACGCGTCCCCCGAAGTCCCTACGTCCTAGCGGCCTTGGGACATTGTCCCTCGAACGCAGCCATCCGATGTGATCATGCATGTGTCGAGCATCCGAACGTGATGCCCAGGTCAGACGCGTGATCCCACCGTCGGCGACGGACACCCGGTACGTCAGACTGGGATCATGCAAGTGACTTTCGACGAGATCAATCACACGCTCAGCCACGCGTGAACCTCTGTGGTTTGCTGGCGAAGAGCGAGGCGGCCCGGCTCGAGCGAGGATCAGAAAAGGACCAATGGCCCCTGTCGGTGCCTGGTCGGTGGGGACACCCTGGGAGTGCGCAGGCCTTGTCGACGTGTTTGGCCAGCCAGAAGTGGGACGGCTCGACCCTCTGTGCCATGGGTCGGGACAATGGTGTATGGGAAGGGATGTAGAGCCAAGGTCATCAAGGCGATCGCCCATTCGAGCGTCGAAGGGCGTCGAGCCAAGGGCAAGGATGCTCGTGACCGGGCGCCGCTTCGCAGCCACTCCGGGTGGTTGCCTTCTAGAGATCGCCCTGATCCGGTGGCGCTGCTCGAGGCACAGAACCTCACCAGAGAACCGGACCTCGTGCCCGTTCGTCACGGTCGCATGATGGCTTCACCGTTTACGTTCTACCGAGGCGCGGCCAAGGTCATGGCCACAGACCTGCGAGACACCCCGACGGCGGGCCTCGACGTCCAGCTGTGCGGCGATGCACACCTGTCGAACTTCGGCGGATTCGCATCACCGGAGCGAACCCTCTTGTTCGACTTGAACGACTTCGATGAAACGCTGCCGGGACCGTTCGAGTACGACGTGAAACGCATGGCGGCGAGCTTCACCATCGCAGCGCGCAACAACGGATTTAGCGCCGCTGACACCACCGCGACGACGCTCGCCTCGGTAACGGCTTATCGCGAAGCGATGGCGGAGTTCGCCCAGATGGGCAACATGGAGGTCTGGTACGCCCGATTGACCGAGGGACAGGTCATGGACGCCATTGCCAATCTGACGAAAGGAGCAAAGTCGAAGGAGGTCGCGTCCCAGGCCAAGAAGGGCGCTCAGCGGGCTCAGAAGACCGTGGCCAAGGCCCACTTGCGCGACAGCCTCCAGGCATTGTCGAAGCTCGCCGAGGTGGTCGACGGTCGGTACCGGATCGTGAGTCAG
Organism: uncultured Acidimicrobiaceae bacterium; assembly: GCA_963742035.1. Classification (GTDB taxonomy): domain Bacteria; phylum Actinomycetota; class Acidimicrobiia; order Acidimicrobiales; family RAAP-2; genus Bog-473. The sequence continues at coordinate 70,169 of CAVUKH010000013.1, forward strand.
CCTCCCGTGGTGATCCCGTCCCGCGATCTCGAGGCTATGTACGGCTACTCCGGTGACGAGATCCAAGAGGTGATCCATCAACAGTTCCGCGCGTACCGGGCCACCCTGCAGGAGGACCGCCGCCACCTCCTGGAACGCTTCGAGTTCGTCGATATCGCCCGCAAAGTGGTGGGAGTGGGCAGTGTCGGCACGCGAGCCTTTATCGTCTTGCTCCAGGGCCGTGATCAGCAAGACCCGCTGTTCCTCCAGATCAAAGAAGCCACGGCCTCGGTGCTCGAGGATCACCTGCCCAAGAGCAAGTTCAGAGAGCCGGGCGAGCGAGTGGTGCAGGGTCAGCGCCTCATGCAGGCGGCCAGTGACATTTACCTCGGCTGGACAAAGGGGGTCGAGGCCAATCGCCACCTGTACTGGCGCCAGCTCCGTGACATGAAAGGCACGGTCCTCGTCGAGACGATGACCCCTGTCATGCTCGGCTTCTACGCCGGGATCTGTGGCTGGACTCTGGCCCGGGCGCACGCCCGTTCGGGAGACGCAGTGACGTTGGCCGCGTACCTCGGCAGAAGCGACAAGTTCGACCGCGCGATCACCGACTTCTCCGAGCGCTACGCAGACCAGAACGAGCGCGACTATCAGGCCTTCACAGAAGCAATTCGTTCCGGACGTCTCGAAGCCGTCACGGGCGTCTGAGTTTGGGAGTCAGCAAGTGGGCCAACAGTTTGCGAAGCAGGACCCGGCGAGATGGGCTGGTCCAGCTGATCTCCGTCGATCCCATCCGAGGCCGCTCAGCCTCTTCTTGTTTCCTGCCACGGCGCTCTCAACGATCGGCGGAATGAGGCTCGGCTTCGTGGCTGTAGATCAGGCTTGCGACTCGCAGACAGCCTGGCATGTGCCCTACTCGGGTGTCGGGAGCGGTGCTCGATGGCCGCTACGACGCTCCTGACATTATGACCTTGAATCGGCTGAGGACAAGGCGTCCATTTGGATGAGGACGAGCATCGTATCTAACATGCAAGAACATGTTTAGCGAACGTCGAAGGTACACAAAAAGGAGGATAAATGCTGGCCGCTAGCTACCAATATCCGATTCTCGATTTCTTCCTGACGATGCTGTACTTCTTCCTCTTCATCATCTGGATCTGGCTGCTGATCATGGTGTTCATGGACGTCTTCCGCAGCCACGACATGGGCGGTTGGGCCAAGGCCCTGTGGGTGATCTTCATCATCATCCTGCCCTTCCTCGGGGTCTTCGTGTACCTCATCGCCCGGGGCGGCAAGATGCACGAGCGGGCCGCCCAGCAGGCCGCGCAACAGCAGCAGGCCTTCGACCAGTACGTCAAGCAGACCGCCGGGACGCCCGGGGCCAGCACGGCCGACCAGCTCTCGAAGCTGGCCGACCTCAAGTCGCAGGGCGTCCTCACCGACGCCGAGTTCGACGCCCAGAAGGCCAAGATCCTGGCTTAGCTGAGGGGAATCCTGGCTCGCCGACGGCGCCCACTCTCGAATCTATTGCCGTTCCGGACGAACAGGCGTCGGTACATGAGGAGTTCCCCGGAGAGGTCGGGAAGTTCTGGAATGTAGGGTCCGGGCGGCTGTGGCGGCGAGCACAGTGCTGGCTGCGAAGGTATCCAGAACCCAAGACATAGCGTCCTTTGTCGCGACAATCACGCTTGCGCGGGAGCGTCTTCCTTCTCCTTGCGGTTTTCAAAATGGGATGGCGCTCAGTTCTTGTCTCGAGCCGTGGTTACAGGATTTCTCTTCGGCATTTCCCTTCGGCGCGGCCATCGACGTGGTCATCTGCGAGCTTCCTAAACGCACCGGGACGGACCTATCGGGCGCCAACCCGATTCAGGAACTGCGGTCCCGGTTGTCGTCCCAGAGCGGCGTGATCTAGGCACCGCTGGTGGTGGGAGGGTGATTCACTCGTCGTCGCCTTTGATTTGAGGGGGTGAGATTCTCGGGCTCACAAATATGGCCCATGTCATGAGGCTTGTCCGGTGAAACCGGCTGTCCATGAAGTCCTGAGCCGCGATGGTTTCTTTGACCGGATCGAGAACGAGCAAACTCACTGGGAACGTTTTTAGTGCCATCGAAGCAACCATGGGAGAAGCAGCGCCGAGCGCCAGAACGCTCCTGCGTCCTGAGCCCACAGCGGACAGGAGCCATCCGCATATAGGCAGGCCGAACGAACGCCAGCATGCCAGGGCGTGGCCACCCGCAGCCATCGACCCGCCGAATCAGGTGCGGATGTCGAACCCCTTGGGCATTTGCTCCGTTGAACGACCAGAGAACCCCAAGACACGGGCGACTATCGTTCGGCTTAGAGCATGACTGCCGATCCTGAAGATGCCGCGCAGACAGAGAGCGGTGCGAGTCCGCGGCTGGCGCTACTGCTGGCGGCGGCGATGTTCGTGCTGGTCGTCGATACCTCGTTCATGAACGTCTCGATCAGTGCTGTGGTGAGGGATCTGCACACAACTGCGAGCGGCGTCCAGTCGGCGATCGCTCTGGAGGCTTTGGTCTCCGCTGCGTTCATTCTCATCAATTCGAAGATGGGCGACATCATTGGCCGGAAACGCGCTTATGTGGTCGGCCTCCTCGCGTATGCGGTCGGTGCCTTGGCAATGACGCTCACACAGAACCTGACCACAGTCATCATCTTTTGGGCGATCATCGGCGGCCTCGGAGCCTCCCTCTTGCTTCCAGCTATGCAGTCACTCATCCACGGCAACTTCACCGGAGCCGCTCAGAAAAAGACCTATGCCCTCGTCGGAGCTTCAGCAGCAATCGCCGCAGCAGTCGGCCCCCTCCTCGGCGGGTTCGTCACCACGTATTTGTCGTGGCGCGTCGGGTTCGGACTTGAAGTTGTCATCATTCTGGTGGTGTTGTCACAGATCCGCCTCGTCAAAGACGTGCCCTACACGGGGCCGCGCAAGATCGACCTCGTGGGTGCGATCCTCTCTGTCGTCGGCATGGGGGGTGTCGTCCTCGGCATCCTGGTTTGGCAGGAGGGCGGAGGCTACGTGGGTCTCATCATTGCCGTCGGCGCCGTTGCCCTGTCCGCGTTCGCCTACTGGCTCGTTCAGCGCAAGCGCCGGGGCAAGCCCACTCTGCTCGACCCCGACCTCTTCAAGCACCTCAACTTCCGCATCGGAGTCTCCCAACAGATGCTCCAACAGATCACGCTCGGTGGAGCCATGATCGCTCTGCCACTGTTTTTGCAGATGACGCTGGAGTACAACGCCATGCAGGCGGGCCTCTCCCTGGCGCCGCTTTCGCTCTCCATGTTCGGGATGGCACTCCTCGCAGGCCGTAAAGCGGGCCGCCGCCGCCCTGCCAACATCGTGTTGGTCGGCTTCGCCTTGAGCACTGTCGGCATCGCCGCCATCATCCCTCTTGTATCGAGAGTGGATTCGGGCTGGTATCTCGTCATCCCGCTCCTCATCGCTGGCTCCGGGCTTGGTCTGCTGGTGTCCCAGCTCAACAACTTCACCCTCGCTCCCATCGCCGAGGAACGGGTCAGCGAGGCCGCTGGGGTGAACTCCGCCGCCGGTTCGTTCGGCCTGTCGTTCGGGCTCGCGGTGGCGGGCGGCCTCATGCTCTGGGTACTCGCTCTGAGCTTCACCCATCTGACCTACTCGAGCGCCGCGATCCCCCCTCCCAGCAGCAGCAGATCGCTGCCAACATGGAGACCGACGCGGAGATCATGAGCAACACGCAGCTCCAGCAACAGATCTCCAGCGAACCCCAGGACGTCCAGAAGGCAATCCTCGCCATTAACACTGAGGCCCGGAACCGCTCCCTCCAGTTCGCGCTCCTGGTTCCCGCCATCGCCGGACTTCTTGGGTTTGCCAATTCCTTTCGGATGCGTCGCCTGCCGGATATCAAACCCGCGGCACCTATTGATGGCGTCGATTTTGGGTAGCCCATGTAGGGTGGGTTGTAGGTGCTCGGGATGTCCGACAGCCCCTGGGCCGTCGCGTTTCGCAGCCGAGACAGGGTATCGGCACGATGTCGAAGCCAGCAGCGACAAGGACTGAATCAGCTAAGTCCGCTTCGCGCAGCAACGACCGGAAGAGTGTGTCTTTTCCGAGGCTTTGCGTGGTTTCGTGCCGGATAACGCCCTCGGACTTCAAGGTCCTGGAGTTATGACACTCGAGTCAAGGGATGGTCGCCCATGGGCCGATGCCAGCAATGCGCGTGATCGAGTAGCGCACGAGAAAGCCTGATTCCGACCCTTCTGGAACAGGGACTTCAGCATCAGGTGAGACGTAGATTTTCGCGTGTTTGGCCATTAGGTCCCAGATGCGAATGCTGGGTTCGACCGCCGCACGCGCATAAATGACTGCATAAGGGTTGATCCAGGATCCAGGCTTTCGCGGGACGTCGAACGAGAGCGCGACGCGGGGGTCGCGTCTGATGTTTCTGAGCTTGACGTTGTCTCGCATGTGGGTGCTGAGCAGATCGTCACCCTCAAGCCCAATCCAAATGACGGTTACCTGTGGGCTCCCGTCGGGATTGATCGTGCTCAGGTGGGCCATGGGCCCTGACTCGATGAGCTCACGAAGTTCTTGTGGTAGAGCTGGCATGGTCTTAGCGAGGTGCCCGGCCGGACTCTGCAGGAGATTGTCCAGTTTTCCAGATGGTGCGAGGAGCGAACCGCTCGAAGCGCCACCCTTGGCTTGTGCGAATGGCATCAGCGTCCAAGAAGTTGGCGGCGATGAGTGGGTCTGGTGCGTTCTCCCCGGGGTGCACGTGGAGCGCCACCAGTCGGGCGGTCAGATGGGCGTGCTCGCCTTCGAACTCGACCCGGTGGTTGGTACTGAAGTGGAAGGTGCCCTCCCAGCGGTCCATGACCATGCGGTGCGCCGCTGCGACCTCTTCGATGCCTTCCAGTACGGCGATCTCGTGCTCGAGGCGCACGTCCTCGGTGAACAGGGATCGAGCCCAGTCCGCGTCGAAACCGCTCGGCTGATCGAGCGTGGTGACGTAGTGGTCGACCAGCGCCACTACCCGCTCTCGCTCCAGGAGCTCTCGAAGTTCCCGCTGGTCCGTCTGGTCGCTCATGGCAGTCCTCTCGGAAGAGTCGTGGACTATCGTCCGATGGAACCGGAACGATTACCCCGTTTACACTATACGGAACGTACGCCCCGTTTGCTTAGGGCGAGGAGATTCTCAGATGGCTCGACTCGACACCCCTGCGTCCGGCACCGGGAGGCTTGCCGTCGACGGCGGTCAGAGTCGCCCGCTGCGTGCCGATGCACGGCGCAACCGGAACCGCGTGCTCGAGGCCGCCCGCGCCGCTTTTGGCGCCGAAGGCTCGGACGTGTCGCTCGATGAGATAGCCCGTCGCGCCGGCGTCGGCCCAGGGACGGTCTATCGGCATTTCGCAACCAAGGAAGCCCTGTTCGAGGCCGTCGTCTTCGATCGAATTGGAGAGCTGGTCGAGGAGGCTCGCGCCCTTTTGGACGATCCTGATCCCGGCCGCGCGTTCACGTCATTCACCGAGCGCGTGGCACGCGAGGGCGCACTCAAACGCGACCTCGTCGAAGCGCTCGCCTCTGACGGAGTCCGCTTACAGGTCAGTGAGGCGCCGACAATCCGAGCACTCACGGCTCTCCTGGCCGAGCTCTTGCGCCGCGCCCAGCGCGGGGGCGCCGTGCGAGGCGACATCAGTGTCGACGACTTGATGGCCGTCTTGACAGGTGTCGCCTATACGATTTGCCACTCCCGAGCCGATGATGAGCGGACCCGCCGACTTCTTGCGATCATGTTTGACGGCCTGCGAGCCGACCGTACCGCAGGGACAACGTAGCCAGTTGCATCACCGAGGAGTTCAGGCGGCGACATCTTTGCGAGTGCGGCCGCTCCAAACAAATGAAGGTAGCCACTTGTGGCGAGTAGCCCCTTCGTCTTCGAGCACATTCTCGTCGTCGAGGATGTCCTCGAGAGGTACTTGCCCGATCGGGGATAGTTCATCGTCTGGAGCGCTTCGAGATGACAAGCGTCCCGAGGATTTCGAGCTCTGGACCAGCCCGCGGCCATGAGGCACCCGGGTCAGTGATGCCGATTGAGGGGTCGCGCAATTCTCGGACCATTTGAGAAACCAGTTGCACTTCAACGGCTCTCAGATCTCGCGTGAGAGCCGTTGGAGGTGGCGGGATTGGATTAGGCCGAACCATGTTTGGGGTCATTTTCGGGTTTCTTGTGGGTTTCGTGTCGCGTTGGGGCGGTCTACGGCCCCGAAGGTTCGTGGTGACCCCGGGGGCGGCCCGGGCTGGCTCGACCAGCGAGCGGCCCGGCTCCGGGCGGTGATACCCCTGACTGTCGCCTCACTTCACGCACGGGTTTGGCGGCGGGGGGTTAGGGCGCGAGACTCCCGTTCGAGGGTTCACCAACATTCGAAGAATCTGGGAGGGTCATCGCGTGGCACAACTGGCCGAGAACTTCAAGATCATTGATGCAGACACCCACTACACGGAGCCCTACGACCTCTGGACCAGCCGGGCCCCGACGGGCTACGAGAATCGCGTCTTCCACATGGAAGAGCGCGAAGGACTCCCGACCTGGGTCGTCGACGGCAACGAAATCGGGTTCGCCCGCGGTGGTGGCGTCGTTGCGCGCGACAGCTCGAAGCTCCCGTTCCTCGATTCGATGGAGATGGGACTCGACTGGGTGCACGAGGGTGCCTTCGATCCGCAGGCCCGCCTGCGGTTGATGGACGAAATCGGGGTTCACGCCCAGGTCCTGTTCCCCAATGTCGTCGGCCTCGGTGGCTCGACGCTGAACAACATGATCCCCGATCTGGCACTCCGGATCATGTGCCTCCAGATCTACAACGACGCCATGGCCGAGATGATGGAAGCATCGGAGAACCGCTTCATTCCGATGACCCTGATGCCAGCATGGGACGTCGATCTCTGCATCGAGGAAACACGGCGGGCGGCCGAGCTCGGATTGCGCGGAATCAACATGACGTCCGATCCGCAGGATGCCGGATCCCCCGACTTGGCCAGCCGGGCATGGGATCCGCTGTGGCAGGTGTGCTCGGATCTCAACATGCCCGTGCATTTCCACATCGGCTCGAGCAACACCGCGATGGACTTTTTCGGTAACTACTTCTGGGCGTCACAAGACGAATACGTCAAGCCGGCCATCGGTGGCGCCATGCTGTTCCTGAACAGCGCCCGTGTGGTGATGAACACGATTTTTTCCGGGGTGTTCGACAGGTATCCCGAGCTCACCATGGTTGCCGTCGAGAGCGGGATCGGTTGGATCCCCTTCATCCTCGAGACCATGGACTACGAGTTGTCCGAGAATGCGCCCGATCACTTCAAGGCTATGAAGTTGAAGCCGTCCGAGTACTTCGCCAAGAATTGGTATGCCACTTTCTGGTTCGAAGAGGCCCACGGCCAACTGCAGAACCTCATGGACATCGTCGGTGACGATCGGATTCTCTTCGAAACCGATTTTCCGCATCCGACCTGCCTCTACCCTTCGCCGGTGGAAAGTGTTGCCGGAAAGATGGGCGCACTGCGTCCCGAGACACAGGCTCGGGTCATGGGAGACAACGCGCGCAAGCTCTACCGTCTGTAGGGAATGAGACCTTCATTGGGTCGCATCAGGGCAGTTCGTCGAGGCCCCAATCCGCCTGGGGCGAGAGACAGTGGGAATGGTCCCGGTGGACGATTTGATGCATTCCTCACGCCATCACGAGTTGACGGAGTGGTTTCGGTCCCACCTGCTTAGCTGCGGCCGACCGCCGGTGCGCCCCGTTCGGGCCGCTGGCCCGAAGACCGGCACCTCCATCCGTGCCAACAGGCGCCCGCTTTCGGTGAGGCGGGACCGTGCGGCGACGACGTGGCAGTACTCCACGAGGGCCTCGCGATCCTGCTCGCCGACGGGCACCACCGTTCCACCGATCCGCCAACCTTGCGTCGGCGTGTCATCGAGATGACACGATGCCACCGTAAGTTGGAGCCGGACGGGTCGCGTACTTCCATCGACCTTTGGCAGGTCGGCCGCCAGATCGACCAGCTTTCCGACCGGGGCACTCCGCGGGCTGAGGAGCCCCACGCCCGTCGGGGTCAGATCCACGATTCGCACCATGGTGTCGTCGACGAACCCACCCACGTCGGTCGGCGTTCGGTAGTGGCGACGCAGCTGCTTGTGCCGGCCGACCTTGGCCAGGGCTGCAGTCACGAGAGCCAACTCCCAGACGCCCAGCGCCATACCGATCACGAAGGGCGGACCACTCAGATGCGGCAGCGGAACGACTCCGAATGCGGTGAGCCCGCGCAGGATGAGGGCCGAAAGTAGAACGACCCCGATACCCACCATCATGTGAAGTTGGCGAATGGCATGCCAGCCTCCGCCGTCGATTCCGTCCTTCGGGGTGACCTTGAAGGTGGATGAGGTGGGGGCGATGACGACCCTGGCTGCTCTGGCGAAGATCTCGAGCGTGAGGAAGAGCGAGTACGTCCCGTCCCACAGGGTGGCTCGTTTTCGGCACAGCAGGGTTGAAGCAGCAAGGTCGAAAGCGATCCAAGGGAGCCAGAAGATGAGGAAACCCGAGAGCGTGGCGTGCATGGGGAGCTGTCCGCTCACAAGCATGACGGTCAGCACTGTGAGGAGGCCCAGGCGCTGGAGCGGTACAAAATAGGCCAACAATGACGACGAGTAGCTGACTCTCTGGGCCGGGGAGAGATTGGGCGAGCGCAGCGGGTTCTCTTTGGTACGGAACACGGCGAGATTTCCGCGAGCCCAGCGGTCACGTTGGAGCAGGTAGGACGATAGATCGTGCGGAGCGAGACCCTGGACCAATGTCTCCCCGTGGTAGCGGGACTTCCAACCTCGAGAGTGCAGCTTGATAGTGGTGTGGAAGTCCTCGGCGATGGTCTCTGTCGCGACGCCTCCAACCTCCATGAGGGCTTCTCGGCGGATGACCGCGGCGGACCCACACCAGAACACGCTGTTGTGGCGGTCCTTGCCAGGCAGGATCACCTCGAAGAACATGCTCTGGTCGTGGCGTCCGGTCTCAAAGTGCTGAAATGAGTCGTGGTTACCAAAGTCGTGCGGGGTTTGGACCACGGCCATCTTGGGGTCGTCGAAGTAGCCCACCGTCGCTTCGAGAATGTCGGGTTGCGGGACATGGTCTGCGTCGAGGACGAGGAGCAACTCGGCGTCCACCGTTTCCAGGGCATGGTTGATGTTCCCCGCCTTAGCGTGACGGTTGTCTGCGCGCGTGAGGTACCGCGCGCCCGTCCGTTCAGCCAGAGCGCGGACAGACTCCCTACGGCCGTCGTCGAGTACCCAGGTCACGTGCGGGTAGGTGATTCCGGCACAGCCCAAGAGCGTGGCCTCGAGAATGTCCGATCCCTCGTCGTAAGTGCAGACAAGGACGTCCACACTGTGACGGCGGCCGATCGGCGGTCGTTTCGGAGTGGGTATTCGCCACGCCAAGAAGCAGAACGAGGTCAGCATCACCCACCCAAAAAGCTCACACGCGTACAACAGAAGGAACAGCGCGGGCTCTGTCCTGTCCCATGTGTCGAGGGCCCGCCACCCGAGATACACCGCACCCCATACGAGAGCGATCACCGCAACGCTCCGGATCACCCATTCGGTGCGGAACAGGCCCGTCGGCGCGTGAGGGCGGCCGTCGTCTCTGCTCATCAGAGTTGAGATCGGCGGCTTCGCCAGAACTCTTGAGAGTGTTGGGCCGCTTGCCGGCGGCAGGCCGCTCTCGGCGTGGCATGGGAGCCCGCGAGGTTGACGGTGGACACAAGCGATCTTCAGCGTGGCGAGAGCGCAGGTGCATCCCCGCGGCGCTCACGATGTCGAGTGAGAGCCCTCCCTCGGAAGTGTCGGGAATCGAGAAATGCAGGCCACAGCGGATTTCCCCGTGTCAGGTAGTGGAACGGTCAGAGGCTGGCCAAGCCAGCACGAAATGCGGCTAATGATTGGGGAGAGCTGTCAATCGGCCAATCCGTCTCCTTCTCGAAGTCGAACCACACGAATCCTTTGATCTCTGGGCTCGCCTCCAGCGTGGCAAACATGTCTGTTATCCATGCTGCCTTGTTTCCCCCCAACTCCGTACTGGCAACTTCTCCGATATAAAGGGGATCTTGTGTCAATTCTTGAACCTGGCCAATGGACTCTTGGAAGATCTGGCTGAACGTCTGCCAGCCGCTGTCTGGATGCACTGGCCCCCAGTTGTATCCATCCAGAGCAACCGCATTGACTTCTGAATTGCCAGGCCATAATTCGCTCAGTGGGGTTGACGTGCTCCAGACAACACTTGGTGACCACACCCACGTGACATTGCTCGCCCCTGCAGCGGTAAAGATCGCGTGGACATGATCCCAGGCAGCGACGAACGACCCTGGAGCATTGCCATTCACGCCTTCACTCCACGGGGTCCAGTTGCCGTTCATCTCTTCCGCAAAGCGCAGCATGAGTTGGTGACCCCACGCCTTGATTTCTTGCGCCCATGTAAGTATGTATGAGTCGTAGTCTCCTGCTGCAATTGCGCTCAAAGAGTATGCGGGCTGATTGACGCCGTCGGCCGGGTTCCAAGGCTCCCAGGTAATTTCTGGCGTAGCACCTGATGCAACGACGGTGCTCGCATCCGCTGCGGGGAAGTCGGGAGCCGAACTCCACTGTTCGTACCACATGTCGATTCCTGGCGAGGCTCCAAGTGAAGCGCTGAGAGACTGTAGGTCCGCGAGGCTCGACGGCAATCCCGGCATCGTTATCCCGAATGAAGGGATCATCCGAACGGCACCGGAATTCCCAGAGGAGGTCGTCTCACCAGCGGACGCTGCACCTGCCGCCGCTGAGACATTGGTGGGAGGCGTGGTGAGCGCGGAGTTTGTGGAGTTCGGCACCGAGGTCCCAGAAGCACGGGGTGGAGAAGAAGTCGATGTGGAAGTCGGGAGAGTGGAAGTTGTAGAGGTCGGTACCGAGGTCCCATGGGTTGAACGACTGGGACGCTCAGGGTGGGTGGGGTCGGTGTGCGATCCAACGCCTTGTGAGATCTCAGATCCCTGTGAGCTATTTGAAGTGCGGTCAACTAATCCAAGGACAGTGAATGTTGTCATCACAATAAGGACGACGGCGAGAACTTGGAGAACTCTTGTTGATCGACGGTGAGTCCACCGGCGTCCGCGGCCATTCCCATCATTGTCACGACCATTTGGGCCATGGGCGATTGCGCCGGACTCGGAATCCACTTCCTGCGGGACATTCGGCCTATTGCCGTCCGCACTGTCGTGGATTCCCGCCGATGGTACGGCTGAACCTGGTGCGCCAGTCCAGCGGTTGGCTTGACTGCTGTCGCTCATTGTCCTCCGACCGTCCCAGAGCGAGTATCGACCTGGCTCGAGGTGACCTTTAGGGCCTGGTCTGAGGGTGGTTTAGGTCGTTTTGCTGTCAGGGCGCGTCAGCGACAGACTTGCTGAAGGGAGGCTGGTGCTCGAAGGGGATCAGTGGGCCAAGTCGTCGCTGGTGCTGCCACCGTTGTGGGTGCGCTCGAACCAGTAGGTGATCTCGTAGGCAAGTTTCGTAGCGGGTACCCAACGTTGGTTGGGGACGTTCGTCAGGCAGCCGTGGATCAGGTGGGGACCGCCCAGGATTATCCGCTCCCTCTAGTAGGAGCACTGCCGACTGTTCCGGTAGCTCCGGCCTGCGTGAAAGCTGCGTTGTCCAGGTTGCTCATGAGGTAGCGCGCGCTCTGGGCACCGGCGCCGAGTTCCAGGCGGTACCGGACGTGGTCCAGTCTCGCTGTTGCTTCCGTCGATGCTGTGATCTGCTGTGTGAAGATCACGTCGAACTCGCTGTCCCAGTAGCTGTCCAGCCATGGGTTCTCCCCATTGCTCCAGGCGCCGAATGGCGCCGCGAACAGTTGCGAGCGCCAGCCAGTTGCAAAACCGGCGTGAATTGCGATATCGGCGAGCCCGTTCCTGATGTCCTTCTCGACGCGGGCCTTGAACTGCGCATCTGTCTGTCCAAAGTTCCAGATGTAGTACTGGTACTGCGAGGCATCTATCAGTTCGGTGTTCAATCCGGTCACGCATGCGGCCGGTGCATCGGGTAGGTAACCATGCCCGCACTCCCCGGCATGCAACTGGAGATACCAGCCCTCTCCAGGCAGGGCGGACACAATCTTCCAGGGTGCATATTCAGTGCCGTACAATCCATCCGCGTACCCGGTCACGACGAACATGACCGCATGAAACCCATACTGGGCCAAGATGGGCGTCGCGAACGTGTCTGACCAGAAGGCATCGTCAAACGTGATGAGGACTGGCTTTTTCGGGAGCCGCAGATTGATGCCATGCAGCCACGCGACATACTGATTCGGCGTGACGGTGGCGTACCCAGCTGCCGCCAGAGCCGCCATGTCAGCTTTGAAGTTCTTCAATGTGACGTTGTAGTTGCCCACTGAGCCTGCCACCGGGGATGGCGTGCCGATCCCGTGGTAGAGAAGGACAGGGATCTGCGCTGGCAAAGTAGTAGCCAATTCGATTCGCGGGAGTGGCGGCTTTGCGACGGTGGTTGTTTTGAACTCAGACACTGCCACCGCGGACGGGGCTCCGAGAAAAACGAGCAAGGCAGCGATTACCAGCACTCTGAGACCGCGTCGCCCCGTTCTTCTGTCGGCTTCAGCTTTCGGCTTTTGCTTGCCTTTGGCAACGTGCTTGTCTTCGACCAGGACCTTTCCGTTGGCAAGGTGCTTAGCTCTGGTGAGGTCCAGGTCCTCACCTTCGACAAGGTCCGCACCGTTGGCAAGGTGCTTAGCTTTTGCGAGGACCTTTCCGTTGGCGAGGTGCTTAGCTCTGGTGAGGTCCAGGTCCTCACCTTCGACAAGGTCCGCACCGTTGGCGAGGTGCTTAGCTCTGGTGAGGTCCTCACCTTCGACAAGGTCCGCACCGTTGGCGAGGTGCTTAGCTCTGGCGAGGTCCTCACCTTCGACAAGGTCCGCACCGTTGGCAAGGTGCTTAGCTCTGGTGAGGTCCTCACCTTCGACAACGTCCTCACCGTTGGCAAGGTGCTTAGCTTTTGCGAGGTGTCGGGACTCCATCTGTACGGGTCGAGGTGTGACGTGCTGTGGCAGCGGAGTGTCGGCTTGGGATGTCCAAGTCTGTCCGTTCCAATAGCGCAACGACCCTCGTGCGGCTGGATTCGGATACCACCCAGGAGGGGCTTGGGTTGTCACCGATTCCTACCATTCGGTAGATTTTCCAGTGGGTAAACCTCAACTCATTTTCCGCGGAACGAAGTGGAATAGCGCCATCAGAAGTGCGATCACCATCGTGCCGAGGAGAATCGCCCACAGTACGCCTACCACTCCGACTATCGAAACCGTTGCGAGACCGGCCCCAGCGTTTGCAGTGGTATGTAGGTTCATATCAACCACCCTCTCTAGTTCGCGCCTCTGACCTTCACCCACGTGTTGAGGTGACTGTCTGCCCTGTATTCGATCAACTGCTTCAAATAACCTCTGGCAATAGCAAAGGTCAGAAGCCAGGCGTAGCCGATTTCGAAGAAAAGCAGGCCAGCGACGAGCATCCCCCACTTTCCGGTTCCGCGGACCGTCCACGCGGCGTCCGCTGAAAAGATCAATGCGATGGGAAGCATCCACCAGCTCACAAGAGGGGCGCCATGCGCGATGAGCAGCCCGAGCATCGTGAGGAAGAGAATCCGCACGGACAACGAGAAGGCAAGTCCCAGCTGCTTCAACCAAGGGATCGCTGTCGTACGTGTCCACCCGAACTGCATCAAAGTTTGCAGGTAGCCGCGTGCCCATCGCTCACGCTGGTGGATCAATGCGGGCACGCGAGTAACGGGAACGGTCGACACAAGGCAGTCCTGCGGCCGGAGCGTCCGCCAGCGTGTGTGCCGCAGCGCTATGGTCAGCTTCCAGTCCTCTGTCCAGTTCGTCGGATCGTAGTAATCCCCGTAGGTGGCTTTAATCTCGCGCAGCGCGGCCACGCGGAAGAGAGCGGCCATTCCGGTCATGCATCCCCCGCGCCCCTTGTGCCGCCCAATCATGATGCGATCGCGTTCATACTCCATGGACTGGAGTAGCTCGAGAAGGTTCCCGTGCCGCATGACCAGGTGATTGGAGCTGAGCGCGCCAAGCTGCGGATCGTCGACGAAGTGCCGGGCTCCATTCTCAATCAGGGTCTCAGTTAGAACTGTGTCTGCATCCATCGACAGTACGAGGTCATCGTCGTCAAGAAGCGGGAGATACTTGTTCAGCGCCAGGTTTAGGGCGCCGGCTTTCCGGCCGCTGATTTGCCCGACGTCATCAACCCACACTCCGAGGTCGCGTGAAATCTGCGCTGTGTGATCGGTGCTGTTGTTGACGACGACGAGAATCTCGTCGGGTGGGCAGGTCTGCGCGTGAAGAGATTTGATCGTGTCAGCGATACTTGCTTCCTCATTATGGGCAGGGACGATCGCCAGCACTCTCATTGATCCGACCCCGCCGAAATGGGTAGCGCGTGACGACACCGACGACGAGTGATTGGACAGGTGGGATCGAATTCCGTCCCCGGATCAAGTGAAGTCATGCTCTCGCCAATTGTTCGCCAATTGTTCGCCAATTGTGCTGCGCAGCCGCCACCGACTACTTGCGGGGAACGGTAATAGTCACGCGGAGGCAAGTCAATTTTTAGATGCCTGCGCAGGGAGAGGTCCGGGGAATCTTCGATTTGCCCAGCATGTCGGGACCGTCTTCCAGAGTGGTCAGCGGGCCAAGGGCTCTTTCAGTCCGTGCCGTACGCCGTGGGGCGGTTCCCTCGTCATGGGTGGACGGGACACCGAGAGAATGCCGAGAGTTGTTCGTCTGTTGTTAATGAGTTGTGCCGCCGGCTCGCATCAGCTGGCAGCGCAACAATCGAATCGTCGACGATCTCGCACACGCTCCTCGGTTCCGGGTCGCCCCGTGGGCGAGGACTGGTGGGGGAGATGTGAGGAGCTCCTCTTCCTGATCAAGTGCGGCCGATCGACCGGTGCGTCCGCTCGATAGCCGATCAGCCACCACGTAGACATGGCCAAGAAGCGCCGACCACAGCCGCCGCCTTCCTCCACCGGACTCGACTCGAGGCCGGCCTCTCGTCGCGAGGGTTGGCGGAGGGCCGGATTTCGCCAGTGCAGCCTGAGGTGGATCAGGAGCGCAAAGCCAAAGGCGAGACCGAACCACTCGTGGATGGTCAGACCCGTGAAGCTGAACGAGGAGGCCACGCCGAAAACCAAAAGGACGAAGCATGAAGGAGCAGGTCGACCTTGGTCCGGAGGGAAGCCCTCGAACGTTCGGTACTCCGCCGGGACGTGAATGCGTAGCGGACCGCGGCTCCACCTCCTTCACCCCTTCTCCAGCGTCCGACGAACCCATCTACCTCCGGACCTCTATCTTGCATAGCAGGATAGCTGAGAGTATCTTGTAACGCATGGGAGATGGAGGCGGCCGACGAACCCAGTTGCTCAAAGGTGCTCTGGATCTGTGCCTGATGGCGGTGATGACCGAGGGCCCCGCCTACGGCTACGAGATGACGAAGCGTCTGCGCGCTCGGGGTCTCTCGATCGTTGGAGAAGGGTCGATCTATCCGCTCCTGGGCCGGCTCGAACGTGACGGTTTGGTGGAGACCGAGCGTGCAGCCAGCAATGGTGGCCCACCGCGGAAGTACTACAGCCTCTCGCCAGCAGGTCAACACGCTCTCGAGCTAGGCAAGCGGGAGTGGCAGTCAGCCCGTGAAGCGGTCGATGGCGTCCTCGAGTTGAGAAAGGTGGAGGTGTCACCGTGAGCGAGTTCCTCGATGAGTGTCGTCAGGAATGGCAGCGCCTCGGCGTCCCTGACCCGATCGCCAACGAAATGGCGGCGGACCTGGCCGCCGACATCGAAGAGGCAGAATCCGAAGGGGGTTCTGCCGAGGACGTGCTTGGAAACAGCGCGTTCGACCCCCGGCGCTTTGCCGGGTCGTGGGCGGTGGCCCGCGGGGTCACGGCGCCCCCAGGACCACCAACCCCAACGTCTCCCACTCGCCGGTGGCCGCTGGCCGTTGCACTTGTGGGATTGGCGGCACTCCTTGCCCTGGCTGCCGCCGTGTTGGTGGGTGGTCGCCAGAGTGCCGCCTCAGCGGTATCAGTTCGCCGGTTCGCGGCCGGCCCGCACTGGGTCCGCGTCTTCCCTGGTTCTCCCACCGTGTTGCAGCATTTCCAACTTGCTCCGGGCGTCGCATTCTTCGCAATCCTCCTGCTGGTCCTCGGTGTCGCCGGCATCTGCTCCGCCGTTTTGGTCGGGTGTCGGTGGAACGGCGGTCGCATCGGGCCCTGGGAGATTCGCCGACACCCTGCTCGATCCGGAGGTCCCAGGACATGATCGACCTCCGTGCATCATTCAAAGCCGGCGACGCACATTCTCGTGGCGGAGGATCTGCTGGGAGGTACCTGCACCATGGCGAAACGGTTGATCATCGGAACGGCGTTCGAGACGACAATCGCCCCGAGAACCTCGAGCAGTGGATGAACCCCCAGCCATCAGGTATTCGTGTCAGCGACGCAGTCGCCCGGGGCTCACGAGATCATGAATCGCGGCGAGTGCGGTGGTGCACCTCCAACAATCCTCACACTGCCGCGTGAGAACTCTTGGAGGTGGCGGGAATCGGACCCGCGTCCTCCGGAGCCGCAATAGGCCTTCTCCGAGCGCAGCCGACATCAGGTTGTCGGGGGTGGCACTTCTGCCGGCGGGCAGTGCCACCCCGTAACCAACGAAAGTTTCCTCAGTGATCAGTTGGTGTGAGCCACTGAGTAAGCCCTACTGAATGACGCCCAAGATCCGATCCGTAGGGCGGGGACCGGCTGGACGTCGCTACTTAAGCAGCGATCGCGAGCTGAGGCTCGGCGTTTGTTTTTGGTTCCGGCTCTTTAACGTGGTTCCGGAGACCACGGCTCGCTTCTCCTATTTTGACGACCGAAGTCGAAACCAATCACCCCCATGTCTGGGACTCCACTGATCGATGTGATCAGGTCACCCATTCTACGGGCTCGGGGACCCGGCAGCTGACGCCTGCGGTGAGGGGGGCTACTCGCCGTTCCAGCGCCCCATCTCCTTGGAGGCCCGGGCCGCCTCCCGCTCGGCGTCCCTGGCCATGATCACATTGCGCTTGTCGTAGAGGCGGCGTCCCCTGGCCAGGGCCAGCTGCACCTTTGCTTTGCCGTTCTTGAAGTAGAGGGAGGCCGGAATGAGGGTCAACGACTGCTGCTGGGTCTTGCCCATCAGCTCGTCGATCTGGGACCGATGCACCAGCAGCTTGCGCTTCCGGTCGGGATCGTGGGCGCCGACGCCGGTGGCGAATTGCCACGGCGGGATGTGGAGCTGGAAGAGCCAGAGCTCCCCGTCGTCGACCCGGGCGTAGGCCTCGCTCAGCTGGGCTTTTCCCTCGCGCAGCGACTTGACCTCGGAGCCCTGCAGCACGATGCCGGCCTCGAACGTCTCGAGGAACTCGTACTCCCGCCGGGCGCGCCGGTTGGTGGCGACGGTGCGGTCGCCACTTCGGTCCTCGCGGGCGGCGGCCCGCTTGGCGATCTGCTTCTTCGCCCTGGCCATGAGGGGTACGAGGGTACCCTTCGTGCGTGCTTCGCCTGACCCGCGCCATCTACATGGAGATGGTGGCCCACTGCCTGATCGGTCTACCCGACGAGGCGTGCGGCCTCCTGGTCGGGCCGTATGGGGGCGACGAGGCGACCCACCTCTTCGTCACTGCCAATGTTGCCGCCTCGGCCATGGTCTACGAGATCGATCCGAAGGAGATGCTGCGGATCGACCGGGCGGCCCAGGACCTCGGGGCCGACATCATGGGCGTGTTCCACTCGCACACCCATACCGACGCCTACCCGTCGCCAACCGATGTGGCCCAGGCGACCGATCCGGGGTGGCACTACGTGCTCGTCTCCCTGCGCGACACCCACCCGGTCGTACGGAGCTATCTGATCCGCGAGGGGGCCATCACCGAGGAGCAGGTCGAGGTCCCCGGGCTGGAGACTCAGGGGTCGGAGCTGCCGGGGTAAAGGGCCTGGCCGGCTCCTTGTAGAATCGTTACCGAATCAGTCAACATTCAATTCGGCCCACCCGCGGGTGGCCGGAGCATGGTCCGACATCGAGCGAGGAGGCCCCGTGGCCGTTGAAGTCCGCCTACCGACCGTCCTGCGCAACCAGGCGGGCGGGTCCTCCGTCGTCAGCCTGGACGGCGCCACCATCGGCGAGGTCCTCGCCAAACTCGTCGCCGAGTATCCGGGGATGGCGGGTCAGGTACTGACCGACGAGGGTGCCCTGCACAAGTTCGTCAACATTTACGTCGACGACGACGACGTGCGCTACCTGCAGGGCCTCGACACGCCCGTGGCGGACGGCGCCGAGGTGTCCATCCTGCCGGCCGTGGCCGGAGGCTGAGGATCTCCGGAGCGCACCCGCCATGACGTTGTACCCCACGGTCCTCGACCTCATCGGGAACACACCGATGATCGACATCAGCGCGCTCAGCCCGAATCCCGCGGCGAGCATCTTCATGAAGCTCGAGGGGCAGAACCCGGGGGGATCGGTCAAGGACCGGGTCGCCCTCTCGCTCGTGGAGGACGCAGAGCGGGCCGGCGTGCTGGTCCCGGGTAAGCCGGACCAGGTGCTGATGGAGCCCACCTCGGGCAACACGGGCATCGGCCTCGCCATGGTGTGCAAGGTCAAGGGCTACACCCTCAAGGTGGTCATGCCGACCAACGTGTCGGTGGAGCGCCGCCAGCTCCTGGAGCTGTGGGGGGCGGAGATCATTGAATCCCCCGGCAGCGAGGGATCGAACGGTGCGGTGCGCATGGCCCGGGGCCTGGCCCAGGAGCACCCCGAGTGGGTCTTCCTCTACCAGTACGGCAATCCGGCCAATCCCAAGGCGCACTACGAAGGGACGGGGCCGGAGATCCTGCGGGACTGCCCAGGCATCACCCATTTCGTGGCCGGGCTCGGCACGTCGGGGACGCTGCTCGGCGTCGGGCGCTTCCTACGCGAGAAGCTGGGCGAATCGGTGCAGATCTGGGCCGTCGAGCCGCCGGCGGGGGAGATGGTCGACGGGCTGCGCAACCTCGACGACGGTTACATCCCTCCCATCTTCGAGAACCTCGGGGGCGCCGAGCTCTTGGACCGCAAGACGGTCGTGCGGCCGCGAGAGTCGATCGAGTGGACGCGGCGTCTGACCGATGTGGGGATCTTCGCCGGCATCTCGACGGGGGCGGCCCTGGCCGGCGCAGTCAAGTCCGCGGCGGCGCTGCCCGAGGGTGAGGCCGCCTCCATTGTGGTGGTGTCCGCCGACGGCGGGTGGAAGTACCTCTCGACCGGCGCCTGGACGGGCGATCTCGACGAGGTCACCGAGCGGGCCAAGGAGATCATCTACTTCTAGCCCTGGTTCGCGTCACCTCGCGTCACCTCGCGTCACCTCCGCGTCACCCTCGGGAGGGCTGCGCCAGTGGCGCGAGCTCGGTGCCACCCCTCCTCGCATCGTTCCGGCGACCTCGGGCCGCGGGCTCAAGGCGAGACGCCGTGCGGCCGATGACTCCGGCAGAGGAGCGCGGGCGACCCGGTGGGCACGAGCCGGGCCCTCATCCCTGCGGCAGCGCACATGTACACACGACGTCACACCGGCAACCTGTCGAAGCACCGGCGCGAGGCTCACGCCCTGACGCGTGACGAGAGCTCCGAGCTCGCTCCCTTCTCGGACGTGGAGCTGCACGCCAAGCCGCTCGTGGCATTCGAGGCGCCTCCCGAGAACACCGCGCTGCCCGTGACATGGGCATCGAGCAGCTCCTGATCCTGACGCCTCGCACTCCGCCGGGGCCCGAACGAGCCCCTGGCCGGCACCTGCGTGACGCACCCGCCGGCGTCGCCGTCACGTCGTCGAGCGTGGACCGGGCGGACCCGTGTCCGCTGCGTGATTCCAGGCACGGTCCGCCCTCCGATGGTCCCGGGTCGTCCGCTCAAGCGCGAGGGTGTTCCCGCCGACAATGGAGACACAAGGAGAGCGGGCGGAACCGGCGACTCGAGCCGCGGCCTGGAACCCGGCGCGAACCATCATGAGAATTCGACGTAAGGAAGACAGCCCCTCGGAGCCGACCGGCGACACCCTCACGCTCGAGCGTGAGGACGGGCCGGAGCTGGGCCCGTTCACAGGGACCGACGCCGCCGAAAAGCCGCTGGTGCCCTTCGAGGCGCCTCCGGTCGACACGACCCCCACCCGCGGACGTCTGGGTCAGGTGCTGGTGTCACGGGGCGTCGTGACGGAGTCCCAGGTCGCCGCCGCGCTCAAGGCCCAGGCCGACTCGGGAAAGCGGCTGGGTGAGGTTCTCGTCGACATCGGCGCCCTGGACGAGCGGGGCCTGGCCGATGCGCTGGCGGACTTCTTCGGCATGCCGGTCACCGACCTCCGACGCGACACGCCGACGCCACAGGCGCTGGCGCTGGTCCCGGCGGAGATCGCCCGCGAGCACCTCGTCATCCCGCTGCGCGTCGACGAGGACGGGCTCCACGTGGCCGTGGCACAGCCGAGCGACGACCTGCGCTTCTTGTTGACCGACATCAGTGGCCAATCGGTCAGGCTCTCGTTGGCACCCATGACCGACATCCGCTGGGCGATCGACCGCAGCTACCAGGCCATCGACAGCGTGGGCAAGCTCGTGCAGGCCTTCGAAGCGGTGGAGACCACCCGCAAGCGCCCCGTCGTCGAGTCGGACACACCCACGGTCGTCTCCGAGAACGCGCCGGTGGTGCAGGTCGTCGACAACATCTTGACCCAGGCGGTGCGTGACAGAGCGTCCGACGTGCACATCGAGCCGTCACAGGACGTGATCTACGTGCGCTTCCGCATCGACGGTGCGCTCAAGGACGTGCTGGAGCTCCCGAGCGCCATGGGCATCGGGCTGGTCAGCCGGATCAAGATCATGGCGGAGATCAACATCGTGGAGAAGCGCCGTTCGCAGGACGGCCAGTTCACCACCACCATCGACGGGAAGGACACCGACGTCCGCGTGGCGACGGTCGCAACCATTTGGGGCGAGAAGGTCGTCATGCGGATTCTGGACAAGAACCGTTCGGTGCTCCGCCTCAACGACCTCGGCATGCCGACCGACACGCACGCGGCCTATTCCAAGCTGGTGCGGGCTCCCTTCGGCATGGTGCTGTGCGCCGGCCCGACGGGAAGCGGGAAGACGACGACGCTCTACGCGACGCTCACCGAGGTCAGCGACCGCGCCCGCAACGTCATGACGATTGAGGACCCGGTCGAGTTCGTCTTCCCCAAAATCAACCAGATCCAGACCAACGAGCAGGCCGGACTGACTTTCGCCACCGGGCTCAAGTCGATTCTGCGCCAGGACCCCGACGTGATCCTCGTCGGCGAGATCCGTGACGTCGAGACGGCCCGCATCGCCGTGCAATCCGCCCTCACGGGTCACTTCGTCCTCTCGTCCCTGCACGGGAACGACTCCGTCTCCGCTCTGCACCGCTTCCTCGACATGGGGATCGAGTCCTTCCTGATTGCCTCGTCCGTCATCGCCGTGGTCGGTCAGCGCCTGGTGCGTCGGATCTGTCCCTCCTGCAAGACCTCCTACACGCCGACTCAGGAGGAGCTCACCTTCTACGAGGAGAGTGGGGGCGAGCCGAAGTCGGACTTCTGCATCGGCGCGGGGTGCAACTACTGCGGGCACACCGGCTACCTCGATCGGATCGGCGTCTACGAGCTGCTGCAGATGACGCCGGAGATCAAGCGCCTCATTGTGGGCTGGGCCACGCAGGACGAGTTGCGCCGGCAGGCCCAGAAGCAGGGCATGCGCTCGCTGCGCGACGAGGCGCTCAACCTCGTGCTGGAAGACACCACGACCATCGCCGAGGTGATCCGCAGCGTCTACGGCATGTAGGTCGGCTCGGCGCGCCGCCCTGGGTGGCGCGCCCTGTGATCCGGTTCACCGCGCGGCCAACTCGCAGAGCTTGGTCACCGTGTTCCAGTTCCTGGTCGTGCTGACGACGCCGAGCCTTCTCTCCAGGAAGCTGCCGGTGTACTTGGTGTTGGCGTAGCCGTCGGGCGTGTGCACGTAGACCTCTCTCCCGTCGACCACGAGCTCGTCGCGGCCACTGGCCGGGAGGTCCAGCGCGTCGAGGGCGGCTTTGGGGGGCACGGTGGCCAGGAAGGTCACGTGGTGGCGCCCCGGGTCGGCACCGGCCTTGGCGTAAGGGCTCGAGATGCCCACGCGCTGCAGATCGGTCACGCTGCGGAGGATCACGGCCGGCGAGTCCCCGAACTCCTCGGCCAGATGCTGCTCAATGGCCGTGGCGATGCCCGGCTCGCTCCGGGACCCGGTTGAGAAGAGGACGTTCCCCGTCTGGATGTACGTCGTGACACCTGTGTACCCCAAGGCGTCGAAGGCGGCGCGCAGCTCGTCCATGGCGACGCGGCCGTGGCCGGCGACGTTGACACTCCGGAGCAGGGCCACATAGCGGGGCATCTGCGCAACCTACCGGGACCCCGCGGGTGACCCGTCGCTGTCGGGCGGCACTCGCCGCAGCCTGAAACGCGCCAGGTCCACCTCCGGTCGGCGACCCTCGGCCAGGTCCGCCAGCAACTCGCCGAGGAGCGGGCCGAACTTGAAGGCGTGGCCGCTGGTGCCGCAGCCGACGACGACCCGGTCCACCCGGTCGAGCACGAAGTCGGAGTCGGCAGAGTTGTCGTACACGCAGCGCTCCGTGGCCACGGGCTCGGGGTCGAGTGAGGGCAGCAGGCGCGCCACGGCGTCGGTGAGGTGGGAGAGAAGCGCAGGGTTGTCCCGCCCGAGCGGAGCCGGGTCGGACGGATCGAAGGCCTGGAGCGGCGGGCCCGGCGTGTGGTGGGACACCTTGTAGGTGCCGCCGTGGGGTCCCCCGTCGGGCACCGGCAAGCCATAGAGCATGTCGTCGCCCCATTCGATGAACACCGGTGGGACCGCGCCGGGCACCCGGGGCGCGAAATAGGCCACCTGGGGCAGTGAGGGCGGGGCCACCGCGGTGGTCGGGGCATCGACGAGCCCGAGTGAGGCCGGTCCGGCACACACGACGACGATGTCACTCCGCAGGGCGGTGCCCTCGGCCGTCTCGACGGTGACCGAGCCGGGGCCCTGGCGGAGTGCAGTCACTGCCGTCCCGGTACGGAGGTCGAAGTCACCCGTCTCCATGAAGGCGCGGAGGCAGGCATCGGCCGCCAGCACGCCCGAGTCCGGTTCCACCAGCACCGTTCCCGTCGTGGCGATTCCCGGGAAGCGCCGTGTCGCCTCCTCGGGCGAGACGTGTTCGACCGGTGCACCGGCGGCGTCGAGGGCCTCGGCGATGGCGCGCACCGTCGCGTCGTCGCCCAGCGTGACCTGGCCGGTCACGTGGAGCAGCTGCCGACCGCTGGCCGCCTCGAGCTCGCGCCAGCGGATGCCGGCCAGCATCGCCATCGCGACCGCGTGGGGTTCGGGATAGCCAAGGCGGAAGATCCGCGCGTCGCCCTTGGAGCCCGAACGCTCGTGGCCGGGCGCCCCGGCCGCCTCCACGACCGTCACCTTCCAGTTCCGGCGGGCCAGGGCCCACGCGCTCGAGAGGCCCAGCAGCCCGGCGCCGACCACGAGGCAGTGACGGTCGTCGGGCACGGACGTCGATCATAGGAACGGACGTGCGGGACCACGGTTTCGCAGGGGTCCGGCGGTACGCTCAGCTGCAGTGACGAGCGGGATGGTGTCGACGCCCCCGGTGCACGACACCAGTCCAGGTGCTCCCGAACGGCTCGACGGAACCGAGCAGCCCGACGGAGCCGACGAGCCGGACGCCCCGCCGCCGCCGTCCGAGATCGGCGCCGCCCGACGGATCCTGCACACGTTCGGCTTCCATGTCGCTGCCCTGGCCGCGTTCACCGTGCCCGCGGTCGTCGTGTGGTGGCACGTGTGGTCGGGCCACCCGGCGTCGGCCCTCACCTGCGGCTGCGGCGACCCGGCCCAGGAGGTGTGGTTCATGGCCTGGCCCGCATGGGCCATCAGCCACCTGCACAGCGTGTTCTTCTCGGGCGCGGTCAACGTGCCCCACGGGGCCAATCTGCTTTCGAACACGTCGGGACCGCTGATCGGTGTCGTCCTGGCGCCGGTCACGTGGGCCTTCGGTCCCGTCACCGCCACCAACGTCGCGCTGACCCTGGCCCCGGCGCTGAGCGCCTGGGCCTGCTTCGCCGCCGTCCGGCCGCTCGTTCGCTGGAAGGGGGGCGCGATCCCGGCGGCGCTGGTCTACGGCTACTCGTCGGCCATCGTCACGTCACTGGCCTTCGGCCACGTGTCGGTGACGGTGCTGGTCATTCCGCCGTTCCTGTTCACCACGCTGTACGAGATCGTGATCCGTCAGGAGCATTCGGTCCGTCGCGACGGGCTCCTTCTGGCCGCTCTCCTCGTGGCGCAGTTCTTCATTTCGCCCGAGATCCTCGTGATGTGCCTGTTGCTGGGGGTCTTCGGCCTGCTCGCAGTAGCGGTGGTGGGCTGGCGCCAGGCGCGGGCGCGTGCGGGCCACGCCCTGCCCGCGCTGGGACTCGCGGTCGGTGTGACGCTGGTCCTGCTGGCCTATCCCACCTGGTACGGATTGGCCGGGCCCCAGGCCGTGACCGGCGTGCTGTTCGCGCTGGCCCCGATCACGGGGGTGCCGCTCTCGGGACTCCTGGTGCCGGGACGCTACGGGGCACGCGCCAACGGGTACGTCCGGTTCGGCGGCTACCTGGGTCGGAACGGGCCGCCACCCGACTTCGTGGGGTGGGGCGTGGCCCTGGCCGCGGTGGGCTCCCTCGTCGTCGCCCGCCGCCGCCTGCTCGCCTGGTTGCTGTTGCTCCTGGCGGCCGCCACGTTCTGGCTGGCGCTGGGCGCGTATCTGATCAGCGGGCCCTCGTGGCTCGGGCGGCCGTGGCTGCCCTGGCGCGCGCTGTCGACCTTGCCGGTCCTGAAAGAGATCCTGCCCGATCAGTTCGTGCCGCTGCTCACGCTGTTCCTGGCCTTCTTGCTCGCGGTCGGCCTCGATGCGCTCCACGATGCCATCGGACGACACGACCCTGTCGGTCGACACGCAGCCTTCACGACGCGGAACAGCTCCGCGCTCACCGCCGTGGCCACGCTGGCCGTCGCCGCCGTCGCCCTGGTGCCGGTCTTCCTCACCTTCGAGACGCCGCTCCGGGTGGTGCGGGTGCATACCCCGCCGTATCTGCGCACCTTGGCGGCGGCGACGGGGTCGGCGGGGTCGGCGTCAGTGCCGGCGGGGTCGGCGTCGGTGCCGGCGGGTCACGTGGTCTTGACCGTGCCCTTCGCCGTCTCGGGTTCCACGGAACCGATGCTGTGGCAGGCCATGCAGGGCATGGGCTTCCGACTGGCCGGGGCCGCGCTCAAGACTCCCGATGCGACGGGAGCGCCGGTCGGGTCGGGCCCTCCGGGGTCGGCCCGCCGGATCCTCACCGATCTGACGATCAGCGGGCAGGCACTGCCGACGGGGACGTCCGCCCAGCTGGCGACGGTCCGCAGTGCCCTGCGTGCCTGGCAGGTGGATCGCGTCGTCATCGCCGGCGCCAGCCGCGACCCGGTCTACGCGTCGGGGTTCTTCACCGCCGCGCTGGGCGTGGCGCCCGTCTACGAGGAGCGGGCCTGGGCGTGGACGCTGCCGCCGGGCGAGCCGTTGGCGCAGCCCATCACGGGGAGCACCCTGTCGGCGTGCCGGGTCTACGCAGGGTCGCCGAGCGAGCGCCACGAGCCCCTGGCCATGTCGCGCTGCGTCCTCCTGGCAACCGGCGGCGCCTGAACGCCGCTCCGCGGTGACGCCCTCGGCGGCCGGCGCTCGGAGGGCGGCACCGGCTCGGTCCTAGGCTTCAGGGTGTGCAGCCCATTCCCCACATCTCCATCCCGGTGCGTGACATCGACGAGGCACGCGACTTCTACGTGCATTTGCTCGGGTGCCAGTCGGGACGGGCCCGTGCCGGCTTCACCGACGTGTGGTTCTTCGGCATGCAGATCACGCTGCAGGACCGTCCACAGGAGGTGACCGGCCAGACGGCCGAGAGCGCGCGCCATTTCGGTGTCACGCTCGGACGTGACGACTTCGACGCCGTGGTCTCCCGCCTGGCCTCCTGCGCCGTCGACTGGTTGGTCCCGGTGTCGACCGACGACGAGGGCGAGCCCACCGAGCAGACGAAGGCGAAAATCGCCGACCCCAGCGGCAACGTGATTGAGTTCAAGACCTACTGCGACGTCGACGCCGCCCTGGAGATCTCGACGCACTCCTATCCGGAGGCCTTCGCGCACGGAAACTGAGTGGCCTACGGTGTCCGTGGGGGCCGGGCAGAGCGCGGAAGCGAGAGGAGTGCAGTGGGAGCACAGGACACGAGTGGAGACCCCCGCACGGCGCGGCAGGACGGGCGCGCCGTCGACCAGTTACGGCCCGTGCGGTTCGACCGTGACTACACGGTCATGGCCCCCGGGTCGGTGCTGGTGACATTCGGGCAGACCAAGGTGCTGTGCACCGCGTCCGTCGAGGAGAGGGTGCCGCCGTGGATGCGCGGCACCGGTCGCGGGTGGGTCACCGCGGAGTACTCCATGTTGCCGGGCTCGACACCCGAGCGGGCCTCCCGCGAGGCGGCCAAGGGAAAGCAGTCGGGGCGGACACAGGAGATCCAGCGGCTGATCGCCCGCTCGTTGCGGGCCGTGTGCGACCTGGTGACGTTGGGCGAAGTCCAGATCACGGTCGACTGCGACGCGCTGCAGGCCGACGGCGGTACGCGTACCGCGTCCATCTGCGGTGCCTACGTCGCGCTGCACGACGCCTGCACCCGCTTGGTGCAGGCCGGGACGATCAGCACCCACCCCCTCACGGACTCGGTGGCCGCCGTCTCGGTCGGGATCATTGACGGGGTGCCGATGCTGGACCTGCCCTACGTGGAGGACTCCCGGGCCGAGGTGGACATGAACGTCGTCATGACCGGTGCCGGGCGTTTCGTCGAGGTGCAGGGCACGGCCGAGGGCATGGCGTTCACCCGGGGCGAGCTCGACACGCTGCTGGGCCTGGCCGAGAGCGGGATCAAGGAGCTGACCGAACTGCAGACGGCCGTGTTGGCCGAGGCGCCACCGCGGCGGTGAGCGGCCCGGGTGGTGTCGGGCCGCTACGGCTCGTGCTGGCCTCGGCCAATCCGGACAAGGTCAAGGAGATCGTCGCCGTACTGGCGGGCTCCCTGGCGGTGGAGCTGGTGCCGCGCCCGGCGTCCGTGCCCGAGGTGGTGGAGGACGCCGACACGCTCCTCGGCAACGCCCGCCTGAAGGCACGCGCGCTGGTGGCGGCGACGGGGACGGCGGCGGTGGCCGACGACACCGGGCTGGAGGTGGACGCCCTCGGAGGTGCTCCCGGGGTGTTCTCGGCCCGTTACGCCGGTGAGGCCGCGACCTATGCCGACAACGTGGCGAAGCTGCTGCGCGAGCTCCGGGCCCGCCGCGACGGCGGCGGGGCGCGGCGCGCCTCCTTCAAGACGGTGGCCCTGGCGGCCTTTCCCGACGGCTCGGAGGTGTGGGCCGAGGGCGTGCTGGCGGGGACCATCGCCAAGGAGGGGCGAGGGACCAACGGCTTCGGGTACGACCCCGTCTTCGTGCCCGAGGGTGGGGACGGGCGTACCTTCGCCGAGATGCGGCCGGAGGAGAAGGACGCCGTGTCGCACAGGGGCCGCGCCTTCCGGGCTCTCGCCACCGCACTGGCTCAGCGGTCCGAGGCGCCGTAGCCGGGGTGTTGTCACATTGCGACGACGTCGTGTGTCTTCACTGCAGACACACGACAACCGAGGAGGACGCGATGACACCCCGCATGACCAACCCAGCCCTGTTGCTCCCTGAGGCGCTCGAGGCGGCGCTGGCATCGCTGCTGGTGACGATCGGCCTCATCAACTTCTTCAACCGGATCAACGTGGCGACACGGCAGGTCGGGGGGTCGGTGCCCGTCCCGGTCCCGGCCTGAGTCGGAGCGCGCCGGGCGAGTCTCAGTCGCCGAAGAGCACCGCGGCGAGTCGGCGGTACTCGTCCAGCGGAAAGGCCTGGCGATCGGCCACGACCTGTACGCAGACGTGATCCGCGCCGGCGTCGTGATGCGCCGCCACGGCCGCCGCCAGCGTCTCGGCGTCACCCCAGGGGATCACGGCGTCGATCAGCCGGTCGCTCCCGCCGCCATCAATGTCCTCGTCGCCGAAGCCGAAGGTGCGCAGGTTCTGGGTGTAGTTGGGCAGGCCGAGATAGGTGCCGGCGTACCCGCGGGCCAGCGCTCGGGCCCGGACCGGGTCCGTCTCCAGGACGACGGCCAGCTCCGGCGCCAGCAGGGGGCCGCGGCCGAGGATGGCGCGGGCACGCGCCGTGTGCTCGACCGGGACGAAGTAGGGATGCGCGCCGGCGGATCGGGCCGCCGCGAGCTCGAGCATGCGGGGCCCGAGGGCGGCCAGGACCCGCCGTTGCGGGGGCACCGGCGTGGGCAGCGCGTCGAGAGCGTCGAGGTAGGCCACCACCTTGGAGTAGGGGCGGGAGTAGTCGCCGACGGCGACGGCGTGGCTGGCCCCGATGCCGAGGAGGAAGCGATCCGGGAACCGCTCCTCGAGCGCGGCGACGCCCGGCCCGATGTCCTCGGGCGCACCCGTCCACACACTGACGATGCCGCTGGCCACCGCCACGTGGTCGGTCGAGGCCAGCAGCTTCTCGAAGTGGGACGAGAGCCCGGGGTCGAAGCGCCCCGAGGACCACAAGGTGCCGTAACCGAGGGCTTCGAGCTCGGGTGCGACGCTGCGGGCGGCATCGTCGGGGTCCCGCCACGAGCCGCTCCACCACACGCCGATGCGGCCGATCTCCATGGAGGCCACGGTACCGGGCCGCGTCCCGACCGGGCGCGGCGGCCCGTGCCCCGGCCGTTCAGTCCAGGTGGAGGAGCCGGGTGGCCGTGCCGCCGAGGTAGGCCTCGGCCGCCGCGGCGGAGAGAGGCAGATCCCGGGCGGCGGCCACGGCCCGCTCCATCGGCAGGAAGGGGTGATCCGACGCGAAGAGGACGCGACCCAGGCCGCGCGTCGAGTCCATGAACGAGACCAGCGCGGGGTCCATGTACCTGGCCAGGTAGGCCGAGTTGGACAGGTAGAGGTCGGGCCACTTCAACATGTACTGCATGAGCAGGCTCTCGTAGGGGTGGCCCATGTGGGCGCCGATGACCGTCAGGCCCTTGAAGTCGATGAGTACGTCCTCGAGGAGCTCGGGGTGCTGGCAGGCCGAGCGCACGCGTGGGCCGGGGATGCCGACGTTGATGGAGACGGGGAGGCCGAGCTCGGCGCAGGTGGCGTAGACGGGGTAGTACAGCTTGTCGTTCAGCGGGTACTGCTCCACCAGCGGTGTGACCCGCACCAGCACGACGGCAGGGTGCCCGGCCAGGGCACGCAGACGTGTCACCTGCTGCACGGGCCGCTCGGCGCGGTCGACCGTCAGCGCGACGCGCAGACGGTCCGGGTGGGCGGCCACCGCCTCGAGCAAAGGACCGGTCTCCTCCGATGCGATCCCGGCCGCCAGCACGCCGACGTCGACGCCGCTCTTGTCCATGGCAACGAGCACGTGTTGCAGCGTGGAGGAGGACGAGAGGTCACCCCCGAGGAGCTCGGGGATGCCTTCGTTCCCGCTCCGGTCCATGAACGCCGCGGCCGCCGCGCCGCTCAGCGCGTTGACCCACAGGTCGACGACGGTCACGCCGGGCCGGTGGTACCGGGCGCCGGGGCCGCGTCCGAGCCGGCCGCCTTCGCCGCCGCCTTGGCCTTGGCGGCCCGCAGGTACGCCACACCCTTGGTGAGCGATTCCTTGATGAGCCGGTCGTTGTCCTTGGAGATGAAGGCGTGGACGCGCTTCTCGAACAGGGCGCGCAGAAACGGGTTGAAGGCGTGGTAGGTCTCGGAGAAGTGGACCCTCGTGGTCCCGTCCCCTCTGTCCTCCAGCCGGGTGTGGCCTTCGGCCTCGGACAGCAGCGGGCGCCCGACGGCGTTGTACTTCCACGAGACGTTCGGCTTCACCTCGGTGAGCCACTCCCAGGACTGGCCCTTGCCGCCGGTCAACAGGTACTTCGGGACGCGGAACGTGCAGTGGCGGATCAGGCCCTCCCCGACGGCGTCACCGGGGTGGAGGATGTCGATCGTCACGTCCCCCGTCTCGGTATGGGGGATGCGGGCCCAGAAGAGCTGCCACAGCTCGTCCACGCCGGCCTCAATGTCGACGTGGTACTGGTGCGCCTGCACCGGCTCACCCTATCCGCCGACCTGACGCGGACGTCAGGTCGAGTGGGCGGAAGGACGGCCGGGACGGCTGCCGGAGGGTGGGCTCAGGAGGGCGGGAAGGGCGTGCCGTAGTGGTTGAGGTGCGCCTTCTCCGGGAGCGGGTGGCGGCGGGGCGGGCCCAGCGGCCCGGCCAGGTGGCCGAGCGGGATCACGGCGACCGGCACGATCTCGGGCGGCAGGCCCACGAGATCCGCGAGCTCGTTCCCACCCAGGACCGGGAGCGTCGTCAGGGTCGATCCGAGTCCGAGCGCGTGGGCGGCCAGCAACAGGTTCTGCACGGCCGGAAAGACGGACGCGCCCATCGCCTCCGGGTACGTGAGGCGGGTATCGCCGCACACCACCACGAGCACGGGGGCGGCGGCGACGCCGCCGGTGGCCCCGTGGTGGACGTCCCGCAGGAAGGCGGGGGAGAGGCGTTGCTCCTCGAGAGCCCTGGCGCCGCCCTCCCAGATGCGTGCGGTCAGCGCGCCGATGGCGGCGCGCTGACCGGCGTCGCGTACCACCACGAACACGAACGGCTGGCTGTTCTCCGCGCTGGGCGCGTGCGTCGCCGCGGTGAGGATGCGCGCCACGGTGGCATCGTCGACGTCGTCGGGGAGGAACGAGCGGGCGGCCCGCTGGGTGTGCACCACCTCGAAGAAGTCGGGCATAGCGGCCGATGGTAGCGATCCCCGGACTGGGGCCCGGTCCCGACCGCGGATTGGGTGCCGTTGCGGCGACCCGCTACCTTGGGCGCTGCCGCGGCCCGGGCCGGGCCCGCCGGGACCGAGTGACCAGTATGGATCGGCGGTCGGGGAGAATCGGCGGTCGGGGAGAATCGGCGGTCGGGGAGAGGAGACAGAGGGTGGCAGACGACGGCGCATCCCTCCAGGACGTGCTCAAGAGCATCATCGGGCAGTCGACCGGCACGTCCAAGGTGATCGTGGAACGGGGACCGGTGCAGCACTTCGCCGACGCCCTGCTCAGCGCGAGCCCGATCTACCACAACCCCGAGGCCGCACGGCAGGCCGGCTTCGACAACATCCCCGCACCCCCCACGTGGCCCTTCGCCATGGAGTTCTCCGGCAAGTTCGCCGAGGTCCAGCCGAAGGACGGTCCGACCCCCAATCCGCTCATGACCGCCATGGGGCCGCTCATGGCCAAGGGTGGCCTGATCCTCCACGGCGAGCAGGAGTTCCTCTACCACCGGCCCATTCAGGTGGGCGACGTGTTGATCGGCGACGGCGTCATTTCGGACGTCTACCAGAAGGAGTCCAAGGGGCGGACGATGACCTTCATCTGCTCGGAGACCCGGTGGACCGAGGAGTCGACGGGCGAGCCGGTCGTGACGGCGCGCACCAACCTGATCCACCGGGCCTAGGCCAGAGCAAAGCGACGGAGGTCGAGACGATGGGTGAGAAGAAGCTGTCCTTCGAGGACGTGCAGGTGGGAGACGAGGCGCCGGTCATCACGCACACGCTGACGCGGACCGACCTGGTCAAGTACGCCGGGGCGTCGGGGGACTTCAACCCGATGCACCACGACGAGGTGGCGGCCCAGAAAGCCGGCCAGCCCAGTGTGTTCGGTCACGGCATGTTCTCCATGGGCCTGCTGGGCACGGCGTTGACCGATTACGTCGGCGTCGGCAACATCACGCGCTACCAGGTCCGTTTCGCCCGTCAGACCTGGCCCGACGAGGTGCTCTCGTCCAAGATCGTCGTCACCGCCAAGCGCGAAGAGGAGGGCAGGAGGTTGGTGGACCTCGCCGTCACGCTGTCCAACGGCGAGGGCGAGGACAAGCTGGTGGGTGAGGCGACGGCCGCCCTGCCCTGACGCTCGCCGACCCGCCCGGTGGGCTCTTTCGTCAACACCAGGACAATTCCTGCCTTCACCCACCGAAGGCATCGCACGCCGGGCGCCCGGTGGTCGAACGACCTTCATCCGCAGCTGGCGGTGCAATTGCAGGCTGCTGCCTCGGCCCTCGGGTCCCCCGCCTCGCGCTGATCCGCCGGCTCGGGGGGCGACAGGCTCCCGGTGGAACCGCTCTCGGCCCGTGAATGGTGAGGGTCGAGGACCGGAGGGGCGTGCGACCCCCGTAGTCTTTGCACCCATGGCCCACGGCACGGCGGTGTCCCGATGAGCGTCGTCGACGAGCGCGTCCGCGACCTGGACCACGCCGTGGCCCTCGGCCAGGCCCTGGTGCAGAACCTCGAGCAGGTCGTGCTCGGCAGCGAGGCGTCACTCCGCGCCGCTGCGGTCGCCGCGCTGTCGGGGGGCCATCTCCTCATTGAAGACGTGCCGGGCGTGGGGAAGACGGTGTTGGCCCGCGCGCTCGCCACGTCCCTGGGCGTCGAGCTGTCGCGGGTCCAGGGTCACCCCGACCTGCTCCCGTCCGACATCACGGGCGTGTCGGTCTTCATGCCCGACACCGGCAGCTGGGACTTCCGGCCCGGACCCGTCTTCGCCCACATTGTGCTGGTCGACGAGCTCAACCGCACGCCGCCCCGGACGCAGTCCGCGCTCCTCGAGACGATGGAGGAGCGCCAGGTCAGCGTGGACGGCCAGTCCTGGCCGCTGCCCCAACCCCACTTCGTCATCGCCACGCAGAACCCGCAGTCGCAGCGGGGTACCTTCCCCCTCGTCGAGAGCCAGCTCGATCGGTTCGCCATGGCCACACCCATTGGGTACCCGGACGCGGCGCAGGAGGTGCGGTTGGCCCTCCACGGCGGGGGCACCTACGCCCTGGCCGATCTCCGCCCGGTCTGCACGCCGCAGGAATGGGGGCGCGCCCAGCGGGCGACCGAGGACGTCGCCGTGCACGAGGCCGTCGCGGCGTACGCGGTGGAGCTCTGCCGGGCCACTCGCACGGCACCAGGCGTGCATCTCGGCGCCAGCCCCCGGGCCGCCATTTGGCTCATCCGTGCCGCGCAGGCGCACGCGGTGCTCCATGCCCGGTCCTTCGTGGTGCCCGACGACGTCAAGGCGGTCGCCGTGGCCTGCCTCTCCCATCGCATCCTCACCGTCGAGGCCGACGCCGGCGCCGGCGAGTCGGCCGCGGTGATCGGACGCCTTCTCGAGACCATCGCCGCGCCCAGGTTGTGAGCAGCTGGGCGCGACCCGCCCGACCCTGGGCGCCGATCGCCGCGGGTGTGCTCATCACCGGTCTGTGGTGGCTGGTCGCCCACAACGCCGGCTCCGGCTGGGTCCAGGTGTTGGGGGATCTGGTCTTCGGTGCCATCCTGATCGGGATCGTCGGGCCCTTCGTGGTGGTGACGCGGGCCCGCGTCACCGTCGCCAGCGCGCCGGGTGACGGCACCGCCGGCGTCGCGGTGCCGGTCTCCGTCGTGTCGCGCAGCCGGCTCCGGGTCCGTCCCCTCTCGCCGCCCGGCCTCGAGTCCTTCATCGGGCCGCGCGGGCGCCGCGGGCCGGTCGACGAGGCCGTCACGCTGGTGCCGGTCGGCCGCGGCGTCCACGACTCGGTCGAGCTCGACATCGCCTCGGCCGCGCCGTTCGCGTTGCAGTGGTGGACGAGACGGGTCACGCTCCCCCTGCCCGCGGCGCTCCACGTGTCGCCCCGTTGCGGCCGGGCGCAACCGGTGCCCCTGCGTCCGGACGACGGGACCGGTGACATGCTCGACCGGCCCCGGTCCGACGAGGGCGTGCCCCGCGGCGCACGGCCCTACGCGCCGGGCGACAGCCGGCGCCTCGTCCATTGGCGCGCCACGGCGCATACCGGGCGGCTGATGGTGCGGGAGCTGGAGCAACCGGCGGCCGAACCCGTGACGATCACCGTGGAGCTGCCCCGGGATCCCGACGCGGCCGAACGGGTGGCCGAGGGCGCCCTCGGTTCCGTGGTCGCCCTGCTCGAACGCGGTGCACCGGTCCTGCTCGGGACCACCGAGGTCTCGGGCCCGGTCCTCGGAGCGGTGGCCGATCGACGCGGCGCCGGGCGCCGTCTCGCCCGCGCCGTCCCCGGTCCGGGCGGTGGCGTCGGGCCGTGAGCATCGTGGAGGCGGTCCGCCGGGCCAACCAGCCGGGGGTGCCCGAGGACTCGATCCGGTTGCGGATCGCCTGCCTGGGCGCCGTGCTGGTGGCCATCGCGGCCTGCGCCTCCCTCCAGGAGATCGCCTGGACGTCGGCGATCGGCGCCATGGCCCTCGTCTCGGCCGGCACGGTCTTCTCGCACGCCACCCGGGCCCGCCCGCCGGGGTGGGTGAAGATCCTCGTGGCCCTGGGCGCCCTGGCCGCCTGCATCTGGTTCTTCCATGCGGTCAGCGCGCCGGCGGACGGCATCACGTCGATCATCAATCCCTTGACGGTGCTGCTCGTCACCGTCCTGGTCGTCCATTCTTTCCACGTGCCCTCGCGGCGCGATCTGCTCTTCACGATCGGCGCGTCGGCCGGCCTCATGGCGGTGGGCGGCGCGCTGGCGATCGATCTCCGCTTCGGCCTCTTCGTCGTGGCGTGGGCCAGCTGCTGCCTGTGGGGCCTGACCGAAATGTGGACCTCGGCCAGCGGTGGGGGGCGTCTCTCCGGGTCGGGGATGGTCCTGGCCCTGGTGGCGTCGTCGACCGCCGCCGCCGCGGTCTTCCTCGTCCTCCCGGCGCCCGTCGTGTCGTCCCGCGTGTCGTTCATGGCGCGGGCCGGCGCCGGCGGCTCGGTGGGTGTCCCCGGGGGCCTGGCCGGCGATTCCGGGGTGGCCGCGCAGCTCTCCCGCGCCGGCACGCCGACCGGTCGGATTCGCGTCGGCGGCTATCTCGGCTTCGCTGCCAGCCTCAACACGGCCCTGCGGGGAGGCCTGGGCGACACCCTCGTGATGCAGGTCAGGGCCCAGCGGCCTTCGTACTGGGTGGGGGAGACCTTCGACACATGGCAGGGCCAGAGCTGGACGGCGTCCCAGCCCGTGCCGCGACGCCCTCTGCGCCAGAGCTCACCCTTCGACCTGCCCATCTCCATCGGGAGCGTGCCCTTCGGGCAGAGCGATCTCCAGACCTTCTACGTCGCGAGCCCGACGGCCAACCTCGTGTTCCACGCCGAGAGCGCACAGGAGCTGTGGTTCCCGGCCGGCAAGATCTACGTCGCCGGCGACGGCACGATCGTCTCGCCCATCGGTCTGGGCGCCGGATCCATCTACACGGTCGATTCGCAGGTGAGCACCGCCACGCCGGCGCAACTGCGGGCGGACGACAGCCCGTTCGCGCTCCCCCCGGACATCGCGCGGCAGGAAGTGCAGCTTCCCCACGCCTACCCGCGCGTGCTCGCGCTGGCGCGCGCCGTCACCGCCCACGACACGACGACCTATGACAAGGTGCAGTCGCTCATTCACTGGATCGGCGCGCACACGCACTACTCGGAGAACATCCCGCCCCTGCCCGCCGGCGCCGACACCGTGGACGAATTCCTCTTCGGGAACCGGACCGGCTTCTGCGAGCAGATCTCCACCTCGCTCGCCGTGATGCTGCGCGCGCTCGACATCCCCGCCCGTGAGGCCGTCGGCTACGTGCCCGGTGGCTTCGACCCGATCACCGACCTCTATCAGGTGCACGCCAACGACGCGCACGCGTGGGTCCAGGTGTGGTTCCCCGGCTACGGGTGGCAGGATTTCGACCCGACGGCGGCCGTGCCGCTCAGCGCGCCCAGTCCCGGGGCAACGGCGCTGCACGACGTGGCGTCCGCCCTGCGCCGTCTGCCCCTGGTGCCGGTGGTGGTGCTGCTCCTGTCGGCCGGTCTGGTCGTCGTCGGCGTGCGGTGGCGCCGGTCCCGGCCGACGACCTGGGCCGAGCGGGTGGCGCGTCGCATGGAGCACGCCGGCCGGCGGGCCGGCCACCCGCGCCGGCCGGCCGAGACCCTGACCCAGTACGCGGCGCGGCTCGATGCCCTTTGCGGGCCGGAGGCATCGGCGTGGGCCCGGCTGGCCCTGTCGGTGGAGGCCAGCGCCTACGGAGGCCACGATCCGCCGGCCGAGACGCAACGCGCCATGGTCGAGGAGGCCGGGCGCTTGCGGCCGCCCCGACGCGCCGCCGCCGAGCCCACCCCTCCCGCACCGGCACCCCCTCCGCCCGTCGCGGTGGGGTCGGGGGTGCGGGACTGACGCGGGCCCACTGACCACCGGCCGACCGGCGGTGCACCGTCGACGGTGCTCAGGAGGGCGCGAAGCGGAGGGGCAACCGCGCCGGGCCCCAGATGCCGAAGGACGACGGCTTCCACTCGATGTCGCCGTTGCGGGCGAGGCCGGGCATGCGCCGGGCCAGCAGCGGCAGCGCCTCCTGCAGCTCGGCGCGGGCCAACGCGGCGCCCATGCAGAAGTGGATGCCGGACCCGAAGGTCATCTGCGCGGTGCCGCGCTCCCGCGTGATGTCGAAGACGTCGGGGTCGTCGAAGGCCTCCGGGTCCCGGTTCGCTCCCGCCAGCGAGGTGGCCACCAAGGTGCCCTGCGGGAACAGCACGTCGCGGTAGACGATGTCCTCGGCGGCGAAGCGGGCCGTGCCCCGTACCGCGCCCAGATAGCGCATCGACTCCTCGACGGCGCGGGCGGCCAGCTCCGGCCGATCGGCCAGCAGGGCCCACTGGTCGGGGTACTCGGTGAAGAGCGCCACCGAGCAGGCGAGCTGGTTGCGGGTGGTGTCGGTGCCGGCCATGAGCACCGCCTGCGCCAGCATGGCCATTTCGTCCGTCGAGAGGCGGTCGCCCTCCTCCTCGATGGCGATCAGGTCACTGAGGAGATCGTCGCGGGGGTCGGCCCGGCGTGCCGTGATCATGGCGCTCACATAGTCGGTGAGCTCGTCGCCCGCCCGCGCAATGAGAGGAAGGTCCTCGGCCAGGTTGTTGTTGAAGATGCGGAAGATGTCGGTGGCCCAGCCCGAGAACAGCTTCCAGTCCTCGGGCGGGGCACCGAGCAGCTCGCAGATGATCGGGATGGGGTAGGGCTCACAGACGTCGGCCACGAGCTCGCACTCACCCCGGGCCACAATGGTGTCGACCAGCTCACCCACCACGCGCTGCATGGTGGGCCGGAGGCGGTTGGCCGATGCCGGCGTGAAGGCGGGCGCCACCAGCCGGCGGAGACGGGCGTGGCCGGGTCCCTCCATGGTGAGGATCGATTCGCGGCGCTCCCCGGCCGGGGAGTCCTGGAACTCGGGCGCCTGCTCAATCATGGACAGCGCGGAGTGGAAGCGCTGATCGCGCAGGATGGCCGTGACGTCCTGCAGCCGCGTCACCGTGTAGCCCAGCTCGGAGCGGGCCAGCCAGTGCACCGAGCGGGCGGCCGCAACGGCCTCGACCGCCTCCTGTCGCTCCAACCCGACCGTGTCGAGGAAGGGCAGGTCCAACTCCGTCACCAGTTGTGGCATGAGCCCCCGTCGTCCGGTGCCCGCGCGGAGTGGCGCGGCACCGCGACGAGGTTAGTGGAGTCGCGCCGGCGCTCCGGGGGCCGGGCGGGCGGGGTCAGGTCGTCGGGACGCCCTGGAGAGCCGGGTG
Source organism: uncultured Acidimicrobiaceae bacterium (assembly GCA_963742035.1). GTDB lineage: Bacteria > Actinomycetota > Acidimicrobiia > Acidimicrobiales > RAAP-2 > Bog-473. Next base: position 108,010 of record CAVUKH010000013.1, read on the forward strand.
GCGTCGGGCCATGAGCGGCACGAGGATCGACTTGGGCGCCAGGTGGGCCAGTCCGGCGCCGACTCGGTTGGCCGTCCCCGGGATCACCACGGTGCGTCCGGCCGCCAGTCCCTCGACCGCGGCGCGGGCCACGGCACCCGCGGGGATCCACATGATTTTGGGCAGCGTCTCGGCCGCCTCTTCGTCGGTCATGCCTGCCACCTCGGCGAACCCGGTCTCGACGGGCCCCGGGCACAGCGTGGTCACGCTGACACCGCTGCCGTGCAGCTCGGCGGCCAGGGCGCGCCCGTAGGAGAGCACGAATGCCTTCGACGCGCCGTAGGCGGCCTGTCCGGGCAACGGTTGAAAGGCAGCGGTCGACGCGGTGTTGAGCACCGCGCCGCGGTGCCGCGCCACCATGCCCGGCACGAACAGCACACACAGGTCGACGACCGCTTCGACGTTCGTGCGCACCAGGGCGAGCTCGGCGGTCCGGTCGGCTTGTGACACGTGACCCATGGTGGTGAAGCCGGCGTTGTTGACGAGGATGTCCGGCGTCAGGCCGCGCCTCGACAGCTGCGCCGGGAGCTCGCGCCGCGCGTCGGCGTCCGCGAGGTCGGCCGCAATGACCTCGGTGCGAACCGCGTGCGCCCGCGCCAGCTCGTCGGCCAGTGCCTGCAGCCGGTCGGCGCGCCGGGCCACCAGGGTCAGCCCGTGGCCGCGCCGCGCCAGCTCCCGGGCGATCTCCGCGCCGATGCCGGACGAGGCTCCGGTGACGATCGCGGTGGTGTTCTCATTGGGTGTCGGCAGGGCCATGGCCAGAGCGTAGGTGAACGTGTGGGCGCGACCAATGGGGGCCTGTCGGGTCGCCAGATCACGCCGATGTGAAGCTTGCGTGACGGAGAACCGCTCGACCAGGGACTTCGCAAATGCCCAGTTCGCGTGGGGTTCACACAGCGGGAGACCGGGTGGATACTTGAGGCAAGCGAGCGGCAAACGGAGCACCCGCCGTTGCCCCGAGTGGAAAGGAGCTGCCGATGCAATCGACAGGCTCGACCGAGGAGGCCGATCCGCCGGGTTGAGGTTGCGTCACCGATGTTGGTTTCGGTGGCGCCCACGAGCAGTCCGCTTGGCGTGACGTCCGGCGTATGAATGAGGCCGCGTTCGCGCCGGTGCGTGTGCCGGCCGGCCGACAAGGCGGCCCCCGCACCCACTGCGCCGCAGGCGAGAGCCACGGACTGCACAACGAAATCACGAAGCACTACAAGAAGCATCAGAACGAGTGAGGACCGGCCGGGAGGCCGGTCCTTCTCGCGGTCGCGGGGACGACCGATCGTGCGGTGGTGCGCCGGGCCGTGACATGGTGGGGCATGCCCGGGACGCGCCTGCCGATGTTTCCCCTTTCGGCCGTCCTCTTCCCGCACGCCTCCATGCCGTTGCACGTCTTCGAGCCGCGCTACCGGCAGCTGATGCGCGACTGCATGGCGGCCGACGCCCGGTTCGGCATTGTGCTGATTGAGCGAGGCTCGGAGGTCGGTGGCGGCGACGAGCGCAGCACCCTCGGGACCCGGGGCGTCATCACCGGGGCGGCCGAGCTGCCCGATGGACGTTGGGTCCTGGAGATCACGGGGGAGGCGCTGATCGCCGTGGAGGAGTGGTTGGCCGACGACCCGTATCCGGTGGCCCTGGTGCGCGATGCCGTGCCTGCGCCGGGACCGGGGGACGCCGCCCCGCTGGTGGGTCCCGCCCGGCAACGGGTGCGCCGGGCGCGGGCCGTGCTGGCGGAGCAGGGTGGCGCGCCACCGCTCGCACCCGAGCTGGCGCTCGACGGGGGAGGAGACGCGGATCTGGCCTCCTGGCAGCTCTGCGCGGCGGCCCCGCTGAACGCCTACGACGCGCAGCGGTTGCTGGCAGCGGGCGGCGCGGCGGAGCGACTGCGCCTGCTGGCCGGGTTGATGGAGGAGCTCGAACTCGATCTGCAGCGCATGCTGCGGGCCAACTGAACGGAGTCGTCCATGCCTGACGCAGCACCGGGGGCGGCTGCCCGCCGCCGCAACATTCTCTTCATCACGACCGATCAGCAGCGTTACGACAGCATCGGCTGCAACGGCGGCACGGTGGCCCGCACGCCCGTGGTCGATCGACTGGCCGCCGAGGGGATCAACTACAGCCGCGCCTACAACCAGAACACGGTGTGCATGCCGGCGCGGTCCACCATGCTGACGGGCCAGTACGTCCGGACCCACGGCGTCGTGGCCAACGGCATCCCGCTCCCGGTGGACGCGCCCTCGGTGGCGCAGTACCTGCACGACGTCGCGGGCTACCGCACCGCGCTGCTGGGCAAGGCCCACTTCGAGCCCGGTTTCGATCCCACCAACCAATTCGAGGAGAACGCGCGGGTGGCCCGCGGGGACACGGGACCGTGGCGCGGGTTCGAGCGGTCCGAACAGGCCATGCACGCGGCCGCGTGGGGGAACCACCCGATCGCGCACTACGGGCGCTGGCTCAAGCAGCACCACCCCGAGCACCTGCACAGCTTCGCCGGGTTGTTGCAGGCGGAGCCGGGGGGCGACACGGAGGCGCCGGAGACCAAGAACAACCCGATCCCGCGTGCGTGGTACCACACCGACTGGGTGGCGGACCGGACCGTGGACTGGCTCTCCTCGCTCGGCACCGAGGACCCGTGGTTCTGCTGGATGTCGTTCCCCGACCCGCATCACCCGTGGGACCCGCCGGCCTCGGAGCTGCCCCGGGTGCCCTGGCAGGACCTCGATCTGCCGCCGGGGCACCCCGGGTCCGACGAGGCGATCCGGGCCGTCCTGGCCACGAAGCCGGCGCACTGGCTCGGCTACTGGGACGGCAGCTTCCCCAACATGGAGGGCGGGCCGGCCACCTTCGTGCCCTCCCGCCTCACGCACGACCAGCTCCGCGAGATCAACGCCAAGGTGCACGTGATGAACGAGCTGATCGACGAGGCCTGCGGCCGCGTGCTGCAGACGATCGCGCAGCGGGGCTGGCTGGCGGACACCGACGTCATCTTCACCACCGACCACGGCGAGATGCAGGGGGATTTCGGCCTGCTCTACAAGGGCCCGTACCACACCGACGCGCTCATGCGGCTGCCCTTCGTGTGGCGGCCGGCCCCTTCCGCCGGCATCGTCCCGGCGGTGGTGCACGATCCGGTCGGCCAGGTCGACCTGGCGCCGACGTTCTGCGCCATCGCGGGGGTCGACCCGGCGCCGTGGATGCAGGGCCGCGCCCTGCCGCAGTCCGACGGCGACCCCGGGCGCGAGCGGGCGCTGTGCGAGTGGGACAGCCAGTTCCCGGGCTACGGCATGCACCTGCGCACCGTCTACCGCGGCGGCTGGTTGTGCACGGTCTACGAGCCCTCCACAGCCGGCCGGCCCAACGGGTTGGAGGAGATCTGGGGCGACGGCGTCCTCACGCCGTGCCCCGTCGTGTACGAGCAGGCGACCTCCGGCCCGGGGGGCGTGGCCATCGCCACCGGGGAGCTCTACAACGTGGACGACGACCCGTACCAGTTCGACAACCGCTGGGACGACCCGTCCCAGCGGGCCCAGCGCGACGAGCTGGTGGCCGACCTGTACGCCAGCCTGCCCACCGAGGTCCGTTCGCTCAAGGTGATGGCGCCGGCCTGATCGGCCCCCTCACGCCGGCACGCCCGGCGTCGCCCCTTCGATGGCTCCCCACCCGCTCGACGCCTCGCGGCGTGCGTGCTCGGCGGCGTGGCCGCCGCGCAGGCCGAAGAGCCGCTTGGCCAGGAGGAGGTAGATCACGACGGCGAGGTTGATGATCAGAGCGATGACCTTGAACACGCTGACGCCGTTCGTGAGCTCGTAAACCTCGTAGGGCACCAGTGCGGTGGTGACGATGAACGTCAGGTACTCGGCCCAGCGCTTGTTGAGCCACAACCCGACCGCCTCGGCCGCCTCCAGCGCCCCGAAGGCCAGCAGCACGATCGCCAGGATGCGCAGGTGCGTCGGGGAGTACTTGAAGGCCCGGCCGAAATAGCCGAGGAGGCCGCGCGCCTGGGAGGCGCCGGGCGTCCCGCCGGCCAGATCGTTCATGATGTTCTGGTAGTCCCGATGCAGAGCCTGATCGTGCGCCGCAAAGCTGAACAGCGCGATCGCCAAGCCAGTCAGCACCACGAAATGCAGGGCGCGGTCGAGGGCAATGAGGCGGAGGACATAGCGGTCCCGCAGTGCGGCGCCCCGCAGCGGCAGGTGGATCTCGTCCCGTGACTCGACCCGAGGGCGATCCGGCTGTGCCGGCTCCGCCCGCCGGACCCAGTCGTCGCAGCGCAGGCAGCGGTGCCACCGCACGCTGCCGTCCTGGAGGACCAGCAGCGCGTCGTCGGCCGTCACGGCGACGGCGCCCAGGCCGACCAGGACATGGCCGGACCAGGCGCAGGTGAGGAGCTCGTAGCGGTTCGGCGGTCGGCGGCGTTGGCGCGCCATCTACTCCAGCCCCGGCAGGACCGCCTCCACGAAGCGCTGCGGCGCCTCGACCATGGGGTAGTGGCCCACCCCCTCGAGCCGGATGGCCGTTGCGTCCGGTCGGGCGGCCACCAGCGTGTCCACCATGGTGGGGACGGCGATGGGGTCGTCCAGCCCCCAGACGACGTGGAGGGGGGAGGGGTCGCTCTCGATGGCGCCGGTGAAGCGGCGCTCGTTGGCGCGTCGTTCCTCGATGTAGCGGATCAGCCGGGGCAACAGGAGCTGGCCGTCGTCGTGGACGACCTGGGCCGCCGCCACCGGGACGGGATCCTGCGGCCACCCCGGAGGGACGGTCGGGGTCAGCGGGCTGAACGTCTCACGCAGGCTCCGCGTGATGGAGGCGGCATCGATCGGCAGGCCCGGTGGCAGCACCTCGTCGGGCAGGCCGAGCAACAACTGCTGCCCGTTGGTCAGATGGGCCTGCGCAATGTAGATGCTGCCGTTGGTGAGGACGCGCTGGGTCACCTCGACCGGCCACGCTCCCTCCGCGCGTCGGGCCAGGAGCTCGCCGCCGACCGTGTCACCCATGTCGTGCGTGAGGAGCGCGAGTCGATCGATCCCGAGCAGGGCGACGAAGGCGGCGGCGACGTCGGCCTGCAGCGCCATGGAGTAGGCGCGGTCGGGCTTGGCCGACAGTCCGTACCCCACCATGTCGAGGAGCACGACACGCCGTCCCGCCCGGAGGCCGTCGAGCACCGCGGCGTAGTCGAACGACGACGAGGGGAAGCCATGGAGGACGAGCAGCGGCGCGTGGCGTTCGGCGCCGATGGACGGCGCGTCGATGGTGAAGACGCGCTCCCCGAGAAGCGTCCGGTGCGTCCCGATGGCTTCCCAGCCGTCGCTGGTGGCGATCGTCATGTGCCGGCCAACTTCGCCACGACCGGGGCGAGGGTCTCCCAGGCGTCCGACTCGATCGACCAGTACGAGATCCCGTACTCGGCCCGGCGCCACTCCAGCTCGTCGGCCATCTCGTCGAGCGTCCCGACCAGCGCCAGCGGTACGTGCAACGCGTCGGCGGCGTCGATGCCGAAGGCCGGAGCCATCTGTGCCGCCAGCCCCCGGGCGTCGTCGGTCACGAGGACGAAGCCGATCAGAGAGTTCAGCTCGAGGTCGGCGAAGCGCTCACCCGCAGCCTCCTTCACCCAACCGACCTTGGTGCGCGTCCGCTCGGGAGTGGCGTCGGCGGCCGTCTCGGCGCCGCCGGTGCCCTCGCGCAGGTTGACGTTGATACTGACGATGTCGGCGTGCCGGGAGGCGAAGGAGAGGACCCGCTTGCCACCCCCGCCGATGATGAGCGGGGGCCCGGGCCTCTGCACGGGGCGGGGCGTGAGTGTGTGCCCGAGCACCTCGTAGTGCTCCCCGTGGAAGTTGAACGGCCCGTCCGTGCGCAGCAGGCCCTGGACGACCTTGACCGCCTCCTCGAAACGGGCCACGCGCACCGCCGGGTGGTCGTAGGTCAGGCCGGCCTCGTCGTAGTCGCTGCGCATCCACCCCGCACCGAGGCTCATTTCGAAACGTCCCTCGCTGAGCACGTCGAGCGTGGCCGCCTCCTTGGCCAGCACGAAGGGATGGCGGTAGTCGTTGCCGAAGACCAGCGACCCCATGCGGAGCGTGGTGGTGGCCGCGGCCACCGCCGCCAGCGCGGGCACGGGCGCCAGCTGGTCGCCGAAGTGGTCGGGCATGAGGAGTGCGCTGTAACCAAGGTCCTCGGCCTTGCGGGCCTGGTCGGCCCAGGAGCGTGCGGTGCCCTCGGGTGCCGTGCTCAGTTGCGCGGCGAAGCGAAACCTGTGGTCGTGTGCCATGGCGCCATGTTGCCGCACATCGGCGCGGCGTGCGTGAGCCGGTCCGCACGCTGCCGGATCACGGGACGCCGGGCGCGGCTCACGACCCGCGGTCGAGGTTCGGCCACACGAGGACGCCTCCCGTCTGACGCGCCGGGCCGAGGGCTCCGGTGAAGAGCGCCGTGGCGCAGGCCGCACCGGGCGCGCTCGGGACCACGGCCACCGTCGCGGTGCGCCACTGTCGTAATTGGGTCCGCACCTCCGCCGCCGGGAAGTCCACCGACGACGCTCCTCCCTCGCACTGGGCCAGGGCCTCTTGCAGGGGGGAGGGATCGCCGTTGAACGTGTTGGCGCCGTCGGAGCCCGGAATGACGGCGAACCCGCCGGGCTGGCGGAACTGCATGTTGGCCATGGCCTGCCACAGCATGGACGAGTCGCTCGACGAGCTGGCCAACGGGTAGACGAGAGCGGCCGACCCCGCGGGGAGGGTGCGGGCGCCGCTGGTGAACCAGGGCGGAACCGCTGCGGGGGCGGTCGCATAGGGCCACGCCGGTAGAAGCGGCACCAGCACGACGACCGCCAGCACTGCACTCCAGACGACGGCACCACGTTGCCCGTAGCGTCCCTTGGCCACCGCCTTGTACACGGCGTCCACAATCAAGGTGAGCAGCAACGCAGCGAAGAGCCAGAAATAGGTCACCCACCGGGACGCGACGCTGCTGTTGAGCAGCGGCAGATGCTCGATCACGATGAACGGCAACGGAATACCCGTGCGGTGCCCGTCGACGTGCAGGTGCGAGCCCATGGAGAGGACAAGTGCAATGGCACCCATGGCCGTGCAGAAGAGGGCCAACCATCGGCGTCGCAGCACGATGGCACCGACGACCAGGGCGATCAGGAGCGGTGCGCCGACGTATGACCCGTTCTCCACGGGCGAGTCGAACACGATGTTCCAGTTGGGATCCCGCAAGGCCACGAGTGAATCCCCCAGCGCGGCATGGCCGAACGTGAAGTGCTGATCGATGGTCGGGACGACGAGACCGAGCGGGTCGATGGTGACGCCCGCGATCGCGGTGGCCGGCTGGGCCGGCCCCGTGATGTGCTCGGGCCCGGCCACGGCGACCCAGGCGGCGTACCCGACACCCAACGCGATCACGATCGCCGTGCATCCGACCATCGTCAGGAGCCGCCGGCGGTCGAACGGGACGTGCCGCCACAGCGCGTACCCGCCCACGAGGACGACCCCGCAGGCGGTCATGACGACCAGCGAGGCGAAAGCCTCGGTCGAGATGTAGAACTGCGCCACGAAGCAGGCACCGATGGCGACGCCCGACCACAGGGGGGACGTTTCGCGACAGCGGAGGAAGCGGTCGACGAAGAGGATGATCAGCGGAGGAACGGCCTGGAAGAGCAGGAACAGGTGCGCATTGGCCGTGGCCGCCGTGAAGGGCGAGAAGCCGTAGGCCAATCCGCCCACGAAGGCCGCCGGCCACCACCTCACGAACCGCCGTGCCATGACGAAGAAGCTCATGGCCGATGCGAAGATGGCGACGTCGATCAAAATGTTGAAGGTCGCGATGGGACCGAAGAGCACGGTGATCGGGAACCCCAGCATCCCGAGCAGCGGCATGGTCGTGTTGTCCATCAGGTTGATTCCGACGGGCGCGTTCAGCCAATCGTTGGCCAGCGGATTGTGGCCGTGCAGAAGGACCCATGGCGTCTGCGCGAGGAACCAGATCTCTTCCGGGACGTCGTTGCCACCCGAGGGCTGCACGGTGTGCGCGATCCCGTGGGCCCAGGCACCTCCGTTGGCCAGGACGGAGAGACCCAGATACACAGCAGCCACCGCCGTCGTGACGAGCCAGCCGTTGCGGCGGCCGGCGCGAGCGTGGCGGGGGCCGCTGTCCGATGACGCCACCGCGCCGTCCGGCTGGACCTGCGTCACGTCACGCACGGGAGGACGGGAGACGACCACACGGAAGCCGTCGGCATTGGAGCGCAAGGTAGCAGCCGCAGTCGCGCGCCTGCGGGCCGCCACCGGGCTCTGGCGGGCCCCGCGGCGGTCGCAACTCGCGACGTCGCCGAGACGGCGCGACGTCGCCGGGACTACAGAAAGCTGAAGTCCGGCACCCCGGAGCTGATGCCCTTGAAGAGCTCGTCTTTGGCGGCGACCAGTTCTTCGGGCGACCAGGCGGCGTCGCGTGTGACCTGGCCGACCGCCTTGAAGGCGCTCACGGCATAGATGTTGCCGCCGAAGACGATGAGGATCTGGCCGGTGATGTCGGCCGCGGCCGGCGCAGCGAGGAACGCCGCCACGTTGGCGATGTTCTTCGGGTCCCAGGCGTCGAAGCCGCCTTCGCCGGCGCTCATGCCGTCGCCGCCGAAGATGGTCTCGGTCATCCGTGTGCGGGCGCGGGGCGCAATGGCATTCGAGGTGACGCCGTAGCGGCCGAGCTCGCGGGCTTCCACCCACGTGAGGGCGGCGATGCCGGCCTTGGCGGCTGCGTAGTTGGCCTGCCCGGCGCTGCCGTACAGGCCGGCCTCCGAAGAGGTGTTGATGATGCGGCCCGTGACGTCCTCACCCGACTTGGCCCGGTTGCGCCAGTAGACCGCGGCGTGATGGGTGGCGGCGAAGTGGCCCTTGAGGTGGACGCGGATCACGTCGTCCCAGTCCGACTCGTCCATGTTGAAGGACATCTTGTCGCGCAGGATCCCGGCGTTGTTCACCAAGATGTCGAGAGAGCCGAACGTGTCGATCGCCTGCTCCACGACGTTCTTGCCACCGGCCCACGAGCTGATGTCGTCGCCGTTGACCGCCGCCTCACCGCCCTGCTCTTCGATGAGCGCCACCACCTCCTCGGCCGGGTGCGCGTCCTGCGATCCTTCGCCGTGCAGCCCGGCGCCGACGTCGTTGACGATGACCCGTGCGCCCTCACCGGCGAGAACCAAGGCCTCTTCGCGTCCGATCCCTCGTCCTGCGCCGGTGACGACCGCCACCTTGCCGTCGAGCAGTCCCATCGTGATGCCTCCCTGTCGGTCAACGCGCCAGACCTGCCGTCCCGGAGGGGGAGGCCGGCGGCGGGGCCGAAAGGCCGCCGCGGCGCGCCAGCAGTGTGGCCGATGGGCTCGTTCAGGGGCAAAACCGGAGCAGCGCCTCGGCGGTGACCAGGCCGATCAGCGGGGCTGTCTCCCCCCGCGCCCGGGCCCGGCCGAAGCGGGCGGTCAGGCTGACCACGTCCAGACCAGCGGGCGGCGACGCCAACACGGACGCGTCGACACCTCCGGCAATGCAGAGGACCGGCAGCGGTTTGCCGTGGGCGCCACGGGCGCGGGCCAGTTCGAGCACACCGCCCGGCACCTTGCCGTGAAAGGACGGGCGGTCGAGATGCCCCTCGCCGGTGACGGCGAGATCTGCATGCTCCATGCGTTCGCCCAGGCCGACCAGCTCGGCGACGAGGTCGAAGCCGGGCGCAATGCTGGCCCCGAGCGCGACGAGCCCACCGGCCAGCCCACCTGCCGCGCCACCGCCCGGCACGTTGGTGACGTCGATGCCCGTCTCACGCCGGTAACGCTCCGCCACCGCCACAAGACGTGCGCTGAGCTCCGTCACCTGCGCGGGCGTGGCGCCCTTCTGGGGACCGAACACCCGTGCGGCGTCGCCGAAGCGTGTCGTCACATCGCAGGCGACGACCAGCTCGACTCCCTCCAACGCGCGCGGCGAGCCCACGGCCTCGAACGCGCCGAGCCCGCCGTCGGTCGTCGACGAGCCACCGCAGCCGATCACAATGCGGCGGGCCCCGGCGTCGCGGGCGGCGAGGAGCAGTTGGCCCACGCCGGTGGTGGTAGCCCGCACCGGGTCGTCGTCACGTGGCCGCGGCAGCAGGGCGCGCCCCGCCGCGCGCGACATCTCGACAACCGCCGTCAGCGGTCCGTGCCCGGTGGCACGAGGCAGGAGGCGCCACTCGGCCTCGACCGGGGCGCCCAGGGGACCCGTGACCATGGTCGTGCGGGCCGTGCCGCCGAGAGCCAGGAGCAGGCCTTCGCCGCCATCGGACATGGGCACCTCGTCGGCGGTCCAGCCGGCTGCGCGGGCCGCCCCGGCGGCGGCCGCGGCCACCTCGCCGGCGGAGGCCGTGCCCCGGAATTTGTCGGGCGCCGCGACGAGATGGGGCACGCGAACGAAGCTACCGGGTCTCGTGCCGGCGACTGGGGTGCGGGCGAGAGGATTCGAACCTCCACCCCCTCGCGGGGACCGGGACCTAAACCCGGCGCGTCTGCCAATTCCGCCACGCCCGCAGCGGCCCCGCCATGCGGGTGAACAGGGAGTGTACGGCGGTGTGCCTACGGGCGCTCCCTCCGCCCACTAGCCTCGTCGCCATGAACAACGCATCCGAAACCCCCCGCATCACGGCCGCAGGGGCCGATCTCGAGTCCAGCGGCCGGGTCTTCCAGCAGCTCCTGCAGGAGCGCATCGTCTTCATCGGCAGCGCCATCGACCAGGCCACCGCCAACCTGGTGTGCGCCCAGCTCGTCCTCCTGGAGGCCGAGAACCCGGAGAAGGACATCTCCCTCTACATCAACTCGCCGGGTGGCTCCGTCACCGACGGCCTGGCCATTTACGACACCATGCAGTACGTCCGGCCCGATGTCTCGACCATCTGTGTCGGGTTGGCGGCCAGCATGGGGCAATTCCTGCTCTGCGCCGGCGCCCCTGGCAAGCGGTACGCCCTGCCGCACTCGCGGATCCTGATGCACCAGCCGTCTGGTTCGATGCAGGGGCAGGCCGCCGACATCGCCATTCAGGCGGAGCAGATCATCTACCTCAAGCGGATGATGGCCGAGCGCATCGCCTTCCACACCGGCCAACCCCTCGAGCGGATTGAGACAGACTCTGACCGCGACCGCTGGTTCACGGCGGACGAGGCGTGCGAGTACGGCTTCATCGACAAGGTCATCGACCGGTCGACGGCCACTGCGTCGGCTGGGAACAAATAGACGTGGCTGTCGACGTCCCGGCCTCCTCGTCGGACGCAGACCGGCGATTCGAGGAGGACACCGAACTACGAGTGGCCGACCGCTCGCCCGTGGCGGCGGAGGTGGCCGGCGCGAGCCGGAGCGTGGCCCGACGAGGCTCGGTGACCCGCGTGGTCACGCCCACCGTCAGCGTCCGCAAGCGGCTCCGTGAGATCTGGTTGTCGCGCGAGCTGCTGATCTACCTCGTCCGGACCGAAATCAAGGTCAAGTACAAGAACTCGGTCCTGGGGCTGGTGTGGTCGATGATCGCGCCGGCCATGACGCTGGCCATCTACTTCTTCGTCTTCTCCATTCTGCTGGACAACAAGATGCCGAACTTCGTCATCTACCTGTTTGCCGGGCTGCTGTTGTGGAACCTCTTCTCCCTCGGTCTCCTCACCGGCACGGGCGTCGTGGTGAACAACGCGGGGATCGTCAAGAAGGTTTCGTTCCCCCGTGAGATCCTCGCTCTGGCGGCGGTCGGCTCGGCCTGCGTCTTCTTCTTCTTCCAGGCCATCGTCATGGTGATCTTCATGGTGATCCTGCGTGCTCCTCCGGACCCGGTCTATTTCCCGCTGCTCATCGTCGCCCTGCTGGCCGGAGTCGTTCTTGCCTCGGGCCTGGCCGTGCTGCTCTCCTCCATCAACGTCTACCTGCGCGACACGCAACACCTCATTGAGGTCGTGCTCACCGCCTGGTTCTGGGCCTGCCCGATCGTGTACTCGTACCAGACCGTCGAAGCCAAGCTGGGACCGCGGGGCCTGACCTGGGTCTACCTGGCCAACCCCATGACGCCACTGGTCCTGGTCTTCCAGCGCTGCCTCTACAACAAGCCCAGCGCTGTCATCAGCGGCGTCGACACGGTGATAGGACCCCAGCACGGGTACCTCTGGTACGCCGTCCTCGTCGGGATCGTGCTCGTCCTCTCGCTGGCCCTCTTCTTCGTCGGCCTCGCCGTCTTCGGCCGGCTCGAGGGCAATTTCGCCGAGGAGCTCTGATCGCATGAGTGACTTCGCGGTCGACGTGCGCGACGTCTCCAAGCGCTTCCGCCTGGCCCACGGTCAGTACAAGACCGTGAAGGAGCGCCTGATCCACGGGGGCAAGCGCAAGTCCACCGAGGACTTCTGGGCTCTCGACGGCGTCTCATTGACCGTCCGTGAGGGCGAGACCGTCGGCATCCTCGGCCGCAACGGCTCGGGGAAGTCGACCCTGCTCAAATGCATTTGCGGCGTCCTGCAGCCCACCTCGGGAGAGGTGGCCGTGCGGGGCAAGCTGGCCGGCCTGCTCGAACTCGGAGCCGGTTTTCAACAGGACCTGACCGGGCGCGAGAACATCTACCTCAACGGCTCGCTGATGGGCATGCCCAAACGCGAGGTGGACAAGGTCTTTGACGCCATCGTGGACTTCTCCGAGCTGGAGGAGTTCATCGACGGTCCCGTCAAGTTCTATTCCTCGGGCATGTACGTGCGACTCGGTTTCGCCGTCGCCGTCAACATGGACCCCGACGTGCTGGTGATCGACGAGGTCCTGGCCGTGGGCGACGAGCGCTTCCAGCGCAAGTGCATCGGCCGGGTCAAGGAGTTCCAGAAGGAGGGTCGGACGATCCTGTTGGTCACCCACGCGGCCGACACGGTGCGGAGCATCTGCGACCGGGGCGTGGTGCTCAGCCACGGCCACCTGGTGGGAGAGGGTGAGCCCGGCGAGGCCACGCGCATCTTCCGTGAGGGCCTGATGGCGGAGGGCGCGGGCATGGCTGTGGCCGACCCGAAGCTGGTGGCGGTCCCGGCGAAGCCGACGACCCTCGGCGCCGACGCCATGCCCGACGAGGAGCGACCGGTCCGGTTCCGCTCCGTGCACCGGATCTACTCGGGCGACAACAGCGTGCCCTACATGAGCACGGGCGACGACCTTACGATCCGGGTGGAATTCGAGGCGCTCTACGCCACGGAGGACGTGGTGTTCTCGCTCGAAGTCCATGACCCCGACAACAGTCTGATCATGCGCACCGACACCTCCATCATCGGCATGCCGATCGACGCGCCCCGCGGGGTGAGCGTGATGCACTTCGGTATCGTGCAGATGCCGCTGCTCGACGGCACGTTTTCGTTCTCGGTCGGGATCCAGAGCCGGGGCGGCATCCTCTACGACTGGCGGGAGACCGCAGGGACGTTCGAGGTGATGAACCCGGGCAAGACGACCGGGTTCCTGCGCATGAACACGCACGCCGCGCTCATCTCGAGCGAGAGCGACGTCGATTCGTCTGCCGCGCTGGCCTAGCCGGACCGCGCCAGACTCGCATCATCATGAGTGCCACCGACGACGTGCTGCCGGCCGATCCGCAGGCCTACATTGCCCAGGTCATGGCGGAGATCGCCGAGGAGGTCCGGGTACGCCGGGCCTCCGGCGACCTGCCTCCCAAGCTCGAGCGCGAGCTCGACGAGCTGTTCCTGGCCCATTCGCCGGTCGCCGGTCGCGGCGGCGACCTGGGCGACGCGCTGCGGATGGTCGACGCGGCCACGTTCATCGACCCCGTGGTTCCCGTCGAGTCCGAGCGGGCGGCCGGCGCCGCCGTCAAGAAGGGCATGCGGTCGCTCCTGCTCTGGTACGTCGGGTGGCTCACCCACCAGATGAGCCAGTCGGCGTCCGCCGTCAGCCGCGCCCTGCACATTGTGGACGATCGGCTGCAGGACCTGGAGCGCCAGGTGGAGGGCCAACGTGTGCCGGCGGCCGGCGTCGTCGTGTTCCCCTCCCTTCAGCAGGCCGACGCCTGGTGGGTCGGGCCGACCGCCGCCGCGGTGGCCAGGGCGCCCGGTCGCACCCTGCACGCCGCCTGTGGTGACGGTTGGCTCGTGCGGCGGCTGGTGGCGGCCGGGGCCGATGCCTACGGCGTCGATCCCCGCTCCCATGTCATCGACACGGCAGAGCTCGGCGGGCTCGACCTCCGCAATGAATCCGTGGGGGCGCACCTGCACGCCGTTGCCGCAGCCGGCCTCGGCGCCATCGTGCTGAGCGGCATGGTCGAGGGAATGGCGGCGGCAGAGCGCAGCCAGCTGTTGACGACCGTCGGGACCCGACTGGCTCCGGGCGGGACGTTGGTCGTGCACTCGGTGAGCCGCCGGACCTGGGAGGCGGCGGACTCGCCGCCCGAGACCGACTTGGCCGCCGGGCGCCCGCTGCGGCCCGAGGCGTGGTGCAGCCTGCTGGAGCAGAGCGGGTACGAGGCCGTCGCAACGTCGGGCCCGGGCGGGGCCGACTTCCTCGTCACGGCGGTCAGCTCCGCCATCGCTTCGCCGTACGCGCCAGCGGAACGGTGAGCGCTGCCGCCGGGGGGCCGGTGGCCGTGCATCAGTTCATCGCCACCCTCAACCCGCACGATGCCACCGGGACGCACGCGTTGGCGCTGCGCGACGCGCTGCGCGCAGCCGGGTGGCGCTCTGAGATCTTCGCCGAGGCGATCCACGACGACCTGGCGACCGAAGCGTTCAAGCACTGGATGTATCCCGAGCATGCCGCGACGGGCGACGTGGCGATCTACCAGTTCACGACCTCCTCGCCGGTGGCGGGCTACCTGGCCGAGCAGGGTCTGCCGTTGATTCTGGACTTCCACAACTTCACCGGGCCGGAGTACTTCGCCGGCTGGGAGCCCCGGAGCGTGCAGCGGGCGGCTGCGGCGGCCGACGAGCTGGCGTTGCTGGCCCCGCGCGCCGCGCTCGGTTTGGCCAAGAGCCGGTACAGCGGGGAAGAGCTCCGCCGGGCCGGATGTCGGCGTATCGCAGTCGTGCCGGTCCTGGCCGACTACGGGCGCGTCACGGCCCCGCCCGACGTTCGGGTGGCGGCAGAGTTGGCCCGGCTCAGGGCGGACGGTGGTACCGACCTCTTGTTCGTCGGCCGGATTGTGCCGTCCAAGGCCCAGCACGAGCTCGTCAAGGCCCTGTGGGCCTACCGACGTCTCTACGACGGGCAGGCCCGCTTGCACCTGGTGGGTGGCACCTCGAGCTTCGAGTACACCAAGGCCCTGCAGGACTTCGTGCACGATCTCGGGCTGGCCGCCGCGGTGCGCCTGCCCGGTGAGGTGTCGGACGCGGCGCTGGCGGCCTACTTCGGTGCCGCCGATGTCTATTTGTCGCTGTCGGCCCACGAGGGGTTCGGGGTCCCGCTGGTCGAGGCGATGGTGGCGGGAGTGCCCGTCGTCACGCGCGGTGCCGGCGCGGTGTCGGACACGGTGGCCGACGCCGCGCTCGTGCTGGCCGCCGCCGACCCCTCCTACATTGCGGCGGCCGTGCACCGCGTCTGCACCGACGATCGCCTCCGGTCCACGCTGAAGGCCGCCGGGAGCCGTCGCGCCGCCGAGCTGTCCGGGGACGCTGCGGCCGCTCGCACGATTGAGGCCGTCGCGACCGTCGTGGGGGCACCGTGAGCCGGAAGGTGGCCTTCGTCACCCCTCGCTATGGACCCCAGATCATGGGGGGCGCCGAGACGGCCGTGCGCCAACTGGCGGAGCACCTGCGCACCTTGACCGACTGGGAGCCCGAGGTCCATACCACGTGCGCGCTCGACGCCATCACCTGGGACGACGTGCTGGAGCCCGGGACCACCGAGATCAACGGCGTCACCGTGCACCGGCATCCGTCGGCGCACGGTCGCCTGCCCGACTTCTACGGCCTCGACGGGACCGTCCGTCTCGCCCCCCGTCTGGCGACGCGGGAACAAGGGGAGCGGTGGGTCGACTACAACGGTCCGGTCTCACCGCAGCTGGTCGACGCGGTCGTCGCGTCGGACGCCGACGTCGTCGCCTTCTCCCCCTACCTCTACCACCCGACGGTGGCGACGATCGGCAAGGTGCGCGTGCCGGCGGTGTTCCACCCGGCGGCCCACGACGAGCCGGCCCTCTACCTGCCTGTCTTCCGGGGCACCTTCGGGGACGCGGACGCCTTCTGTTTCTACACGGCCTCGGAGCGCACGCTCGTGGAGCGGATGTACCGGATGGCGGAACGGCCCCAGATAGTGCTCGGCCTCGGTGTGGGGGAGTCCGAAGCGGCCGGCCGCCCGGGCCGTGAGCTGCTCGGGCTCGGCGACCGCCCGTACATCGTCAGCGTCGGGCGGGTGGACGAGCACAAGGGCTCCAAAATGCTCGCCTCCTACTTCGCGACGTACAAGGAGCGGCATCCCGGACCGTTGGCCCTGGCGCTGGTCGGGCCGGTCTCCTACGAGCTGCCGCCGCACCCCGACATTGTGGTGTCGGGTGCGGTCAGCGAACCCGACAAGTGGGACATCATGCGTGACGCTCTCGTGTCGGTCTCGCCGTCCGCTCTCGAGTCTTTCTCACTGGTGGTGATTGAGGCCTGGGTCGAGCGACTGCCCGTCCTCGTCAACGGCTCGTGCGGGCCGACCCGGGAGCACTGCGAGCGCTCGGGCGGCGGATTGTGGTTCACCTCCTATCCTCAGTTCGAGGCCGCGCTCGGACGGCTCGTGACCGATGCCGACCTGCGGGCCGAGCTGGGGCGGCGTGGGCGGGTCTTCGTCGACCGGCACTTCCGCTGGCCGGTGCTGGTCGCGCGCTACGACGAGTTCCTCGGCACGGTGGTGGCCCGAGGCCGGGGGACGCCCGGCCTCTTCTGAGCCCGGTCCCGCCGGGGTCGGATCAGGAGACGGGCCGACCCACCACTGTGTACATGCGCTGCTCAATGGCATCGCTGCCGATGTCATGGGCCAGATGGTGGCGCTGCGCGTGCATGGTGGTCTCGGTCTGCCCGAAGCCGAGTCGGGCCAGCATGGAGACGACGGCGCCGGGGTAGATCGACCACCAGTTGGTCAGGTGGTGCTCGGCCGAGGGGGAGAAGCGCATGATGTTGGTCTCGGGTGGGTCCAGGTCGTCCTGCAGCGGCTCCGTGACGATCATGGCCTCCGTCGTTCGTTGCGCCGCCTGCGACAGCGCGCCCCACGGCTCGCGCAGGTGCAGAAGGATGGCCCCGACCACGGTGACGTCGAACGTGCCGAGGTCAGCCGGCATGTCGTAGATGTTCCCCTGCACGAATGTGGCTGACGAGCCCAGGGTGCGGTGCAGGTACCACCAGGCGTCGTGATTGCGGTCGATGGTCTCCTGCATCGTCTGCAACCGTGCCTGGTAGAGGTCCTCGCCCTTGACCGGAAGCGTGTCGATGGACACGTCGAACCCGGCCTCGAAGGAGACCACCTCGGCACCCATGCGCTCCATGTAGAAGGTGAGGGCACCGGTGGCCGGTCCGAGCTCCAACACGCGCTTGCCGGCCAGGTCCATGCCACCGAGGTACTCGGACTCGTGTCCCCGCAGGTCCCACACGCCCGGGAGGACCCGGCCATCGGGTAGCTCGAAGGCGTGGTACCAGACGAAGTCGGTGAGGTCGGCCCCCTCGCGCCGTTTCGACATCGCCGCCTGAAAGGCCGGGTCGAGCTGGCCCAGGTAGCCGCGCGGTGGATAGGAGGGGAGCAAGGGACCGCGGGGGGCCGCCGCGGTGGGGGCGGGCGAGCCGGAGGGCCCACCCTCGGTGTCACGTCGCCGGAACATGGCCCGTCACTCTAGGCCAGCGACCCGCACCGTCTCGGTGGTGCGGCACGGCGGGGCCGGGTCCTAGAACCCGTCCATCCCCACCATGGGTTTGTTCAGATGCTGCCCGCCCATTGAACCGCGGAACGGTGCATCGCCGTAACTGAAGATGCCGCCGTCGGACGCCACGAACCAGTAGCCCTGCCCGTCACTGGTGGACTGCATCGCCACCACCGGTTGGTTGAGGCGGATGGAGCCGGTGGAGCCGTAGAACGGTGCTCCGAAGGCGAAGATGCCGCCGTCCGACCCCACGAGCCAGTAGCCACCGCTCACCGGATCGGGTGTGATGCCCACAATGACGGCATTGAGATGGAGCCCGAGGGAGGGGATGTCGCCGTCCGGCGTGGCGTCCCCGTAGGAGAACACCCGGCCCGTCGTGCTCACCTCCCAGTAGCCGCCGCCGTCAGGGGTGGCCGCCATCCCGACGATGTCCTGCTTGGGCACGGACGCGGCGGAGCCGTAGAACTGGGCATCGCCGTAGGAGAAGATGCCGCCATCCGAGGCCACCAGCCAGTACCCTCTGCCGTCAGGGGTGGCCGCCATGCCCACGACGGGTGCGTTGAGCGCGAGGGACCCGGTCGAGCCGTAGAAGCCGGCGTCGCCGTACGAGAACACTCCTCCGTCCGACGCGACCAGCCAGTAGCCCCCTTGGCCGGGGACCGCCGCCATGCCCACGACCGGCTTGTTGAGCGCGATGCTCCCCGTGCTCCCGCAGAAGTCCTGCCCGAAGGCGAAGATCCCGCCGTCGGAGGCCACGGTGAGGTACCCGTTCTGCGCCGCCGCGGGCCGATGGCACGCCCCCAGGGCGTTGCCGCCACCGACGAATCCGGTCAGCGTCGCGTCATGGTGGAACTGCGGCCACCCGCCTGCCGCATCGGCATCGGCCGCCGACGATCCCTGGACCTCGAAGTGCTGCACAATGCCCTGCACGTAGTTGGCGCCGTTGGGCTGGAAGTACCCGGCAACGGTGATCCCGATGGACCCGTCGGGATCGGGCGTGACCAGTGGCGCGTTCTGGAAGCCGTAGGTGGCTCCCGAGGGGAGGACGCCGCCGCTGCTCGTGCCGTCGTCGACGTGGGCCACCTGCAACCCGCTGGGGCCGTCGAGGATGAAGAGACCCTGCGTGGTCGGCACGATCACGTCCTGGGCACCGCTGCCCGAGAGGTCGGCCGTGGTGACCGAGCCCAGGACCTCTCCGGGCACCTGGACCTGCCAGATCGTCTGCCCCGTGGCGGCGTTGAGCGCGTACACCCCGCCGCCGCCGGTGCCCTCGACCACGGCGAGCTGCCCGTTGCCCTGCACGTCGGCCAGCGCTGGGCTGCCTCCCGTCGACCCGTTGAGGGTGTCGCTCCATACCTGGTGGCACTTGGTGTCGAAGACCTTGACCGTGTTCTCGTCGCCGGCGCCCGGGTAGAAGGTGCCGGTGCCGGTGGCGATGCCGTAGGCGCCGCCGGGCAGGATGGGTCCGACGGCGGGGGAGGAGTCGACCTCCTCGTTCGTGTTGGCGCTGCAGATCAGTCCACCGTGGTCGTTGTAGATCCGGACATGCCCGCCGTTGGAGTAGTGCGTCCCGAGCGCGAACCCCTGCGACGACGCGCCGCCGACGGCGAAGTCGTCCGAGCCGGTCCCGTAGAAGTCGCCCGCGGCGGCGGTGGAGAACACGCTGTCGGCGGAGAACTGCGGCCACCCCGCGGCCGGCGCGCCGTTCGCGCTGTCGAGGCCGTACGTCATTTGGCCCAGCGAGCCGCCTTCGACGAGCGAGCCGCCGTTGGCGATCGGCAGCGATGCCTGCACGCCGCCGTCGGGCGCGTCGTCGGAGGCCGGGTTGGTGACGACCTGGTTCCAGGCCTCCGTCCCGTTCGACGAGTACGCGTAGTAGCCACCGTCCACCGGCGCGGCCGCGTTCCCGGCGCCGAAGTAAAGGTCGCCGTTGGCGACCGAGGCGGTCGAGTCGACGGGTGGGCTTCCCGGGACCTCGACACCGTTGACACCCGTCGCCGGCGTGCCACCGGATGGGCTGCTCAGGCAGCCCTGGCCCGAGCCGACGTTGCTGCCCGTCCCGCTGCCCCATCCCGGCAGCACCGCGCCGGTCTGCAGATCGAGACCGTACAGGTCGCCCTCGCGGTCACCGACTTCGACGCCGGGAGTCCCGGCGTCGTCGAACGCCACCGGTGATGCCTCCGCGACGCCGCACGGCGCATCGTCGAGGATGGTGCCCCTTCCGCCGTTCCACGTCTCGGAAAGGGACAGTGGAGCGGGTGCGCCGGACACGTTCTGTGGCGTGACGGCCACCATGACGACGCAAGTCCCCGTCACGGCGACGGCGGCAAGGATGCATCGGGTCGCCAAGCTGCGCGTGCTCTTCACGTTGCTCTGACTCTCCTACTTTCCTAACGCCAAGCGTCAGAAGGTAGTCCTTCGCGACGACCCCGAAAACCGCAGGAGTCCGAAGAGGAAGGGGCATCGCCAGTAGCATCGAGCGCCATGTCCGCCGGTCTTCCTCCAACGGGCGCTGGGGATCAGTCGGGTGACCTGGGCGAGGCCGCGGATCCGAGCCCGGCGGACCAGGCCCGGGCCGCCGAGGCGCTGCACGAGGCCTTCACGCGATTGTCACCGCAGGGCAGCGACGCCTGGAACTTCTTGGCGGCGTTCACGCACCTGGGCGATCGCTATGGTCCCTACCACCCGGGTGCCTCGGCCCTCTCCGACGCCGTGGCACAGAGCCGTGGCGATGCCCGGCGGACGGGACCACTGGACCGACTGCGCCCGAGAAGGGACCGAACCGGGCGGGTGCCGGAAGGTGAGAGGAGCGATCTCGAAGAGGCGATGGGTCACGTCGTCGAGGCCTTCCGGTTCCTGTCGGCGCGCGTCGAGACACTGGAGGCGAGGCTCGCCGCGCAGGACAGCCCGGTCGACGGTCCGGCCTGGCTCGTTCCGGCGCGGGAGCTGGGCCCGCTGGCCGGGCCCGTGGCGGCTCACGTGGTGGCCCGCACGCCGGGCGGGGTGATCGTCCATGCGGACTGTGGCGACGGGGACCTCCTGCACGCGTTGCGCGACCGTGGTGCGGAGGCCCACGGCGTGGAGCCGCGGGGCGCGCTGGCGCTGCGCGCCATTGAACACGGATGCTCGGTGACCATCGCCGAGGCGTCGGAGCACGTGGCGTCTCGAGCCGACGGCGCCACGGGGGGGATCGTGTTGAGCGGTGTGGTCGACCGCATGCCGCTGCACGCGTTGCTCCCGCTGCTGGCGCAGTGCCGGCGGGCGCTCCGACGCGGAGCGCCACTCGTCGTGATTGCGGAGCCCATCGCGTCGCTCGACGCACGTGAGGCTCCCGCACTCGATCTCATTGAGGGTCGCCCGCTCCACGAGGCCACGTGGGAGATGGTGTTGCAGCGCGCCGGGTTCGTCGAGGTGGTGCCGCTGCCCGATGGGAGCGGGGAAGACCGGCGCATCGGCCTGTCGGCCCTCACGCCCCCGTGAGCGGCATCCACCACTTCGTCCCCGTTCTGCACCGAGGTGACGCAGTCGGCCGCCACACCCTGCGGCTGCGCGACGTCACCCGCCGCCGCGGCGTGCGATCGGAGATCTTCGTCGACACGGTGGATGACGACACAGCGGGCGAGACGGTGCCCGTCCTCTCCTATCCCGACAGGGCAGAGCCGGGCGACGTGGTCGTGTACCAGTTCGCCACTGCTTCGGCCATGGCCCCGTGGTTGGCCGGCCGGCCCGAGACCCTGGTGGTCAACTACCACAACGTCACGCCGCCCGAGCTGATGGCGCCGTGGGACAACCACCTCGCGCTGGGACAGCTGCGGGCCCAGGGCGACCTGCGTCTGCTCGCACCCCGCGCCGCGCTGGCCGTGGCCGACTCCGCCTACAACGAGGGCCACCTGGCCTCCGCCGGGTTCGCGAGGACGGCCGTCGTCCCTCCCTCGGCCGCCATCGATGCTGTGGTCACCGCTCCGCCGCCCGCGCCGGTTCTCGCTCACGGGCCGCGCTGGTTGGCGGTCGGACGCGTGTCGCCCAGCAAGGCGCTCGAGAGCACCGTCGCCGCGCTCGCCGTGGCCCGGGCTCACGGCGATCCCGATGCGACGCTCCGGCTGATCGGCAAGCCGGCCACCGACTCCTATGTGGCGGCGCTCCACCGGTACGTGGCCGACCTCGGGTTGGCCGGCGCCGTCGAGTTCGCCGGCCATGCCAGCGACGGCGCCGTGGCGTCGGCCTATGCGAGCGCCGATGTGCTGGTCGTGACGTCCGAGCACGAGGGCTTCTGTGTGCCCGTCGTCGAGGCCATGGCGGCGGGCGTTCCGGTCGTGGCGTTCGATCAGGGCGCGCTGCCCGAGGTCCTGGGCGGGTCCGGCGTTCTCGTCTCGGACAAGGATCCGTACGCGCTGGCTGCGGCCGTCGCCGCGGTGCTCCACGACGCCCGCCGCCGTGACGACCTGATCGCGGCGGGCCGCCAGCGGACGGCGGCGCTCGATCTCGGTTCGGCCGCCGACCGCTTCGTGGACCTGCTGGTCCCCCTGGCCACGCCCGCCCCCATGCCGTCGTGAAAGGCATTCACCAGTTCGTCCCGATGCTCCACCGCGCCGACGCGGTCGGACGGCACACCCTGCGCCTGCGGGACGTCCTGGCGGAGCGAGGCGTGTCGTCCCACATTTACGTGGAGATGGACGACCCGGCAACGGCGTCCGAGACCCGTCCGTTCGCTCGGTACGCGGAAGAGGCCCAGGCCGGGGACGTGCTGGTCTACCAGTGCGCCACCGCCTCGGCCATCGGCCCCTGGCTCGGTGCACGCGCGGAAACTCTCGTCGTGAACTACCACAACGTCACGCCCCCCGAGTACTACGCGCCCTGGGACAACGGCATGGCGCGGCACCAGCTCCTGGCCCAGATCCAACTGCGGGAGCTGGCGCCGCGCGCCGCGCTCGGCCTGGCCGTGTCCGCCTTCAACGAGACGGAGTTGCGCCAGGCCGGGTTCCGACGCACCGCCGTCGTGCCTCCCGCCGCCGCGGCCCCCACGGACCAGCACGCGGGGGCGGCGGCGGCCCGCCGGGCCACACATCCGGCCGGGTCGGGTGCGCGCTGGATCAGCGTGGGGCGGCTGGCCCCGAACAAGGCGATCGAATGGGCCGTCATGGCGCTCCTGGTGGCCCGGGCGCACGGCGACCCGGCGGCGACGCTGCAGCTGGTGGGACGCCCCGTCGTCCCTTCGTACACGAGCGCGCTCCACCGTTTCGTCGACGACATGGGCCTGCACGACGCCGTGGTGTTCCGCGGCGCGCTCAGCGACGGGGGGCTGGCCGCCGCGGTGGCCGAGGCCGACGTCTTCGTGCTGACGTCACGCCACGAGGGATTCGGCGTGCCCGTCATGGAGTCGATGGCACTGGGGGTACCCGTCGTCGCCAACGAGGCCGGCGCCCTGACCGAGGTCGTGGGCGACGGCGGTCTGCTGGTGGACGCCAGCGACCCCTACGCGGTCGCCGAGGCCGTGTCGCGCCTGCAGGGCGACGCGGCGCTTCGTGCGATGTTGGCCGGTGCCGCGCGGCGTCGCATCGACGCGCTCGATCTTGCCGGGGCGGGTGACCGTGCGGTGGACCTCATCGCCGCGCTCTCCACTCGCTCCTGAGCGCCAGCGCCCTGACCCCCGCACGTCCGAAGAGCCACCGCACGGGGTTGCAGTTCCACCCAGAGCTCCCCACTTCGACCGTGGGAGCCGCCGGAGCCCACGCAAGGAAATCAGCCGACGCCGACGGCCTGCTGCACCAGGGTGACGAAGCGGCGGGTCGAGGCGCCGAGGTCGAAGCCACCGGCACGCTCCCGCCCGGCGGCCGCCAGGACCCCGTGCAGCACAGGGTCCCGCAGCACACGCGCGACGGCGGCGGCGAACGGCACGGCCGACTTGTCGGGCAGGACCAGTCCGGCGCCGCCGACCGTCTCGGGCACCGCGGTGACCCCGTAGGCGACGATCGGGACGCCGTGGCCCATGGCCTCGGCCAGGGGCACGCAGAACCCCTCGTGGTCGGAGGCCAGCACGAAGACGTCGGCCGCCCGGAAGTAGGCCTCGAGCTCCGCCCCGCTGACCGAGCCCGTGAGGTTGACGACGTCGGACAGCCCCAGGTCGTCGATGAAGGACCGCAATGCTGGCTCGTACGTCTCCCCGAGGGGCGAGCCGACGAGGTGCAGGCGGGCCGCCGGGTCGTCGGTGCGCCGGAGGACGTCGAGCATCTTCACGAGATCGTGCGGCGCCTTGTGCGGTGAGATCTTTCCGACGTAGAGCAGGTCCGCCCCGCCGTCGCGCCTTTTGCGGCGCGCCAGGGCGTCGGCCAACTCACGATCGGGCTCGTCGCTCTTGGACTGCATGTCGATGAGCAAGGGGACGACGGCGGTCCCCTCGTACCCCAGCGTGCGCAGCTCGGACTCGTTGAAGGCGGAGTCGGCGACGGCGAACCGGCTCTGCGGTGCCAGGCGCGCCAGCTGCGTCCGGCCCAGCGCGACCTCGTAGGCGACGGCGGGCTCCCAGTCGCGCAGCAGATCAGCCGGGGTGATGTTGTGGTAGTTCACCAGCTTGGGCTCGGCGCGCGCCGCGAGGATGTCGTACACGGGGCTCCCGATGGACGCCTGATAGAGCAGCCAGCGGTCACGGCCGGCCCGACCGAGCTCGATGACCGGCTTGCCCTCGGCCTGGACGTCCTGGGTGTAGCTGCCGTAGAAGATGTCGGAATCGATGCCGGCCGCGCGCAACCCGTCACGCAGGTGCAGGGTGTGCACGCCGATGGCGTCGCGGCTGGCGAGGGACGGAATGACCTGGTCGACCCGCACGGCCGTGCAGTGTACCGGCGTCGCCGTGCACGCCGATTGCCGCTGCTATGCACCAAATAGGCGGTGGTGCGCCGGTAGCCTGGTCACATCGTGTTGCTCGGAACTGCCGTGGCGCGCCCCCGTCCGTTGCGCCGCCAGATCGGCACGGCCTTCGGTGCGCTCCTGTCGCTTGCCGTCGCGGTGTCCATCGCGCTGCTCGGCCTTGCCTCTCCGGCGGCGGGCGACCTCAGTGCGCCGGCGCGGGCGTCCGTGCCGGCTGAGATCGACGCTTCCCAGGCGCACACCCTGCCGGGCGACGCCACCGACGTCCGCATCGACATGACCGAGAACGACGGCCTCGATGTCATTGTGGCCGGGTCGGGGGGCACCGTCTCGGCGCCGGGGGTGGCCGGTGCGGCGGCCGTCCGGTTCCAACAATCGGGCACTGGCACTTGGAATGTCGAGACGGGTGGAGGCTGCGCCGGGCCCTGGAGCAACGCGGTTGCTACGAATCAGACAAACCCCACCGCGTCACCCGTCGGCGGGCTCCTGACTCTCTGCGTCGCGGGGTACAGCCCGACTGTCCACGGGACGTTGACGGGCATGTACAACTCGCTGGGTCAGGCGAGGTCGGTCAACACGCTGCCGCTCGAGCAGTACGTGGCCGACACCGTGCCTGGTGAGTCGCCTTCGAGCTGGGCCAGCCTGGGCGGCGCCGGGCCGCAGAGCATGGATTGGGGCTTCCAGGAGCTCGAAGCGCAGGCGGTCGCCGTCCGCTCCTATGTCCTGGCCAACCTGGGCGGCTACGGGGGCTACGCCGACACCTGTGACCTCACGTGCCAGACCTACCGCGGTACCGAATTCGAGTCGGCGGCAAGCGTCGCGGCGGCCGACGACACCGCGGGCCAGGTGATGGTGATGCCAGCCGGCCAGATCGCCACGACCGAATACTCCGCCTCGACCGGCGGCTACACCTCGAGCTCCAATCAGCAGTCGCCCTTCGCGGCCGTGCCCGACGACGGCGACGCCGTCTGCATCGTCAATGTTGCCTGCAATTCCAAGCACACCTGGTCGGCCACGGTGAGCTACACCGCCATTCAGAATGCGTGGCCCCAGATCGGGACCTTCACAGGGTTCGGTGGTGCGACGTCGGATCCGGGCCATCCCTACGATGCCGCGTACGGGCGGGTGGACACCATCACGCTCGACGGGACCTCGCAGGACATCACCATCCCGGGCACCGAGTTCTACGTCGACCTCGGCCTCAACTCCGATCTCTTCAGCGTGACGTCGACCAACGGCAGTTCGGTGTCCATCATCGGCCAAGGCTGGGGGCACGGCATCGGCATGGGCCAGTGGGGCGCCCTCGGCTACGCCATCGGCCAGGACCACGGGGACGGCAACTGGACGTACAGCCAGATCGTGAACCACTACTACGGTCCGGCCACGCTGCAGAACCTGCCGGGTGGGAAGAGCCTGGTCGGCGGCCAGCCCAGCGGCGGGGTCGGCGGCTACTGGATCAACGCCTCCGACGGCGGGGTCTTCAGTTTCGGCAACGCGCAGTTCTACGGCAGTACCGGCGGGATGCGCCTCAACCAGCCCGTCGTCGCCATGGCCGCGACACACGGCGCCGCGGGGTACTGGGAAGTCGCCAGCGACGGTGGCGTGTTCAGTTTCGGCAACGCGCAGTTCTACGGCAGCACGGGGAGCATCCGCCTGAACAAGCCAATGGTGGGCATGGCGGTGACGCCCAATGGCGGCGGGTACTGGTTGGTGGCTGCCGACGGCGGGATCTTCGCCTACGGCGATGCCCAGTTCTACGGGAGCACCGGCAGCATCAAGCTCAACCAACCGGTCATCGGCATGGTGCCCACGCGCGATGGCGGGGGCTACTGGCTCATCGCCTCCGACGGCGGCCTGTTCGCCTTCGGTGACGCGGGATTCTACGGGTCACTCGGCTCCTCACCGCCGTCCACGGCGATCGTCGGCGTCGCCCCCTCGCCCGATGGCGGCGGCTACTGGATGCTGGAGGCCAACGGCACACCACACGCTTTCGGGGACGCGCCGTCCGTTGCGCTCTCCGGCAGCTCGCCCGCGCTCACGACCATGAAGAGCCCCATGACCGGCCTCATCCCCGACTTCACCGGGCAGGGGTTCGACGCCGTGAACGGCAGCGGTCAGGCCTTCGCCTACGGCGACGCGCCGTACTTCGGGGACGTCACCACCGCCGTGCCCGGCTACGCGGGCCACGCCGTCGGCATCGCCGCCACGCCGGGCTGACGCGCTCAGTCGTTTGTCTCGGCCACCTCGGAGAGCCGGGGGAACTGGCGCAGACGCCCGAGAGAGCCCAGTCGTCCGGCGTCCACACCGTGGTCCGCCGCGTTGAGCAGACGCAGATCACCGCGGCTGTTGCCGTAGGCCCACAACACCGGCTGCTCCCGTCCTGTGTTCGACAACAGACCACGTGATCGGAGGTGGCCGACCAAGCGGGCGTACTTCTCCGCCCCGCGGCAGTTCTTCCCCTCGTAGCCGCCGGTGAGCAACCCGCCACCGCCGACGGCCAGGCGGGTGGCAACCACGCCGTCGACGCCCAACTCCTCGCCGGCCGGACTGACGTAGCACTCGGGCGACGCGGACACGATGACCGTGTAGTGCCCCTGCCGACGGTGCCAATCGAGGCGCCGACGAGCGTCGGCGCGCAGATGGCGCTGCAGGTGGCGGTGGGCGAAGACGGCCGAGCGTCGGTCGACCTCCGTCACGGCCAGGCCGCCGAGCAGGCGGGTGAACAGCTTCTCCTTGACCTCGTCGGCCGCCGTGCCGCCGGTGATCGCCGCCCGCACGAGGGCGGGGGAGAGGCGCACGACGGCGCGCAGGACGGGCCACGGGCCGCGCAGGCTGACCAGGAATGGCACCACGCTGCCCCCGTCGGCCAAGGTGCCGTCGAAGTCGAAGGCGGCGACCGTGGGGCGGTCCGGCGGCGGCCGCCCGTTGGCGGTGTCGTCAGTCGAGTGCAGCGCCACGACGGCCGGCACCTCCCGCAAAGCGCAGCGCTCCCTCGAGCGTCTCGCCGCTGTTGACGACGTCTCGCCCGCGGCGGGCCTCGCCGACGGCGGCCTCCTCCTCGGTCAGCCCCCACTGCTCGAGCGCGCTCATGCGGTCCGAGCGCAGGCAGGTCTGGGGCAGTGCGGCCAGTTGCTGCGCCAGGGCCACGGCGGCGGCCCGGGCCTGTCCGGGCGGGACGACCCGGTTGGCCAGGCCCATGGTGAGGGCCTCGGGGGCCGAGACGGCGCGGCCGGTCAGGATCAGGTCCAGCGCCCGCCCGTGGCCGATGATCCGCGGGAGCCGCACCGTGCCGAGGTCGCACAGCGGCACACCGAAGCGACGGCAGAACACCCCGAAGACCGCATCCTCGGCGGCGATACGCAGGTCGCACCAGAGCGCCAGCTCAATGCCCCCGGCCACGGCGTAGCCCTCGACAGCGGCGATGACCGGCTTGCCCAGCGTCAGCCTGGTGGGTCCCATCGGCGCGGGACCGTCGTCGGGGATGGGCCGACGATCCCCCTCGGCGACCGCCTTGAGGTCGGCACCGGCACAGAACGTCCCCTCCGCTCCCGTCAGGACGGCGACGGAGCACCCGTCGTCGGCGTCGAAGGCGAGGAAGGCCTCCCGCAGCCGGTCGGCGCAGACGCTGTCCACGGCGTTCCGGCGCTCGGGACGGTTGATGGTGACCACCGTGACGGGTCCGTCGTGCTCGACGACGAGGGAGTCGGTCCGATACGGCTGGTAGGGACCCGAGGAGGGCTCGTTTGGCTCGGGCTCGGCACGCACAAGGGCATTCTCGCACGGCCCACCGGGGTGCCCGCACATGGAGTTCACGTTCGTTCCCAGGTGAGGGGGCCTTTTCCGCAACCGGACCGGCTCGGGGGAAATATGACCAATCATGTCGACAATTGGCAGAGCACCCGGTAGAGTCACAGTCCGCACAAACGGAACCTTCACCATTTCAGGAGGAGCACAATGGCAGTACGACTCGGGGACACCGCCCCCGACTTCACGGCGGACACCACCGAAGGCACCATCAACTTCCACGAGTGGTTGGGTGACAGCTGGGGGATCCTCTTTTCCCACCCCAAGGACTTCACGCCCGTCTGCACGACCGAGCTCGGCGCCTTCTCCAAGGCCAAGCCAGAGTTCGACAAGCGCAACGCCAAGCTGATCGGACTCTCCGTCGACTCGGTCGAGTCCCACAAGGGCTGGGCCGGCGACATCGAGGAGACCCAGGGCTCCGCCCTGGCCTTTCCGCTGATCGGTGACGAGGACCGCAAGGTGGCGGACCTCTACGACATGATCCACCCCAACGCGGACAACACCCTCACGGTGCGCTCGGTGTTCATCATCGGCCCGGACAAGAAGGTCAAGCTCACGTTGACCTACCCGGCCTCGACGGGACGCAACGTCGACGAGATCCTGCGCGTGCTCGACTCGCTGCAGCTGACCGCCGATTACTCGGTGGCCACGCCGGTCAACTGGACCGACGGTGAGGACGTCATCATCGTGCCCGCGCTGAGCGACGACGACGCCAAGGGCCGCTTCCCGAAGGGCTGGAA
This sequence comes from uncultured Acidimicrobiaceae bacterium, assembly GCA_963742035.1. Taxonomy (GTDB): domain Bacteria; phylum Actinomycetota; class Acidimicrobiia; order Acidimicrobiales; family RAAP-2; genus Bog-473. Next base: position 137,291 of record CAVUKH010000013.1, read on the forward strand.
GGCCCTCAAGCCCTACCTGCGGGTCACACCTCAGCCCAACCGCTGAGGAGGCCTGCCCCTGCCCGGCACCTCGGGCGTGATGGTGTGACGTGCCGGCCCTCGAGGCCGGCACGTTCGCGTCCGGGCTAGGTTCGCCCCCGTGAGTGTGTCCACCCGGTACGAGACCGTCCGCACCCCGGACGGCCAGAGTTTCGAGGCCTTCTGTGCCGTCCCCGAAGGGGGGTCGGGCCCGGGGATCCTCCTGTTTCAGGAGATCTTCGGCATCAACGACAACATGCGGGGTTTGGCCGAGAAACTCGCTCGGCACGGGTACGTGGTGCTGGTGCCCGACATGTTCTGGCGCATTGAGCCGCGGTTCGAGCGCCGGGACGAGTCAGGCATGGCCGACGCCTTCGCTGTCGTCCAGCGGTTCGACTTCGCCGCCGCCGTCGGCGACATCCAATCGACGCATGCACATCTCCTGTCGATGGGGGAGTGCGCCGGCAAGGTCGGCGCCGTCGGGTTCTGTCTCGGTGGCGGATTGGCCTTCGCCGCGGCAACCATGAGCCGGGTCGACGGCCGTGGACCAGATGCGGCCGTGTGCTACTACGGCTCGCCGGTGAACGACCTGCTCGGGAGTGTGGATGCGCTCGACTGTCCCTGCCTGTTCCACTACGGCACCAACGACACGTACATCCCGACCGAGAAGATCGAGGAGGTAGAGCAGGCCGTTGCGGGCCGACCGGGAGTGGAATTCCATCGCTACGACGCGGGCCACGCATTCAGCAATTGGGATGCGCCTTCCATGTACAACGAAGCGGCGGCTGATGCCGCCTGGTCCAGGACCCTCGACTTCTTCGATGCGCACCTCGGCTAGGCGGCCGAGTCCGGGACCTCGGTCGAGGCGTTGTCACATCCCGGGCTGACCACGAGAAGCAGGTTCTGAGCGCCATCGGCGTCTACGGCGAGTCTGTGCCCGTCCCGGCCGATGCGCCTCTGCTCCATCGTCTGCTCGGCCTCGCCGGGCAGACGCCCGATCAGGCCTGAGGCGCCGTCACTCAGTCCTCATTGGGTACGAGCTCGTCCCGCAGCTCGCGCTTCAGTACCTTGCCCTGCGGATTCCGGGGCAGGGGCTCGGAGCGGAACCAGATGTGGGTCGGCACCATGAAGCCGGCCAGCCGGGCCTTCACGTGCAGCTGGAGCTCGTCCGCCGTCACCTTGGCCCCGGGACGGAGGACCACGACGGCGCCCACCTCCTCACCGAGGGTGGGATGGGGCACGCCGATGACCGCGCAATCGGCGACGGCAGGGTGTTCGAAGAGGGCGGCCTCGACCTGGACCGAGTACACGTTCTCGCCACCCCGGATGATCATGTCCTTGGCGCGGTCGACGATGTAGATGAAGTTGTCCTCGTCGAGCTGTGCCACGTCGCCGGTGTGCAGCCAGCCTTCGGTGAAGGTCTTGGCGGTCTCTTCGGGGCGGTTCCAGTAGCCGCGCACCACGTTGGGCCCCTTGATCCACAACTCACCACGAACGTCCGGACCGCGGGGAATGGTGTCGTCGGGCTCGGTGCCGGCAAAGTCCTCCGGCACCACGGCCACGTCGCAGACCGGGACAGGCGGGCCGACGCTGTCCGGCTTGGCCACGTAGTCGCCGCCGGAGTTCATGGACGTGACCGAGGACGTCTCCGTCAGCCCGTAGCCGTTGGAGGGTTGCCCGATGGGCCACGCGGCGCGGATGCGGCGCACGAGGTCAGGTGGCGCCGGCGCGCCGCCATAGGACACGCCGCGGATGGAAGAGGTGTCGTACTTGGAGAAGTCGGGCGAGTCCAGCACCTGCATGACCATGGCCGGCACGCCGCCGAAGGTGCCGATCCTCTCCCGCTCAATGAGCTGGAGCGCTCGCTCGGGATCGAAGTGGTGCATCATCACCAGCTTCCCGCCGGCCGCCAGGTTCGAGACCATGACGGAATGACAGCCCGTGGCGTGGAAGAGGGGCACGGAGAGGAGGAAGGCCGCTTGCGTCTTCTCGCCGCTGGGCACCAGGGCGGAGCCGAAGCGGGTGGCGCCGCGGGTGTTGATGAAGAAGAGGCTCATCAGGTTGGTGCCCATGTTTCGGTGGGTGCCCACCGCGCCCTTGGGACGACCGGTGGTGCCCGAGGTGTAGAAGATGGTGGCGTCGTCTTCCGGATGGATGGTCAGGTCGGGCGGCGCTGCCGCCTCGTCCACCCGCCCCAGCGCCAGAGCGAACGGCCATTCGGCCACCGGTGCCCGGCCGCCCGGTGGCTCGTAGACGGCCAGCGGCGCCTTGGGCTCGCTGCGATGCTCGTCGGCCACAATCAGCGCGCCGAGGTCGGACAGGCCGCCGAGGAAGGGCCGGATCCGCTCGGCCCGCTCCGTGTCCACGAACGCCACCTTGGAGCCCGAGTCCTCGAGGCCGTAGCGCAACTCCTCTCCACTCCACCACGCGTTGAGCGGGACGACGATGGCGCCGGCCAGCGTGGCCGCCCAGAAGGCCATGACCCACTCCGGCAGGTTGCGCATGATGATGGCCACCCGGTCGCCCTGTTCGATACCGAACGTGTCACGCAGGCGGTGGGCCAGGGTGCAGGCGATCCGGTAGTGCTCGGCGAAGGTCGTCCGTTCGTCCTCGTAGACGAGAAAGACGGCGTCGCCGTGGCCGAGCGACATGTCCATGATGGCGCGGAGCGACGGGGGAGCGTGCTTCCAGGTGCGGGTCGGCACGCCCCGGATGGCCAGCTCCTCCATCTCGAACAGCTGCCCGACGGCGGTGAGCTGCTCGTTCGCCTCCGCGATGGACATCGTCGGCGCGTCCTTGCCCGTGGTGCTCACGTGTGCTCCTTCTCGCTCGTCGCGGCGCGGTCGAAGATGGCGGCCCGGTAGTAGGCCAACTCCGCCACAGATTCCCGGATGTCCTGCAGGGCCCGGTGGCCCCCTTTCTTCTCGGGAGCCGCCTTGTAGACGTCGGGTAGCCAGCGCCGGCAGAGCTCCTTGATGGTGGAGACGTCGACCGAGCGGTAATTGAGGAAATCCTCGATGGCGGGCAGCTGCTCAGCCAGGAAGCGGCGGTCTGTCCCGATGGAATTTCCGGCCAGGGGGACGGTGCGGGGTTCGGGAATGTGCGATCGGAGGAAGGCCAGGGTCTGTGCACCGGCGTCGGCCAGGGTCAGCGCGCTCTCCTCCATGGCGACCAGGAGACCCGAGCGGGTGTGCATGGTGCGCACGAAGTCGTCCATGGTCGCCATCTGATCCGGGGAGGCATGCACGACCAGGTCAGGGCCCTCCTCGACGAGCTCGAGGTTGTCGTCCGTGACGAGACAGGCGATCTCGACGATGGTGTGGCGCGCCGGATCGAGCCCCGTCATTTCGAGATCGATCCAGGCCAGCATGCGCGGGCATGCTACCGGTCGCCGCGGCGGAAGGAGGCTGGTGCCAGTCCTTGTAATGTCCGGCGATGCTGCCTGTGCCCCTGCAGCAGCTCGACCCTGAGCTGCCTCTCCCCGGTTACGCCCGCGAGGGTGACGCCGGCGCCGATCTGATCGCCACCACGGACGTGGGATTAGCGTGCCGGGGCGGACGCGCCGTGGTTCCCACGGGGGTCGCCATCGCCATCCCGACCGGGTACGCCGGCCTGGTGGTGCCGCGCAGCGGGCTGGCGGCCCGGCACGGCCTCACCTGCTTGAATGCCCCCGGCCTGATCGACTCGGGCTACCGGGGGGAGGTCCAGGTGATTCTGGTCAACCACGACCCCGAGCACGACTACACCGTCCGCCGGGGCGACCGTGTGGCGCAGCTCGTCCTGATAAAGGTGGAGCAGGCAACCTTCCAATTGGCGGGCGCAGACGGGTTGGAGGACTCGCAACGGGGGAGTGGCGGATTCGGGCACACGGGCACATGACGGACGAGCACGGAAGCGCTAAGAAAGGGAGGGTCATGCAGTCACTCATCGGCATGGATGCCGCCTTCCTCTCGCTGGAGACGCCCACGACCCCGATGCATGTCGGCGTCGCGTTGGTGCTCGATCCCCCCGAGGGCACTCGCTCGCTGTTCTCACCGTCCACGCGCTACATGCAGATTCGCCGGGTCATTCAGCAGCGCCTGCACCTGATCGGCCCGCTGCGGCAACGTGCCGTCCGGGTGCCATTCGGGCTCCACCATCCGGTCTGGGTGGACGATCCCGAGTTCGACCTCGACGATCATCTCAGCCGGGCCAGCCTCCCGTCGCCGGGCGGCATGTCCGAGCTCGATGCCTTCGTGGCCGGTGTCATGAGCCGCCAGCTCGATCCTGATCGGCCGCTCTGGGAGATGCACGTGGTCGAGGGGCTCGAGGGAGAGCGCGCGGCGTTGGTGGCCAAGGTGCATCACGCCATCCTCGACGGTGTCAGCGGTGCGTCCGTGCTGGCGGCCTTCCTGGACCTGACCCCGCGCACACGCATTGTGGCGTTGCCGCCCGACTGGAATCCCGAGCCGCTGCCCTCCAACACGCAGATGCTGCGGCACGCCGCCTCGTCGCTGGCCCGGCAGCCGGGTTCGACGCTCAACGCGCTGCAGGCAGGGGTGGAGGCGGTTGCCGATCTCGGCATGCACAATCGCGAACTGGCCGGCCGCGGCGAGCATGCACCTCCAGGGTTCTTCGCGGCGCCGCGCACCTCGTTCAACGGCGCCGTGTCGAACCGCAAGCGGTTTGCCGGCCTCTCCGTCCCCCTCGAGGACGTGAAGCTGGTGAGCCGGGAGTTCGAGGCGACGGTGAACGACGTGATCCTGGCCTGCGTCTCGGGCGGCCTGCGCCGCCTGTTGGCCGCCCGCCGGGAGGAAGCCGAGGGGTCGTTGGTGGCCATGGTCCCGGTCTCGACGCGGGCCGAGGGGGAGTCCGAGGAGCTGGGGAACCAGATCTCGGGCATGCTGGTCTCGCTGGCCAGCGACATCGACGACCCGGTGGCCCGGCTCGACGCAATCTCGGAGTCGACCCGGGTGGCCAAGGAGCAGGAGAAGCTCCACGGTGGACGCTTCCTCGGGGACCTGGCTCAGATCGCCCTGCCGGCTCTGGCTTCCCGGGTGGCCCGGGCCATGGCGGGTACACGCCTCTTCGACAAGGTGCGTCCGCCCTTCAACGTCACCGTGTCGAGCGTGCGGGTGCCGGATGTGCCGCTGTTCCTGGCCGGGAGCCGTGTCGCCGCCACCTACCCGGTCGGGCCCATGGCCGAGGGCATCGGTCTCAACGTCACCGCCTTCTCGTACCTGGGGCGGGTCTATTTCGGCTTGTTGGCCTGCCGCCGCCTCCTGCCGGAGCTCGACGAGGTGGCGGTGCACGTCGACGATGCGTTGGGTGAGCTGGTGGCGTGCGCGCTCGATGCCCGGGGGGCGACGGCATAGACCCTCCGGTGCTCCCCGCCGGAGGAGACCGAGAGGACTACGAGCCGGATGTCGATCCGCTGCTCGAGCCCGAGAGGGGCGGAGCACCTTGCGGCGGGGCGCCGGATCCCGACGGAGGCGTCGTGCCGGTGCCGGATTTCGGTCCGCTGCCCATGTCGGGGCAGTTCTTGGTCGAGCCGGATCCGGAGCCGGAGGAGGAGCTCGAAGAGCCCGTTGCGGAGTTGCCCGAGCCGGTGCTGCCGGAGCTCGAGCTCGACGACGGTGCGGTGGGGGAGGACGAGCTGGAGCTGCCGCCCGAGTTGCCGGTGGTGGTGGACGTGGTCGCGGCATTGGCGACCAGCGCGCCGCCGGCGACGAGGCCCGAGGTCAGCGCGCCCACGGCCAGGACGTTGCGGAGGCGGATCTGCATGGTGGTGTGCCCTTTCGTCTGTGTCGAACGCCGGCCCGTTCGGACCGGTAGCGCAGACGATGCGCTCCAAATCTGAGCGCGACCGCAGAATGACGTAGGCCGGTGCGGGGAGTCACACGACGAACGTGTGACGATGCACAGCAAGGACCAGCAACGACGCACAGGCCCCGCGACGGCAGCGTTCAGGTGGACGGTGGTTGCTCCACAGGGCCCACACAGTGGAGGGCCCGAAGTGCTCAGCCCTTGGCGGCGCGCCAGCAGTAGGAGCGCATCGGGACGTCGATGGTGTCGAGCCCGGCGAACGGCTCGTGCGTGTCGAGGAAGCGGGTCATGGCCTCGAGATGCGCGCGGCGAGTGCTCTCCTCCATGGTGATGACAGCACTGTACGTCGCGGACAGCGCCACCAGGTCCGCCTTGGTCATCGCCCGGGTCCACCGAAACAGCGTGGTCTCCGGCTGGAGGAAGGGGCTGCCCCCACCGGCGTCGACGCTCACGAGGTGCCGTCGCCTCCGCTGGCCGTCCACGTCGTTCTTCTCTTCCGGGCTGAAGATGATGCCGCCGGCCCACAGTGACCGCATCCAGTCGACCGAGCGGTCCGGTCCGGTCCAGACGAGCGCCAGCCGGCCGCCGGGGCGGAGCACCCTGGCGACCTCGGGGATGGCACGCGACTCGTCGACCCAGTGCCAGGCCGACTGGGCGACGACCACGTCGACGGACGACGCGGGTGCCGGGATCTCCTCGGCTTGACCGGCCAGCACCTCGACACCCGGGTCGGCGGCGGCCAGGACGGCCCGCATGCGGTCGTCGGGTTCCACCGCGGTCACGTGGTCGACCCGATCGACCAGCAGGCGCGTGAGGAGACCCGTCCCGGCGCCGAGTTCGATCACGTCGGTGGCACCCGAGGGAAGGAGCCAGTCGAGCGCTTCGGCCGAGGGACCTGACCGGAGACGGTTGTACTCGTCAGCGACCTCGCCGAAGGAGCGACTCAGGATGGCCGTGTTCTCGTCCTGGCGCATGCCCGCCAATGTAGCGAGACACCGACTCAGTTGCCCCCATTGGTGCGGGTGACCTCGGGTTCTTCCGTCCTCGCCGAGGACAGCTTGCCTCTCCGACGACACGGTGTCGGCGAGGTAATGTAGTCACCCACGCGGAAGTGGCGCAGTGGTAGCGCATCACCTTGCCAAGGTGAGGGTCGCGGGTTCGAATCCCGTCTTCCGCTCTCGAAACGGCGTCCTCTAGCTGGGCCGATGTGCGGCCGCTCGCTGGTTCAGTTCACTGTATCTGCCCATCACCGCCCATCACTTGCCCATCACGGGACAAGGCTGGAGCGATGGATGCGGCCAAGGGTTCAATTCGTCAGCGAGGGAGTGGCTCTTTCGAGCTGCGCGTCTATGGAGGGACCGACCCAAGGTCGGGAAGGCGCCGCTGGCTGACGCGCACCGTGCGCGGCGACCGGTCAGATGCCTTGCGAGAGCTCAAGGCTTTAGCAGCGCACGCCAACATCGCGCCGGCGGTCGGGGCCCATACCACCGTCGCTGCCCTTCTCGATCAATGGGTCGCCCGTGGTCGAGCCACGTGGTCTCCGACCACCATTCGCAATCTCACATCGATCGTCGAGCGCCACCTCAAGCCAGGTCTTGGCGACATCTTGGTGGGCGACCTCACCACGGCCATCGTGGACGAGTTCTATGAGGACCTGCGCTCTGGGGGTCGAATCGACGGCAAGCCTCTGGCGGTCGGCACCGTGCGACGCATCCACTCTGCACTCCACGCCGCACTAGCCCAGGCGCAACGTTGGTCCTGGGTGTTCGAGAACGTCGCCCACCTCGCAACTCCGCCTAGAGGTGAACCGACCGAAATGCGACCTCCCACGCCAGGACAAGTGGCACAGCTTCTCGAGTTCGTGGCTCGTAACCCGACCCTTCAGCTCTATCTGACCTTGGCGGCCACAACCGGAGCCCGCCGAGGACAACTTCTCGCCCTTCGGTGGATCGACGTGGATCTCCTCGGAGGAAGTCTCTCGATTCAGCGATCTCTAGTCGAAGGACCGGACGGTCCGCTCCTCGTGCCCACCAAGACACGTCGTTCCTATCGGGTAGCTCTCGATGCAGCCAGTCTCGAGCTCCTGCGACGAGAACACCGAGTTGTGGAGGCGGATGGAGGTGTGGCGCCCCACGAGGGTCGCTTTGTCTTCAGCTCCGACACGGCGAGCAATAGGCCATGGTCTCCGAACTATGTGACCAAGCGTTTCATCAGGATGCGCCGAGCTGCCGGGCTCAGTCACTTCCGACTGCACGATCTCCGACATTTCATGGCCACTCAGATGCTCGATGCCGGCGTCCCCATCCCGATCGTGGCGGCGCGCCTCTGTCATGCCCGAGCTTCGACCACACTCAACGTGTATGCCCACGCTGTGCCCGGTGGAGATAGGTCAGCCGCAGAGGTTCTGTGGCAAAGACTCGATGAAGCTCGGGGCTCAGCGCCGACGGAGGACTAGCGGCGGCTTCCGCCGATCCGCAAGAAACAGGAAGTTCACGAGCTCGTCTGCATCGTTGCGGCTTCAACAACCTGGATGTCAGGCGGTTGGATCGCAAGTGGTCCGCCGGCGACGGGAACCTGCCACACCATGGTCATGTAGGGAGTCGGTCCGGTTGTTGAACCCGCCGCACATGGCGCGAACCCGGAAATCATCAGAGGTACTGCGGGGGATCCCGTCTCGGGGACACAGAGCCCGGTTCGTTCGTGCCACTGGACGAGCGAGCCATAGGGCATTGGCGGATCATCGATGATTGACGCGGGGAGCAGGTACATCGCAGCAGCAAGAACTTGCTCGCCCGAAGGTGTCGTGGCGTAAACGAGTCCATCGACGGCCGAGGGATCGAGTGTGCGGCCAGCGGACTGATTGGCAGTGACAACGGTCGGGTTCACGTAATAGACGATCGGGTAGTGGGTCGGACTGACCGGTTCGTATCCTGCAGCTTGCGCTGCCGCTGGCGTGGAGTAGCGAGCCACTGCCTGACTTGTGGCTTGGACGTACTGGGTTGTACCGATCTGCTCGGAGAAGGTCGGCTCCTTGGCGCAGCCCGATTTGGCCATGTGGATCTTGTCCGCACTGTTCGAGCCGTTGGCCAACAGCTCCTGGGCCTCCGCCGCGGGCAACGCCGGACCGGTGTAGTGCCAGTTGGATTTGGTGGTGTTCAGTCCAGCCGCCGCACTGGCGTCGGCTCCGTTCATGTTCATGTTGGTGCCCGGGCCAGCCATGACCATGTTCGGCGTGTTCTGGACGTCCAGCCCAGTCCTCGGCGCCCCGTTGTTCCCTCGGGTACAGGTGGCGGTTGTCGATGTCCCGCCGCCCGAGCCCGAGGTCGCCCCGGACATGCCAGTCATGCCGGCCATGGCGGTGCTGGTCGACTCCTGGGCAGCCACCGGGTAGACCGCGCTGAGGAAGAGCCCTGCCATGAGGGCCAACAGGCTCCCCAGCACCAACACGGGATATCGAAAGAGCGCAGTCGAGAACGGGGACAGCCAAGACCTCGCATCAGGCAGCACGGCAGGCACCATGGCCAACGCCAGGAGCACGATCAGCGGGCCGGTATTGGGGTCAGTTCCCGAGCCCGTAAAGATGCCACCGAGACCCTGGCCGCTCACCCAGAAGAACGTCGCCAACAATCCGCCAGCAGCCAAGAACGGAGTCGGTCGGCGGAACACCAGGGGCCCGAATCCGACGACGAGGGATCCGATGGCCAGGAGCCATGTGGTCCACACCCCGCCGCTGCCGAAATGGTTGCCGAAGCTGTTGAGAAAGTGGGAGTAGGTGCTCGGCTCCCCCGACGACATGCCCGTGATCGCACTCGACACCGACGTCGGTGTCCGGTTGTTGGGGAGGAGGAACAGAATCGCCGCCAGCGACCAGTACCCGCACCACACCAGGGACGGAGTCACCGCCCCGCCGATGCCCATTCCGGCGGCCGAGGATGCGACGCCGACGCTCGGTTCGGTTTCCTCGCCCTCGTCTGCGGGAGCGGACCGCGGCCAGGCCATAAGGCCGATCAGGCCATAGAGGAAGACCGAGCCCGGGGCGCCGGTAAGGGCTGACGCAGATCCGGTCAAGATCAGGCCGAGGCCTTCCCCGAAGAACCAGACGCCGAAGGCCCAGAAGAACGAAACGACAAGGGCGGGCCGCACGGTCCGGCGGAACAGTAACCCCAGTCCGATCGCCACCTGAATCAGCGCAAAGAAGGTGTTCCAGACTGCGACGTGGGGCCCGACGAAGTTGCCCACGTTTGTGATGATCCACCGGATCACGTCGGGCTGGTTCTGGGCGTTGTTCAGCAAGTAGGTCGTGGTGAAGCCGTTGCCGAACATGTAGGGCTGGAACTGGAGGCCCGCATCGAGCAGCCAAAAGAGTCCCAAGATGATCTGGAGCACCCGTTGTGTCCGTACCAGGCGGAAGTCCCTGCGTCGGCCCGTGGTCGTAGCTTCGGTGACGTCAACCATGTTTCGCGGTCCCCCAGTCGATCCATCCATGTCGGCTTTGTCTCACCAGGCCGTACGGAGCGGCTCCGATCCCAGATGTCCGGCGGAGGCGGTCGGGCGCCATCAGGTGTTCGCGATCCCCGGGATGTTCTGACCCACCAGCCAGCTGATGGAGCTCAGCGCGTCGGAGAGGGTCCAGTTGGGATGGCCCTGGTGGTCGAGGTTCTGCACGCCGCCGCCGTTGAGCAGATTCGTCAGCTTCTGATCAAGGTGTCCATTGAGATTGGGTGGATTCGAATCGCTGAATCGCTCGTGCCCCGAGGCGTCGATGAGGAAGTAGCCGTCGGTGTGGTCGACGTCGTAGGTGAGCGGCGTGCCCGTATACCAATCGATCTTGGCCGGTTGCTCCTCTGGGACGATCTGCACCGAGACGCCGAGGAACTTCCACAGCGCATTCAGATTGGCCGGGGTGCCAGTGGCCATGACCCAATCGGCTCCGAACTCCTTGGAATAAGCAGCAAGACGAGCAGGGGTGTCGCGCCCGGGGTCCACGGTGATCTCCATGAACACCACCTTGCTTCCCAAACCTGCTGCTCGGACGTCGCGTTGCAAGGCGATGAAGGCACCGGTGATGAGTGGGCATTCGTCCTGGCAGAGGGAGAGAAACGGAGCCATCACGATGTCCTTGCCGCGGTAAGCAGCGAGCGAGGTGGGCGCCCCGGAACTCGAGATGAGCTGGACATTCGGTATGGCCCGGTTCTCGACGACGCCCTGCGAGGCCGGCGGAGCCGGTGGATCGCCCGAGTTTCCACACGCCGTCAGCAAGGTTCCGAGAACGACGAACACCGTGAAGACCGCAGCGGCCGATCGCCCTCGGCGAATCCTTCTCGACCGAGGACTCACGGCCCCGAAGAAACGGGGGAAGGACTCGAGCCTGCTTCCCGCTCCGCATCCAGCTGTCGATCGACTCGAACTGCTCTGCGCTCGTCCATGTGCATCCAACGCAGTGCCACGGGAATCATCGGCCACAGCATGAGAGTGTCGCCGACCACCCACATGATGTCGCCCCCCACGTGGAGATCTGTGACGTAAGAAGGCCCCCAGGTCCGGTGTGTGGCGAAGTATGCAGGGAAGAGTTCGCTGTGGGCACCCGTCAAAGACAGGCCGGTGAAGGTGTCGATCGGGATCGCCAGGAACAGGTAGAAGAACTGCAAAGCGGGGTGGAGGCGATAGGCGTTGGGATCGCTGCCGAAGATTTGACGCCAAAACAGGTACCCCACGACGAGAAAGGCCAGGTGCTCGGCGTTGTGGACGCTCTCGTGTTCGAGCGTCAGGTTGTACCAACTCGTCAGATGACTGACGGGGATGATCACGGCATAGAGGACGAAGGCCGTGACCGGATGACCGAAGAGCTTGGCCACCCGCGAGCGCAAGGCCTCGGTGACGACGATGTGCGCCGTGCCCGAGGTCGAGCGCCAAGCCAGGTCCAAAGGAGATGCGATGGCAAAGAGGGGAGCCGCCACCATGATGAGGATCAAGTGCTGGACCATGTGGTCCCAGAACAGCTCGCCGTCATAGACGCCGACGAAGCTAAAGATGCCCACGCCCGTTGTGAAGAGCGCACCGAGCCAGGCCACCGTTTTGCCGACCGACCACGGGTGGCGCGGGTGCCGAGTGTTGTTGCGCTTGACGGCCCAGAGATACAGGACCAGCGCCACCAGGATCATCGCCACCGGGACGAAATCGAACTGCGTCGAGACGAACTCATGGCCCGCCAGTGGCGGAAGGGAGTCATCATCGAGAAGCACGCCGGCGACGGTACTACTACAGAGCGTAGTAGTACAACTACGGTGCGTAGTAGTAGAACTAAGGACGATGATCGACGTTGCGATGAACTTGGGCCAGGAAGGTCGGCGATGAGGCGCTTGGGGGAGCTGGAGCGCCGGGTGATGGACGTGCTCTGGGACTCGGAGACCCAAGCGCTGACTGGCCGGGAAGTTGCGGATCAACTGCCCGACAGGGCCTATACGACGGTGCTCACGATCCTCGAGCGGTTGCGCCGCAAGAACCTGGTGGAGCGGACCGCCGACGGCCGCACGCACCGATTCGCGGCCGCCGACACCCGGGAGGCTTACCGAGCGGAGCTGATGATCGACGCTCTCGGTGAAGCGACGACGAACCGGAGTGCGGTCCTCGTCCGTTTCGCCGAGTCAGTGTCGCCTGGCGAGGCAGAGGTTCTCCGGCGGGCACTGGACGAAGCTGCAGCGAGCCCCAAGGAGACGGACGGATGAGGCTCCTCGTTGCGGGCGGGCTCCTCACGGCGCTCTCCGTTGCGCTCCTTGGCCCATTCCCGAAGTGGCTCTCGCAGGCATCGTGGGTCTCTCGAGCGCCGCGTGCAGCGGTGCTCTGCTGGCAGTGCCTTGGGCTCAGTGCGATCGCCGCTGGGATCGGAGCGGGACTGTCGGTCGCCGTGGCGCGCTATCAGGTCGGATTCGCTGGTGGTGTCAGCGAACTCATTGAAAGCCTCTTCAGTGGACATCCCCTCCAGGGTCTGGGTCTCTATGACGCACTCGCACTCACCCTTGCGGCCGACTTGGGAATCGTGCTGGTCTTCATCTTCAGTTCGCTGATGATTCGGACGGTCCGATCGAGGGCGCGGCACCGCCGCCTGCTGGATCTCGTCGCTCATCAGTCCGCCGCTTACCCCGGGACTGATCTCCTTTCGGACAGCCGGACGGTGGCCTACTGCGTCCCGGGTCTCCACCCCAGGATCGTGTTGAGCGAAGGAACCCTAGGGTTGCTTGGCCCAACAGAAATTGCGGCGGTGATTGAACACGAACGTGGCCATGTCCAAGAGCGCCATGGGCTCGTGATGCTCCCGATGCTCGGTCTGAAGAATCTCTTCCGGTGGGTCCCCTACGCTCGCCTCGCGCCCCGGGAGATCGCCACACTGCTCGAGATGTCGGCTGACGATTATTCCGCTCGGCGCTATGACCCGCTGACGCTCGCTGGGGCCCTCGTGGACATGGCGGCCTCTGGGTGCGCCCCGCGCTGCGCGCTCTCGGCCGCCGCCTCGGATGTGCCCCTCAGAGTCAGCCGGTTGCTCTCGAACTCACGAAACTCGAAGAAGACAGCGGTGACATCTGGGCTGCTGGCTGGTGGGATTCTCGTCCTACCTCTGGCCGTCGTTGCGCTGTCTTGATGAAGGTCTCGAACTCGTAGTAGACCGCTCTACGACAGGGTCGAATTCAGGCGAATTCGATGGATGTTCCGTAGACGGGAGGCCAGTTCAGGGGACTCGCCAGGACGCCGTGGACGAACTCAAACACCTTGCCAAGGTGAGGGTCGCGGGTTCGAATCCCGTCTTCCGCTCTCGAAACGGCGCCCTCTAGCTGGGCCGATGTCAGACCGCTCGCCGGTTCAGTTCCCTGGTTCTCCCATCACCGCCATCACTTGCCCATCACCGGGCAAGCCTGGAGCGATGGATGCGGCCAGGGGCTCTCCTTGCTTAGAAGTACTGTCTCCGAATGCTGAGCGATGGCGGCGGAGGGGGCGGCGCCGAGTCGGCCGGAGACGTTCAAGGTCCCGTGTCAGAGGCGGGCCTTATTCCGGCGGCCACGGTGATTCCTCTGCGGCAGCGTCCGACAGGCATGGAGGTATTGCTCTTAAAGCGCAACTCCCGGGGCCAGTTCGGGGACATGTGGGTCTTTCCGGGTGGTCGGGTTGACTCCGTTGACGTTGAAGCGGTAGTCGGCAATGGCGGTGATGTCGAGATGGAGGCAGCCCGTGTCGCAGCTACCCGCGAAGCGGCTGAAGAGGCCTCGCTCGACCTTGATTCCTCTGAGCTGGTTCCATTCTCATTCTGGGTTCCCCCGCTTGGCGCCGCGAAGCGGTTTTCAACGTGGTTCTTTCTCACCGAGGTGTCAGGCAATGGCGCCGCCGTCGTGGTCGACCAGATGGAGATCCACCAGTTCGAGTGGCTGGCGCCGGCGACTGCGATAGACCTCGTCAACGCCGCGCAAATGGACATGGCGCCTCCCACGTTTGCAAGCTTGTGGTGGCTCAGGGACCGGACCGACGCGCAGGCAGCCATCGCTGCCGCCCGGTCACGAGTCCCGGAACGGTTCGCGACCCGCATCCGTACGCACGGCAGTGTGATGATGGCCCTATGGCAAGGTGATGTCGCCTACGAGGGCGGGGATGTGGACCAGTCCGGTCCCCATCGACGGTTGGTCATGGAGCCAGGTTCGTGGCGGATCAAGATGCAATCCTGAGCGTCGGAATGTAATTTCAGCGCGGATCTTTCAGGCAAGAGCCGGCGACGCAGATTGGCAGCGCTACCTCATCGCATCGCCATGATCGCGGCTGTATCTGTTGGACACATTGCCGGCGGCCTTCTCGCTGCGGCCGGGGTCCTTCTCCTCAGGCGGATGGTCCGGCACGGGTTGCGCCCAAGGGACACGACGCCAGGAACGAAATACCCCGGCCGGCTCTTTATCGATCCCGTAGGAGACCGCTCGACAACGGCGTTGAATTCGGGCGGCCTCGGTGAACGCTCGTTGACGGGGAGCAACTCGGGGGCTGGTCCTGCCTCCGGTCACTCGACGGTGGCGAACACGGACTGCGACAGAGAACCGCGTTCTCCGGTCGCCGCAACGAGAGTGGCGACTGCCGCGGTGCCAGCCAGGAACCACGAGGTAACGGAGAATGCGCGATCGACGCTGAGGCGTGCAGGTGACGAGCCACCGGCGAGGTCGAAGACCAACGCCGACAGGGCCAGTCCGAGTGCAGTACCCATGCCGCGTGTCATGTTCAACACGCCTGACGCCAATCCCGCCTGGTGGTCGGGGACCGAGCCCATGATGGACGCGTTGTTGGGAGGGGTGAAGCAGCCCAGTCCAACGCCAATCACGGCGAGGAGGGCCAAGAAGCCCAGTGTCGTGGGGCGAAGGGCGCCGAGGGCGAAAAGCCCGATTGCCACCAGCGACATCCCGCCGACTGTGAGTGGTCGCGCTCCGAGGCGATCGGCCGCCTGTCCGGCGAACGGGGCGACGAGTCCGAGAGCAAGGGGCATCATCATCAGCTCGAGTCCGGAGCGCGCTGCTCCGAGACCCAGTCCACGCTCAAAGTAGAAGGGAACGAGGAGGAGCACGCCGAACATGACGAGGTAGGACAACAGGCCACTGGTGGTACCCGATCGGAACCGCGAGAGCCGGAAGAGCGAGAGGTCGAGCATCGGATCGTTGACGTGCTGCTCCCGGATGACGAAGGTTGCCCCGAGGCACAGACCCAGTGCGAACAGCCCGATGATCAACGGCGACGTCCAGCCGTAGGTGTTCCCGAACGAGATGGCTGATAGCACGGCCACGACGGCCGGGAAGAACAGCCCCAGCCCCTTGTAGTCGAAAGGCACACGGTCGCTGAGATTGAGGCTGCGCGGAATGAAAACCAGACCGGCGAGCATGCCGAGCACTCCGAAGGGCACGTTGACCATGAAGAGGAGGCGCCACCCACCGACGGCGAGCAGCAGTCCTCCGACGGAGGGGCCGAGGGCGAGTCCAATGGCCTGTGCAGCTCCTTGGATCCCGATCGCCTTCCCGAGCGAGACGCAAGGTACGGCAATCACGATGATGGCGACACTGTTGGCTTGGAGCATGGCGGCACCGACTGCCTGAAGGACCCGGAACACGATGAGGATCCCGAGGCTCGGGGCGAGGCCACACAGGGCTGAGCCGACTACGAACACGACGAACCCGTAGACGTAGAGGAGCTTGCGACCCCACATGTCGGCGAGGCGACCGACGGCGGTCACGGTGGCGACGAGGACGAGGAGGTAGCTCAGGCCGACCCAGGTGACCGCCCCGACACTGGAATGAAAGGTCCGCTGGAGGGTGGGCAGAGCGACAGTGACGATGCTGGCATCGAGTTGGCCCATAAAGGCCCCGATGCAGACGGCCGCGACAGCGAGCCAGTACGCGTTCTCTTTCTTGCGGATTGACTCGGGCCGGCGCGGCTCGACCAAGAGCCGCTGCCAACCCGTTGGCTCGATGTCCTCGGCGATGCCCATCTGTCGATCGTTCACGGCTGGTTCGATCGTGCATCGGAGCCGCCCAGAAGTCGAATAGGGATTTCTGAGAGAATCTATAAGCTATACAAATGGATAGCAGGAAGCTCGCCCACTTCGTCGCCGTGGCCGACCACGGCGGGTTCACGGCTGCCGCCAAGGCCGTCTTCGTGTCACAACCTGCATTGTCGCTCGCGGTCAAGGACCTCGAAGCCGAGGTCGCAGCCCAGTTGTTCACTCGAATCGGCCATCGGGTCTCATTGACTGCGGCTGGGGCGGCACTACTCGGACCGGCCCGCCAGGTTCTCCGTGACCTTGAGACCGGGCGCGCCGCGGTGGCGGCGGTGACCGGGTTGCTGGCGGGCTCACTGTCCCTCGCCAGCCTGCCGACTTTGGCCGCCGACCCGACAGCCGCCATGGTCGGCGAATTCCGACGGCATCACCCAGGCGTCCGCGTCGACCTCGCAGCTCCAGAGGACAGCGACGACCTCTTCACCTTGGTTGAATCCGGTTCCTGTGAGCTGGGCGTCACTGACGCCGTCGATGTCCCCGGATCCCTCGTCGCCATCACCTTGGGCATTCAAGAGCTCGTGTTCATCCTCCCGCCGGGGTTTGAAAGCGCCGGAGAAGATCCCCTCGAGGCGCTGGAACGTGCGGAAGTACCACTCGTCGTGGCGCCGGCCGGCACGTCGACGCGCCGTCTTCTCGATCAGCAAATCCGAGAACTGGGCCGCGAACCGCCACTGGCCGTGATCTCGGCACAGCGCGAGGCGATCCTTCCACTCGTGGTGGCAGGTGCCGGTGCCGCCCTCGTTCCCGAAGCGATGGCATTCATTGCCGAGCAGCTCGGGGCCGTCGTGGCGCGCCCGAACCCGCCGGCAGTGCGGGACCTCGTTCTGGTGTACCCGCACGCACCGCTGTCCCCGGCGGCGGCGCGATTCGTCGAGCTCAACATGTCAGACGCCCTCGCACACGGCGTTCCGAGAGGCACTCGCTGAGGCAGTCCGGCATCCATGTCCGACGGGCGCGTTTGAGAGAGGTGGGCTGTAGTAGACAGCTCTGCAAGAGGGGTTAATTTCGGGCGGACGAGGATCTGGCCGGGCGTATCGTCATGCGCAACGGGGCGTGGGTGATCTGAGCCGACGGTCCTGTGCTGTCCGGCACCGCGCCGGATGTCGGCGAGCACCTCGGGCGCCCTCGCGGACGGATACCCCCGTCGACGCCCCTCGCCATTCCGGATCCTGTGCCGGTGATGACCGCCGACTTGCCTTCTAGCTCGGTCATTCCGCTCCTCCCCGCTGCCGCCCTTCGGCGCTGAGACTAGCCGATCGGCTATTATTGCAACCTGGTGATCTCGCCACCGAAGGTTGGGCGATCACGCAAAACGCCCGCTCGAGCAGGAGACGAAAGCGATGACCATGACGGACGTCTACTACGACCCCTACGACCGTGAGATCGACGCCGATCCTTATCCCGTCTATGCCCGGCTCAGAGAAGAAGCGCCGCTGTACTACAACGAGGAGCACGACTTCTACGCACTCAGTCGGTTCGAGGACGTCCAGCGCGGGCTTCTCGACCGGCAGACCTTCAGTTCGGCTCGTGGCTCGGTACTCGAGTTCATCAAGGCGAACATCGAAATACCACCGGGGATTGTGATCTTTGAAGATCCTCCACTCCACGATGTCCATCGTGGATTGCTCTCCCGAGTGTTCACCCCGAAGAAGATGCTCGCTCTCGAGGAGAAGGTCCGAGAGTTCTGCGGAACCGTCCTCGATCCACTGGTCGGCGCAGGTCGTCTCGACTTCGTAGCCGATCTGGGGGAACAGATCCCGATGCGCACGATAGGGATGCTCCTTGGCGTCCCCGAATCCGACCAAGCGGAAGCCCGTGATCGAGCCAACGCCTCGCTGCGCACCGATCCCGGTAAACCAATGGAGGTATCGGCAGACAACATCGGGCAAGCGGATTTCTTCTCCGACTACATCGAGTGGCGAGCAACCAATCCCTCCGACGACTTGATGTCAGAATTGTCGTTCGTCGAATTCGAAGACGAGCACGGGACAACGCGAAAGCTGACCCGTGACGAGGTGCTCATGTATGTGAGCGTTGTCTCAGCCGCCGGCAACGAAACCACGAACCGCCTCATCGGTTGGATGGGCAAGGTGCTTGCAGAAAATCCTGATCAACGTCGCGAGCTGGTCGAGAATCGCTCGCTCGTCGCCAATGCCATTGAGGAGCTCCTGCGCTTCGAGCCGCCGACGCCGCACGTCGCTCGGTACGTTGCACGCGACGTCGAGCTGCACGACCACACGGTGCCGGCTGGGAGTGCCATCATCTGCCTCACGGGCTCCGCCAACCGCGACGGCGACAAATACCAGAATCCCGATCGGTTCGACATCCATCGTGACATCGGTCAACACCTCACATTCGGCTACGGCATTCATTTCTGCCTGGGCGCTGCGCTGGCACGGATGGAAGGTCGCGTCACTCTGGACGAAGTCCTGAAGCGGTTCCCTCAATGGGAGGTCGATTGGGACAGCATCCGACGAGCTCCCACGTCCACTGTGCGGGGCTGGGAATCTCTGCCGGTCATCACCGCCTGACCCATCCTTGGTCCTTTCGCTGTCGACTCAAAGGGGCCGCTGCAATTGTCGGTGACTAGCCGATCGGCTATCCTGCGCTGGCTGAGTAGGGGAGGAGGCACGTGGACTCGAGTTATCGCGTTATTCAGTGGGCGACCGGCAACACCGGCCAGCGGGCTCTTCGAGAGGTGATTCGCCATCCCACCCTCGAACTGGTGGGGGTGAAGGTCTACGACTCGGCAAAGGAGGGTGTCGAGGCGGGGGAATTGTGCGGAGAAGGCCCGACCGGCGTTGTCGCCACTACCAACCGAGTGGCAGTTCTCGGGATCGAAGCGGACTGCTGCATCTACATGCCGCGTGCGACGGGGAGGGGTCAGACTCGGGCTGGCTTGACCGAAGACGAGCTTGTTGAGGACGTGGTTGCGTTACTCGGTGCAGGCACGAACGTCGTCTCCACCTGCAGTGATCTGTTTGCCCGCGGGGTCCGCCTCAGCAATGCCAACTTGGCCCGTGTACATGCGGCCTGCGACAGCGGCGGCGCATCGATTTGGGCAAGCGGCAGTGATCCCGGCTTCGTGACCGAGACCCTCCCCATGGCGCTTTTGTCGATCCAGCGAAAGATCGATCTGATCGAGATCGAGGAGTTCGGCGACCTCTCGCATCGGCCGTCGGCGCACATGGTCATGGAGCAGATGCGATTCGGGAAGCCGCTGGACGATTTTGATCCCGAGCGCCGCAAGAACCACTTGTTCGGTGAGTACCAGCCGCCGCTCAGCGTGTTAGCCGACTTGGCCGGCTTGAAAATTGACGAATGGATCGGCGAGGGTGGGGTCGCCGCAGCCAAGGAAGACATGATGATTGTGGCCGGTGAGATCAAAGCTGGGACTGCGGCGGCGCAGCGGGTTGTCGTCACGGGCCGCAGCAAGGGCACCGATCGGATCCGTTTCACGCAGTACGGCTTCGTGGCCATGGACGTGGAGCCTGATTGGGACTTGCAGCCGACGGGTTGGCGGATCCGGATTCACGGCGATGCACCCATCGACATGAGCATGCCCTTCCCTGTACCACTCGATGACCTGGCGTCCTTTGTGCCCGCCTACAACGCCAACGGCCTCGTGAACGCCATCCCCTACGTCTGCGCCGCTCGACCGGGAATGCTCACGACCGAGGACCTCCCCCATATCTTGCCGCGCGGTCCTCGCTCAACTCAATGATGGACCGCAAGGCCCCCGAGAGTGCCGGCCCCTTGACGCAGAGGGTCCTCGAATACGACCGTGCTTTGCAGCGACTCGTGGCTGAACTGAGGGATCCGCCTGATTGGGCCCCTTTGACCGAATTTGTCGCCGTTGCGGATTTCGAGCGGGTCGGTACTTTTCTCGAGGTGCAGAACTGGAACGAGTATACCGAGATGCTGACACGGTGGGCTTCGGCGACCGAGTCATTCGAGACCACCGTGAGACGGATCTCCGAGATCGGGACGTTGGTCTATTACGAGATCGAAGAGCGTCACTTTCGAGGCAACAACGTGAACGTCATCAACTCGATGACTGTTTTTGACTTTGACGGGGATGACAGGATCCGCCGTTTGAACGTCTACCTGCAGCAAGCGCACTAGCGAACCGGCGGCGGACCGTCCCCCGACTCGCCCGACTCACACGGGCAGGGAAAGAAAAAGCCGAGCGAGGCGCAGAAGCTCGGCTCGCACGAGCTCGTCGTCGAGGTCGGCGACGAAGGGGTGCATGACTGCGCCACTGATAGCGGCAATGAGCATGGCAGTCCGGACGCGGGCCTCCGGCGCCGTGTCGTCTCCGACCAAGATGTGACGCAGACGGTGCATAACGTCACGAAACGTGCCGTGATCAGCGAAGAACCCAACGATCACTGGATCGCTGAGAATGGTGCTAGCGGTACGCCCGCGGGCCACGGCGAGGTCCACGATGCCGGCGATGAGTGAGTCACGCGCCCCTTTCGTGGAGGACTCACTTTCGGCCGCATCGATAACGACCTCCAGCCTCCTCAGCTCCGACTCTGCGGCGGCCAAGACAATCTCGTCCTTTGTTTTGTATTGGTGGTAAACGGCCGCCTTTGTGACGCCGATCTCATCGGCGATCATCTGCAGTGAAGTCCCACCAACACCATGCCGAGAAAACAAGTCCAGGGCTGCTGTGACGACTCGAGTTTGTGCCGCGCTCAACGGAACCGGTCCGCTTTCGCCCACAGTTGTGGCGCTTGAGAAACTCACACGTTCAGCCTAATCTTCGCTGCTATCCGATCGACTACCCGGCGATGTCCTCGGTCAGAACTGGCAGGCTGCTCGGATCGCATGACACTCTCCAGCGCCTGCAAGCAAATCGCACTCCCGCCAGATCGATAGTAGAGCGCTCTACGACGGCGCCGAACTGGATGGACGGGCTGGACAACTGGGTGGAGGAATCTACACAGCAGGGGAACCGCCAGACCTAATGGGACGAATACCTCGAATCCCGTCTTCCGCTCCATCGGAATAGGCCAGGGCGGTTTTCAACCTCCAGCTCTGCGGCAATTGACGCTCGCGAACGACTCAACCAATGTGTCGTGCGACATCCGACACGACCGCCGAGTGCAAGAGCTCAGTGGCATCGGCGGGGAGCAGGAACCCAGCGGCACGATCGCTCTTCACTGCACGAGCCCAAGCTGCGACGAACTGGCCGTGGGTCTTGTAGAGGTCGGCGAGGTGAGCTGCATCGTATGGCACGGTTGAGCCGAAGAGCACGCAGAAGCCCCCGCTGTTGCCTTGGCTTCCCAGCGCAGCGATCGGCGCGTCAACCTGTGGGGTTCGGACACCTCCGATGACGTTTCCGTTTGCGTCAAGTCGGTACACGACGGGCGACACGTGGCTCGTTGCCAGGAGGGGCGCACGGGGAGGCGGAGTTCCCGTCACTACCCACTCGTTGAGCCAGTAGACGGCGGCGTCGAGTGCCCAGTGTGTTCCTCCCGTATTGATGGGAACGGCGCAGTTGAACCCACCCACCGGAGTGCGCGTCGGGTTCTGCATGGCAGCCAGATTCTTCACTGCACCCTCACCATTGCCGGTGTCGTTGGGACCAATGGCGAGACCGTAGTAGTCGTAGTGAGAGCTGCCAGCGACCTCCCAGAGTCGAAACCACTTTGGATTCCCATAATGCAGCCGGTCAGTCAGATTGCTGTTGTCGACGTCGGTCTCGGTCTCAAACTCGAGAACGGGAACACCGATGTCACTGCGGATCGTGGTCGGGTTCGGTGCAGCGTCGTTGGTCAGAGGCGCTTGGGAAAGTGGAGCGCCGGTACCGAATTGGCTGTGAACGAGAAAACCTTGGTAGACGTGCGAAATCGGCTGTATCGCATCGATGTACGTCATGAGACGTCCGGCCGACTGCGACTCACCCGCCGCGATGAGTGTGTGTGACCGCAAACCACCCAAGATCTCCGATGAATCCTTGCGAACCGCCTCGCCAGCCTGCGAGAAGATGTCGTAGGAGAAGCTGTCGCCCGGGAGCGAGAGGGACGAGTACACCGCCGGATCGGTGGTTTTCGCCGAGTTCACACCGACTTGTTGGGCGGAAACCCCGACCCAGGCGAAGCCGGCGCGGATCAGTTCGTTGTGGGAGAGCGTCCAGTCAGGGCTGTCATCTGTTCCCCCGCTGACATTGAGCCACTCCACCACCACCGTTCCGTTGAACTTCTTCGGGTTTATTGGACGGTAGACAGCTATCCGGGTCTTATAGGGCGCGCTTACACCTGTTGCGACGGCCCACCTGCCATCACTGGTCAGAGGCTGCGCAGGCGCGTAAGAGTGGGCGGTACCAGAGACGAAAAACTGGGACTTCTCGTATCCGACCTTTGACAGGTTGAAACTTGTGCCGTAAAGGGTGTTGTTGAACGTA
This sequence comes from uncultured Acidimicrobiaceae bacterium, assembly GCA_963742035.1. Taxonomy (GTDB): domain Bacteria; phylum Actinomycetota; class Acidimicrobiia; order Acidimicrobiales; family RAAP-2; genus Bog-473. Next base: position 160,096 of record CAVUKH010000013.1, read on the forward strand.
GGAGATCCGACCGGAATAGGCCCAGTGACACTGACGCCAGAGAGAGCGTGTGAGGTAGTTGTAGTTGTCAAACTGCGTGAGGGAGTAGACGACGCGGAGCTCGGTGAACCTCCGCACGCCACGAGAACGACGCTCAAAGTGAGACCCGCCCCGACACCACGGGCCATTTGCCAGTGGCGGTGCCTGCCGGAGTGGCCTCCGCGGGCGGTTTCCTCTGACTTCATGGCCTGCCCCTGGTCGGTAGTGCACGACGGTCATCCCTGGCTGTCGGTGGCAAGTCTGGCATAGCCCGCCAAAAACGATGCCCATGCCCTTTGAGGCATACGGGGAGTTCGTCTCCGACGTCGACGTCTTCTTGTCATGGCGCAGGCATTTGCCGAGTGATGATCCGATGCCGAGTAGCGGCGAGAGTGCTGGTCCGTCACACTGCGTACCGGCGCCTCGTGGTGGCTGCGGTCACGAAATACCTGGGCAAACATGCATCGACCCACGGGCCCTGAATCGGTGTCTTCCGATCCTCAGATCCTTCGAGCCGGGAGAGGACTGATGGTGGCGCTCTTCGGAGGGTCTTCTCTATGAGGCGAAAGGTGCTCTTCGGCACCCTCCGACCGAGGCTCCCTCCGCCGCCGACGTGGCCGTCGACGGGACCCGGCCAACTCCATCGTCCCGGGTGCGGAGAAGGCCAGGGTGGGCACCGGAAACGGGCCAAGACCGCCGCGCAGTCTCCCCAACCGAGCAGCGCGGCGGCGAGGCCACAGGCGCCGGGCCGACCGCACCCGAGAAACGGGCGGCGGGGCGCACGGGATCGAGGGTATGGCCCGCCAGATCCAATCCAACACCACTACGGTGAGGGCCGTGGCAAGGCTCGTGTACTCGACAATCGCGTCGTTGGATGGCTACACCACGGACGCCAACGGCAACATCGAGTGGGCTGCCCCGGACCCCGAGGTCTTCTCATTCATCAACGACCTCGAGCGGGATTTCAGGACCCATCTCTATGGTCGCAAGATGTACGAGACGATGGTCTACTGGGAGACCTTCGACGCGCCAGAAGACCAATCACTACTCGAAAGGGACTTCGCTGAGATATGGCGGGCCGCAGACAAGGTCGTGTACTCGAAGACACTGGGAGGACCATCCAGCTCCGGAACGCGGATCGAGCGAGAGTTCGATCCGGGAGTCGTGCTGCATATGAAGGAGACTTTGGGGCACGACATTTCCATTGGAGGCCCAGATCTCGCCGGTCAGGCGATAGCTGCAGGGTTGGTCGACGAGATGCACCTGTTCCTCGTCCCCCTCGCAGTCGGGAGTGGCACAGCCATGCTTCCCGCTCACTTCGATTCCAGGCCTGAACTGCTTGGTGTGGACCGTTTCACGAGCGGAGTCGCCCACCTTCATTACCGCTTCAGCAACTGACGGTCGCAAAGTCGTCCGGCGAACGGGGGAGCGTCGGTCCGTCAGGTATCAGCCTTCTATCGGCCTGCCGCTGACAGACGGTCTGCTCCACGGGGACGATCACGCGCTCCAACTCAGCCCTTTCATCATCGGGCGCAAGCGCTGTCGTCGGCTCGGGTTCCCCGGGCCTGGCCGGGAGAGGACCAGCGCTGGCGAACACAGCGTTTTGTGGGCTCAGTACTGGCCCTTGATCACGAAGTACGAGCCTCGAATTGTCCCAGCCAGCTTCGACTTCTGGCGCGCGAATTTGAACGAGCTCAATTCGACGGGGACGTCCATCCCTTCGGAGAGCTTGAACCCAACCGCCCGCTTCGGATCCGGTCCGTCGAGCGTGTACAGGACGTTGATCGAAAGCCCGCTTTCGTAGAACACATACGTCCAGCGGATGTTCTCGACCTGGAACCTGGTTGCTTCGAGCGGGAGCGACGTGATGACGATGTCACGTTCCTCCTTGAGGATCCGATGCACCAAGTCGATGTCCTTCTTTGCCTTGGCGGCAGGCTCAACCGTGAAGACGTGGTCGTACTTGTTCTTGAAGTAGCGAGCCTCGTTCGCTCGCAGGCCGGCCAGCGCGGCAACCACGGGCGACGACTCCAATCCGAACGTCGATACATTGACAAAATCAACGGAATAGCTCACAGGTGGCGAGTATATGAGGCAACATTGTTTGAGCGGGGACTGACCTGCTGCCGATCTGTTCCAAAGGCTGAGATGGCTGCAGAATCGGCGTGAGTCGAGACGCTCTCGCTCGAAGCTGGGGCCCAATCTGGGTCAGACGGGTACATGCGGACGGCTCTTTCCGCACGCAGCAGTCTCGCCCATCGAAGCTGGACCGTGCCTATACCCTGGGAACGGAGACACCATCAGGTCTCGGCCGAAATTTCCCGAACCGACGAAGGCGTACAGTCGCAGCCATGGTTGTCGAGCAGGAAGATGGTCCGTGAAGAAACTGGCGAGTCTGTCGTGGCGAGCTCGGGGTTCTGGAGCTACCTGCACCGCCGAAGTTGACCATCCGATTCGCGGCTACACGGTCAATCCAAAGTACCGGTCTAGCCCTCCCGGTCTATCGGGACCCGCGGGGCAAGCCCCCACCGTGTCATGGATCTCGTTTGACGGGGACACATATTGGGTTCGACTTTCAGCCGCCAACGGTTGGCCGCGCTCGATCCGCGTAACCCAAGCCGATGTCGACGGAGCGAGAGGGTAGAAGCGCATCGCCAGGCTGCCCCACCCACACGGCGCGAGGGAACAGCGAACGGTCCGCAGCCGCAATTCTCGGCGAGTCGACCCCCTTGTCCCCCGAACGTATCGGCGAGCTCTACTTCGACGCTGCGGACTTCGACAGGCGGTGGGACGGCGCTGTCGATGACCTGGTCGAGCTCGGTCTGGTGCTTCCAGAAGCCATTGCGGAAGTGAAGGCAAGAGGACGGGTTCTGTATGCATCGGCGATGGCTTCCGAAACATGAGACGCCAGTATCTAGCTCTGCCCGGCGATGGCGTTGGTAACCTCGTTCAGGAGCGGACGGCCGTCGAGATAGCGATCGAGGTTCTCCTTGAAGAGGTCGGCTTGTCTTTGGAACCGACCGGCACCACCGGCAGCGTTGTGCGGTGTGACGCGGATTGACGGATGGCACCAGAACGGGTGGCCGTCGGGCAGCGGCTCAGCTCGGAAGACGTCCAACACGGCCGCCGCCAGGTGCCCCGAGTCGAGGCTCTCGATCAGCGCATTGTCATCGACCAGTGTTCCTCGAGCCACATTGACGAGCAGGCTGTGAGGCTTCATTCGGCTGAGGAAGTCGGCGTCCACCAGGTTCTCCGTCTCGCGCGTGGCGGGCGCTGCCAGCACCACCACGTCTGCGAGCCCGATCACCTGGTCAAGCTGGTCAGGAGTGACGGTTCGCTCGGTAGGGTCACTCGGCGACGGGTGGAGTCGGCTCCCGATAACCCGTACGCCAAAGGCTCGTGCTCGGTGAGCGACCTCAGTCCCGATTCCCCCGAGCCCGACGATCAGCCATGTCGAGCCCGAGACCTCGCGCCAGTCGTGGATCTGCCAACGGCGCGTCGACGTCTGAGCACGCCACTGCGCTGCGTCCTGGAACTCGTCGAGCACCGAGCGCATGACGAATTCGGCGATCGGCAGGCTGTTGACGTGGGCGTTAGTAACTCGGACCCCATTGGCCACGAGTGCCCCAAACGCCGGATTCTCGTAGCCAGCGCCGGGGGACTGGAACCAGTCGAGTTCTACGCTCCCGAGCATGAGGGAGAAGAAGGGTCCGAGCGGCGCCCCTTCACGAAATAGGTCTGAAGTTCCCCAAGCGATGCTCGGATGAGCATCCTCTCGAAGGATTGACGTGCCGTCCGGGTCGCAAAGACTCCCGTTTTGATTCATCAACAGGCAGTCGACCCCCGGCCTGGAGAGGTCGGCGCCGAAGGAGCGGTACGCCACGGTTGTGAGCAGGACGTGCACTGGCCCAAGTTAACCACCGACGTCCGTGAACCATGTCGTCGGCATTCTTGTGCGACCAGCGAATGGACTCTTGAGCACTACGTGGTGCGCTTGCATCACCTTCCTCCGAAGGTCAGTTCGGAACCCAATAGCCCGCGCACAGCTAGACGAGTGGTCTCATGTGGTGATCAGGGGCCTCAACCGACAATAGAGGCTCTACCTCGAAAGGCGGCCTGAGGGGATGCAATGGGAAACTGGTTGGAAGCGCACGGCGCCGGACTGGGCCGGGCCATAGCGAGGGAAACACCACTTTGCCAAGGTGAGGGTCGCTGGTTCGGTTGACCCCATGGATGGACCTGGGCGGGGCTGGGGGGGCATAGTCGCAGCCACGAATGGCCAGGTAACGGGCGACCTTCTTGATTCGCCGGTTCCGAGACATTGTTTTCGATTACTCCCGGGTAGCGTCCAAGACGCCGTTGTGGTTGCTCTGGACGGAGGGTTGAGATGACTGGAACCGGCTCGCGCGCTGTGCGCTTTGACCGCTATGGGGATCGGAGCGTTCTCTACGTCACTGACGTCCCAATTCCCACCCCGGAAAGTGATGAGGTGGTGGTAGAGGTGAAGGCCGCAGGCATAAATCCAGGCGAGGCGGCCATCCGATCAGGGGCGCTCGCCGACCGATTTCCGGCGACCTTTCCTTCCGGCGAGGGCAGCGACCTTGCCGGGATCGTGTCCGCCGTTGGCAACGCCGTCGGCGAGTTCTCTGTTGGCGATCACGTACTGGGATTCTCCTTTCGACGCTCCAGCCACGCGACCTATGTCTCGGTCCCGACCTCGCAATTGATCCACAAACCCGCCGCGCTCAGCTGGGAGGTTGCCGGGTCTCTCTACGTGGTTGGCTGCACCGGCTATGCGGCCGTACGTGCCGTCGATGCAAGGGAGGGGGAGACGATTGCGGTCGCGGCGGCGGCGGGCGGGGTCGGGACCGTGGTGGTGCAGCTGCTGGCGTTGCGTGGTTCGCGCGTTCTCGGTATCGCCTCTCAGGCAAACGCCGACTGGCTTCGCTCTCACGGGGCCGTCCCCGTTTCCTACGGCGAGGGACTCGCTGAGCGTCTCCGTGCCGCGGCCGGGGAGAGAATCGATGCCTTCATCGACCTCTTCGGGCCCCAATATCTCGAACTCGCAGTCGACCTGGGCATCCCGCGCGACCGTATTGAGACGATCGCATCGTTCGAGAAGGCCCAGGAGCTCGGGGTCAGGGCCGAGGGCAGCGCAACCGCCTCCACTCCCGAAGTCCTCTCCGAGATGGCCGACCTCGTGGCTTCGGGGGCGATCGACATTCCCATCGCGGCGATTTATCCTCTCGATCGAGTCGCCGATGCCTTTGCAGAGTTAGAACAGCGTCACACCCGAGGGAAGATCGTCCTCATCCCTTGAGATGGCCATGGAAGCTTGCTGAGCTGATCTGCGGCTCGCAGCCCGACGGGGTCGACCTCGAGAGGAGAAAGCAATGGCTCATGGAAAAGAAACCGTAGCGTTCCTCGGCATCGGCACCATGGGACACGCCATGGCTACCAGGGCCCTGTGGGCTGGTATCCCGACGATCGTCTGGAACCGTGATCCGGATGCAACGAGGGATCTTGGGGATCTCGGTGCAGAGGTTGCCGAATCCGCCGCGGACGCGGCGCGCCGGGCCGCCATCGTGGTCACGATGGTGACGGATGCAGACGTCGTCCTGGCGATCGCCAAAGAACAAGGCATGTTGGCTGCACTGGCCCCGGGTGCGATCTGGGCGCAGATGAGCACGATTGGGGATGGGGGGATACAGCGTGTCGAAGCCCTTGTGAGGGCCGAGCGTCCTGACGTGGTCCTGATCGATGCACCGGTCTCAGGGAGCAAGGAGCCGGCAGAGCAGGGTCAGTTGACCATATTTGCCTCGGGTCCTGAGTCTGTTCGCTCGCGGCTTGACCCACTGTTTGATGCGCTCGGCCGTCGGACCATCTGGGTGGGACGTGCTGGAACCGGGTCAAAACTCAAACTCGTTGCCAATACCTGGCTGGCGCTGGCGGCGGAAGCAGTCAACGTATCAGTAGCCTTGGCCCATAAGCTGGGGCTCGAGACCGAAAGCGTGATGAATGCTCTGGGTGATGGTCCGCTCGTGTCCCCCTGGCAAGCAGCCAAGCTGGAACGAATCGCCAGAGGTGACTTTTCGGTTCAGTTCGCGCTTTCACTCGCGCTCAAGGACGTGCATCTCGCTCTGGAGGATGCCGGCCGCGAGCGCTTCGAGGTACTTGCCGCCTTGGCGGAGGAATGGGAGGAAGTGGTCGGTCTCGGGTTCGGCGAAAGCGACCTGACTGTCGTTGCCCAGGCACTTGAGCAACAGGGGGGTCGCGAGTGACCACCTATGTCCCCGCCGAAGACCGCTACGAGTCCATGACGTATCGCCGTTGCGGGCGCAGCGGCCTGCTGTTACCAGCAGTGTCGCTCGGGCTGTGGCAGAACTTCGGTGATGACCGATCACTCGAAACTCAGCGCTCAGTCTTGCGGCGAGCCTTCGACCTCGGTATCACCCATTTCGATTTGGCCAACAACTACGGCCCCCCGTACGGAAGTGCCGAGATCAATTTCGGGCGGATCCTCCGCGAGGACTTCCGCGAGTACCGCGACGAGCTCGTCATTTCCACCAAGGCAGGTTGGGACATGTGGCCAGGACCCTATGGTGACCTCGGGTCTCGGAAATACCTCCTCGCCAGCCTCGATCAGAGCTTGCGGCGGCTCGGCGTCGACTATGTCGACATCTTCTACCACCACCACTTTGATCCTCAAACACCCCTCGAGGAATCACTGGGTGCTCTTCACACGGCGGTCACTTCCGGGAAGGCGCTCTACGTGGGCATCTCCTCCTACTCGGACAAGCGCACTGCTGAGGCAGTCGTCATCCTGCGCGAATTGGGCACTCCACTGCTCATCCATCAACCCTCGTATTCAATGTTCAATCGTTGGATCGAGGATCGCCTGCTCGGTGTCTTAGAGGCTGAAGGGGTCGGGTGCATTGCCTTCTCTGTTTTGGCGCAAGGACTCCTTACCAGTCGCTACCTCGACGGGATCCCTCCCGGGTCGAGGGCGTCCTTTGGTGGTTCCCTGACTCGCAATATGCTGAACGACGAGAATCTCGGCCGGATCCATGGACTCAACGCAATCGCCTCGGAACGAGGCCAATCGCTCGCACAGATGGCTATTGCCTGGGCTCTGCGTGATCCCCGGGTTACCTCTGCGCTGACCGGAGCAAGCAGCGTGGCTCAGCTCGAGCAAAACGTTGAAGCGTTAAAGCACCTGGAGTTCACTGCCCAAGAAGTCAAAGCCATCGACCAGTACGCGGTTGAAGCCGGCATTGACTTGTGGCGCCAGCCGGCCACGTCCTGAGGAACCCTGCCACGACCTGTGGCCTGAGAGTGGACCGCTCCACTACGGGAGCGGTTCGCCGTCACATTCGAGGTCACGCCGTACAGACCGCCGAACTGGCTTTGGAGACCTGATCGATCAGCGGGCCCGAGTCATTGGTTTCCGAGCTGCGGCGTGAGTCCGTCCACGTGCATCTCGTAGTGCTCGTTGTTCGCCCATGGTCCGTCCGCGCCTTCAACCACCGCACGCACGGCTTCGACCGATTCCCCTTCGCAGATACAGATGCCGAGGGCATTATCGCCGATAGATGCGTGGATTGGCAACGCAACGCTGGACGGAAGTCCGGCTTCGAGCGCCTTGTCCTCGGCCGCCTGAAAGCCCTCTGGGTCATGGATTCGATGGATGACGGTTACAAACATGGGTGTCCCTTCGATTGGTGGGTGCGCTGCATCGGAGTGCGCATTCCCATTCTCCTGATGCCCCGTCACAGATCCGCGTCACTTCGGTGGCTTCGGGCAGCTCTCGTATGTCATCCGGCCGCCAGAGGCCAGTGCGGTGTACCTGACCTGGCTCCTTCGACCTTCGGCGGAAGGATGCATATGCAGCCTGCAGATCGACGAGGCCGATACATCAGACGTTGGGACCCAGCATGGCCAGTGCTCAACCTTGCGGACGAACGAAGTGGATGGAGTAGACACGGTCACTACGGGTCAATGGAGGAGACTCGACACCACGTTGATCACGAGGGCGACGATGACCGCACCGAACAAGTACGAGAGGAGCGCGTGCGAAAGAGCAATCCTCCGAATCCCCTTGGCCGTGAGGTTTGTGTCAGAGACCTGAAACGTCATGCCAATGGTCAAGGCGAGGTATGCGAAATCCAGATACGTGGGTGGATCGTCCTCGTTGAAGTCGATTCCACCCACGGGCCGGGAGTAATAGGACCGGGCATATCGGAGCGTGAAGATGGTGTGGACCAGACCCCACGACAACGCGACGCTCAATAGCCCCAGGGCGATCAGGTACGCCTTTGTGACCCCTACGGCGTTCCCAGCCCGGATCAATGCCAGTCCAACGGCAGCCAGCAGCGCAACTCCAGCCGACAGCACGATGAGCTCGGTCAGGCGGAGACTCGGGTCCTCTCGGCTCGCATAGGTCTTGCACTCGTCAGCACTCAGACCTCCAACGGCCGACCATATTGAGGTGATGAGGAAGAGTGAGCCGACGTCCCAACCGATGAGCGTTGCCGCCTGCCAGAACGTGAAGAGCGCCGCCACGACTCCAGCAACGATGCCGACTGATGCTGCCAGGGCGACACGAACGCTGGCACGGGGATTACACCTCCGCCAAGATCCGCCAGTCGGGGGACTCATCAAAGAAAGCGTAGGCGGCGCGGTGGCATGCCCCTGACGTCGTCGCTCTGGTGGCCGAGTCGCCGATCAGAAGAACCGATTCAACCCATCCGAATGTGCTCTCTGACCGACTGGTCATCAGCAGACGGGGTGAGGTGATTGTGCTCAGGGTCATTGAGTCATCATGTGCCGACCAGAGAGAGAAGCATTCGGCTGACTCGGGTGACACTGTGACAGCGCTTGCCTGAGACTTCATCCGGAATCTGTAGTCTCAAATGGTGGAGAGCCGACCTGAAGAGAACGAGGCGGTGCTGCAACGTCGCCGTATCAGCCACAGAACGTCGCAGCTCCCAGTATGGAGCCGCATTCTGTACAAGATTGAGCACTACACCGTGCTCCCTGCTGTCGCACTCGTTGTGACCGCCACCGTCATATCGCTCGTCGTTGCCATTTCGGTCCTCGACTTTCCGACGAATTGGGTAGCAGCCTTTGAGCTCTCAGCTTCTTCGATCACCCTCATCATGGTCTTCGCGATCCAACACACCCAGGGTCGCGAGCAGGCAGCAACCCAACGGAAGCTGGATGAGCTGATTCGAGCGTTCCCCGGTGCAAACGAGTCTCTGATGATGCTCGAGGAAGCCCCACGGGAGTTCATGCTTGACGTTGAGGACGAGCAAAGAGATGTTCGATTCAACTCTCCAGATACGGACGACCTGTAGCAAGAGGAGAAACAAGGGCACCATGGTCTTGGAGGAAGGTCTGGTCTGCCTGATTCGAACCGCAACGATCTCCATCCCTGCAGAAGTCCTGGTGACGTGGTCTCGGAGACGTGCCCGAAGTGGGCCGGAGAGCGTGGTGCCAGGCGACGAGGGCCGATGGAAGATCGACCAAGTGCCTCAGCCCCCGGGCGTAATGTGTCCAGCAACATCGGGGCATCGTTTCGACAACGAGGAGAGTCGTCGTGTCACAACGAACGAAGCCCGAGGGTCCCGGACAAGGTGCGAACCGATCCGGCCGTCGCCGCCGGCGCGTCTACTTCGACGTCCCTCCGCCGCGAGCTCTTTCTCTGTCGGGGTGGGCGCTTGTGCCGTTGCGTGCCTTTCTTGGTGTCACCTTTTGCTTCGCCGGACTTCAGAAGCTCGCTAATCCGAATTTTCTCAACGCGAACAGCCCGTCGAGCATTCAGGCTCAGCTGATCGCGTCAATCCGGGTGAGCCCACTGCACGAGCTGCTCGGCCATCTCCTCCGTTTCGCCGTACCGATCGGCATCGTGATTGCTCTGGCCGAACTTGCAGTTGGTTTGGGAACGATCCTAGGGCTGTGGACGCGCGTCGCCGCAGCGGGGGGGATGGTGCTCGCGTTCACGCTCTTCCTCACCGTGAGCTTTCACTCGTCCCCCTACTACACCGGAGCCGACATCGTCTTCGTCTTCGCCTGGATCCCGCTCGTCCTCGCCGGGTCGGGCGGCGTGCTCTCCGTCGACGGGGTGATAGCCGCCCGGGTAGCAGGGGAGTACGACCTCGGGCCACCGACGGTGGTGCCAATCCGCTTCGCCCTCGTCCAGCAGGTGTGTGGCCACTATGAGAACGACTCGTGTCGCGCCCAAGGTGGACGTCGTTGCAACGTCCACGGCTGCCCCTTCCTGTTGGCCGACGGGGAGAGGCAGCAGAGCACGGCCTCGGTGACTGGTCTCGACGCGGTCGATCGCCGTACTGTCGTCATCGGAGGCGCGACAGTCGTCGCGGCGGCCGTGGCTGGCGGCGCGGTCGCTGGAACGGCAATCGTCTTGGGACGGGCTGCAGGCGGTGCAAAGAGCCCCGGGAGTCAAAGCGTCACGCTAAGGACCACCGGCCCGACCGGACCGAGCGCCTCGGGCGCCTCTGGCGCTGGCTCGACGACCACGACACCAGAGTCGTCCGCTCCCACGACGACGGCACCAGCCGGGACTCCGATTGGCCTGGCCAGCCAGGTGGCGGTTGGCGGTGCGGCGAGTTTCACCGATCCGAAGACGGGTGATCCTGGCCTCGTCCTCCAGTTGGCGAAGGGCCACTTCGTCGCCTACAACGCCATTTGTCCACATGCCGGGTGCACGGTCGGGTATTCCTCGGCCGCCCACCTCATCGTGTGTCCATGTCACGGCTCCGAGTTCGACCCCAACACAGGGGCCGTCGTGAACCCGCCGGCGTCTCATGGTCTGAGCTCAATTCAGGTGGCGGTCGACGGCAACGGCGAGCTTGTCGTCGACGGCTGAGGATCCGTTTCGCCCTGAAGTCCAACGAAGCATCAGCATGTGGTCGCAGCCATCCAGCCAGCCGCACCCGCGAGCCCTGCGACGTCCCCCAGCGACGAAGTGACGATGGAGAGATCCTTCGGGTGGTGTGCCGGTCGGCTGAGAACGGTCGCACGGACCGCTTCGAAGAAGTCCTCTCGTCGTCCGATCCCGCCTCCCACGACCACCATGCTGGGAGAGAACGTCATGACGAGGTTGCACACACCGGCAGCGCACGCCACGACCGCGCGGTTCCAGATGTCGCGAGCCCGGTGGTCTCCCTTCCCCGCTGCTCCGACGATGGCCTGTGCGTCGAGATCTCCCATGCCGGCCTCGGCCGCCTCGCGCGTCATACCGCTGCCCGATCCGAGCTGCTCGAGGGTGCAGGGTCGCCCTGCGCACCATGCGTGCCAATCGATCACGGTATGGCCCACCTCGGCGAGCGACCGTCGGCCTCGCAGCAACCGGCCTCCGCACATGACGCCGGCGCCGATGCCGGTGGAGATCGTGAGGTACGCGACGTCGGGCGTGCCGATACCTGCACCGAACGTGGCCTCTCCGACTGCAGCGAGGTCCGCATCGTTGGCGATCAAGACGGGCAAGCCCAGGCGGCTGGTCAGTTCGTCGTCCGACAGCAACTGCAGCCAGCTCTCTGGGAGGTGGGGTGCCCAGAGAAGCCTTCCCCCGTCGTAGTCAACCGCGCCAGGGAGCCCGACGACGGCGTGGTCTGCGGTCTGCTCCCCGCTCATGCCTTTGACGCTGCGGATCAGGTCGACGAGGGCTGCCGGCGCGTCGTCGTGCGCAGGTGTGGGAACGGTCCGGTTGACCAGCACCGTGCCGTTGTGGTTCACGAGCGCGGCCCGCATGTGCGTGCCACCGATATCAGCCGCCAGAACGAGGTCCCTTGTCTGGCTCACCACTGACTCACGGCGTACGATTCGGGAGCGGCCTTGAGCTCGAGCAGGAGGGTCTGCTCGTCCAGGAGGCCACTCTGTGCACCGACCTGCTGGACGACTCTCATTGCGTTGATCGGGGCCCACTGGAGCGCCTCCACGAGCGTGTAGCCCTTGACGAGTGCCGCCAAGAGCGTTGAGGAGAACGCGTCCCCAGCGCCGGTGCGCTCCGTTGGCGGCGACGGGTCCGGATACGAGGGCGCGCGAAGTCGTTGGGCGCCATCGTAGGCATAGGCGCCGTCCGGGCCATCCGTCACGACAACGAGACGAGGTCCGAGCACGTACAAGGACTCGAGAATGGACGCCAGGTCGTCGTACTCCGCTCCCCCGATGGCGACGGCTTCCTCGCGGTTGCAGATCAGGATCTCAGTGCGGCGGTAGATCCCCTTGAGGAGTTCGACTCCCTGATTGATCTGCACCGTGCCGGGCTGGAACACAAGCCGTACCGCCGGCTCCTCCTCAAGCCATCCCAGCAACTGGTCGTAGTAGTCCGTCCCGTCGGATCCGACCGAGCTCAAGTACACCCATGCTGGTGTCTCACGGGGGCTCAGATGGGGCCAGTGATAGTCGTAGGACTCGTGGTGGACGAGGATCGTCCTATCCTGGTGGTACCAGAGCACAAAGTTGCGATTGCTTGCCTGCGCGGCATCGAAACGCATCAGATGGGTGTCGACGCCTTCTCTGTGGAGGGCATCCTGCATCGCGTGCCCGACGGCGTCGTTCCCCACGTGCGAGGCCAAGGCTGCATGAACTCCGAGCCGCGCCAAGCCCACCGCCGCGTTCGCTGCGTTCCCACCGGCCTCCACCGTGTGCGCGTAGTCGAAGGGAACCTTGCCTCCGTATGGGAGGTCGAGCCAATGCCCGTCCTCGTCGTTCCAGGTCCTGATGTGGGCGTCGGAGAGTCGGATGAAGATGTCCGTGGCGGCGTCCCCCACGCAGAGCACCTCGTATGGGGCCATGTCTCAATGAGACTCGGACGGTGAGCGGAGCGCTAGGGACTCATCGGCCTTGTGTGGGGGGACTTTGGTCCCCGTTGCCCCCATCCGGTTCGGGCCCTCCCCATCTGCCTTCGAACGTGCACTCAGTCGAACTGCCGGAGCAGGCCGAGACGTCCCGCCGACGCCTCGAGTTCCAGGCGGGCGCGGGGGTCGGCCACTTCGTCGATGATCAACTTGGCCTGCGCGTGCTGCGAGCGGCCGAAAAGTTCGGCGCAACCGTGCTCGCTCACGATGGCCGAGTGTTGGAACGAGGTGACCGGATTGTCGAGAATCGGAAGCACCGTGGAGGTGTCGGTCTTGTGGTGCCAAGCGTGCAGGGCGACGATGGCATGTCCACCGGGCGAATGCAGGGCCCCGGTGACGAAATCGGGTTGGCCGCCGAATCCCGAATGGATACGGTTTTCGACGAAACTGGCGTTGGCCTGGGCGAAGAGATCGACCTGCATGGCCGCGTTGACGGAGAGGACAGTGCCTTGCGCGGCGATTCTCGCTGGGTCGTTCACCATTTCGGTGCGCCGCATCCGGAGCCCGTCGTTCTGGTCAGCCCACTCGTAGAGGTCGGGGGAGCCGATGAGAAAGGAGCTTGTCACCGGCCGGTCGGGATCGAGGGCGCCGGCTCGGTGTAGCGTGAGTACGCCGTCGCTGATCATCTCCGACCAGACTCGCAAGTTCCGTAGGCCCGACATCATGGTGGCGGCGACGGTTGGGATCGTCCCGATGCCCAATTGCAGCGTGGTCCCGTCTGCAGCGAACCCTGCGACGCGCTCTCCGATGGCGCTTGCACCGTCGTCGACTGGTCCGACGGCGGACGACAGCAGGGGCGTATCGACTTCAAGCGCCCCGTCAATCAACTCCAGCGGGATCTCTCCGTCCCCGAGCGTGTACGGCATGCACGCGTTCATCTGCGCGATCACAAGGCCGCCGCGGGCGCGGGCTTGCTCAATGGCGGCGGGGAGGATGTTGACCTCTATTCCGAGCGAGACCTTGCCCTGGCGCGGCAACGAGGTGTGGATGAGCACCACGTCGACGGGTCGTGTCGCACTGAACAGCCGGGGCACCAGCGAGAGCCGCATCGGCAAATAGTCGAGATTTGGGTCGTGCCGCATACCTGGCCCCACAAAGGGTGTCTCGGTAATGAAGGCCGGATTGGCGGAGAATCCGTCGTGTGCGTTGAGCTGGAACACGCGGCACCGTTCACGGGCGGCCAGCAAGGCTGCGATGAGGGTGACCGGGTTGGCCGAGTTCCCGGAGATGACCACACGCGGCTCGGCGGTGGCGAGGCCACGCAGCCGATCCACGACCTCCTCAAAGGCCATCGTCTTCACGGGGTCAGTCTCACAAATCGTCTTCGTGAGAAACAGGGACGTTGGTCCCTATCGAAATCGACTGGTCATCAGGGACCATGGAAAAGGTCATCGCCAGTCAAGCCGAGGAGTGGGAGAGGCATGCAGGCAGTTCGATGGTTCGAGGACATCCGTCTCGGTGATACCGGGTCGGTGGGTGGCAAGGGGGCCAATCTGGGGGAACTCACCGGAGGCGGGCTTCCCGTCCCGCCGGGGTTCGTCGTCACGGGGGAGGCCTATCTCGACACCTTGGCCCGAGCCGGTGTGCGCGAGCGCTTGATAGCGATCCTGGCGGATGCCCGCAACGCGTCCCAAGACGATCTCGACCGGTTGGCCGCTGAGGCAAAGGACCTCGTGCACTCTGTATGTATCCCCGAAGATCTCGCCACGGAGGTGCTTTCCGCCTATCAGCGCCTCGGCGACGAGCCGCGGGTGGCCGTACGGTCCTCGGGCATCGGTGAGGACGCCGAGGGCACGTCTTTTGCCGGCATGAACGAGACGTTCACGAACGTGGCCGGCGGGGACGAGGTTCTGGCGCGCCTGGTGGACTGTTGGGCATCTCTCTGGGGCGCCCGGTCCATCTTCTATCGTGGCAACAGGAGTCTGACAGACGAGCCGGCCATCGCTGTGGTGGTGCAGGAGATGGTCCCCTCCGAACGTTCCGGTGTCATGTTCACGCTCGATCCTTCGACCGGGGAGACCGGTCACATCGTGATCGAGGCTGCCTTCGGGCAGGGCGAGGTCGTGGTAAGCGGTATGATTGAGCCCGACACCTACGTCATCGACAAGAACGGCCTTCGTCTCCTCCACGTCCGTGTGGGCACGCAGCACTTCAAGATCGTGCGCGGGCCTGACGGCGAAGACCAGCACGTCGACCTCGACGCTCAGGAGGGCGGTCTCCGGGTGCTCGCCGACGACGAGGTGGTTGAGGTCGCTCGGCTGGGTCTGCTCGTCGAGGAGCATTACGGATCCCCCCAGGACACGGAATGGGCAATGGCCGGCGGTCGGACTTTCTTGGTGCAGTCGCGCCCGGTGACGGCGGTGGGGGGAACCGCGGCCGTCGCGGCCGAGGAGGGTGCCACCATCCTGGTTCGAGGCCTGGCGGCATCCTCGGGATTGGCATCGGGTGTGGTGAGGGTGCTGCGCACGCCCGACGAGGGTCATGAGCTGAAGGCCGGCGAAGTCCTGGTCGCCCCCATGACGAGTCCGGACTGGGTACCGACCATGCGCCGTGCGGCGGCCGTGGTGACAGACGGTGGAGGGATGACCTGTCACGCCGCCATCGTGTCTCGTGAGCTCGGCGTGCCCGCTGTGGTCGGTGCCCGCAACGCCACCTCGGTCCTGCGAGACGGCGAGTTGGTGACGGTCGATGGTGCCCAGGGCGTGGTGACCGAGGGGGCCGCGCCCGTCCCTGTTGCGGTGTCCGAGCCGAGCCCGATTCGTGCGGAGTCCGACCGGGGGGCGCTCGCCACCCGGATCTACGTGAACCTGGCTTTCGCCGAGCACGCGGAGGAGGTGGCGGCCCTGCCGGTGGACGGCGTCGGCTTGCTGCGAGCCGAGTTCATGGTCACCGATGCGCTGGGAGGGGTGCACCCCCGCCGGCTGATGGAGCGGGGCGACGAGAAGGTGTTCGTCGAGAACATGGCCAAGTCGCTCCTGCACATCACGCGGGCGTTCGAGCCGCGTCCGGTCGTGTACCGGAGCATCGACTTCCGCTCGAACGAGTTCTCCAACCTCGACGGGGGCGACAAGTTCGAACCCAGCGAAGAGAATCCCATGATCGGCTATCGAGGTTGCTTCCGCTACGTGCGTGAGCCCGATCTCTTCCGGCTCGAGCTGGACGTTCTGGCTCGGGTGCTGGAGGAGTCTGCCAATGTCGTGCTCATGATTCCCTTCGTGCGGACCGCCTGGGAGCTGGAGGCCTGTCTGGAGGTGATCGACCAATCTCCCGTGGCGGGCTCCCTCCCGGTATGGGTCATGGCCGAGGTGCCCTCCGTCGCATACTGGGTCCCGACCTATGCCTCCATGGGGATCACCGGGGTCTCCATCGGCAGCAACGACCTGACACAGCTGATGCTCGGTGTCGACCGAGACTCGCAGATTTGTGCCGACCTCTTCGACGAGGCCGACCCGGCGGTCCTCGATGCCATCGGCCGCATCATCGGTGGTGCGAAGGAGGCGGGGATCACGTCGTCCTTGTGTGGGCAGGCGCCGTCGAACCGGCCGGCGTTCGCCGAATTTCTGGTGCGTCAGGGCATCACCTCCATTTCGGTGAACCCGGATGCTGTGGTGGCGGTTCGCAAACAGGTCGCCGAGGCGGAGTGGCGGATGCTCCTTGAGGCGGCCGTGCCCGGACGTCCCGTGAGCGGGGGAGTCACGCCGCGCAAGTCGGTCGGACGGCGCCCCACGCGCTAGATGGACACAGCGGCGCGGCTGCGCCCACTGGACTGGCCCGCATCAGATCTCCTCGGGCACCATCTCAATCGCTCCGCAGGGGCATTCTTGGACGCAGAGCCCGCAACCCTTGCAGAAGTCGTAGTCGAAGGCGTATCCACGCGCCTCGTCGACCTTGCGCACAGCGTTGTCCGGACACACCCCGAAGCAGTTGTCGCACTGGAAGCAGTTGCCGCACGACAGGCACCGCCGCGCCTCGTAGAGGCCGGTGGAGTCGTCGAGGCCTCCGACGACCTCGTCGAAGGTGGAGGTGCGCCGAGCGGCATCGAGGCGAGGTCGTACCGATTTGGGGGCGTCGGCGAAGTACCAGGAGTTGAGGTGCTCCGCCGTGGCCAAGGCGTGGCGCACCTCGTGCGCCAGGGGGCGGCCACCCAGCCAGGCGTCGATCGCTCGGGCCGCCTTTCTTCCGTGTCCGATGGCGTCGGTGAGGGTCCGGGCACCGGCCACCATGTCCCCACCGGCGAACACACCCGGGCGGGTGGACATGAAGTCCGGCCCGACGGGGATCAGGCCGTTCTCCGGCCGCACGTCGGGCATCGACCCCAGCAACGAGAGATCGGCCTCTTGGCCCAGCGCCAACACCAGCGCGTCGGCCCGCAGCTCTTCGAACTGGCCGGTCGACCGGGGGAAGCCGGTTTCGTCGAGCTCCATGCGCTCAATCGTCAAGTTTCCGCCTTCGTCGCGGACGATGGTGGAGAGCCACTTGAGCCGCACCCCTTCGGCCACGGCGTCGGTGAGCTCTTCGAGGTTGGCCGGCATCTTCTCCTCGGTGCGGCGGTAGACGATCAGGGTCTCCTCCGCACCCAGACGACGGGCGGTGCGAGCGGCATCAAGCGCGGTGTCACCGCCGCCGTAGACGACCACCCGCCGTCCCAACGATGCCGCCTCGGTTCCCTGGGAGTCCCGCAACAGCGACACTGCATCGAGAATGCGCGCCGAATCCCCGGCCGGGATGTCGGCGTGCCGCCCGCGCTGGGCACCCACGGCCAGGAAGGCGGCGTCGAACCCCCCGGACTCGAGGATGGCCTCGAGGTCGTCCACCGGCCTTCCGCACTCCATCTCGACGCCCAGGGCGACGATGCGGTCGATCTCTGCCGCCACCACGTCCCTGGGGAGCCGGTAGGCGGGGATGCCGTAGCGCATCATCCCGCCTGGGAGTGGCGACGACTCGTAGACGACGACTTCGTGACCGAGAAGCCGGAGATGGTAGGCGGCTGTCATGCCGCCGGGCCCGGATCCGACCACCAGGACGCGGCGCCCGGAGGGAGGCGACACCGGGTCGGGCAGCCAGCCCTCATCGAGGGCCCGATCACCCAGGAAGCGCTCGATGGCATTGATGCCGACCGCCTCGTCGATCGTGGCCCGGTTACAGGCAGTTTGGCAGGGGTGGAAGCAGGCGCGCCCCATGACGGCAGGGAAGGGGTTGACCCGTACGATCTCACGCCAGGCGGACTCGTAGGAGCCGTCTTCTGCCAAATACAACCATTGCTGGATGTTCTCGCCGGCGGGACATGCGTCATTGCACGGGGGAAGTCGGTCCACGTACACGGGCCGCTCGGTCCGCCAACTACCCGTCTTGTTGGCGAGGCTCGACCCGACCTCGAGCGTGATGGCAAATGGCTTGTCCATCAGGCGAGCACCTCGTCGGTCTCTGCCAAGAGGCCGTAGCGGGCGATGTTGTCGTCCGCCATCGCCTGGAGCGCGTCGAGAATGTCCGGCCGTGCCGGGTTCCCCTGTGTGTCGAACAGATGCGCGAAACGCCCCTGTAAGCGCAGGTATTCGGTGACGGGAGTCGGCCGGCGGATGGCGGTGACGCGGGACACCTTGCCGTGCTCGGCCTCAAAGACGGGAAAGAGCCCGGTCTGAGTGGCCAGGCGGGCGATACGCACCGTGTCACTCGAGGCGCTCACCCATCCGAGGGGGCAGGGCACGAGAATGTGGATATAGCGGGCACCGCGGATCGACATGGCGCGAGTCACCTTTGCCTCCAGGTCGTGCAGGTCGGCGACGGTCGCAGTGGCCACATAGGGGATGCGGTGCGCCATTGCCAGGACGGGCATGTCCTTGCCCTGCCCGAACGAGTTCCCCGGATGGGGACCGACCGCCTCGGTCGTTGCCGTACGCGCCGCCGGCGGGGTTGCCCCCGACCGCTGCACGCCGGTGTTCATGTACGCCTCGTTGTCGTAGCAGATGAACAGAACGTCGTCGTTGCGCTCGAACATGCCCGAGAGACACCCGAACCCGATGTCGACGGTCCCGCCGTCGCCGGCCTGACCGATCACCCTGGTCTCGCTCCGGCCCTTGACTCGAAGCGCGGCGGCCACGCCCGAAGCCACCGCCGGTGCGTTCCCGAACAGCGAGTGGAGCCATGCGAGCTGCCACGACGTCTCTGGGTAGGGGGTGGAGAACACCTCGAGGCAGCCCGTCGCGTTGACCGCGATCATCTGGCCCCCGGTGGCCCGCATGGCGGCGTCGAGGGCGTAGCGGGCGCCCAAGGCCTCGCCGCATCCCTGGCAGGCCCGGTGCCCCGACGTGAGCGAGTTCGAGCGACCCGCCTCGGATTGGATCGTCCGATCAGCCCGGTTTACCAGCCGGTTCCCGACGGCGAAGCTGCCGACCTGGTAGAAGCGAACCGCCATCAGCCGATCCCTGATGCCACGGTACCGAGGTCGCGCAGGATGTTCTCGGCTGTCGGACCCGAGCTGCGGCGCTGCGCGATGCGCGCGAGCTCGCTCTCGACGAGCTTCTCGTTGAGGTCGAGGAAGGTCAGCCGTGGCAGTTCGCCCCGTACGGCTGCCGCACAGACACCTTCGAGCGATGTCTTCGTGATGATGCGACCTCCGAGGCCCGCCACAACGGTCGCCACGGGTACCGGGAGCCCGCTCATGGCCATGGCCACGTCGGTTGACAGCACACCGCCGAACCCGACACTGAAGGCCTTCTCCACCACGACGACCTGATGTGTCCCCTGGAGGGCCGACCGGACGGCGTCCATCGGGAAGGGGCGAAAGGACGTGACGCCGAGGGCCCCGATACGTATCCATTCGTCGCGAAGCGTGTCCACGACGTCCTTAATCGTGCCCAGGACGGAGCCCATGGCGACGATGACCAACTCGGCGTCCGCGGTGCGATAGGGATGAAGGAGGCCGCCCGAGTCTCGGCCGAAGGCTTCGGCGAACTCGGCACTCAGCTCGGGGATGCGTTCGAGCGCCTGCTGCTGGCGGGCGTGGGCCAGGTACCGGACCTCCAGGAACGCATCCGGACCGACCATGGCGCCGATGGAGTACGGGTCGTCGGGACTGAGTGATTGGCGCGGTTCGAAAGGCGGGAGGAAGGCGTCCACCTGCTCTTGGTCCGGCATATCCACCCGCTCGGTGGCATGGGTGAGGATGAAGCCGTCCATACACACCATGACGGGGACAGAGAGCTCCTCGCCCAACCTGAAGGCGAGGATGTGCAGGTCAGCGGCCTCCTGGACCGTTTCCGCGAAGAGCTGGATCCAGCCGGCGTCGCGGGCGGCCATCGCGTCACTGTGATCGTTCCAGATGTTGATGGGTGCCCCCACGGCGCGGTTGGTCAAGGTCATGACGATGGGCAACCCGAGCCCGCCTGCGTTGTAGAGCGCCTCCATCATGTAGAGGAGTCCCTGGCTGGCGGTGGCGGTGAAAGCCCGGGCGCCGGTCGCCGAGGCGCCGATCGAGACCGACATCGCAGCGAATTCCGATTCGACGTTGATGAACTCACAGGGCGATAGCTCGGCGGTCTTCACGAGTTCGCCAATGGCCTCAATGATGTGGGTCTGGGGCGAGATCGGGTAGGCGCACACGACCTCGGGGCGGCAGAGCGCCACCGTTTCTGCCACCGCCCGGGAGCCCTCAATCTGCCGGAACACCGAGCACCCCCCGCCCGCTGCCCACCATCGCCTGGCGGGCGTAGTGGTAGATCTCGGTGGCGGCAGCGATGTTCCGCTCTGCCACGCTGGCATCTTTGCGGAACCGTTCCCGGATTGCCGAGCCGACCGCCCCGATCGTCACGCCGGCCGTCAAGGCGGCAAAGCCCCCGAGCAGGGCCGCGTTTGGCAGCGGCCTGCCTGTCTGGCGTCGTGCCACCTCGGTCGCGGGGGCGGTCAAGATGTGCGCGGCGTCGAACCGATCCCGCAGGCCTTCCAGTCCGAGCCCGTCCAAGGTCTGTGTCGAGTTGATCAGAACGTAGCCGTGCGGGCGCAATCCAGCGAAGAGATCGACCTGGTGGACGAGGGTGGGGTCGATCACGATGACGCAGTTCGGCGCGACCACGGGCTCTCGGGTGCGAATGTTCCGATCGCTCACGCGGCAATAGGCCACGACTGGGGCACCCATGCGTTCCGAGCCGAAGCTCGGAAACGACTGGGCGTGTCGGCCCTCCTCGAAGGCGGCGAGCGCCAGGAGGTCCGCCGCCGTGACGACGCCCTGCCCGCCTCGGCCGTGCAATCTCACCTCGAACACTTCCTCAAGGGTGCCGCAGTCGCGTGCGCTGAGACTAGTGCCAAAGGTCCCGGGCGGAGAGGACCGATGGCACTACGCATGCCACCGCCCCGATGAAATCATGTCCACACTGGACGGTCGTCGCCCGGAGAGCCCTGGAGGTGCAGCGCGTGGCAGTGAGAGTCGCTATCAACGGATTCGGCCGCACGGGCCGCGCGGTGCTGCGGGCGGGGATGAAGTCGCCCGGAGACATCGAGGTGGTCGCGGTGAATGACCTCGGCGACCCGGCTGCGCTGGTTCGGCTGCTGGCCCGCGACTCGGTGCATGGGCGGTTCCCGGAGCCGGTCACCCTCGAGCACGACAAGATGACGGCCGGTGCGATGGCGGTCACCATGCTCTTGGAGCCGAATGTCGAGGATCTTCCTTGGCGCGAGCTCGGCATCGACGTGGTGATCGAGTGCACTGGTAGGTTGACGAGCCGCGACAAGGCTGCGGCACACATCCGGGCCGGAGCGAAACGAGTGATCATCTCAGCTCCCGCCAAGGACGTCGACGCCACGTTCGTCGTGGGCGTCAACGAGGACACCTTCGACCCTGAGCGGGATTTCGTGGTCTCTAACGCGTCATGCACGACGAACTGCCTCGCCGTCCTGGCCAAGGTGCTTGACGACGCCTTTGGGATAGATGAGGGTCTCATGACGACGGTGCACGCCTACACCGGCGACCAACGCCTGACGGACGCTCTTCACAAGGACCCGCGGCGGGCGCGCGGTGGTGCTATCAACATCATCCCCACGACGACCGGCGCCGCTCGGGCCACCGGGCTGGTACTTCCGGGGATCGCCGGCCGGCTCGACGGGCTCTCACTCCGAGTGCCGGTGCCCGACGGCTCCGTCACCGATCTCGTGGCCAACCTCCGCGACTCCCCAACGTCGATGGAAATTTGCAGTGCGTATCGGGTAGCCGCAACGTCGGGCCGGCTCGCGGGCGTGCTCGAGTACTCCGAGGAGGATCTCGTCTCGAGTGACATCATCGGTTCCGCAGCATCCTGCATTTTCGATTCCAAGTTGACGATGGCCAACGGCCACCTGGTCAAGGTGCTGGGGTGGTATGACAACGAGACCGGATACTCGAGCCGTCTGGTCGACCTGGCGACCGTCATCGGTCGCGAGTAGGGCGTCGTGGCACCGATCACATCCACCCAGTGCGGGTCAAGATTGGATCGGGCCCGTCGACGCGCAGAAGGACAAAGGTCTTCGGTGTCCGCCCTCGTGCTGGTGAGGTAGGTCCCTTGTGTACCTGGAACCGGAAGGCCACGAATTGCGACAGTCGGTACAGATGGCGGGTCCTTTCCGCCCTGCAACGGGAGGAGCACACGATGAAGATCGGACTCACTGACGAGCAGGTCACGGACCTACGGGATCTCCTCACGGGGGCGCTCGGCGACCTCAGCTCAGAGATCGCGGCCACTGACAATCCGACGTATCGCGATGGCCTGCGCGGCCGGCGTCTGTCGCTTGAGGGTGTGCTGACGCAGCTCGGGTGAGCTGTGGGCGTCGAAGCCTGAGACGGGCACGTCCGGGGACCCTGCGCATTACCACGCGAGCGTGCCCACGAGCTCGTGTGGATCCTCGTGGCCTCGGCGCGCCGGGCAGCTCTCGTCCGCTCGTGCTTGAAAGTGACACAGAACCACTGAGAGCGACCTATCGAGCATACTGAAGTGCGTGGCGGATCCCCGAGAGATCGACGTGCCGCCCCGCTCCGTGGATCGATTGGCAAGACTGTTGGGCGCCAAGCGCTCAGCTCGCCTCCAAGAAGCAGCGGACGGTGCCCGTCGCGCGCTAGGGGGCCGGCAGCTGTGGCACATAAGCTCGACGGCGGCTGGTGGGGGAGTGGCAGAGATGCTGCACCTCCTCGTCGGTTATGCCAATGACGCGGGGATCGACGCCCGCTGGGTTGTCCTCGAGGCGGACGCCGGGTTCTTTACCGTCACGAAGCGGTTGCACAACCGCCTACACGGGGCTTCCGGGGATTCCGGAGAACTCGGCCGAAACGAGGATCAGCATTACAGCTCCGTACTCGAAGCCAATGTGGCTGCGCTCGATCGACGGATTGAGCCCGGCGCCACTGTCATACTCCACGACCCGCAGACGGCTGGACTGGCCAACCATCTGGTGCGGCGGGGCATGCGTGTCGTGTGGCGGTGCCACATCGGTACTGATCAGCCCAACGAGTACACCCGAGAGGCCTGGAGATTCTTGATGCCACACCTGGCTGCGTGCCATGCCTTCGTCTTCTCACGTGCGGCATTCGTACCACCCGAGTTTCCATCAACGGACGTCTGGATCATTGAGCCCTCCATCGACCCATTGTCAGCCAAGAACCGCCCACTCACGCACGACCGGATCGGTGATCTCCTGATCCGCACGGGCTTGCTGTCGGGTGAGCGCTCCGGGTCTCAAAGCGCCGTCTTAGGGGGGGCTGGGCCGATCTCACCCGGGGGTCGTCTCGTTGTTCAGGTTTCTCGCTGGGATCGTCTCAAGGACATGCTCGGCGTCCTGCAGGGATTCGCCGAGCATGTGGCCGGACGCAGTGATGCCAGTCTCGCCCTCGTCGGCCCCTCGGTAGAGGGCGTGGTCGACGACCCGGAAGGGTCTCAAGTGCTCGGTGATTGTCTGGCGGCGTGGGAAGGCCTGCCTGAGCAAACGCGTGATGCCGTGCGGTTGGTGGCGCTGCCCATGGATGACGTCACAGCGAACGCACTCATGGTCAACGCCATCCAGCGCCACTCCACCATCGTGGTTCAGAAGAGTCTGCAGGAAGGATTCGGACTTACCGTTACCGAGGCCATGTGGAAGTCCCGGCCGATCCTCGCATCGGCTGTCGGGGGCATCACCGACCAGGTGCCGCCGGACGCCGGCGTGCTCCTCGAAGATCCAGGAGATCTCGACCTGTTCGGCCGGACTCTGCGGTCGCTGCTCGACCGCCCCGAAGACCTCGCCTCAATGGGACGGCGGGCTCATCGTCACGTCCGTGAGCACTTCTTGAGCGATCGCCATCTCATCGACTACGCCCATCTGCTCGAGCAGGTGAGCCAAAGGTGAACTCGGACGTTACCTCGGCCGGCGTGAGTGAGAGGAGGTGGGTGAACTATCGCTCACCTCGAGGTCACTCGCGCATCTGAGCACTTCGACCCGGTCCAAATCTGTGTTCGATCGGATCGATTGACTTGCCGGCCGGGATCAGGACTTCCCGGAATCCAAAACCTCGGTGAAGATGTCACCCTGGGCCGCGCCTGATCCAGCCTTGCCTCCGCCGCGACCCCGCAAAATGAAGGCGATGACGACGGCAAGAGCGGCGCCAGCGATTGGGCCGGCGATGTAGACCCAATATCCGGTGAAGGTGTTCGAGACCAGGTCTGGGCCAAAGGTGCGGGCCGGGTTCATCGATGCGCCCGAAATCGGACTGCCCCACAGCCCGGCGAGGGCGATGTAGCCGCCGACGCCGAAGGCGCCGATGACGCCGATGTTCTGCGCCCCAGAAGCCGTGCCGAGAATGACGCTCACCAGACCCATGGTCAAGATGAGCTCCATCCAGAACGCCGCCATGTTGGAGTAGCCGTGGGCGGGGTAGTTCGATCCGTACATGGCCGACACCTTGATGACCGAGTGGAGGAAGAGCGCAGCAAGCGTCGCTCCGGCGAGTTGCACGAGGATATAACCGGGCACTCGCCACCAGGGGAAGTCCCGACGTAAGGCGAAGGCTATCGAGACCGCAGGGTTCAGGTGGGCGCCGGACACCTTGCCCATGAACAGAATGATGGCCATGACCATGAGGGCCGGTGCCACGACCGCCGCGGTGCGACTGATCGTGTTGGGGAAGGCGTGGCCCATCATCCCCCCGCCGGCCGCCACCAGGACGAGGAAAAAGGTCCCGAGGAGCTCCGAAAAGAGGCGCCGCCACTCCTGGCGCGGGTCGTTGAAATCGGCGATCCGATCGACCCACTCTTGTTCGTACCGACTGATGGGACCGAGCACTGGGGCTTCGTTGGGTGCAGCCATGGGAATCTCAATACCTCCGGGTTCGCGCAGAAGTAAACGTTCGTGCATGCATGACTGAATCCTGCAGGACCGAAGATGGTGGGGATAACTTCAGCGGCACCCCGGCGATCACATCACGTCACGATCAGATAGATGCTCTTGCCGACCAACCAGAGTCCGAGCACCAACGAGGCCACGATGATCACTTGATCTGTATGGCTGTCGATCCAGGTTCGGATACGTCCCAGGAAATCGGCGGCCCGCTCCGGCCGGAAGCCGGCGTAGAGCTCGAGGGCGATATAGACCCCCGTGGCGACCAAGCAGAACAAGAAGAGGGCGATGTAGCTCTCCCACGACGTGAGTTTCGCCTCGGTAATGACGGCGACCCCCGCCGCGACGAGTCCCCAGGGTTGAGTGAGTGGCGCCAGACCTATGGCATACAGGGGCGACATGTTGTCGAGTCCGGTTTGCCACTTCGGTGGCTTTTTCGGTGGGCGGGGCTTGCCCATCCTGCGTCGCTGTCGTACCGCGATCAACACCAGGACGACACCTATGAGGATCTTCACGGCCAGAGCCGCCAGTGAGGGTGCCGTGTTCGGCTTCGGAGGCTTGTTGCCCGTGACAAGCACGGTGACGGCGACGACGATGGCCAGAGAGAGCAGCCATCCGAAAATGAACGCAGCACCCTTGCGCGTTCCCCCTTGGCCAGAAGGATCAAAATGAATGCGGTCAGGGGAATCGGCTCGAGGGTAATCACAAGGCCGATGAGGAGCAGATCGAGAATCATGTCCTCACCGTTTTACGTCGCCTCGAGTTCCTTGATGGCAGCTCCGGCGACGATCCGATCACCGAACATTCCCGCCAACCGTCGCGCCTTCTCCATCTGGGAGTCCCGGATGTTGGTGGGGGGCATCTTGACACCGAAATCGCGCTCCTTGTACTCACCGGAACCGAGAAAGCTCAGGAGCGAGGACAAGGAGCGGATTTGACCGCCCTGATGGTGAAATCAGATGCCGTCCCACAACGTTGCGGTCTCCTTTCGTTCCCATTCTGTGACCCCGTGTTCAGGTTGCGCTTCCAATAGCGACGGCAGCATACGACTCCGGCGAACGGCTTGCCGGCGTGGCGACCACTTCGAGAAAAGGGTCTCGTCTCGCAGCTGTGGCCACGGAGCACCTCGGCCATGCCGTTTCATCACCTCTCTGTCTGATTCGTAGGGAGAAGGCGGGCCAGAAGTACCGACGGCGTCCCTCGCGGAGTCCATATCGGTCCGTTCGTTTGAAACTCTCCACCCAGACGAAGCCGGCCCTCAAGCCAGGATCTTTGCCTTCTGTGAGTCGAACTCGGCATCGGTGATGACCCCCTGCTGCTTGAGATCGGCCAGCTTGGCGAGCTGCTCGGTAGAAGTAGTGCCCGATCCGGCTGTCTCCTTGACGTATGTGTCGAAGGCTTTCTGCTGCTGTGCCGCCTGAGTCGCAGCACGCTCCTGCATCTTTCCGCCCCGTGCGATCAGATAGACGAAAATGCCCAGAAATGGCAGGACGATGACGAAGATGACCCACAGCGTTTTCGCCACGCCTCCGAGGTCGTGGCTACGAAAGATATCTGAGAACACGATGATCAAAAGCCAGAACCAGATGATCAGGAGGAAGAACCCCAGCATCGTCCCGAAGAGGTCAGCAAGCGGATAGGTGTAGGCGAGCATCGCAGTTTCCTTCCTGATCGATAGCACTCACAGCGCGAGCATCGGCCGTCCGACGCCTCGGCTGCCCCGAAAGGCGGAGCGTTTCGGTCGTCCTTCGGTCGATGCGTGTAGGGAGATCGAACCACGAGAAGGGACCGGACGGCATCACCCGCGGGGGATGACTTTGAGCAGGCCTGCCTCGGCGGCGCTCAGAGAATCCCGATCTCCTGAGCCCGCAAGACAGCCCGGTTGCGATTCGCCACACCCAATTTCCGGTAGATGTGCACCATATGGGTCTTGATCGTGTTCACTGATACGTAGAAGTGATCGGCGAGCTCGCTGTTCGTGAGGCGACTGGGGAGGTACGACAGGATCTCGAGCTCTCGCACCGTCAACGGCTCGACGAGGTCGCCCCCCAGGGATGGTGAAATGAATTCCCGAGCTCGCTGCAGGATCTGTCGTCGAAACCCGGAGTCGACATTTGGAAGGTCCGAGACCATGCGGACGGTCGTTGGACCCGTCCGCACGAACACTTCCACCAGAGAGTGACGCTCGGCAATCGCCACCGCCTCGTCGAGCTGCCTCTGTGCGACTTCGGGGGAGCCCTCGTTTGCGGCCAGCCAGGCTGCGAGCAGGAGGCCTTCAATCTTGGCCAGTGGATGGGTTGTACCGGCGGAACGAGGGAGGGCGTCCACCAATTTTCGAGCCAAATCGAGGTCTTCGAGTGCGAGTGCAGTCGCAGCGCGCTCGAACTCCACTGCGGCTGCACTTGAAGGCGCGGTGTCCAGCAGACGCTGCGCCTGATGGGCGGATCCACCGAGACGTAACAAACGGCTGTGGAGCGCAACGAGCCGGTCAGCGACGATGGGCGGCGCCGGTGCCCCGAGGTCGCTTCTGGCCGAGAGAACGGTCTCCATCGCCAGTTCTCGCTTGCCTTCTGCCTCCTGAAGGAGCGCTGCGACAAGGTGGCCCACCCACGAGAGCTGGCTACGCCGATTGGCTTCGGCTCTCAACACACCCTCGTGCAGGGAGAGCGAAGCCCGTCCGGGCTCGCCATTCTCCAAGGCTGCGAGAGCAGAAGTCAGGTACGCTTCGGCGGTCGAGGGATGCGCAAGCAAACCGACTTCCCTGGCGGTTGACAGCGCCTCGTCAGCCAAGGCAACCGCTCTTTCGGTGTTGCCGCACCAGGCCTCGAGCAACCCAAGGGAACCAAGACCACTCACTTTCCAGATCGGGTACGTCGCTCCCAGGGTGGCGAGTCCCCGAACCAGCCAGTCCCGGCACTGCTCAAGGTTCCCGGCCTGGAAATGTGCCCTGCCGCATGACATGACGGCCATGGTCTGCAGCGAGGCGGGATGGCTCAGATTCATGATGGCCGGGATTTGGGTTTCGCCGATCTGACCGAGCGTGTCGAGTGCACGAATAGCCATGTCCAGCGAGACCTCAGGGCGTGGCCGCCATTGGACGAGTGAAGCAAGAAAGACTTGGGCACATGCGCGTTCACCGTCTGATGAGCCCGAGGCGGTGGCAACTCGTCCGAGAATGTCCTCAGCACCCGCTGCAAAACCCTCGACACCCATCAGAATCCCCAAGAGCAGGCTCACCTCGTGCCGGTTCCTTCTTGCCGACTCGGGAACTTCGTTGATCCAGCGGATGACGGTGGCCATCTCTCCCTTCTCAAAGATCTCGGAACCCCGAGCCATGATGACGTCAAGGGCGCCCTCCCAGTCCCGGGCCCGAAGCAGGTACTCCAGCGCGAAATTCACATCACCTCGCTCGAGGTGCCACGAGGCTGCCAGACTGAGCAGACGGGCCTCCATGCCTGGCTGCTCCGCCCTCAGTTTGAAGCGGAGCACGTCGCGGAAGAGATGATGAAAGCGAAACCACCGGCGTCGTGTGTCGAGAGGAACGAGGAACATCGGCTCCCGCTCCAATTCCTCGAACACGACCTGCGGATGCGGTTCGTCCGTGAGATGCGCAACCAATTCCGCACAGAATGAGTCCAGCACCGAGATGCGGAGGAGGAAGTCACGGCGATTCTCCGGCTGAGCCTGAAGCACCTCTTCACTGAGGTAGTCCGCGATGAGCCGATCGTCTCCGCTGAACTGCGTGATGAACTCGTCCACATCGTCGTGGAGCCTCAGCGTCATTCCCGCCAGCTGCAGGCCGGCCGCCCACCCCTCCGTCCGGGCGACCAGGGCAGCGACTCTGTCAATCCCAAGTGAACGGCCGGTGATACGTGTCAGAAGGATGGCGGAGTCGACCTCGTCGAAGGCGAGGTCGGATTGGCGGATCTCTGTCAGTTGGGCGTTCAGCCGACGGCGGCTCCAAGCAATGGGGAGATCGACCCGGGTCGACAACACCAGGTGAATGTTGGGCGGAAGAAGATCGACCAGGGCACCCAGATCCGCGATGAGGACAGGGTTGGACAGGTGATGAAGATCGTCAAGGACAATGACGACCTCGGGAAGCTCTCTCATTTGCGCTTCGAGAGCCTCGAGAAGAGGGGCCCCTAGCCCGCCTCCGTGCAATGAGGTCAGGACGCGGAGATCGGCGAAGTCTGGGTTGATGTCGGCGAGTTCCTGCAGGAGGCGTTGTGAGAATCGAACGGGGTCGTTATGGTCTTCGACAAGCTCTACCCACGCGAAATTCAACTCGGGGTGGGCGGTTGCCCATTGTGCAAGGAGTACGGACTTCCCGGCGCCCGCGGGAGCCACAATGAGCGTCAGTGGGCGAACGAGAGCCTCGTCCAACTGACGCCGCAGCGCGGCTCGGTCGACTGCGTAATCTGGAGCAACAGCTGGACCAGGCAAAATGGGGGCTCGTTCTCTGGCCGATATCCGGTCGGCCAGTGTGTCACCCGGACATGGTGCAACGCCAGTGAGCACCTGGCATCCATCGTCAATCCGCCGGCATACTCGCACATGTCCTCGCGCTGTCTCCCTGGTCGCGGGCACGGGCATCGGCAGTGCGGTCCTCGGTACCGTGGACATCTCCGCCGTCTCGCGGTGATGCCCAGAGGGGCCGATTGCACGACCTGCAGCTGCTCCCCGGGCACCCCCCTGTTTCGTTGCTTGGATCTTCCGGCGGGGAGGTACGCCTCTCTGCGCCGCCCTTGATCACCCTCCGGGGATGACGACATATCTGCGAGTCCGTACCACGATGAGTGCGATGCCCGGCCGCCGTGTCCCTGCGATTCGACTGTCTCCTCGGGCAGCGACGCAGTGTGGCCGTCTCGTGCCTGAAGTTGCGGCTCCACCCGGAGGGCTGTCCGCAGAAGGTCGGGCGATGGGCGGTCTCAGAGCCCCAGGACAACGGGAAGGCTCCTCTTGAATGCCGGACGTTTCGAGATCGTGGTGAGGGGACGATTGAGCCCAACGCTCATCGCAGCAATAGACGGGTTCGAGGTCACTCGATGTGACCTGGGCTTGACCCACCTGGTCGGGTGGGTGCCCGATCAGGCTCGATTGCACGGCACGCTCGAGATGCTCAGAGATCTCAATATCGAACTGGTGTCGGTGAATCCGATGGAGTCCCCCGAATTTCAACCAAGTGAAGCCACCGGGAGAGGTAACCCCAAGGGAGGGACCGATGCCTGACGC
Source organism: uncultured Acidimicrobiaceae bacterium (assembly GCA_963742035.1). Taxonomy (GTDB): domain Bacteria; phylum Actinomycetota; class Acidimicrobiia; order Acidimicrobiales; family RAAP-2; genus Bog-473. The sequence continues at coordinate 190,557 of CAVUKH010000013.1, forward strand.
AATCAATCGTTTCGTGCTGCCCATCCATGATCGGCCGCACGTGGGACTCACCACCTACGACGCCAAAGATCCCGAGACCGCATTCCCGCCTATCGACGAAGTGAGGCCGCCCGAAGGATCGCCCAACGTGTTGATCATCCTGCTCGATGACATTGGCTTCGGAGCCGCCTCGAGTTTCGGTGGCGCGATCAACACGCCCACCGCCGACAGACTGGCTGCGGCTGGCCTCAAACTGACACGGTTCCACACGACGGCTCTGTGCGCGCCGAGCCGCCAAGCGCTTTTGACCGGGCGCAACCACCACACCGCAGGTATGGGAGCTATTCCCGAGGTGGCGACATCGGCTCCGGGCTACAACTCCATCCGCCCGAAGACGACTGCGCCGTTGGCCCAGATCCTCAAACTGAATGGTTATTCGACCGCCCAATTTGGGAAGTGCCACGAGGTGCCGGTCTGGAAGACCAGCCCCATGGGCCCTTTCGACCAATGGCCCTCTCAGAGCGGCTTCGATTACTTCTACGGCTTCATCGGTGGCGAAACCAACCAGTACTACCCGGCGCTGTTCGAAGGCACCACGCCGATCGAGCCGCCCAAAACCCCGGCCGAGGGCTATCACCTGACCGAAGACCTGGCCGACCGGGCCATTACGTGGGTGCGCCAGCAGAGATCCCTCATGACGGACCGGCCGTTCTTCGCGTACTTCGCCCCGGGGGCCACGCACGCCCCCCATCATGTGCCCCAGGAGTGGTCGGACAAGTACAAGGGTCGCTTCGATGCCGGCTGGGATGCGCTGCGAAGCGAGGTGTTCGCCCGACAGAAGGAATTGGGCGTGATCCCTGATGACGCGGAACTCACCCCACGCCCCGAGGATATTGACGCCTGGGACGATGTGCCGGAACTTCTGAAGCCGGTCCTGGCCCGCCAGATGGAGATCTACGCCGGCTACCTCGAGCACGTTGATCACCACGTCGGGCGGCTGATCGACACACTGGAAGAACTCGGCGTGCTCGACGACACGCTGATCTACTACATGATCGGCGACAACGGCGCGAGCGCCGAAGGCACGCCGAATGGCACCTTCAACGAGATGCTGTCTCTCAATGGTGCTGCCTCGTTCGAGACACCCGAGTTCCTGGCGGCCCACGTCAATGAGTTCGGGACCCCGGACGCGTACAACCACTACGCTGTCGGTTGGGCCCACGCCATGAGCACCCCGTACCAGTGGACGAAACAGGTTGCATCGCACTTCGGGGGCACACGGAACGGAGCCATCGTCCATTGGCCCAGTGGAATAGCCGCCCGGGGTGAGGTCCGCAACCAGTTCCACCACGTGATCGACGTTGCCGCCACGGTGCTCGACGTGATCGGCCTTCCCGAGCCCACTTTCGTCAATGGCGTCGAGCAGCTTCCACTGCATGGAGTATCCATGACCTATCTCTTCGATGACGCCGCTGCCGCCGAACGCCGCGAGACTCAGTACTTCGAGATGGTGTGCAACCGAGGCATCTACCACAAGGGTTGGACGGCAGTCACCCGGCACAGCATCCCGTGGCTGTTCGGTGCCACCCTGCCCGCGCTGAATGACGATGTGTGGGAGCTCTACGACACGACCTCTGACTGGACTCAGACGCGGGATCTTGCAGCCGAAGAACCCGAACGACTTGCCGAACTCCAGCGGCTCTTTCTCATCGAAGCCGTGAAGTACAACGTCCTGCCTCTCGACGACCGGCGAATCGAGCGGTTCAACTCCGAGATTGCAGGCCGGCCCGAGCTCGCCAAGGGTCCCTCACAGGTGTTCTTCGGTGGGATGTCGAGGGTGACGGAGAACACGGTTCTCAACCTCAAGAACAAGTCCTATGCCATCACAGCCGAGGTGGTCGTGCCTGAGCGTGCCAACGGGGTTGTCGTGGCCCAGGGAGGCGCGTTTGGCGGCTGGTCCCTCTACCTGCTGGACGGCGTCCCGACCCACTGCTACAACCTGCTCGGACTCAATCGTGTGAAGGCGACCGGCACCGATCCGATGGCCGCCGGGACACATCAGATTCGTGTCGAGTTCGCGTATGACGGCGACGGCTTGGCCAAAGGTGGTGACACCACCCTCTATGTGGACGGCACCCTCGTAGGATCTTCGCGCCAGGAGGCCAGCATCCCGATGCTGTTCTCGGGAGACGAGACCCTTGACGTGGGTGGCGACCATGCCACATCGGTCAGCGACGACTACACACCCGAGACCAGTGATTTCACAGGTTCGGTCACCTGGGTCCAGCTCGATCAGGGACTGGACGACAGTTCGCACCTGATCTCGCCGGAGGATCGCCTCCGGGTCGCGATGGCCCGCCAATAGCTCCGACGTACGGTATTTGCGATGCCGGCGACGGCGGACATCGCCGGGCCGGCGACTGCAGCGAGAGAAATGAACACCGACGCTGGAATACGCTGCTGGCATGTCGGATGCCTGCTGCGCCCCCGGTCGCGACGGCCCACCTCGAGGACAGGGCCACACGGAAACTGGGTCTCCATCCGGCGGGCCCGTTCCCGAGACTCTGGCGATGATTCCCGGCGGCACCTACCACATGGGCGACGAATCGGACTGGTCCTACCCGGGTGACGGGGAAGGTCCAGTCCACAAGGTTCACCTCGCGCCGTACCTGATCGATCGGTACGCGGTGAGCAATCGGCAGTTCGCCGAATTCGTCGAGGCCACCGGCTGGCGTACCGATGCGGAGAGGTTCGAGTGGTCTTTCGTCTTCGGTGGTCTGCTTCCCGACGACTTCCCTCCCACCCGAGGTGTCGCGAGCGCGCCCTGGTGGCGGCAGGTCATGGGCGCCGACTGGCGTCATCCGGAGGGGCCACACTCGGACACCTCGGATCGGCCGGACCATCCCGTTGTCCATGTCTCGTGGAACGATGCTCAGGGCTATTGTGCCTGGTCAGGGACCCGTCTACCCACAGAGGCCGAGTGGGAGATTGCCGCCCGGGGTGGACTCAAAAGGCAGCCATTCCCCTGGGGGGTCCAGCTCGAACCGAATGGCCGACACCAGATGAATGTCTTCCAGGGCGAGTTCCCTGGAACGAATACCGCGGCCGACGGGTACGTAGGCACAGCTCCGGTCGATGCGTTCGATCCCAATGGGTATGGCTTGCACAATATGTGCGGCAACGTGTGGGAGTGGTGCGCTGACTGGCTCGACGTGGCGTATTACCGAGCCTCACCCGTCCAGGCACCTGCAGGGCCTTCCTCCGGGACGGCGCGGGTCCAGCGCGGCGGCTCCTACCTGTGCCACTCGTCGTATTGCCGCCGTTACCGGGTGTCCGCGCGCTTCGGCAGCGAACCGGACAGCTCGAGTGCCAACGTGGGGTTCCGGGTGGCGAGTGAGCCGCCAATCGGCTCATCGCAGGGCAGAACCCCCGAATAGGCCGACAGCCCCGGGCCACGTGGCGACGACCCGGTGTCCACGCTGTGAGAAATCGTCCTGTTCGGGTGATGGTCGCGGACGAGAGTGGCGCGACGGTGGCTGTATGTCGAATCAAGGAACCACTGAAACGGGGGACGTCGCGGTCGAAGCGCCCACCTCCGGCCACCTGACGACCGAGGAGCGCGTCGCCCTGGGCAAGGCAGCCCGTACCTTGGTTCCGAGGGCCGCCCATGGTGAGTGGGAGGTGTCTCCGGCGCGGCCCGATCCGGTCACGCTGCTGGAGAGCCAGGCTGATTCACGGGTTCAGGAATTGGTCCCCATTCGCTACGGGAGGATGCTGGTCTCTCCCTTCACGTTCTATCGGGGGGCGGCACTTGTCATGGCGTCCGACTTGGCCACGACCCCGAACTCCGGCCTGCAGGTTCAGGCCTGCGGGGACGCTCACCTCAGCAACTTCGGAGTCTTCGCCTCGGCAGAGCGCAACCTCGTTTTCGACGTGAACGACTTCGACGAGACTCTCCCTGGACCGTGGGAATGGGATGTGAAGAGACTCGCGGCCAGCCTGGCCATCGCCGGCCGTGATCGTGGATTCTCCAACCGTGAGCGCGCCGACGTGGTGCGTGATGCGGTATCGGGTTATCGCACGGAGATGGCCACGTTGGCCACCATGAACGATCTCGATGTGTGGTACGCCCGCATGGACATCGAGAAGGTGCTCAGAGATTTGGGCGATGAGCTCGGACTCGCTGAAAGGAAGCGTTCCAGCACCTCGTTGTCCAAAGCCAAAGTTCGGGCCGACAAGGCGTTGGCGAAGGCACGCACCCGTGACAGTCTGCAGGCCTTGGACAAACTCACCCAAGTGGTCAATGGGAAGACAAGCTTCGTCAGCGACCCGCCACTACTCGTTCCGATTGAGGAGATACTTTCCGACGACCAGAGCATCCTTCTGACTGAACGAATGCATGAGTTGCTCAGCCGTTACCGGGGCACCTTGCAGAGCGATCGGCGTCACCTGCTCAATCAGTTCCGGTTCGTCAGTATCGCCCGCAAGGTGGTTGGGGTAGGCAGTGTCGGCACCCGGGCCTGGGTCATCTTGATGGTCGGCAGCGACGGGCAGTCTCCGCTGTTGCTCCAGGCCAAGGAGGCGCAGAGATCAGTCCTGGCCGCATTCGTCGGCGAGAGCGACTACGCCAACCAAGGCGAGCGTGTCGTGGCGGGTCAGCACTTGATGCAGGCTTCGAGCGACATCTTCCTTGGTTGGGACCAGGTCGACGGCATCGATGGCGTGAAGCGGGACTTCTACATTCGTCAGTTGAGGGACTGGAAGGGTTCCGCAGATACCGACCAGATGACGCCGCAGACCATGGCGGTCTACGGCCGACTCTGCGGTTGGACCCTGGCGCGCGCGCACGCCCGCTCGGGCGACCGGGTCGCCATCGCTGCCTACTTGGGATCGGGTAGGTCCTTCGACAACGCGATCGCCTCCTTCTCCGAGTCCTACGCCGACCAGAACGAGCAAGACTTTGAGGCGCTTCAGAGGGCCGCGGCGGACGGGCGGATCCGCGTGGAGTCGGGGCTGTGAACCGGCGTGGGGGTCTCTCCAGCTCGGGCCTCCTTCGCGCTGGATGAAAGCGCACGGCTTGACTGCCCGGAATTGCTGCGCGAATCACCCCATCCGGATGAGGATTTTGGCGACCGCGGTTCGTAACCTAAAACAACACGAAAGGCAAGGACGGATCTCATGACCATAGGGCCAGTTGAATACATCATTGTTGGATTCCCCGGGAACCGGTTCAACGGAGAGATCGCTCCGGAGTTGGCGGATCTGGTCGAGTCCGGCACTGTCCGGATCCTCGATCTGGTCTTTATCGGAAAGGATGCCGATGGTTCGGTTGTCGCCTTTGAGCTCGACGAGTTGGACGCGGCAGCAGGCTTTGGTCAGCTCGATGCCGACGTCGGGGGGCTCATAAGCCCTGAAGACATTGAGTACGCCGCTGCAGCGCTGGAACCGAACTCGTCTGCGGCCCTATTGATTTGGGAGGATTTGTGGGCGGCGCGGTTCGCCGAAGCCGTGCGCAACTCTAAGGGCGTCCTTCTCGAGGGGGCCCGTATCCCACACGAACTCATCGCGCCCGCGCTGGCGGACCTTCCGGCAGCGGTCTGAGCTATTCCGAGACAGGAGAACCAGAAATGATCAGAAGGCGACCAATCGCGAGGGCAGCAGTTCGAACGACCGCGGTCGTTGGGACCGCCGCCGTGGTGGGCGGGCATATGGCCAACAAGCAGTCGGCCCAGGCCCAAGAGGCCGCTCCGGAGCCGGCTGCCCCCACATCGGCACCGGCCGTTGCTGCTCCGGATCCTGTCGAGCAGCTGACTCAGCTGGCCGCACTCAAGGACTCCGGGGCGCTGACGGAGGCCGAGTTCGAGGCACAGAAGGCCAAGATCCTGGCCTAGGAGTTCTGACCCGTCCCGACCCGTCGTGGATCTGGTTGGTGGCAGCATATTGCGATGCTCGTCCAAGGTGGAGGGGGGTAAAGGGTCTTTCTTCACCAATTGAGGCACGTGCCCGTGCAGAACCTCCCCGGGACCTGGCTGTCCAAAGCCATGCACAAGCTCATACCCGTGCGGTGCGCGGAAATGAGTTCGCCTCATCCGCCAGCCCCTCCACTGGCCGGTGTTGCCGGTCACCGCGGGACTTGCGCCTCGTGGCTTCTCTCAATGGGTCTCGCCTTCTCCGCCTTCTCCATTTCGGGGACCGTGGGCACCATCGATCCCTTCCGCTACGCGAGCAGCGGAGACGGGGGTGGGAGCTGCGATACTGAACCGACCACTCGGGAAGGTTCCCCATGATCGTTGCCATAGCCGGGGCCTCCGGATTCGTCGGGCGCGCTCTCGCCGTCCAGCTACTCGATCGCGGGCACGACGTAGTGGCTCTCAGTCGCTCGGTGTTCCGGGACTCCACGGAAGCGCGGACGGTGGCCGTTGACGTGGGCGACGAGGTCGCGACCGCTGATGCCCTGGCACATGTCGATGTCGCCTACTACCTCGTGCATTCGATGGCCGGCGGCGGAGGGTTTCGCGAGGTCGACCTCCGCCTCGCCACAGCGTTCGGTCGGGCGGCGGCGAAGGCCGGTGTTGACCGGATCATCTATGTCGGAGCCCTCGGCAACGGACCGAGCTCGGCGCACCTGGCAAGCAGGCACGAGGTCGGTCCGGCACTGGCCGCGTCAGGCGTGCCTGTCGTCGAACTGCGAGCTGCGGTGGTGTTCGGCTCGGGCAGTATCTCCTTCGAGATGCTGCGCTATCTCACCGAGCGACTCCCGGCCATGGTCTGCCCGCGTTGGGTGCATACTCGGATACAGCCGATCGCACTCGGCGACCTTCTCCAATATCTGGAGCAGTCGCTTCGCGTGGTTCCGGGCGTCTACGAGATCGGGGGCGCCGACGTCACGACGTATCGCGACATGATCGCTCAATACGCCCGAGTCCGGGGTCTACGTCCCCGCCTCGTCCTCGATATCCCCTGGCTTACACCGCGCCTGTCGTCGTACTGGGTTGACCTCGTGACGCCGGTCGATCGCTCTATCAGCCATGCCCTCATCGAGAGCCTCGTCACCGAGGTGGTGGTGGTTGACCCCGAGCCAGCGCGTCGGTCGTTCTCGGTCGTGCCGATTGGGATCGACAGGGCTCTGAGCGCAGCGCTCAGCGATCAAGAGAAGGAAGTGGCCCATTCGCTGTTTGAGCGTTGCAACGGCCTGGTGGACGGCATCTATTCGGTCGTCACCGACGTCGCCATTCCAACGGGCACCGCGGACGCTCTCGCCCACGATCTGCAGGCGATTGGCGGAAAGTTTCGCTGGTACGGGTCCATGTTCGGATGGATGGCTCGCATCGTTCTCGGGCGACTGGCGGGCGAGCACCTTCGACGCCGCCGCCCCGCCGCCATGGCGCAGGGGGAGCTCGTCGACTGGTGGCAAATCGTCCGCGTCACATCGGGCGAGTTGGTCTTGCGTGGCGTGGGATGGTTCCCCGGTGACGCGTGGTTGGGATATCGCTCGGCCCCGGGCACCCTCCGTCAGGTGGCTGCATTCCGTCCCCGTGGTGTATCCGGGTTTCTCTACTGGAAGCTCCTCGCACCGGTGCACCGCGTTGCGTTCACGCAGATGGCCCGGCACCGCGTCCGACGGGCGTCAGAGGGCGTCTGAGCTGGGTGTCAGCTCAGCGCCTGGTACCGGCAGTACTGCCTTCGACCTCGACCAGCGAATCTCGTGAAGCTTCGCTGGCGAACGACCATATTTAGTGGTAAATAACGGGCGGTGATCGTGGGAAGTTCATGAGTCGACCGCTGACCATCTTGTGGTTTCGTCGAGACCTGCGCTTCGGAGACCATCCGGCGTTGCTCAAGGCTGCGACCCGCGGCCGAGTCCTCCCACTCTTCGTGACTGATCCCGCGCTCATGGGGCCGGCTGGCCTTCCGAGGCGTGCCTTCCTCATCCGCACCGTGCGCGACATGGATCGGCGCCTCCGCGCTCTTGGCGCGCAGCTGGTAGTGCGACAGGGCCTCCCTGAAAATGTTGTGCCGGATGTCGCGAGACACTCCGGTGCGACCGAGGTACACGTGAGCGCTGATTTCGGACCGTATGGAACCGAGCGCGACAAGCGAGTCGCCGCGGCCCTCGGTGCGATCCCTCTCGTGGCGACGGGATCCCCGTATGCCGTAAGCCCGCACCGGGTCACAACGGTGAGCGGGCAGTCCTACAAGGTGTTCACGCCCTTCTTTCGGACCTGGCTTCGACATGGCTGGCCGGCTCCAGCGTCGAGCGATCCTGAACATGTCGACTGGGTTGCGGTACCAGGTGACGAATTGCCTGACGATCCCGCTGTTCCAGAGAGCATCTTGTTACCTCCCGCGGGCGAGGGCGCGGCAGATGAGGCATGGTGGCGCTTCCGGACGGAGCGTCTTGTGCGCTATCGCGAGACGCGTGATCGCCCAGATCTCGACGCAACGTCCCGCCTTTCGGCATACCTGCATCTGGGCGTCCTCCATCCCCGCACGCTTCTGTCTGCGCTGGGACCGGATGACGAGCGTTTCATGACAGAGCTGGCGTGGCGCGAGTTCTATGCATCGGTTCTGTGGTCTTGGCCACAGAGCGCCCGATCGAGTTTCGACGCTCGTATGAGTGGCCTACCGGCCGATCAGGGTCCGGATGCCGATGCACGTTTCGAGGCCTGGTCTGAGGGCCAGACCGGATACCCCATCATCGATGCAGGAATGCGCCAGCTGCGGGCCGAAGCATGGATGCACAACCGGGTCCGCATGCTCGTGGCTTCGTTCCTCGTGAAGGATCTTCATCTCGACTGGCGCCGGGGAGCTCGGCACTTCATGCGCAATCTCGTAGATGGCGACCTCGCCAGCAATCAGCACGGCTGGCAGTGGGTCGCGGGTACCGGGACCGACGCCTCGCCATACTTCCGGATCTTCAACCCGGTCACGCAGTCGAGACGCTTCGATCCCCAAGGCGACTACATCCGCCGCTGGATACCCGAGCTACGTTTTGCTTCCGCAACCTATCTGCACGAGCCCTGGCGGTCTCCGACCCCGCTTGCCTACGTTCCCCCCATCGTCGACCACGCCGTCGAGCGCCAACGCAGCCTCACTGCTTACGAGGCCGTTCGTCGCGGTAGGACGTGAGGGTGAGGTCTTCCTATCCGAACGGTGACGGCGTGTGTACGGCTCCCACTGAGTTTCGATGGCAACATCGCCATAAGCGCGGCAGGGTCTACTTCTTGAAGGCGTCCTTCACTTTCTCTCCGGCTTGCTTCAAGTTGCCCGCGACCTTGTCGCCCTTGCCTTCGGCTTCAAGAGACCGGTCGTCACTGGCCTTGCCGGCCGCCTCCTTGACATGCCCCTTCGCCTCTTGGACCTTGTTCTTGGCTTTGTCAACCGTTGACACAGTACGTCCTCTCTTTTTTGGGGTTGGATCTGTTCGTATACCCGGCGAGTGGCACGTTCAATCCCACTCGCTCGCCGGATCTGAAGGGCGGGAGCGCGACCGAGCACTTCGGGTCGTGTCGTCCCACTTGCTTGACGTGCGGTGATCTCATTTCGCAATGGGTTGGGAAGATGTCGAAATCAGATGAAGAGCGGGTCGCGCCTAGTGGAGCCCGATCTTCATCGGTTTGTCGCGGAGGCGGGCGCAATGGCGCATCCGATGCGCGAATCGGCCATGCCGAAATACAAATGCCAACGGTCCCCGAACAGCACCAGCGACTGGGCGAAGCACACGTTCGACACTTGTCCCTCCTGCGCATTCACGTCGTCGGCTCGCAGGAAGGGCTCAATGTCTCGGGCGATGCACGACGCAGGGTCTTCGGCGTCGAACCACGCCTGACCAGGCTGATAGGAGAGAGGCTCCAGGGAGGGATCCCCGTTGACGTAGTGGTTGGCACCGTTGTAAATCAAGACAATCCCGTCCGCGACGGACAGAGCCGGTGGTCCAGGTTCGACTAAGAGCGAGTCGAATCGTCGCCGACGGGGGAACAGAATCGGCCGGAGCGCACGCTGCCCTGACACGACGTGGATGCCCCAAGGCCGATCGGCCGACGGGTCGTAGGAGAGGTAACGATCCCGTGTGACATCGAAGTCAATGGGCGTCCATCGGACGAGGTCCTCGGACGTGGCGGCGAAGCACGTTCCTTCGCCCCAATACATCCAGAATCTGCCGTTCGTGCGTGCCGCCACGAGGCGGCTGCCGCGCACCTCGGTGACGATAGAACCGCTCTTTGACGAGCGCAGCGCATACGGCGTCGGCGCGAAAGCGGGACCATGCTTCGTCCACTGGCGGAGGTCGTCCGAAGTGGCCACGAACAGTGTGCCCACCTTGCCGTCGAAGGCCGTGTAGGTGGCGACGAATCCGCCATCGGGAGACTCGACCACCCGGGGGTCCTCGCAACCACCGGGCCACTCCCAGGCTTGCCAGGGGTCGTCGTCCGGGAACAGAACGGGTTGAGGGTGAGCTGCAAATGTCAGCCCGTCATCGCTCACAGCCAGGCCGATCCGGGAGGTGCCGGCGAAGCGGCCGACCGTGTCTTCAGCCCGGAAGAGCATGTGAACGCGGCCCTCATGAACGACTGCGCCCGGGTTGAAAGTATCCTTTGCAGCCCAGGCCACGTCGACGCCGGAAACGGGGCAGGAAAAGGGGTCGACTTGCAACGCGGGCAGAATCTCTTGCCCGATCGGGACGAAAGGCCCACCACGCCAGCTCTTGGTCATACCGTTGCCCCCTCGGGCCTCCTTGTCGGCGCCGATCCCGTATGCGTCCTCCTCGGGGGGCTCAGGTGGCACGGCGCTTATCGGGAGATTCGACGCTGCCAAAGGTGCGCCGAGCGGCCGGCACCTCGGAGCTTTGGAGAAGAGGATGGTCCGGTTCGCGCAGGCGGGCATGGGAGCGGTATCGGGCAATCAGGGGATTGGCGCTCAGGCCGTGAAGGAGAATACTGAGTGCCACCGTGATGGATATTACGGTCAGCACGACAGTCGCTTCTTGCCCTAATTCGTCGAAGGCCAAGAGAGCGAAGATCACCGACGCCAGTCCTCGTGGTCCGAACCATCCGATGAATGCCACGGTGGTTGAACCGAGATGCGTCCGATAGAGGGCGAGGCCGACCGGGACCATACGCACAACGGTCAGACTCAGAACCGCATAGCCCAGGTAACGCAGAAGCTCTGGGCTCGACAAGCTCGGTCGAAGCATGGCAGCTCCGAATGCGAACCAGACGATACAGGCCAACAGCTGGCTCGAGCCCTCCGCGAGCTCGAGTGACCGGGGTTCGAGTTGATGCCTGAAGACTCCGAAACACAGACCCGCCAGGAATGCGGCCACGAAGCCGTTTCCGTGGGCGGCTACTGCGAGTGCGTACGTGCCGATTGCGGCTGCAGGCGTCGCCAGAGCGATGGTGCCCGACTCGGTCCACCCTCTCCGACTCGCGAATGCGAGAACCCACCCAGCAGCCAAGCCTGCCCCGACCCCAATGAGGACTCCAACGCCAATCTCCCGGACAGCGAGAAGAATTGGGCTGTGACTGTTGGAGGCTTCACCGATCAATACGGCGACGGCGAGCGAGACGAGGGGGGCGACGATCCCGTCGTTGAGCCCGCTCTCGACGTTGAGTGCACGCCGGATCCGACTCGGGACAGATGTGTCAGTCACGATCCCTGCCCCTAAGCCAGCGTCCGTCGGTGCCAGACAAGCCGCGGCGAGGATGGCCATCCATGTCCCGATCCCGGTGAAGAGGAAATGGGCGAACAGGGCGCCCAGGGCGACCGTCAGCGGAAGTCCTATGCCGAGCAAACGTGCGGGAAGTCCCACGTCATGGCGCAGAGATGTCAGGCGGAGTCGGGCCGCGTCGGAGAAGAGGATCAACACCAAGGTGATCTCCGCCGTCACCCTGATCGTTGCTGCGGATGCTGTGATGTGGAAGGCCTGTTCCCCTCCAAAAGCAAGACCGCCGACCGCGAACACCATGGGTGCCGTGATGCCGACCCGCTCGGCCCGGCCCGATACGACGGTCCACAGCAGGACGAGCGCGGCGATGATTGCGAGATCGGCCCAGGTCACATTGTTGCCCGAGCAACCCGGAGGACCAGTGTCCGACTCATCATGGGGAGCTGATCTCGCTGGGCGCCGTCATCCGATCACGACTCCCGTGAGAATGCCTTCCCGGGCTGGAGCATCACGGAAGATGAGTGTGCTCACCCTCGTGATGGTGGTGTCGACGATCCGATCGACCTGAATCGGTCGATAGCGCCGGTCCATCGTTCGTGTCACAGAGGCTGGCACCCCCATAAGTTACAGACCTTGTTGTCGCCTAGTCCGCATTGTGTTCGGTTGGTGGCCATGTCGGGCGGCGACTGTTGGGCGACTGGCCAACCGGGGCGCACGTAGGCGCGTCTTCACACCACCTTGCATGCGCGACAGCGAGACAGGCTGTCCCCGCCGGGCCGAATCACGACGAGGTGTCGGTCCGCGTTGTACCGAGAGCGCCACGTCGGCGCCATGGGCGAACCCCATTCGGCTTCGATACGAAGGCTTCGCTTGTCAGAACGCTGGAACTCAACCACCGGTCGGGACTCTTACAGATCCTCAACCTGACTTCGACCCTCGTCGTCGTTGCAGCGACGACGAGGCCACTCGTCGTCCTTTTGGGCCAAATCCCGATCGGGACCCGAGTCCTGTGACCCTCTACGGGAGCGCGGATTCCTTGGCCTCGGAGTTGGTGACAAACTCGAATTCGCATGTTGCGCATACCCAATGGCGATGATGTTGGCCGGAAGAGCTGTCGGGACAACCGTAGTACGTGTATTCATCGACCCGCCGAGCCCCGCATTTCGAGCATGATGGTGGTTCTGCAATTCCTGACATGTCACATATCCCTTCGTTGACCTGACGGCTGCGATACCGGAGAAGGATCTGAACGTTCTAGTGATTTCGTGAACGGCTGGGAGTGGGCAATTGCGTGCCCATAGGCTGCGACGTATTCGTCGACCATGCGATCGCTGCTGAATCGCTGGACGGCCAGGGCTCGAACTGTCGCTCTGTCGAGTTGACCAATCGTCGAGACGGCCTTGACCGCCGATTCGAAATCCGCCACGATCGCACCCGACCGATTCTCGACAATGATCTCTGGCATCGAACCGCGGTTGAAGGCGATCACCGGAGTGCCACAGGCCATCGCCTCCACGACCGAGAGCCCGAACGGTTCGTCAAAGTCGACGAGGTGAAGGAGTGCAATGGCGCCCCCAAGGAACGATGAACGATCCTCCGCTCGGACGGGTCCGACAAACTGAGCGGCATCCTCATCGAGACGGGGAACGACCTCCTCTTCGAAATACGTCTCGTCCTGAACGATTCCCGCCATCCGAAGCGGAATGCCCGCCGCCCTCGCCACTTCCATCGCGGCAACGACCCCCTTGTCCGGATGAATCCGCCCGAAAAACGCCAGATAGGACCCTGGAGCGGCTTTGAATGTAAAAGCATCCACGTCGATCCCGTGATGGATCGTGGCAACATAATCGAGTGACGGATCTCGGTCAGCATCACTGATCGCGATGTAGAACGTCCCACTGTTGTACTTGGCGTAGACGGGGACGATGTCTGGCGATGAGAACCCGTGGATTGTCGTGATCACTGGGGTCGATATCAAGCGAGAGTAGGTGAGGGGCAAGAAATCGAAGCTGTTGTGGATCACATCGAATTCCGATGCCCGCTCGAACACCTCGGAGATATGGAGGCACTCCGCGACTTTCGGGTTGACTCCGGGATCCTCCGACCAGCCCCGGGGAACCACGCTGCAGAGGCGTGCGGACGTCTCCGAATCACCTGCGGCAAAGAGTGTGACATCGTGGCCTCGCGCCACGAGCCCCTCGGTCAAGAGCGACGCAAAGAGCTCCCACGGTCCATAGTGACGGGGGGGTACGCGCCACGAAATGGGTGCGAGCATCGCGACGCGCACGAGTCGTCAACGTCCCGGTGTGAGGCGATCAGCTTTCTTGTCTCTCTCGTTTCGTTTCTCCTTCTTTGCTCCCCGTTTCTCCTTGAGAGATTTTCCGGGCTTTTTGGCAGAAGGCTTCTGAGGTGATCTGTCAGGCATGGGATCCTCCAATCGCGGGTGGTGGCACGTCGGTCAATCGGGCTTGGCACTGAGAGCACCAAGGAGATCTTCAATGGATACGACCGCCACGCCGATCGCGGAGTCGCCGATTCCATAGGGAAGGACCAATGCGCCAGCGTGGACGAGAGCCCCGCAGGAATAGACCACATTCGGCACATACCCGTCCTGCTCGCCGCGCGTCGGGCTCAGGAGTGGTTGACCCAATCGCCCGATGATTCGAGTGGGGTCTTCGAGATCCAGCAGGATGGCGCCGATGCTGTACGTTCGCATCGGCCCGACACCATGGGTGAGCACCAGCCACCCCGCTTCCGTTTCGATCGGGGATCCGCAATTTCCGAGCTGAACGACCTCCCAGGATCTCGTCGGTGCCTGACAGGCCAGCCCCTCTTCCCAACGGTGCGGGTTGTCGGAATAGACGATGCTGTTTGATTCTCGGTCAGATCGAGACAGGGCAGCGAACCTTCCGCCGATTCTCCGAGGGAAGAGAGCAAGTCCCTTGTTGGCAGCAGCGGCGCCAACCATCGGTGAAGAAGTGAAGTGTACGAAGTCGCTGGTTTCGAGCAGTTGCTGGCAGATGTCCGTACCGTTGTAGGCAGTGTAGGAGGCGTAGTACGTGACGTCGGCGTCTGGGTCGAGGAACCGCACGAAGCGGGCGTCCTCCATTCCCCTCGATTCAGCACTGACGACCGGCAGGAGTACCCGCTCATTCAGCGGGGTTTCGATGTCGAAGCTGGCGCCGTAACTCCGCTCGGCGATCTTGCGAATCTGACCGATGGTCCTGCGCGCCTGCTTTCGAGTAGCGACGTGGTTCTCAAGGAGCCCAAGTCGCGCCTCCAAATCTGCTGGAGTGAACTCTGGTCCCAGACGACCCAGGACGTAGTCACCGTCATCCACGCTCGCACGGAGCCGGCGCAGCTCACCTTTGAAGACCTCGGCGTCAAGAAGCATCTCACCTCGGCGTCCTTTCGTCGCAAAGCGTGGAGCCGGATCAAAACTGATGTCGGCTGAGCCGCTGATCGTGCCGGTCCGAAAGCCGATGGAGGAGCTGTGGCCCTCGCCGATGGCTCTGACGCTCATCACGAATCGGACATCTTCAGCCAATGTACCGCCTTGGTCGGGGTGCATGACCATGCTCGGATTGCAGAGGGCGGCCCCCTCGATCGCGAATTCGCTCGTAAAGGTCGCACCGAGGAGGAGTCGTCGGGCGTCGGACAACTGTCGTTCTGGGTTGAGCCGATCCGCGAGCTCGTCGGCGTGCTGAAAGAAGGTCTCCGTCAGGTCATGATGTCGCGCGCTGAATCGAGCCAAAATATGGTCGAGGCTCTGTTGCACCTCGTCGTCCTTCAGCTCCAAAACGCGCTGGAGAACGGAATTCGATCGCGACTCCTGCTGATCGAATCCTTCATGGCCGGGGACGAACAAGCGGGCCACCACGCGCGATGAATCGGGAGCCAGGTGGGCGGGAGAGCGGCGAACCAGGTTCGACTCGAGCAATGTCATTGGAGGACTCTGGTTGCATTCTGGGCCAGCTGCATCGTCGACATAAATGCAAGAGTCGACTCGGTTCCCTGGTTGAGATTGGCGCCGGATCTCTGGAGACCGTCAAACCCTCCGCTCGTTTCTGGATCCCACATGATGACGTTGCTGTCATTGTCGCCGAGAAACCAATTGGTCGCAGCGGTGATCCCATCCGCCCACCGTCGGTCACCGTCGGCGACCAATGCGCGGGCACAGGCATCGGCGAGCGCCGCCACTTCAATTGGTTGCTGATCGAACCCCGGACCACAGTCGTCGGGGCCGCTTCCACCGACCGGGGTGACGGAGAGATGGCCCAGTCGTGTTTCACGTGCGAGCAACCAACCCAGAAGTTCCAGCCCCCGCCGCAGGAGTTCTGGACGATCGAGGACCGTACCGGCTGCAATCATCGCCTCGGGGAGGGTCGCGTTTGCATAGGTGAGGCGTGCTTCAGGCCATGGCCACCCGGGATATTGACCAGGCGCGACGAGTGAGTCGGCAGCGTCGGACAAGAGGCTCCGGGCGCGCATGTTGTCGGGATGAGCGTTGAGCACATTCGCCGCGCCGAGCGCAGCGAAGGCCATGGCTCTTGGCCACGGTGACCGCTGGCGCATCGCTCGGTCGAGCCCATCCGTCGACAAGTCACGTATCAGAGGTTCCTCGCTGAGAGACAGAGCGGTGCCCAACCCCCAGATGGTTCTTCCCCAGCAATCATCGAGCGCCGGGGAATCCTCCCACTCCCCGCTTCGATTCATCCGATTTCGGCACTTGCCCTGGGCGTCTACGGCGTCGAGAAGGAAGGTCACACTCAGTAGCGACAAAGCACGTGCCGCCGGAGCCGCGCCCGCCTCGCGGGTCGCAACGACAAGGACGCGGGCCATGTCGTCGGTGCAGTAGCCGTGCTCAGTTCTGGGTGAGCCGAAGAGAGCGTGCTCGAAGGTGCCTCGCTCGTCGGTCATGGCGAGGAGGTGGTCGAATTTGGGCTCAGGAGCTTCCAGCGGTGGGTTCACACCAATGACAGTCGTTCCGCAAGAAGGCGATCGGCCAAATGGACGTATTCGCTTGCCACAACTGACCATCCGAGGCGTGGAGCCAAGCGGGAGGCTTCCGCCGCCATACTGGCGGACAGCTCAGGCCTGGTCAGTACCCTCCTCAGGGCTCTTGCCATTGCATCGGGATCGTCGTGGTCGACGACGATGCCGGCACCGCTTGAGAGCAATTCAACCGCGTGGGGAAACGCAGTCGCTACCACGGGACGCCCCGAAGCAATGGCGTCGACGAGAACTCCGGACGTGACCTGGTCCCTGGAGTCATACGGCAAGGCGACCACGGTGCTCGACTGGATCAGGCCCGTGAGCGATACGACATCGCGATAATCGGCGTCGAAGACGACAGAAGAAGAGATCCCGTGCCGCTTCGCCTGCTCCATGCGTTCGCGACGGTAGGACTCTCCGTGCTCAGCGAGAACTTTGGGGTGGGTCTGGCCCGCCACGAGATACCGCGGCCGCCCAGGGAGATCGTGGAGGGACCGCATGGCGTCAATGACTCTTTCGATCCCTTTGCCCGGCCCAATGAGCCCCCAGGTCAAAATCACCGGTCGACCCCGGTCCGGCACCACGCGTGCCCGGGGGATTGCGGCCCCGTGGGCAATGGTCGTCACTTTGGAGGCGTCCACGTCGAAGCCCTCGCACAGACGAACGTGGGCAGCCTCCGTCATCACCACGACCTGGTCCGCCAAAGCCACGATGTCGTTCAGAACAGACCGTTGGTGCGGAGTCGGTTGAGTCAGGACGGTGTGGGCGATGACGATAGACGGCACGTGGAGAGCCCCCAAGATCTCGAGAACTTCGTCTCCATCGGTGCCCCCGTAGAGGCCATACTCGTGCTGTATCAGCGCAACATCACATTGGTTCAACGCCTCCGAGCTTGCTACCACGGAAGATGGTGATCCGTTGATCAACTCGCCAATAACGCGATCGCCTTGCGACTCCTGTCCCCGGGCGTCAAGGACGCGAACAAGACCGACATCGGTGTCGTGCTCAGACAGTCCGGACGCCAGTGCCGCACTGAACGTGGCCAGGCCACAGGGAGTTGGAGGGTATGAGCTGAGAATCCCGAAAGATCGAGCGCGTCGCTCATGACTTTCGATGGACAAATTCGCGACGCGCACAGCAACTCCTCAAAGAAGCTCGGTCGAGGCGTCGAACCTGCACCGGGTGACGTCAGCCATCGGCCGTCCTGCCCAAGCGAAGCGACTCTCCCAAGGGGGCGAGAAGGCCATCTTAACGCGGGGACCTCCATATTGAGTTCAGTGGCTTCGTTCTGCGTCTTTATTGCGTTCGGTGGAAGCTCGGCTCAACCCTTCGGAGACCCCCGGCCCCCGTTGAGTTGAAACTATTGACCGAACCTGGCGTGGAGTTCAGAGGATCAGGGGATCAGCGGATCTCTGCCGATCTTGCGCTGCACTCGGCCTTTTGGGCACGAAAGCGCAGCGGTCGGTGGCCGATTCGACTCACTCTGGTCATCGGCGGGCTGATCGAGGATCTGGTGACGACCGCCGTGAGGCCGGAGTTCGACCAGTCCCATGCGACGTGCCGTGGGTATCGTCAACAGGTCATTTCTGTAGGAGTTCTGCCTCGGAAATGGCCCAGGCCGCATTGACGAGCCCGATGTGGCTGAAGGCTTGGGGAAAGTTGCCCAAGAGCTCTCCGCTGGCGGGATCGACCTCCTCGGAGAGCAGGCCGACGTCGTTGACGAAGGCTACGGCCCGTTCGAAGACGGCGCGGGCGCGTGCCGGCTGTCCGGCCTTGGCCAGGGCCTGGGCCAGCCAGAACGTACACAGGAGAAATGTGCCCTCTTCGCCGTCGAGCCCGTCGGGGGACTGGTAGCGGTACACCAGTCCTCGTTCATCGGTAAGACGTTCCTCGGTCGCCTTGATCGTGGACAACACCCTGGGCTCGTCGGCAGGTAGGAAACCGACCAACGGCAGCATCAGATTGGACGCGTCCAGTTCGTCCGAGCCGAAGGACTGGGTGAATGCGTTGGCCCGGTTACTCCAACCTCTGGTCAAGATCGCCTCGCGGATCTGGACCTGGGTCTGCTTCCATCCCTCGACCCGGTCGGCGGCGTCGAGGGGGTCGGCCAAGGCCACGGCCCGGTCGAGGGCGACCCAACACATCAGCTTGGAGTACAGGAAGTCGCGGGGCTCGCCCCGCACCTCCCAGATCCCCTGGTCCTTTTCCTGCCAGCGGCGGGCAGCGGCGTCGGCCAATTGAACGAAGAACCGCTTGGTGGCGGGTGCCAGATCGGGGGGCGCACCCCATTTGTCGGGGTCGGCCATTGGCCCGACTTTTTGGGACGTGTCGAACACGTGGTCGGACAGGCGGTACACGGCGCTGAGCAACTCGCCGTAGACGTCAAGTTGGCGCTGGTTCCAGGCACCGTTGCCTACCCGAACCGGGACGGAGTGTCGCCAGCCCTCCAAGTGTGGCAGCTCTCGTTCGGTCAGATCCCGTTCACCGCCGATGCCGAACATGATCTGGAGGTCGCCGCCCCGGTCGAGTGTGCCCGCCGCGGAGGAGGTCACATAGTTGAAGAACTCATTGGCTTCGTCGGGGCAGGCCGCTACCCAGAGGGCCTGGATGGTGAAGGATGCGTCCCGAACCCAGGCGAAGCGGTAATCCCAATTTCGGGTGCCACCCACCACCTCCGGCAGCGAGGTGGTGGCCGCCGCGCAGATCGCCCCAGTGGGGGAATAGGAGAGCGACTGGAGCACCCGTCCGCTGTGGTGTACCAGGTCTTTCCATGGGCCGACATAGGCCTGGTGGAGTTCCGACCACGACTCCCACGCAGACACCGTGTCATCGAGCCGTGCGCCTATCTCGGCTTGGCTCCAGACCTCGGTCGTGTCCGTCTCTGCGCTCGTCGTGTGGTGGAGAGCGAACACCGCGCTCTCGCCGCGGTGGAGTTGGAGCCGACCAGAGACCGCCGACTGGTCGACGGTCAGGGGCATTGGAGAAGTGAGGACCACGACGCCGCCAGCGTCCAGAGAGGCGGTGACACCACCGTCGAAGGCGTGAAGGGGGGCATGGACCAGCCCGTACTCGGGGCGCAAGACGTACTCCAGGGACAATTCGAGTTCTCCGTCAACGCACGTTGCCCGCCGCAGCAAAAGATGCGGCGCATCCTTGCCGAGCTGATGCCCCCGGTTGCCCTCCCCCATGGCCAGGGCGTCAATCACTGTGACCGCTCCTGTCGGCGTGCGAAAGGTGGTCTCCAACACCATGGTTCGATCGAGGTAGCGACGAGCGACGTGGGTGGTGTTCGTGGCCCGGATCGACCAGTGACCTGCCTCGTTGCCCAGGAGGCGACCGAAGATGGACGGGCTGTCGAACCGGGGGAAGCACAGCCAGTCAATCGACCCGTCCCGGCTGACGAGCGCCGCGCTGTGTCGGTCCGACAGGAGTGCATAGTCGGCTATTGGAGTCGTGCTCATGTGACCTCCTTCGCCTGTGGATCCGCGGGATCGACCAGTGCCCAGTCCCTGGACCTGGGGTCCCGTTCCCTTGCGGTCCGAGGTACGGGATGTCGGCTGGGGACTCTCAGCGTAGCCAGCACGGGACAACGGAACGCAGGATTCGGCTCCGGCCACGGATCGCCGACCGCCACGCCCGGGTGGGTTTCGGCCCAGATTCACCAGCCGGGCTGTGCGTGGCCCGAGCGACCGGGTCGTCGACCCAGAGTCAATGGGAATCGCCCCGTGGCCTCGAAGACGGAGTCATCTTAAGATCAGGCTGGCGCTCCGGGGCGCCACTCTACGTACTGTGACCTATTGAGGAGGTCTGTGATGACCACCGCAATCATCGGCACCGGCGGGATCGGATCGGCGATCGCCCGCCTGCTCGCCTCAGGCGGCGAGAACCTGCGGCTTTCGAGCGCCGACAAGGAGTCGGCGCGAACGCTGGCTGCCCAGGTCGGTCAGGCTCCGGTTGTCGCCGTCGACAACCGCGACGCGTTGCAGGGCGCCGATGCAGTCGTTCTCGCGCTGCGGTTCGGCATATTGAAGGGTGTCATCGACGAGATTGCCGACCTGCTCACTGAGCGGCTGGTCGTCGTTCCCAGCAATCCGCTCAGCACCGATGCCCAGGGCAATGTCTCGCGTCTCCTGCCGAAAGGGCAGTCCTCTGGCGAGGTCGTAGCGGAGTGGTTGCCGGCCGGAACCTGCTTGGCCATGGCGTTCGGCACCCTCTCGGCTCATCTCTTGGAGTCCGCGAGCAATCGGTCGCCAGAGCCGGCCGTTCTCTTCTACGCGACGGACGACAACCGTGCCGGCGAGGAAGTTGAGCCATTGATCCGAAAGGCCGGGTTCGAGCCAATGAAGGTAGGCGGGATCAAGCAGACGAGTCGACTCGAGGTAGGTGGCGACCTTCATGATCTTGTGATCGGCCCCGTCGAGGCGCGGTCAATGGTCAGGATCTGAAGTCTCGGTTCTCGTCAAGGCGGCTGATGCGGACAACTCCAGCCGGAAGGAACCGCTCGGAGACGCCAGGGCTTCGTATGCTTCTGCTGTACCAAGGCTTGGAGGACGAAATGAGATTTGAGGGTGTCGTGATCAATGTCGCCGATCTGAACCGATCGATTGACTTCTATCGTGAGGTGTTCGGGTTCACGCTGCGGTCCCAAGAGGAGCAATTGGCGGTCGTGGGCGTTTCGGGAACCGACGCATCTCAAGCCATGGTGTTGCGGGCGTTTGGGAGCAGTCCTATCGGCGGGGCCCGGCACGTCGGACTGCGATCTTTCCTATTGGAGGCCGAGTCGTCCGATCAGTTGGAGCGAATCGCGAATGAATTAGATTCCCGAAAACTTCTCGTCGGCCGGCGTGATCATTCCGAGTGGACCGCAGTGGTGGGTCGCGATCCGGACGAGGTTGCCGTGGTCTTGGTCTGGCACCCTGATGCGACACGCACGACCGACGATGGCTGGAGAATGCTCGATAGTTTTCTCTACG
The DNA here is from genome assembly GCA_963742035.1 of uncultured Acidimicrobiaceae bacterium. GTDB lineage: Bacteria > Actinomycetota > Acidimicrobiia > Acidimicrobiales > RAAP-2 > Bog-473. Next base: position 212,166 of record CAVUKH010000013.1, read on the forward strand.
GGATTGGTGAGTAAGAGTCGTCGGGGTCACGATCGGATGTTGACCGGGCGTCCGCAGGGCTCGTTCCCTAGCGAGACCGCTTGCGCCGGCGCTCCGGAATGACCACCTGCGGACGTCGGTAGACATCTGCGGGTTCGTTCTTGGGGTTTCGCTGGGGCGGCCGGCGAGGTTCGACTGGCCCAGAGTGGAGATGGCGACGGGGCCCGGACCAGGGCGTCGGTGGGGCAGTGAGTCGATCGGCGAGACGATACGCGATGGACTCGTAGTTCACCCGCCAGCCACGGAAATCGGGCCAGGCTTCTTCGGCGCTTCGCTCAGTGCGAAACCCGACCCGTTCCAACATGTCCACTGCGCTGGCGAACTCTTCATACGTGAGCTGAATGGGGCCTTCGGGGCTCGGATCGGGATCCACCGTCCAACCGAACGTCACGGCGATGCGCTGAAGGAGCGTGAATCCCATGCGCAAGCACAGTCGCGCCTGGGATGTCGCGCTGCTGGGAGAAAGGGCAAGATGCATCGCTGCGCCATCGAGTACGGCAAGCAACCCAAGCAGCCACGAAAACCAGGGCTCGGGTGACCGAAACAGCAGAAGGATGGGATAGGTCGTGTGGCTCTCCGCGACATCGGCGGCCCATGCCTCCCAGGTGGCATAGAGGTCTGGCAACGTATCGGTAATGCCAACGAGCTGGTGACGGGCAAGCAACTCGGGACCCCAGGCGGGAGTGCCGGCTCGGCTCTCGAGCAATGACACCAGACCCTCCCGGCGGCTGAAAGCACCGTAGAGCGCAGGAAGATAGGCAATCTGAAGCGCCACGATCACGACCCAGGTGGCACCGACAGCTATATCGATCCCCGTATCGGCAGGACCACCGATGTGAACGGCACCGACGGTGAAAAGAGCGGCGAGTGACTGCAAGAGCCCTTCCGAAAGCGAATGCACGGTGGGCATGAGCATCAATCCGAAGCCCAAAACCAGACTCCCTCCCCAAAAGAGCAGCTGGGCGAGCAGAGCGACAGGGGCGGTCGGCGCCAGGATCGCATCCTTGCCTTCGTAGGTCTTGGCCAAACGGGAAAACCCGACGAACACCAGGCGGACGAAGCGATTGACGAACAATGTCAGACGTTCGACGCCGGCGGGTCGCCGGGGGAGGACCATCGTGAAGAGGACCTCGGCCAACGTCACGCACACGATGACGAGACCGAGCACGAACAGGAGCTGATTCACACACGCCTCCATCGTCCAACCGAGAGCACGCCTCGAGTATTCAGCCAATCCATCCGAGCTGGATCACATGAGTTCAACGATATGCATCACACCGTACGTAGTGCGTGGTCTGGCTGCGTCATGCGCCAGGTGGAGAGTCTGCGGGACAAGGCTCTGGCCTGAGCGACTTCAGGATCGTCGAGACGTCTCGAGCGGAGAAGACCACCCAATAGGAACGAGAGGACCCGTCTCTCAGCTTCAGGGTTCCTCACAATCGTCACCTGTCTGCAAAAGGCTCTGAGCGTTCTCGCCATACCGGACGGTTGAGCAGTGCGGGCACCAACGGCATGCTCGGATCGACCTGCAGACGGATCTGGCGACGGCGCGCCGGACCTAGACCAGTACCCAGATCATCCAACCGACGAGAGCCCAGGGAAGAATGACCAGAGCAACCGCGAGCGCCGCCCACAATCCAACGGACCCTTGAGATCGGTGGCCCCCGCCCACTGGTTCGAAGAGACACAGCTGCTCATTGAGCGTGAGCCGACTACGGCTGAGAACTGGGTGCTCGTCCACGTGGTACGCGGCGTGTTGAGCGACATTCACAGGTTCCGACCTCCTGCATACGGGACTCCGTGTCGAATGCCTCAAGGCTACTGAATCGCGCCGGCTCGCACAACAAAGAGACAACAGAAGAGCACGATGGTCTTCCCTGACGCGCACATCTATCCCACGACGCTCAGGAAGGAATCACTCGAAGGAGTGGTTCTTCGGAGGAGTCATCCCCAAGAATCCGGTATCCGCCCGCGCTGCCCCGGGGCCCTCCGAGTGGTGGCGCTCCTCAGTCGACCGGCTTCGTCTGGCGATGGTAATCACCGAGGATGCCCCTGACCGCAGCAGATGCAGCCTGAGCGCGGTTGCGGACACCGAGCTTGGCGTACAGATGGCGCAGCTGCGTCTTGACCGTGTTCTCACTGATGTAGAGGTGAGTCCCAAGTTCACGATTCGTCATACCTGTCGAGAGGAGGGATAAGAGTTCGCTCTCGCGCTCCGTCAAGCCAATGTCCCGGCCCGGCCAACGCAGCGCTTCGTCTATCTGTGCGTGCTGCGACCTCTGCGTGAGAACGATCTGCTCACCCTTCGCGGTGGCCTTGATTCCATCGATGATCTGCTCTCGCGGCACCGCCTTTGAAATGAACCCTTGGGCGCCGGCTCGGAGAGCACGACGGACTGCCTGAGGCTGATCGGAGAAGCTGAAGACAACGATGGCCCCGTTACTGGGATCGGCACCGAGAGAACGGACCCGCTCATCGAGAGCACCGACTTCTCCGTACGTGTCAAGAAGCGTGACATCGACCTTTTGCCGTGGTCTCGCCTTGACGTCCATCTCAACGACCTGGATCTCCTGTTCGCTGGGGCGCAGGAGCGAGCGCAACCCCTCGAGGACGATCATGTAGTCGTTGACGAGTGCAACTCGGATGGGCTTGGCCATGCGCCCACTGTACGGTCATCCCCCTTTTCAAACCACCCGATCGGGTGATTGATCGTGCTGGTTCGTCAGCAAGCCCGACGAGACCATGAGATCGCAGAGGGACCCTCACTGCGCCGCAAGGGTCCTTCAGACTCCCAATGCGTCAGAACGACGGTGTGGAGACCGTCACGCGGCGGGTCGAGTGAGTGGACGAACAGAAACTCGACAAATGTCTGGATCGCTTGCCACGAAGACAAGGCCGTTGTCCGGGACGGCCCGGCGAACTCGTGCCCGCAGGCGCCACGGAATGGGGGGCATCAGCAGATCACCCGTGCGATCGGAGCAACAGGGAACGGGAGGCGACTCCGCCCTGCGAGGAAATCATTCCCGAACTCTCCAACGCGAAACCTGCGTCGTGCCGTACCGCCGGACCATGCATCCGTCACGTGCCGCGGTTCGGTTTCTGTCACTCGTGACCTCAGGCAAATCACACGCACGTTCTCCAACGGACGGTGCGTGAGCGAATGCGTTCTTGGGTACTGGGACCTCCAAGGAGGATTCACGGAGAGGATTGGAGAAGGGGATGGCGACGATTACCACTGACGATCTGCAACGGTCGAACGGAGATCAGGCACCCGAGGGAGTGATCCGGAGCCTCATACCGGCCCGGCTCGACCGTCTGGGTTGGTCGCGTTTCCATACCCGGATGGTCATTGCCCTCGGTGTGGCGTGGGTGCTGGACGGCCTCGAGATCACGATCGCCAGCAACGCCGAGGGGCTGATCAGCCAGAAGCAAGCCCTGAACCTCTCCTCCTCCGAAGTGGCATTCGCCGTGGGCACTGTTTACCTCCTCGGCGAGGTGGCCGGTGCGCTCTTCTTCGGGCGGATGTCGGACAAATTCGGACGGCGGAACCTGTTCATGATCACCCTTGGCGTCTACCTGTTCGGAGGTCTGCTCACGGCTTTGACCTTCGGGCACTCGCCGGTTTGGGCCTACTGGGTTTGGGCCTCGCGATTCATCGCCGGCATGGGCATTGGCGGAGAGTACGCGGCCATCAACTCCGCCATCGATGAGCTCATCCCAGCCCGGTACCGCGGGCGGGTGGACATCGCCGTGAACGGGACGTATTGGGGCGGTGCGCTCATCGCGACGGTGCTCACCATCCTTGTCGTGAACCACTTGCCCGCCAGCTATTCGTGGCGGGTCGCCTTCCTGGCCGGTCCGGTGTTGGGCTTCGTCATCCTCTTCGTGCGAAAAAACCTCCCCGAGAGCCCGCGCTGGCTCCTGATGCACGGGCGGGAGGACGAAGCTGAAGCCGCTGTCGCCGAAATCGAGCAGCAAGCGCAACGTAGTGGCGGCACCCTCGGCGAGGTAGACGAGTCCAAGGCCATTGAGATCACTCCCGCCAACGACATCGGCTTCGTGGCCCTGGCGCGAACGTTGTTCGTCCATTACCCACGTCGGGCCATCCTCGGCGCGAGTCTGATGATCACGCAGTCTTTCCTCTACAACGCAATCTTCTTCACCTACGCGCTGGTGCTCACCAAGATCTATAACGTCCCGGCGACGGACACGGCCTATTACTTCATCTTCTTTGCTCTGGGAAATCTCATTGGGCCGTTGACCATCGGGCATCTCTTTGACACCATCGGGCGGCGGCGAATGATTGCCGGCACCTACATCCTTTCCGGTGCACTCCTCGCGTTCAGCGCAGTTCTGTTCGATGCGGGTGTCCTTAACGCGGTGACGCAGACAGCGTGCTGGTGCGTGATCTTCTTCTTCGCGTCTGCCGGTGCGTCGGCGGCCTACCTGACCGTGAGCGAGATCTTCCCGGTGGAGGTGAGAGCCAAGGCCATCGCCGTCTTCTTCGCAATCGCCCAGACTTTCGGAGCGTTCGGTCCCTGGCTCTATGGTGAGCTCATCGGGAACGGCCAGGACCATTTCAAGCTGTTCATCGGCTACCTCATCGGGGCTGGAGTAATGGTCCTCGGCGGAGTGATCGCGGCCTTCCTCGGTGTGGATGCCGAACAGCGGTCGCTCGAAGACATTGCCCAGCCACTTTCCGCCGTCGGGCCGTCACCCCATCTTTCGGCAGTGACCGGCGCGCCTCGGTCTCCGGCGGCACGGTCGGTGATTTCGCCGTCGTCCCGCCCTGGTTGACGGGGACCGGAGACTCCTCGTCTCCACACGAGGTCGCCGTTCGCTGCGGATAAGGACCGCCGCGCCCCATCGTCGGTGATCGACGTGATCCGGTCTGCCCGGGTCGGCCCGATGCGAGCGCTACAGCTTGGTCCCGCCAGAGGGCGATCCATAATCACCCGATCGGGTGATTGACCCAGAGAGTCCTTTTGAACAACGCTGAAGGGTGCGATAGGTCAACGATGAGACAACGACGACCGGATATCCGACGGGGCAAGGAAGGTCGAGAGACCCGAAGGCTTCGAGTGGAGCCCCTCGAGGACTCCACCCTCCAGAACCTCTCGAGTGGAGGAGGCCTCGGAATCGTTCAGCAGGGTTAAAGCGAGGGTGGAATGTACGTAACGGTTGAGCCATTCGGCATCACATGTCACGATTTCGATGGTGGTCGCATCTTTGCCCTGACGGGCGAACTCGACGCAAGCACCTGTCGGGGGCTTCCCGAAGCCTTGATCGGACCCCCTGGGGCTCTCATCGTCGTCGATCTGTGTGATCTCACCTTCATGGACTCCTCGGGGCTGGGCGCCATCCACGCGGCGCGACGAGTGGCGCTCAATCACGGGGGAACCCTCGTCGTCACTCGTCCCAACCCGATGGTTTCCCGGGTCCTCGAGATCACGGGCCTCGACACCTGGGTCGCAGATTGGGATCCGCAATGGTCGAACGACTCCAGGAATGGATAAGGCCCGACCAAAGTCAGAGACGTAGTCGGCGCTCGAATGCGGCTTTGTCGAAAAGGACATTCGAATCCAGCGGTCTGCCGTTGAGCCACGCAGCTGGAGTTCCCTGCGGATCCTGACTCTGGTAGAGGGCCTCTTGGCGCAGCACCCACTCTTCGTACCGACCCTGTCGCACGCCGGCGGCGAAGTCCGACCCGGTGATGCCCGCGTCAGTGGCCAGTTGCAGCAGGACCTCCACTGAGAACCCGCCCGTTCCCTCGGGCGGCTGCGCGGCGAAGAGCGTCACGCGTAGTTCGTCGAAGCGACCGATCTCTGCCGCGAGAGCCAGAGCGTTGTCTGCTCGCACGGACTCCGGCCCGAGGAAACAACGCATCCGATATTCCGCGGCCAGCGCACCAGCGTCCCGAGCGGCCGCGAGCACCGGCCCGTTGAGCTCTTCAAACTGTCGGCAATAGGGGCACTGGGGATCCTCGTAGAGAACGATGTGGTGATGCGCTTCTGCGCTCCCCAGGAAAACGCCGCCCTCGGCGGTATGCCCCGAGGGCGTGACCGTTGGACCGGTCGAATGCATCCCGTTCCCCGCGCTCACCGGAGGCCGGCCCGGAAGTGTGATCGCCGCCGCCGCCGGGCACGTGTCTCGAAGTACGTCGGTCGTCGCTTTCTTTCAACATGCATGGCGATCCTCCGGGGTGCGGTCAATCGACGCCGTGTCTGAAGACGATACTCACGCGCGCTCCCGCCGACTTCACCTTGGGGACGCTGTGCTCGAAGCGGCGCTGCGTCTGACCCCCCGTGACGAGGAGGTCCCCACGGTTGAGTTCGAAGGCGCGTGATCTCCCCCCTCCTTTCGGACGGAGCAGGAACCTCCGTGCCGCGCCGAGGGATACCAGGGCAACAACAGGATCGACGATGTCGCTGGGTATGCGGTCGCAGTGCCAGGCGACGCTATCGGCGCCATCGCGGTAGAGGTTGATCCCCACTGAGTCGAACCGGACGTCGTAGCCTGCCGACAGCGCCGAGCGTGCATCTTCGAGCCATCCATGTGCGACATCGGTGTGATTCTCGATTCTCTGCCACGCAGTCAGCCGGGGCTCGTCAACCTGCCGGTCGTACATCCAGCGACGCCGCTGGGTCCAGGCGACGTCGTGCAGCAGCTCCTCAAAGGCGCGGTCGGAACCCGACATCCAGCCCGGGCAGTGATCCACCCAGGAGTCCTCGTCGAGGTGCGTCCGTTCGAGGCAGGAGAAGGAGACGTCGACGGTGGTGCTCTGGTGTGCCCAGAGCGAGGGCTGCCAGGCAACGGCCGGTGCGGTCGTGGCTTTTCCCATACGACAGTTGTACCGGGGGAGCCCGCTGCGCCGAACACTCCGCGCGGTGAGGAGGGGAGACGTCGGTCAGGCATGGCACGCTCACCCGGAGCGATGGCCCTGGCTGCTACCGGCACTGCCCACGAGAGCTGGGATCATCCGAATTTGAGGGGATCGGCACCGGCCACATGGTGGCGACGATGCGTCGTGATGATTTCGGGCGCTCGCAGTCAGACCTCGTTCCACGCCGCTGCGAAGGGCTACGGAATGACGCGGCGTTCCACGAGTCCGCCGATGGCCTCCCAGTCGAATCCGAGCTCGAGGAGGATCTCCTCGGTGTGCTGACCGAGCTCAGGCGCCCCGGTCACCTCGGTCTCCCGCCCTGCACCGACGTCTGCGGGCGCTGCGATGGCGGTGCGGCCCCCCTCCATGGGTCGGAACACCCCGGCGTGCTGCATGATCGGGTCGGCGGCAACCTCGTCGAAGCTCTGGACCGGGTCCCACCACACGTCGTGCGTGTCGAAGACGGCGGCCCACTCGTCGAGGGGTCGCTTGGCGAACTCCCCGTCGAGAATGGCAATGAGGTCGTCCCGGTGCCTGATGAGACCGAAAAAGTCACTGAAGCGCTCGTCGGTGAGCAGGTCCTGACGGCCGACAGCGGCTGCGACATTGGGCCAGTGGCGTGTTGCCTCGAGGCCGAGAAGGAAGAACCAGCGCCCGTCGCCCGCCTGATAGCAGGCCAGCATCGGGTTGTAGAGGGCACGGCGCAGCCCGGCCTCGGGCGCTTCGCCGTTGGTGTACGCAGCCAGATCCGAGCTGACGACATAGGCACCCGTTCGCACGAGCGACGTCTGCACGACGCGGCCGGTGCCGGTGCGTTCGCGGTCGAACAACGCGGCGGTGATCGCAGCGACGAGGGCGAGTCCGGTGGTGTGGTCGCCCATCGCAGGACGTTGTACGGGAGGTTCACCGGCGCCGACCAACGCTCCGACCACGCCTGATCGCGACCAGAACGCACCGATGTCGTACCCGGCGCGATCCGCGGCGGGTCCATCGGTGCCGTAACCCGTGAGCAGGCCGTAAATCAGCCGAGGGTTGCGTTCCAGCAGTGAGGCCGGATCCATACCGAGGCGTTGGAGACCGCCGGGCCGTATGTTGGTCACGAACACGTCGGCGCGGTCGATGAGCGTGAGCATGATGGCTCTACCCTCGTCCGACGCCAGATCAAGGACGATGCTGCGCTTGCCTCTGTTGTCCTGAGAGAAATAGGCGTTCGCCGTGTTGCCTCGCTGCGGATCTCCGGCATGGGGCTCGACCTTGATCACCTCTGCGCCCCAATCGCCCAACATCGCCGCGGCCGACGGTACGGCCAGTGCGATACCCAGTTCCAGCACCCGGACCCCCGCGAGCGGCGGGTTCATGAGGACGCCACCGGGTCGCTTCCGAGGGCGCTCCGGTTCGATCGGCCCGAACCGGGACGTTTCCCGACCCGGTCCCCAACGAGCGAAATGGGCATGACCTACTACATCGCACCTTTCGTCGCACTTCAAACGGGCCCTCTGAGACCTGTGGTTCGGGTTCAGCCGTCTTCTCCGACTGGAGAACGACGCAGACCACGGCGAGGCACCCCGCAGCCAGCCACGCCCTCTTGGATCGTCACCTGCGGCAGGTCTCAGGTCATCCATGCCATCACGACCAGGAGCAGAGAGGTGGCGACGCGGAGGATCAGGAGGGGAGGTCTGCCCCCAGGGCTCACTGCGGTTCCGATGACGCGGACGTGGAGCGGCAGATGCCCCAACAACCACCACCGTTGTGCGCGGTTCGTTCAGTCGGGCCACCACTCCTCTGGAGGGACGAGCTCGCCGCTGAGCTTCATCCAGAGCTCGGTCGATGGTCCTTGCACGTCCAGAGTGGGCCCACCCTGCCCTCGACATCGATTCCTGTTGCGTTGTGGACGCGGGTGAGTTCCTTGCTGCACCCACCCTGCGAACAGGTGGCGATCTGATCGGTCATTCGACTCCGAGAGGTATGCGATTTCCGGGCACGGGGCTCTGTCGGCCCGACCGGGGAACGACGCGACGACGCCACGAGGCCACGGCTCCACGGATCGAGGCGATGAGGAACCGGGCGGAATTGGCGCGGCGCGGGTTCTCGGTCCTTGCACACCACGGGCGGCGCGCGGCCGTGCGGCCTTGGGTTCCCCGCGACGAGCGGGTGAGCCGACTGACACGAGTGTCAGGGATTGGCTATATTCCCGCTATTGGGGTTGTCCATGTCGGCACCATGTGGCCGTGGGCCGGACTGATCCGGGGGAATGCGCATGAGGTTGGTCGGGCAGGGGTCGAGTGATCTGGACCGAGGAGAAGTTCGAACGGGCCGCCGGCCGCACCGGGTACGGCGGAGTGGTCGGCTGGTTCTCTTCTTGGGGGCGGCGGGTGTTCTCGTCACGCCTTTGGCCCAGGCACTCTCGAACAGTGGACCTGCCGGGGCCTCGCCCTCCAACGTCGACCCCAACGGGGTGTTGAAGTACGGATTCGACCTCAACAACGAGTTCGACAACGACTTCGCGCCGGCCACCGAGGAGAACGACTGCTCGTACACGGTCACGTCGAACATCTACCAGTCGATGGCCCAGCCGGGAAACACCGCCATCATGGGTGGTGTGGCCCAGAGCTGGACGATCTCGAACAACAGCAGCACGATCACCTTCCACATACGCCCCGGCCTCGAATTCTCCAACGGCCAGCCGGTGACGTCCACCGACGTGGCTGCCAGCCTGAACCACACCAAGACCAGCCCCCTGCGGTCATCGCTGTTCGCCATCTCGAGCATTCAGACGCCCGATCCTTCGACGGTGGTCGTCAATCTCAGTAAGCCGACCGCCGGTGACTTCCTTTGGGCATCGACCTACATAGACGGCCAGATCTACCCGGCCGGGTCGATCTCGACCCAGTCCACCCAGCCGGTCGGCGCCGGCCCCTACGTTCTCAAGAGCTACCGCCAGGGTTCGTCGATCGTGCTGGCGAAGAACCCCAAGTATTGGGACTCCAAGGCCTATCCGCTCGGCGGCGTGGACTTCACCCAGGTGACGCAGGGGCCCGAAGCAGCCACGGCACTGACCTCCGGTGCCGTCGACATGATTGAGGTCGAGCCACAGAACTATCCCCAGCTCAAAAGCGATCCGAACATCGGGATCTCGACGACGAAGTCCTATGACTACATGGAGATTGAGCTGCGCCAGAACACCGGCCCGTTCGCCAACGAGAAGGTGCGATCGGCGCTCGAGTACGCCGTCGACCGGGCCGCCCTGAACAAGGTGGTGTTCGATGGGCTCGGGCAGCCGGCCTACCAACCCGTGCCGACGTGGTCGCCGGGCTACTCCAAGTCCCTTGGATCCACCGACGCCTACAGTCCCTCGAAAGCCAAGGCCATGCTCAAGGCGGCCGGCTACCCCCAGGGTGTGAAATTCAACCTCATCATCCCGTCGGGCGACGCGACCTACGCCCGGGCCGCTGCACTTCTCCAATCGGAAATGGCGAGCGCCGGCTTCACGGCCAACTTGCAGCAGATTCCCGGCGCCGACTTCCTGACGGACGTGTACATCAAGAAGCAGGGCGACGCGGTACTCAGTGAGCAGCTCAGCAATGGTCCCGATCTCTCCAACAGCTTCGAAGCCCTCTTCGAGTCCTCCGGCTTCGTGGCCAACGCGCTGGGCTCCGTGAACCCCCAGCTGTCACCGCTGATTCAACAGGCGAATGCATCTCTGAGCCCCAGCCTGCAGGGCCCACTGATGCAGCAGATCGACAAGACGGTCATTCAGCAGGGACTCTTGGTTCCGCTGGCCTTCATGCCGTCCATCGTGGCCTACAACAAGAATCGGGTGGGAGGAGACGTCGTTGCCCCGATCGGGCAGTGTCGCTCCGATCTGGCCGGTATCTACATCAAGAAGTAGTCATCGCCGGCATGGGTCGCATGAGGATTCCCGGGATGTCGGAGCTGTGCCGCCCCTTCGGCTTCCGCTGAGCTAACCGGCGGCAATGGCATCCGGTAGCGGTTCGCTCCCGACGTTCGTCGCCCGTCGGCTGCTCATCACGATTTTGCTGTTGTTCCTGATCTCCCTTGGCGTCTACTCGCTGATCCTCATCATCCCGGGCAACCCGGCCATCGCCCTGGCCGGAGGCACCAAGGCGACGCCGGCCGAGATCGCCAAAATCACTGCGCAATTGCACTTGAACGAGGGATTCTTCGTTCAATACTGGAACTGGCTCAGAGCGGCCCTGAGCGGCAACCTCGGCAACTCGCTCTTCAACAACGAGACGGTGGAATCGGGTATCGCGGCCCGGTTCCCGGTCACACTGAGCGTGGCCGCCGGGGGCATGATCCTTGCCATCCTGATCGGACTTCCGGCTGGGATCGTGTCCGGGCTGCACCAAGGCACGGCCCGCGACCGCGGTGTCACCGTGGGTTCGAGCATCGCGGTGGCCATCCCCGACTTCTGGCTGGCCATGATCCTCATCATCATCTTCGCCGTCAAGCTGGAATGGCTTCCCGCGCTCGGCTATACGCCATTGACGCAGTCACCGGCGGAATGGTTCCAGGACCTGCTCCTGCCATGGCTCGCGCTCGGTATCGGCGGGTCAGCCGTGATCGCGCGCCAAGTGCGCGGTGCCCTCATCGACACCCTCGATCAGGACTACATGCGAACTGCCGTGGCGAAGGGCCTCAGCCCGCGCATGGTGGTGGGGAAGCACGCCCTCAAGAACGCCCTCAGCCCTGCGGTCACGGTGATCGGCATTCAGTTCGGCTACCTGCTCGGGGGCACGCTCATCATCGAGCAGATCTTTTCGCTACCGGGATTGGGCACCTACATCATTCAGGCGATCAACGACAAGGACATACCGGAGATCCAGGGGGTCGTGCTGGTCGTGGCGACCGCGTTCGTGCTGATCAACCTCGTCGTCGACATCATCTACGCCTACCTCAATCCCAAGATCCGACTGTCGTGAGCGGGCCTCAATGACCTCCTGGAGCCCACCCGATGCCGGCGACCCTTTCGTCGGTCTCAACGCCGTCCCCGAGACGGGGGACAGTCCCGACGAGATCCCGCAACGCCGCCCCGGGTTCTGGGTCCGGTTCCTCCATCAGCACTGGGCCATCGCCGGACTGATCTTCCTCGTGGTCGTCATCGTCGCAGCGATCTTTGCTCCGCTGGTCGCGCCGCACCCCCCGAACGCGCAGGACATCAACGCCATCAACGCCCCGCCCTCGTTCACACACCTGCTCGGGACGGACGACCTCGGGCGCGACATCCTGAGCCGTCTGATCTGGGGCGCCCGTATCTCGCTGCGGGCGGCCTTCGAGATCGTGGGTATGGCCGCGGTTGTCGCCATCCCGCTCGGCCTCATTGCCGGCTTCTTCCGCGGAGCCGCGGACAGCGTGATCATGCGGACGATGGACGCGCTCTTCTCCTTCCCCCCGTTGATCCTGGCCCTGACGGTGGCCGCGCTTCTTGGCGCCGACGTCAATGACGCGGCCATCGCCATCGCCATCGTGTTCGTGCCGAGCTTCGTCCGGTTGCTCCGCGGCGAGGTCATCGCGGTCCGCGAGGAGGCGTATATCGAGTCGGCCCGAAGTCTTGGTGCCACCTCCAACCGCCTGTTGGCGCGCCACGTGCTGCCCAACGTCGCGTCACCCATCATCATTCAGCTGGCGTTGTCCCTTGGCTTCGCGCTCCTGACCGAGGCCGGCCTGAGCTTCCTCGGCATCGGGGAGCAGCCGCCGACTCCCAGCTGGGGCGGCATGCTGCAGGAGGGCTTTCAGTTCATCAACTCCGCTCCGTGGGCCGTCATCTTCCCCGGCATCGCCATCATGCTGACGGTACTGGCCTTCAACCTGGTGGCCGATGGCCTGCGCGATTCGTTGGGGCGGGAGCGGCCGGCCGGGAGCGGCCTCGTCGGCGGGGAGGGATCCGCCCGTCGTGGTCGCCTGGCCCGGCTCGGCTTGACCGGCAGGGGAGAGGCGGTGTCACCCACAATGGTGGTGCCCTCCTCGGCACTTCTCGAAGTCAACAGCTTGCGGATCGAATTCCTGACTCGGCAGGAGTGGCTCCCGGTCATGGAGGACGCCACCTTCTCGGTGCAACGTGGGAAGACGCTTGGTCTGGTCGGTGAGAGCGGCTCGGGCAAGACGGTGTCAGCGCTCGCGGTGATGGGCCTCCTTCCGGCTGCGGTCTCGCGCGTGGCCGGATCCATCCTGTTCGAACAGCAGGAGCTCACCACGCTCGGCCAGGCCGGTCTGCGCAAGCTCCGCGGGAACGACATCGCGATGATCTTCCAGGAGCCGATGACGAGCTTGAACCCCGCGTACACGGTCGGCAATCAGATCGCCGAGCAGGTACGCACGCACCGGGGCATCAGCCGGGCCGACGCGTGGACCGTTGCCGTCGAGATGCTCGACCGGGTGGAGATACCGGGGGCGGTGACTCGGGCCCAGGATTACCCGCACGCGTTTTCGGGTGGCATGCGACAACGGGTCATGATCGCCATGGCGCTGTCGTGCTCACCCAAGCTCCTGATCGCTGACGAGCCCACCACGGCCCTCGATGTGACGACCCAAGCGCAGATCGTCGAGCTGCTCCACGCGTTGCAGCGTGAAGAAGACATGGCCATGATCTTCGTGACGCACGATCTGGGCGTGATCGCGGACGTCGCCGACGACGTGGTGGTGATGTACGCCGGTCAGATCGTCGAGCACAGAACGGCGGTGGATCTCTTTGCTCGACCCCAGCACCCTTATACCGAAGCACTGCTCCATGCCATCCCACAGCTCACGCCGAGGGGCGAGCCCCTGCACGCCATCCCGGGCATGGTGCCGCGTCCGGACCAGTTCCCGGCCGGCTGCCGTTTCGCCCCGCGCTGTTCCTACGCACAGGAGGCCTGTGCCGCGGCGCCCGTGCCTCTGCGGGCGGTCTCCGTGGCGGACGACGTCTCCGTCGGCACGGGGACGGACAGCCCTGCGACCGTTTCCCTGGCTCGTTGTGTCCGCCAGGACGACCTGACGCTGTCCGGCCCATCGTCGCAGCCCGATGGCGCCCTGGCACCCACGCTTCCCGGGGAGACGGCACCGTCGACCGAGCTCGAGACGCCGGTGCTCCAGGTGACCGGTCTGGTCAAGGATTTCCCGCTCAGAAGTGGTGTGCTCCGTCGGGTCAGCGGCTCGGTCCGAGCGGTTGACCAGGTCAGCCTGAGCATCCAGCCCGGCACGACGCTGGGCTTGGTCGGTGAGAGTGGCTCGGGCAAATCGACCCTGGCGCGGGTGGTGCTCCGGCTCGTTGACCCGACCGGCGGGACGGTCGTGGTCAACGGGAAGGACATCACCTCCCTGCGCGGACCCTCGCTGCGCCGGTACCGAGATTCGATGCAGATGGTGTTCCAGGACCCCTACTCGTCGCTCGACCCCAAGCAGAGCATCGCCGACATCGTCGGCGAGCCGCTGGCCATCCACACGTCGATGAGCCGGGCCGAGCGGGAGCACCGGGTGGTGGAGCTCCTGTCCCAGGTGGGTATCGGTTCCCACGCCCTCTCGCGCCAACCGCACGAGTTCTCCGGCGGGCAACGTCAGCGGATCGCCATCGCCCGCGCACTGGCACTCGAGCCGCGGCTGCTCGTGTGCGACGAGCCGGTCAGCGCGCTCGATGTATCCACCCAGTCACAGGTGATCAACCTGCTGACCGACTTGCAGCATTCGCTCGGGGTCGCCTACCTCTTCATCGCCCACGATCTGTCGGTGGTCCGGCATATCAGTGACCGCATCGCCGTGATGTACCTCGGACAGATCGTCGAAGAGGGCGATGCGGACGAAGTCTATGAGCGACCCTCGCATCCCTATACGGCCGCCCTCCTCTCCTCCATTCCGGTCCCTGACCCTGCTCGACAGCACGAGCGGAAGCGGGTCCTGCTGCGGGGCGAGGTCAGCGAGGCGATGGCAGCCGGGCAGGGCTGTCGGTTCCGAGACCGCTGTCCCTTCGCCATGGAGATCTGCGGCGTCGTCGAGCCGGAGCCGTACCGCACCCGGGACGGCACCACCGTCCGCTGTCACTTGCATACGTCCGGTCCGGAGCTGGCGGGCAGCTCCGTCCTGTCGCTCGACCAGGCCTCGAAGCGGGTGCAGGTCTGAGCGACCCACCGGGTCAGTGGCCGGCGATCTGACCGCCGTCGACATGCAGGATCTCACCCGTCACAAAGGGCGAGGACTCCAGGAAGAGGATGGCATCGACGATGTCGCTGACTTGGCCGACGTGTCCGACAGGAGGTAGTCGAGGCCCCAGCGAGGCGTAGCTCTCTGGGGGCTGGACCGGCGTCTGAATGATCCCAGGCGAGACCGCGTTGACCCGGATGCCGCGCGACGCGTATTCGACGGCGAGTGACCTGGTCGCTGCGGCAAGACCGCCCTTGGTGAGCGCGGTGAGGAGGGACGGTGCGCTGGCGTCGGCGACGTCGACAAGGGTCGTGGTGATGTTCACGACATGTCCGGTTCCCCTGTCCAGCATGTGCCTGACCGCCAGCTGGGTCAGGTGAAAGAAACCCGTGAGATTGACCCCGACCATCGCTGCGTAGTCGTCGGCCGTGTAGTCGGTGAACGGTTTGGAGACGTACATCCCCGCGTTGTTGACCAAGGTGTCGATGCGCCCGAAATGCTCCAACGTGCTGTCGACGATGCGTTCGGCCGTGGCGGGATCCGAAACGTCTCCGGCCACCGTGAGGATGATCGGATCCGCGGTCGGAGCAATGGTCCGGGAGGTGGCAACGACCGCCCACTCGTGGCGCCGGTAGCCGTCGACGATGCCGGCTCCGATGCCCTGGGAGCCTCCGGTGACGATCGCGACCTTGCGATCGGGAGCAGTCATGGCCCTCCTCCCCTCAGGTGTCCATCAACGCGGGGTCGCTCGGGTGGATGCTGAGCTGCAGCGTGTCCACGCTGAACCAGTCGGGCCGCGGGAGCGACCCCAAAAGGGTCTGCATCTCTGCGGAGTTCAGGGCCTGCCAGAGCCCGAGCGTTCGCCCGTGGCCCGGCAGCCGCCACAGCCGCTCGAGGAGGCCGCGCTCGGCCAGGTCCCGCGCCCGTGTGGCCTCCTCGGTGCCCGCTTCGTCGACAAGCTGACTCGGGATGTCCGGTGGCAGGGTGGCGGTGAAGGTCGTGAAGAACTCGCTGCCGGCGTCCTTTGGCGCAGGGGATCGAGGTCGGCCCGCCCTGCCTGGGTCGTTCGGGTGGGGCCGAAGCCCGACGATGTGATCGCTGCGCCACACTCGAAGCGGCATGGAGCGGAGCACGCCTTCGAGTTCTGCCCGGTCGGCCGCGTCGAACAGGCCGAGCGTGCGCCATTCGCCCGCCCGCAACGGAGGTCGCCACAAACGGAGAAGACGACCCTCCATGGCGAGCTGTCGCGAGTGCGCCGCCTCCCGGGCCTTGACGTCCTCGACCTCGGCCTCGGACGTCCCCTCGGGGACGTGCGTCGTCATGGTGACCAGATTCTCCATGTGTGGCGCCGTCAGGCCTCGCTGCCTGACGGGGAGTGCGGTGTCTCTGATCCTCTGGTCACCGCCCCTCCATCCGTCAACTCGCCATGATCGGTTCCATGCCACTCGGCGCCGACCCTGACGCGATGTCGTCACGGAGAACCTTGAGCGCGGTGACGTAGATCTCGGAGAAGGTCGGGAAGGGCTGAATGGTGTCAGCGAGAATGTCGAGAGGAAGGTGGCCACGGATCGCCAGCGTGGCCTGCTGGAGCCATTCGCCCGCCTCGGGTCCGAGCGCGTAAGCACCGGTCAGTCGCTGGCCGTCGCTGAGCAGCGTGATGAATCCCTTGCTGTCGGCGTACGCCCGTGAGTAGGTCGCAGTCTTCGCAATTTCGGTGAGGGGGACGGTCGCGCTGAAGCGGCCGGCGGTCGCGCCCACGGCGGCCGCCTGGGGGTCCGTGTAGACGACACGGGGGACCGCCTCATAGTTCGCTTTCCTGGGCGTGCCCAGAATGTTCGCTGCGACGACCTCGCCCTGGTATTTGCCCACATGGGTCAGCGGCCAGATCCCATTGACGTCACCGATTGCCCAGAGACCGTCCGCGGCGCGGAGGTGGGCGTCGACGGGGACACCGTGGGCGTCCTCTTCGACGCCGACGGTGTCGAGCCCGAGTCCGCGGACCCGCGGCCGCCTTCCCGTGGCGACGAGTATCCGGTCGCCTTTGAGCTGACGTCCGTCGTCGACCTCGAGAACGTAGTCTTCACCGTCACGCCGTGCCGCGCTGACGTTCGCCGAGAGGACCAGCTCGATACCCTCGTGTTGCAGCGCTTCGCCGAGGGCCTCGCCGAGCGGCGCCGGCTCCCGGCCCAGCACATGCTCGGCCATGTCGATGATCACCGCCTCGCCGCCGAGTCGACGCACGACCTGCCCCATCTCAACCCCGACCGGCCCACCACCCAAAATGAGCAGGCGGCGCGGGACCGCCTTCATCGACGTGGCCTCGCGACTGCCCCAAATGCCGTCGAGGTCCCGGAGGCCCGGGACCGGTGGGACCACGGGGTCGGCGCCGTTGGCCAGGACGACGTGGTCCGCGGTGTGGCGCACACCGTCGATCTCGACGACGCCGCGCCCCGCCAGCCGTCCCGAGCCGCGGAGCAGGTCTATTCCGTGATCTGCCAGCCAGCGCTCTTGTCCCGCATCCGAGTAGTCCGAGACCATGAAGTCTCGCCAGGCGAAGACCGCCTCCACGTCGACCTCGGCGCTCGAGACGGCGTCCCGGGCTCCTTGGACGGCCTCACCCGGTCGCAGCAGCGTCTTGGACGGAATACAGGCCCAGTAGGAGCACTCGCCCCCGACGAGTTCACGCTCGACGACGGCCACGCGCAGGCCACCCTCCGCCAAGGCGCCGGCGCAGTGCTCGCCCGGCGAGCCCCCGCCCAGCACAATGACGTCGTAGTCGTTACTCATGGCGGGAGCCCCGGGGCCCGGCCGCCACGTCGTGCTCGCCGCCAGTCGTACGTTGCGTGCCGGCGCTGACGGTACTCATCTCAGCCCTCCGTTCGTTGGGCGTTCCCTGATTGCCTGGCGCAGCCGGCAACCCACGCAACGCCGCGAGACGACTGCGGGAGGGCTTCCTGGTTGACGCTTCGACCCTGTGACGACCGACGACGCCTCGCTGGGCGTCGGTTCACTTTTCCTCGCTGACGAGGGAAAGTCAAGGGTCCCTGGGCGGTCCGGGCGGGAGCCCTCCATCCCGGTCCGGGGCGGCACCTTCGAGGTGGCCGGCCCCTCTGCGGTCTCCTGTGCGCTCATCTGGTCGAGCCAGGGTGAGTGTTCGCGGTTGGCCGCCGTGGCCGGCGATCGTCCTCGCGCTGAAGTCTGGCCGGTGCGCCCGCTCGTTCGGCCTCCATGATGGCGTCGGTCGCAGCAGGCAGAGAGTGGTTGAGGACGAGCTCGTTGTCGTCAACGTCTCCTTGCCGTCGCGCCGCGACGTGGCCATGGCGCTGCGTCAGCACCGGCGGATCTCCGGGGGTCCGAGGATATTGGTGTGGGCCGGATACTGTTTGGCGTGAGTTCGGTGAGCGACGTCGCAGGCGAGGAGCCGGCTGCACGACACGATCCGGGCCCGAAGAGCGCGCCGGTGGAGCGCGAGCCTGATGCTCGTTTCACCTACGCCAACGAACGGACGTTTCTGGCCTGGAACCGCACCGCTCTGGCACTCATCGCCACGGGTGTGGCGGCGACGCAGCTCCTCCCAAAGCTCCAGGTGGAGTGGGGGCGTCGGGCCTTGGGGCTCCCCCTCATCGCCCTGGGGGCCATTGTGGCCGCCGAGAGCTTTCGCCAGTGGCGTGCCAATCAGCGGGCCATGCGGCGGGGGGACCCCCTTCCCCGCTCGTGGATGCCCATCGTCCTCACCCTCGGCATCGTCGTCATCGGTGCCATCGCCGTGGTCCTCGCCGCGCTGGGGTCCCGTTGAGGCCGGAGGTCGCCCCCTCGAACCCCCCGGAGCCCGGGCTGGCGGAGGAGCGAACGGTTCTCGCCTGGAACCGCTCGGGGCTTGCCGTCGTCGTCTGCGTGGCCGTATTGCTGCGTCACGTGTGGCCGCTGCGGGGCACGGATCAAGATCTGGCCCTGGGTCTCATCGCCGCCGCGGTGGTCGTCTGGGCCGTCGTGCTCGCCGTCCTCACGACCTCGGCCCGACGCAGGGACGGAGACGCCCCCCATGATGCACATGTCTTCCGGCTCATGACGGCAGCGACCTTGCTGCTCGCTCTGGTGGGTTTCGTCGCGGCATTTGCGGCCCCGTGAACGCGACGAAGGGTCGACGAACCGTCGACGAAGCGTCCTTGGAGGGACTCAGCGCTCGCTGGTCGCCGAACTGACCCGTGCCGCCCGGAGAGCGCTCCGTCGTACCTTGCCGGCCTCGTTTCGCAGAGGCTGATCGGTGTACTCGACCGAGCGGGGGACCTTGTAACGCGCGACGCGGTCCGCCACGAAACGCAAGAGTTCGTCCTGCGGGACCGCCTCGGGACTTGCCTCGACGATGGCGTGCACGATGTTCCCCAGGTCGTCGTCTGGGAGACCGATGACGACCACGGAACTGACGGCAGGATGCTCTTGCATGGCGGCCTCGACCTCGGCCGGGTAGACGTTCGCCCCGCCGGTGAGGATCATGTCCTCGAGCCGGTCACCCAGATACAGATAATTGTCGTCATCGAGCCACCCCATGTCACCGAGCGACTCCCACCCACCCTCACGGCGCCGCGCCGCGGCACCGATGTAGCGGTAGGTGGGTCGGTCCCGCACGGTCCGCAACCAGATCTCTCCTTCCCGGCCGGCCGGCAGCTCGTTTCCATCGGGATCGCAGATCATGACGGTGCCGGGCGCCGGGCGGCCGACCGAACCGCGATGGGCGAGCCACTCGGCCCCGGTGATCACGGTGGCCGCCTGGGCCTCCGTGCCGGCGTAGAGCTCGAAGATCCGGTCCGGTCCCAGCCAATCGATCCAGACCTGTTTCAGCCATGGCGGGCAGGGTTCGGCCAGGTGCCAGACGGACTGCAGGGAGGACATGTCGTACGAGTCGCGCCGTTGCTCCGGGAGCCGCCAGATGCGCTTCATCATGGTCGGTACCAGGTAGACGGTGTCGGCCCCGGTGCGGTCGATGGCCTGCAGCGTGGCCTCGGCGTCGAAACGGGGAAGGATGACCACGTGGCTCCCCGCCAGCCAGGCCGAACAGGACCACACGATCGGACCGTTGTGGTACAGCGGAGCGGGCACGACCATGCAGCCGTCGACCTTGCCGAAGAGAGGTGGAACGTCGGGATCGTAGGTTGCAGGATCGCCCGAGACGATCAGCTTCGGTCGTCCTGTCGACCCTCCAGAGGTCGGGGCCTTCCAGGCCGGGGAGGTGACATCGGGCAGCGGGCCGTCGGAGAGGCCGGGATCGGGACGGTACCCGGCGGGCAGGGTCCGCCGTCCCTCGGCCAGCTCGGGTGCCACGCCGATCACCACAGTGGGGTCGGCCAGTTCGAGGATCGCCCCCAGCTCCCGCGGCGGCAATCGGGCCGAGACCGGCTGCGGGATCGCTCCGATCTTCCAGCAGGCCGCGAAGGCGACGAACCACTCGAGCGAGTTGGGGAGAGCGACGGTGACCATGTCGCCCGCCTGCGCCCCCCCGGCAGCCATGTCGCGGGCAAGCCGGTTGGCGGCGGACTCGAGCTCCGAGCGCGTCAGGCTGTGCTCGCCGCACGTGATGGCCGGTCGGTCGGGATCCTGTTCGGCCAGCTCGGTCAGCCGGCGACCGTACGAAATGAGGGTCACGGGGAGGAGCGTATTCCGGCGAACCGGCGCCAGATCTCGAAGCGATAGGTGACCCCGTTCTCTCTGTGGTCGTCGCTCTCGCTGTGGAGGGCAAACGTGTCCGCAAAGGGTGGAAAGAACTTGGTGCAGTGGAAGTCCTCTCTGACCTGCGTCAGCAGCAGCTCCTCCGCTTCGGCGATGGCCTCGCGGTACACGGTTGCTCCCCCGATGACCCAGACGTCCTCGTCCGGGATCGTACCCCGCAGCCGACCGAGGTCGGCAATGGCCCGGAAGCCGGCGCGCAACGGCGTGGAACGGGTGGTCAGGACGAAGTTCTCCCTGTCGTGCAGCGGTGCGGCGAACTCGTCGTAGGTGGCGCGTCCCATGACAATGACGCCGTGCTGCGTCTTCTGGCGGAAGTAGGCGGTGTCCCCGGGCAGGGTCCATGGGATGCCGGAGTCGGTGGCGATCCCTCGTTGCGAGTCGATGGCGGCGATGAGACGAATCACAGTGCTCTTCAGGGGATGGGCGGTGAGAACGCGATGGTGACGATGGCAACGATCATCATGATCCCGCTCAGCGTCACCAGGGCCACGCGGATCCGGACGAATCGAAAATGGCCACTGATCCCGATGAGGAACAGGATCGTGGCGAGGTAGATGGTGTCTCGGATGTAGTTGTCAGCGTTCGTGCCCGCCTGCACCCCGAGCGTGTAATCCGCGGTCGCCTTGTTGTCGAGAACCGCTGAGGCGACGAGCTCGGGCTGCTTGTACTCGGGCATGTACGTCGGTCCGGGCGGCGCCTTCGCATTCGTGAACGGGTCGGTGGCGAGCCAGGCGTCGAACGCAACCGTGAAGGCCGGACGAAATCGTCGCACTGCAACATTCTCCGCGGTCGTGTTACCCGCGACGTAAGCCGTGAACCAGGTGTTGAAGGTGGTCGAGTCGAAGTTCTTGAGGTTCTGCGCATTCAGGGCCGCCCGATTTGCCTCGGTTCGATCGGCCGAGGCCTGGGCCAACCGCACCGATGATTCGGTGTTCCACTTGGCTGAGGCAAATCCCGTGTAGGCGGCGAGCAGGGCGACAGCCGCCAGCATCACGGCCTCGATGATGGAGAGGACGCGATCGTGATCCCGCTCCCCGTCGTCGACGCCCTTCGCGCCCTCCGCAGTGGCTGCGTCGCTGGCATTCCCGTGCTCCGCCGCATGCGTCCTGTGCCGAGCGATCTCCCCGGCCACCTCGCTCGAGGAGAGTCCCTCAGCCACTCGTCATCCCCCGTCCACTCCGGCGTGCGTCACGTGTCGTTCTCGCTCACGATACTCAGCCGGCCCGGTCGACGGACCGCACCGGGAGGGACACGAATCATAGACTCACACGTGATGCGACCTTCTGGGTGGCCCGTGGGAAGTATGGGTGGGAGTGACGACTGACGCAGGCGTGGTCTACCGGAATCCCGCGGCGACGGTGGACGACCGTGTCGCCGACCTCTTGGGTCGGATGACGATTGAGGAGAAGGTCGCTCAGCTCGGAGCGATCTGGCTCACGCAGCTCGTGACGGACGACCGGTTTGACGGGGACCGGGCTCGGCACCTCCTCGCGAACGGGATCGGCCAGATCACGCGGATCGGTGCCTCGACCGGGCTCCTCCCCGAAGCCTCCGCGGCCCTCGTGAACCAGATACAGCGGTCGGTCGTGGAGGAGACCCGTCTGGGCATCCCGGTCCTGGTGCACGAGGAGGCCGTCGGCGGGTTCACCCACCGCGGCGCGACGACGTTTCCGCAAGCCCTGGGATTGGCGGCCACCTGGGACCCGGAATTGGTGTCGGCGGTCGCCGACACCATTCGGGTGCAGATGCTGGCCGTGGGGGCCCGCCTGGCGCTGGCCCCCGTCCTGGACGTGGCCCGTGACCCGCGCTGGGGGCGGGTCGAGGAGACCTACGGGGAATCGCCCGAACTGTGCGCCCGGCTCGGAGTGGCGTACGTCCGGGGGCTGCAGACCTCCGATCTGGCTCGGGGCGTGGCCTGCGCGGCCAAGCACTTCTTGGCCTACGGCGCGTCCATCGGTGGCCGCAATCAAGCGCCCGTGCACGTGGGCCCTCGGGAGCTGCGCGAGGTGTATGCCACCCCTTTCGCCGCGGTCATCCGCCACGCGGGCCTGGCCGGAATCATGAACTCGTATGCCTCCATCGACGGCCTGCCCTGCGTCGGCTCGTACGCGATCCTCACCGAGCTCCTGCGCGGTGAGCTCGGATTCCGCGGCGCCGTGGTCGCCGACTATTTCGCCGTCGGTCAGCTGGTCGATCATCACCGCACCGCTGCCGATCGCAGCGAGGCGGCGATGCAGGCGATCGCAGCCGGTCTCGACGTCGAGTTGCCGGCCTTCGACTTCTATAGGGAGCTCCCGTCCTGTATCGCGGACGGACGCCTCTCCGAGGAGATCGTCGACCGTGCCGTCGAGCGCGTCCTGGCGCAGAAGTTCCGTCTTGGGCTGTTCGAGCGCCCGTACGTCGACCCGGCTCTCGCCGCAGCGGTCTTCGACACGAACGGGCAGCGGCAGCTGGCCCGGAGGGCGGCAGCGAAGAGCGTGTGCATGTTGACCAACGACGGTGTGCTGCCCCTCAACGCGGCCGGCTTGCGGTCGGTCGCCGTGATCGGGCCTCACGCCGACGATCAGCGTCTGCTGCAGGGCGACTACCACTATCCGGCTCACCTGGAGATCATGTATCGCAACGCCTGGACCGTGATCGCCGGCGCAGACGAGAGCACCGGTCCGCTGGCCACCGGGGCGCCCGCCGTGGACCTTGCCCTGCTTCCCTCCGACGGAGGGTCGTTTCAACCAGGGCCGCATTTCACGCGCCACGTGACGCCGCTGGCCGGACTTCGGGAGGCGCTCGGAGGTGACGTCGCGGTGTCGTTCGAGCGGGGGTGTCACGACTCCGATCCTGACGACCGAGACTTCGAAGCCGCGGTCGAGGCGGCGCGCCACGCCGACGTGGCACTCGTCTTCGTGGGCGCCAAGTCCGGGTTGGTCCCGGACTGCACGAGCGGCGAAATGCGGGACGCCGTCTCACTCGATCTCCCCGGGGCCCAGACGGAGCTCGTCGAAGCAGTCGCCGCCACCGGCACCCCGACGGTCGTGGTCGTCGTGAGCGGGCGTGTCCACACCCTCGGCCGGGTTGCTGCGGTGGCGAACGCCCTCCTGTGGTCGCCCCTGCCGGGCGAGGAGGGTGGCCACGGGATCGCGGATGTGCTCACGGGTGTCGCGAATCCCTCCGGCCGGCTCCCGGTCACGCTGCCCCGGCACGTCGGCCAATTGCCGCTCCATCACGACATGCGAGCGAGGGGGGCGCGGACGGAGTTCTACGGCGACTACCTCGACAGCCCGGTGTCCCCGCTGTTCGCCTTCGGCCACGGCCTCTCCTATTCCAGGTTCGTCTACGGCGGCCTGCGCGTGACGCCCGGGCGGACGACGTCGGAGACCGTGGTCGAGGTCACCGTGGCCAATCACGGCGAGCGGGCGGGCGAAGAGGTGGTGCAGCTCTACGTGCGCGACGATGTCGCGTCCACCGCCCGCCCGGATCGTGAACTCGTCGGGTTCGGCAGGGTCGATCTCCAGCCGGGCGATGTCAGCGTGGTCACGTTCACGGTACCGGCAAGCCGGCTGGCGTTCTATGACCCGGCGCTGCGACGGGTGTGCGAGCCGGGGACCTTCACCTTCTTCGTGGGCGCTTCAGCGTCCGATATTCGTGCGGAGGCCACGGTCGAGATCACCGGGAGCGGTGCACCTCACGCGCTGCGCGACCTGGAGTTGACGGCGGTTCACTCCTCGGCCCTCGGCCTCGCATAGTCGAAGAAGGACCTGATCTTGATGAGATCGGCCACGGCGTCCGGCACCATCGATTCCCAGGTACTGTCCCCACACGCGATCTTCTTGAGGACATCCCGGCTGAAGATGGGCAGGCACTCACTGCGGTAGTTGTCCAGGGGGACGAAACTGCCGCGCATGGCGAGATACTCGTAGAGCGGGCGTAGCGACGCATCGACCTCGAGGTTGTCCACGGTGCGGAGCTCGTCGTCGTGGGTCCGACGGAGGGGATAGACGTAGAGACGGAGGTCGTTCTTGAAGAGCCGTCCGAAGCTCTCGAGGATCCCGCCCGGCAACTGGGTGTAGTACTTCTCATCGAACAGCTCGAGCAGGCTCGGCACGCCCATGACGATGCCGATGCGCTCGGTCGTACGCGCCGAGATATACGCCGCCAACCGGTAGTACTCGAAGAAGTCGGAGATGAGCACCGTCATTCCGCACGCCGCGAGAAGGTCTGCCCGTGCGAGAAAGTCGCGCCGATCAACGTCGGAGCCGCCGGCCAGAAGGTTTCGCATCGTGAGCTCGGCCAATGGAAGCACCGGCTTTCCGTCCAGCGCGGGTTCGGCCGTGAACTTGGCCAGCGCGCACTCGAGCATGTCGATGTTCACCAGGGTCGTCGGCCGAAAGCTCCCCCTCTGGAGTAGGACCGCCTTCTTGCGGAGAGTCTCGCTCGGCTGCAACACCGCACGATCGGGGCCGAACATGGCGACGCCGCTCAGGCCGAGTTGGACGAGCTCCAGAGCCATCAGGCGATTGTCGACGCGCCGAAATTCGATGCCGCGAAATTCGACCATGTCGATCTCGATTCGATCGGTGCTGAGGCGGTCGAGCAGGCTTGCCACGAGCTGTTCCGGCTCGTGGTGCAGGAAGAACGCACCATGGAGCAGGTTGATGCCCACCACGCCGATCGCTTCCTGCTGCAGGGCAGCCTCGACATCGAGCATCCGTACGTGGAGCACGATCTGGCTCGGTTCGTCGCGCGGGTGAGCCTGGAATTTGATTCCCATCCACCCATGACACTCGTTGGTTCCCTTGAAACTCCGCGCCACCACCGTGTTGGCGAAGGCGAAGAATGATGTGGTGTCACCACGCTTGTCCGTGAGTCGTTCCAGGTTCAACGTGTACTCGTGGTCGAGCATCGCCTGCAGCCGCCCCGCTGAGACGTAGCGGTCGGCTTCGCCGTAAATGGCATCGCTGACCGCCATGTCGTAGGCGGAGATCGATTTTGCGATGGTCCCGGCGGCACCGCCGACCCGGAAGAACCACCGGGCGACCTCTTGTCCGGCGCCGATCTCGGCAACCGTGCCGTACCACCTCGGATCCAGATTGACCCGGAGCGCCTTCTGGTGGGTGTCCTCGCCCACGTTCACGACGGACTCGGCCACGCCCTACCTCCGGCTCGGTTGCGTCCGCACGCGGACGATCGTCTCACAACGGCGAGGCTATTGAACCGGTCGTTTCCTCATTGTGTGCTCCGTGTGAACACCCTGTGACACTGGCCCCCAGACGCCCCGGGGCTGCCCGCGCCGCGGCCGGAGACCATGGACCATAATCGGCCCGCATGGAAGCGAGTGGATTCGCCGCCGACCTCTTGCATGATCAGGTCGCTCTGGTCACGGGCGGGGCGACCGGAATCGGGAATGAGATCTGCCGCGTCCTGGGTGGACACGGGGCCCGGGTCATGCTGGTGAGCCGCAAACGGGTGAACCTCGAGGCGGCGGTTCACGAGCTGCAGGCGGAGGGCGTCGACGCGCAATTCGGCGTCTGCGATGTCCGCGACGCCGAGGCGGTGCGCTCGGTGGTCGACGCCGTGGTCGAGAAGCAGGGGAGCCTGGACATTCTGGTCGATGACGCTGCCGGCAACGTTCCCGCGACGACCGCCCGAAGAATCCGCTCGGCCCACAGGGGCACGGGTCCGACATCGGCTCGCTCACGCTCTTCCTCTGCAGCCCGATGGCCCGCTTCATTTCCGGTCAGGTGATCGCCGTGGACGGTGCGGGCTCGGCGGATCTCCTCAGGCTGCAGGCCGGACGGATCTGAGCGGTCTCGTGAGTGAGGAATCCCACGACTGGGTCCCCGCATTGGGGGAGATCGAGCGCCGGAAGGTCGAGGCGCTCGCCATGGGCGGCGAGGCCCGTCTGGCGCGGCAGGCAGAGCGGGGCCGGCTGCACGCACGGGAGCGCATCGCCGCCCTCTTCGACCCCGGCTCCTTCTCCGAGATCGGCCAGTTGGTGGGAACCGCCGAGGATCCGCCGGTGCCGGGCGATGCGCTCGTGGCCGGCTCGGGTCTCATCGGCGGTCGACCGGCTCTGGCCGGGGCCGAGGACGTCACGGTGCTGGGCGGCTCCATCGGCGGTGGGGCGTCGGACAAGCGCTACCGCCTGTGCCAACTCGCACGGCAGGAACGAGTACCGCTGGTCATGCTGCTGGAAGGTGCCGGCCACCGCGTCACCGACGCCGCCGCCGGTCGGCGGCCCGGGGATCTGCTGGGTCTGGCCGAGCTCTCCGGGGTGGTCCCTCTGGTGTGCCTGGTGCTGGGCGCGTCGGCCGGCCACGGAGCGTTGACCGCCCCGTTGTCCGACTTCGTCGTCATGACCGAATCTGCTTCGCTCTTCGCCGCCGGCCCCCCGTTGGTGAAAGCGGCGACCGGGGAGGACGTCACCAAGGAAGCGCTGGGCGGCCCGCAGGTGGCCGCTGCCGCCTCGGGCGTGGTGCACAACGTCGTGCCGGACGACCGTGCGGCCATCGCTCTGGTCCGGCGCTACCTGGCCTACTTCCCGATCAATGCGTGGGAGCAGCCACCGTCCGGGGTCGGGACGGACGTCGGGCCGCGTCGGCTCGACGGCATTTTGGAGCTCATCCCTCCCAGCCCCCGCCGTCCGTATCCGATCCTCCCTGTCCTGGAGACGGTGGTCGACAACGGCTCGCTCCTCGAGATCCAGCCGACCTTCGGGCGCTCCATCGTGACCGCACTGGCGCGCCTGGGTGGGCAGAGCGTGGCGATGGTGGCCAACGATCCGGACGTCATGGCGGGCACCATCGACAGCGCAGCGGCGGACAAGGCCGCCCACTTCCTCGATGTGGCGGGTGCGTTCGGCCTGCCCTGTGTGTTTCTGGCCGACAATCCCGGCGTGCTGGCCGGCACCGTCGCCGAGCGTCAGGGAATCCTGCGCCACGCCGCCCGCATGTTCGCGGTGCAGCATCGCCTGACGGTGCCGAAGCTCCACGTCACGCTGCGCAAGGCTTTCGGCTTCGGCTCATCCGTCATGGCGATGAACCCGTTCGACGGACAGACCATCACCCTGGCGTTCCCCTCCATCACGCTGGGGGCGATGCCCGCCGGCTCGGAGGGGAGCGCGGTGGCCGATGCCGAGGAGCGGGCGCGGCTGGCCGCCGAACAGGCCGACGCGTCCATCAACGCCGCCAACCGGCTCGCCTATGACGCGGTCATCGATCCCCGAGAGCTCCGCAATGCACTGCTGGCCGGATTGGCACTGGCCGCGGGTCGACGGACCGTCGCGCCCTCTCCGCGGGGCGTCGGCATCCTGCCGTGAACCGGAACCGTGGGCATCCGCACAGCCCCCGGCGCTGCTCAATAGTGTCTCCGGGATGCCCGATCGTCCGGCCACCCGGCGCCGCACCCCAGGGAGGGGACGGTGACCAGCCCCGCCCCGCCTGAGCCGGCGGCGGCTGCTCCGGACCCGACTGCGCTCATCAAGTCGAAGAGCTATATCGCCCTTCTCCTGCTGGGGGCGATCATCGGCGTCCCGGTTGCGACGGTCGCCTACTTCTTCCTGGACGCGGTGTCCAGGCTGCAGAACGAGATCTTCGACGATCTCCCGAACAGTCTCGGGTTCCATGGGGAGCCCCTGTGGTGGCCATTACCCTGGTTGGCGCTCAGCGGGCTTCTCGTCGCGCTGGCCATCCGCTACCTCCCGGGCACGGGCGGCCACGAGCCTTCGGAGGGATTCAAATCCGCGGGGCCCGTTCCCCCGATTGAGATCTTCGGCATCATTGCCGCGGCGCTGGCCACGCTGAGCCTCGGTGCCGTCCTGGGTCCCGAGGCACCGTTGATCGCGATCGGCAGTGCCCTCGGCGTCTTCGCGGTGCACCTGTTCAAGCGGGACGCCCCCCCGATGGCGGCCGTGGTGATCGGCGCCGCGGGGAGCTTCGCCGCCATCGCCACGCTGTTGGGCTCGCCCCTGGTCGGCGCCTTCCTCCTCATGGAGATGGCCGGCCTGGGTGGACCGATGATGGAGATCGTGCTGTTGCCCGGGCTGTTGGCGGCGGGTGTGGGGTCGCTGATCTTCGTGGGCCTCAACAGCCTCACGGGATTCGGCTCGTTCTCCCTGACCGTGGGCGCGCTGCCGCACGTCGGCTCGCCGACCGGATCCGAGTTCCTGTGGGCGATCGTCATCGGCATCGGATCGGCCTTCGCCGCCGGTGGCATCTTCCGGCTTGCCGCCTCGCTCCGCCCGTTCGTGGAGCGGAGCCGAATCCTGCTCACGCCGTTGGCTGGGTTGGCGGTCGGCGGACTCGCCATCGCTTTCGCGGCCGGGACCACGCACGGCTCTTCAGAGGTGCTCTTCTCGGGTCAGTCGGCGTTACCGGCCCTCGTCCAGCACGCCGCGAGCTGGACGGTCGGCGCCCTGGTCCTCCTCGTCGTCTGCAAGGGGCTGGCCTACGCCATCTCGCTGAGCGGGTTTCGGGGAGGCCCGATCTTCCCGAGCATGTTCATCGGCGCCGCAGGCGGCATCGCGCTCTCCCACGCGGGTGGGTTGCCGATGATCGCCGGAGCGGCCATGGGCGTCGGAGCCATGGTGGCGGGCGCGCTCAAGATGCCGATGACGGCGGTCCTTCTCCCGAGCCTTCTCTTCCTCTCCGATGCGGTGACCCTCATGCCGGTCGTGATCGTGGCCGTGGTCGTCGCGTACGTCGTCGCCGTCTGGATCGCACCGGCGCCGCCGCCGGACGGGTCCGCGGCGCCGGCCCCCGCGCCGGCCGGTGCGACGAGCGGCTGATTCGGCCTCCGAGAGATTGGAGAGACGGACGTCCAGGGCGACGAAGCGTATCTGCGAGCAGCGCCGCGCAGCTGGAGATCGATGAGGTGAGGACGTTCGAGACGGTTGGCCCGTTGCTGCCGTACCCCCGGGCAGTGCTCCATCGGGCGCTGCGGATCCCGGACGGATCGTCGCTCGGCCCGAGGACGCCGTAGGGCATGCGCGACGAGGTCGAAAGCGAGAGTCCGGACGAGCTGTTCTCGGAGCCGTACGTCGATGGTGACGAGTGGAGAGACCTTCCCGTACGCCATCGCTACGTGCACGGCGGCTTCACCGGGACGGACACGCGGTTTTCGATGTATCTCCCTCCGGCGGAGCTCTATGAGGGGCGCTTCTTCCAGCACATCACTCCGGTACCCGACAGCGAGTTCCTTGCGCAGGAAGCAACCGGCGAAGAGGACCGGATCGCGTTCTCCGTCTCCAGCGGCGGCTCCTTCGTAGAGACCAACGGTGGCGGAGCGTCGGGACAGCCGGGTTCTGCGGTGGATCCGACCATCGCGGCCTACCGGGCCAATGCCGCCGCCGCCCGGTACTCGCGGGTCGTGGCGACGGCCATGTACGGGGAGCACCGCCCGTACGGGTACGCCTTCGGCGGGAGCGGTGGGGGCTACCGCACCATTGGTGGTGCCGAGAACACGTCCGGGGTGTGGGACGGCTTCGTCCCGTACGTCATCGGGTCACCGATGGCCATCCCCAACATGTTCACCGTGCGGATGCACGCGCAGCGCATGCTGCGCGACCGCTTCGACCAGATCGTCGACGCCCTCGAACCAGGTGGGAGCGGCGACATGTTCGCGGGGCTCACGGCAGAGGAACACGATGCCCTGACCGAGGTCACCCGCATGGGCTTCCCACCGCGGTCATGGTTCGGCCACCGGACCATGGGGATGCACGCCTTCCCGGTCCTGTACCGCGGCCTGGTCGCGGCGGACCCCACCTATTTCGAGGAATTCTGGACCGAGCCCGGCTACCTGGGATTCGACGCGCCGGCCTCACTGCTGCGTGATCGCGTCCGGGAGGACTACGAGGTCGTCGCCCTGCTCGCCGGGATCGAAACGGTCTCCCCGGGCACGGCGGCGGGGCATCCCGGCCGGGCGCGGGGAGGCGTCGACACCGCCTGGCGCGGTGCTGGCCACCCGGGGCCGCTCCCGACGGCCGCCCGGCTATCGGGTCGTCCGGTTGTCGACGTCCGTGGGGCCGAGCTCCATGTGCGGTCAGGCGCGGCGGCGGGGGCGAGGATCGGCCTGCTCTCCTTCATCGACGGCGTCGCGGTGTTCGGGCCGGGTACGGCCGACTCCATCGCGCTGTTGCGACCGGGGGACGCGGTGCGGGTGGACAACAGCGGCTATCTGGCGGCCGAGACCTACCACCGGCACCAGGTCCCCGAGGCCGGCGACTTCGACGTGTGGGACCAGTTCCGCAACGCCGACGGCACCCCGCGCTACCCGCAACGTCCCCTCCTCCTCGGCCCCCTGTTCGCGGCCGCCGCTGCCGGAACGGTGCAAACGGGTCGCTACGAGGGGAAGATGATTGTGGTGGCGTCCCTCCTCGACCGGGAGGCGTTGCCGTGGCAGGCCGACTGGTACCGCGCCCAGGTCCGTGCGCATCGGGGCGACGCCGTCGACGACCACTTCCGCCTCTGGTTCACCGACAACGCGCTGCATGGCGACGACGAGGTCCAGGAGAGCCCGCTCCACACGGTGAGCTATCTCGGCGTGCTCCAGCAGGCGCTTCGAGACGTGAGCCGTTGGGTGGAGGACGGCGTCGCCCCGCCGCCGAGCACGAACTACGAGGTCGTCGACGGGCAGGTCGTCGTGCCGGCGGACGCGTCACAGCGTGGGGGAGTCCAGCCCGTGCTGTCACTGACCGTGGAGGGCATGGCCCGGGCCGACACCGCTCCGGGGTCCGAGCTGCATTTCCGCGCCAGGGCGGAAGTCCCCCGCGGGGCGGGTGTCATCGTGGAGGTCTGGTGGGACTTCGACGGGTCCGGTCGTTTTGCGGAAGGAGGGCCCGTTGCGGCGGCCCCCCGGGTGACCGTGGAATGCCGACGCGCCTTCCCGGGGCCGGGGACCTGGTTCCCCGCTGTCCGCGCCGTGGCCCGACGGCAGGGGAGCGCGACCGGCCGCTTCGCGCGGCTGCAGAACGTGGCACGGGTTCGAGTCGTCGTCGGTGACACGGTCGTCGGTGACCGGGGTCAGGATGGTTCCTGGTAGACCACACGTGCATGACTCCCGATCGCCTGCTCGACATGGTGGGAAAGCCGGACGGACCGCTGGCCGATGCGTCGCTCTGGCCCCTGCAGGTGACGGAAGCCGGTGCACTGACCCCGTCGTTCCGTCGAGTGGTGGTGACAGCCCCGGGTCTCGAGACGTTGCGCTCCGAGCCCGGCCAGGACCTGATGCTGCGGGTGCCCTTGGGCGAAGACCGGGTGGTGAACCGCCGCTACACGATCCGCGCCGTCGACCCTGCCCAGCGGACGGTGACGATGGACGTCTCCCTCCACGGCGCCGGCCCGGGGACCGCGTGGATCTCGGCCGCGACAGCCGGCGACCGGATCGACGCCATCGGGCCCCGCGGCAAGATCACGCTCCGTCCGAATGCCGACTGGCATCTCTTCGTCGTCGACGAGACCGGACTGCCGGGAGCGCTGGCGATGGTGGAAGCCCTTCCGGCGGGGTCCCGGGCGAGCGCGCTGGTCGAGGTCGACACGGCCGCCGATGAGCAGGAACCCGATGCAGCGCAGGTCGAGCGACTCGACCTGCGCTGGCTCCGCCGCGAGGGCACCTCTGCCCCGGGTGACGCCACAGCGATGACGCAAGCGGCGGCGCGGATGGATCTCCCGAGCGGCGACGGGCACGTCTACGTCGCGGCCGAGGCCTCCGTCGTGCGCGGGGTCACCCGGGTCCTGACCGAACGAGGCCTCCGACCCGACCAGATCTCCGGCAAGGCCTATTGGCGACGGGGCCTCCCCAACGCCGAGCACGGCGAGCCGACCAAAGAGGCCTGAGGCGGCTCAGCGCGCCTCTTCGACCGTGAGCTCAGCGGCCGGATCGGCTTCCAGTCGATCGTCGGGTATCGGCTGCCCGCTCCGAACGGAGCGTCCGTACGTACCCGCCTCGACGCGCTGCTCGGCCCGACCGACGGCGGCCAGACGCTCTTCGAGCTCGGCTTTCACCGACTCGTCGGTGCCTTCCGTGGTCAGGGGCTCAGCGGAGTCGAACATGTCCCCCGGCTCGTTCGCCGCCACCCGGTCGGCCGCCCCGGCCTCGTTCATGTCGGCGAGCAACTGCTCCACGCGGGCCCGCTCGGCGGCGAGCAGCTCCTTGGCTTTGGCGTCTTCCATCAGTGCTCCCGATCCTCGTGCTGTGGGGCAGGAACGCGTCGCGCCTGCCGTCGCGCCGGCTCATAGTAGACCGCGCCGTCCCGTGCCCTTCTCGGGGTACCCGGCCCGCGACGGGGGCAGTTGTCGTGCTGCCGCCGGCCGGCCGCGCCGGCCGGGGGCCTCAGCGACGACGCGGCCCGAGTCCGATGGCGCGCACGAACCGGTTGATCTGGCGGTTGCCCTCCCGGTAGATGACCCGGCGTGCCTCCCGCTGGGCGGCGCCACCGGCGGCGCCCGACAACCCCCCGCGGGTGTAGCCGTGCTCGACCGCCTCGACGTTGCCGAGGTCGCGCGCAATGCGGTACAGCTGCGAGCGGGTGGTGCTCACGGTCGCAGCTGTTCCTTCGCCGCACGGTCGGCGAGAACGATGCCTTCGACGATGGCGCGGAGCTGATCGACGTCGTCCGTCCCCTCCATCAGGATCAGCCGATCCGCCGGGACGGCCACGCAGCCCAGGCCGTCGTCGTCGAACGTGGCCACGCGCCATGCCATCCACGCCGCCCCGTCGGCATCGTCACCGCTCTGCTCGGTGGCATTGATCAGTGCGACCAGCTCGATCTCGCCCTCTGCGGTGACGTCGTATTCGATGAAGAGCAACGTTTCCTCGTGGTCGGACCGACGCCGCCACCCTAGGGCACCCGTCCCCGCTGCGCCGGCGGCGCGTCACCCGGAAGGCTGATGCGGGCTGCGGCGAATCCCCCTTCGGGCTGAGCCAAAGACCGCCGATCCGTGCCCGGTGGGGTTACCATCGGCGCGGGATGCGCCAAAGATGACCGCCGTGCCGGCGGCGGAAGCGGGGTAGGAGTGGAGGAGTTTCTCAAGTCGGCGGGCTACGGCGCCATCTTCGCCTTGAGCTTCATCTCGGCCATGGGCCTCCCGGTGGGTGCCGAACTGGCCCTGATTTACGGGGGTGTGCTCGCCAGCGGCCAGGTACCCGGTGAGGGCAAGCCGCTGGACCTCGCCATCGTCATCATCGTGGCGGTGCTCGGTGAAGTCCTGGGCTCCATGGCCGGCTACAGCATCGGCCGGTTCGGCGGCCGCACGCTCGTCGACAAAGTCGGCAAATACGTCCTGTTGACGCACAAGGATCTCGACCGTGCCGAGGCCTGGTTCGCCCGGCGCGGCGAGCCGGTCGTGCTGGTCGGCCGCTTCATCCCCCTCCTGCGGTCGTTCGTGTCCTTCGCGGCCGGGCTGGGCGAAATGGCACTGGCCAAGTTCACGATCTTCACCATCATCGGCTGCGTGGCGTGGTGTGCCGCCCTCTGCTCGCTCGGCTACAGCCTGGGCGGCAGCTACAACCACGTGCTCAAGGCGTTCAGCTTCGCCGGGTACGTCATCGGGGCACTCGCGGTCATCGCGGTGGCGGTGGTCTTCTGGCACCGGCTGCGCGCCTACCGCAGCCAGCGTGACGTGGAGCGCGCCGAGACGGAGGTGTAGCGACCCGCCGACCCAGGCCCTTCCGCCTACGCGGGGCGCCTGGCGATCGGTTCGGGGTGGTGCAGCCAAAGGTCACAAAGGTCTCCTTGCCGTCATGCGCGAACAGAAGCCCTGTTCAGCTTGGTGCGCGTATGGCGCGACGGGGAAGGCACAACGGAATTGTGCGCTGACCAGGAAAAAAGTCATTGTCTTCGCGTTTCTGCGGTGTTACCTTCCGTGCCGGAGAGAGCTTCGGTGGAGGGATGGATGGCGATGTGCGGCGGGGCGTCCGCCTGTCGACGGGTGGCGCGGGCGTGAGCGTGGACGGGTTCCACTGGGGCGGTGCGATGAGCTGTGGCGTATCGACCCGTGCGGTGGCGGCCGTGTGGGGTGGGGCCGGGCTGGTGGCGGGTGCACTGGCTCTGCGGCTGACGGTGGCAGACGTCACCCCGACGGCCACGGGCATGGCGTTCGCCACGGTCTTCGGCGTCCTCCTGGCGGCCAGCTTGATCTGGCCCATCACGCGTGACAGCGCCCGAGGCACCGACGTCATCGATGTGGACGAGGCCTTCTTCGTCGTGCTCGTCCTGCTCGTGCCGGCCGCCCT
Organism: uncultured Acidimicrobiaceae bacterium; assembly: GCA_963742035.1. Taxonomy (GTDB): domain Bacteria; phylum Actinomycetota; class Acidimicrobiia; order Acidimicrobiales; family RAAP-2; genus Bog-473. Next base: position 247,168 of record CAVUKH010000013.1, read on the forward strand.
CACCGTGCTCGTGTTCGCCGCCGCCGTGATCGTCGCGCAGGCCGTGCGCCGCCGCTCGTTGGTGTGGTCGGCCTTCAACGCCGGCCGGGTGGTGGCCTCGGTCGGCCTGGGCGCACTCGTGTTCGCGCTGGTGCACAGCCACCAGACACCCTCGGGGTTCGCCAAGGTCGGCGCGGCACTGGCGGGCGCCGCCGTCGTCTTCCTGGTCGACACGGGCGCCATGGTGTCGATCATGGCCACCCGGGGCGTCTCGTGGCGCCAGACTGTGTTGGAGGGGCTCGACGACAAGCTCCTGGTCAACGGGGGCGGCATCAGCTTCGCCGTGCCCGCCGGCCTTTTGCTCGCCCATCACCCGCGGTACCTGCCGCTGGCCGTGCTGCCCATGCTGGTGCTGCGCTTCCTGAGCACGGCGCACTTCGAGGCCCGAAGGGACCGGGCCCGGATGCGTGGCCTCTTCGGGGCCACCCTGGACGTCAACCGCTCCATGGGCGCGGACGAGACACGGGCGGCCGTTCTGGAGTCCGCCGGATCGCTGCTGCGCTCTCCCGATGTCACGCTCACGGCGGAGCGCCCGGGCCACGGGGTGCTGGCGGCACCGATGCCGATGGCCGACCGTACCCTCTGGCTCGCTGCCGCAGGTCGGAGCCGGTCCGAGCCGTTCGACGAGGCCGATCGTGCGTTGCTCGAGGCACTCGCCTCGGTCGGCGCCATCGCGCTGGCCAACGCCGAGCTGTACGGGGAGGTCCGCCAGCAGCGGGAGAGGCTGTCCCTCATCACCGGCAGCATCGGTGAGGGTGTGTGCGCCGTCAGCGAGGACGGCCGGATCACCTTCATGAACCCGGCGGGAGCCAGCATGCTCGGCTGGTACGGCCTCGACAGCGGCGACGAGGGTCCGGTGGTCCCGGCGGAGGAGGCGCCGGACTTCCTGCGCGAGCCGGCCCTGCGGGCCATGGAACTCGGGCGCAGCCTCACCAGCGACGACACGCGCTTCGAACGCCTCGACGGGTCGCACTTCCCCGTCACCATGACCGCGTCGCCCGTCGTGGGCGGTGTGTCGCCTTCCGGGGCGGTCATCGCGTTCCGAGACACCTCCGAGCGCAAGGCGTTCGAGGAGCAGCTGACCCGCCACGCCTTCCAGGACGCGCTGACCGGACTGGCCAACCGCCGCCTCCTGCTCGACCACCTCGACCACGCACTGTTGCAGGCGGACCGGTCGGGCAGCCGGGTGGCCGTGCTCTTCTGCGACATCGACCGCTTCAAGGTGGTGAACGACAACCTTGGACACCGCGTCGGCGACGACCTCCTACGGGTCATCGGGTCCCGCCTGCGCCAAGCCGTGCGAGCCGGGGACACGCTCGCCCGCTTCGGTGGGGACGAGTTCGTCGTCCTCCTCGAGGGCGTCACCTCGCCGGACGAAGCCAGCAAGGTGGCCAATGCCGTACTCGAGGCCTTCCGCGATCCGGTCACGCTCAGAGGAGGGCGCGAAGTGCTGGCCGGGTTGAGCATCGGCATCGCACTCAGTGGTGATGGCACCTCCCGTGATGATCTTCTCCACCATGCTGACACTGCGATGTACCGGGCCAAGCAGCAGGGCCGCGGCGGCCAGTTCGCCCTGTTCGACGTCGACCGGATGGGCGTCCGGCCGGTGAGCCGCCTCGATCTCGACACCGCCCTGCACCAGGTCGTCGAGCGGGGCGAGGTGGAGATCCACTATCAGCCGTTGGTCTCCCTGGCCGACCGGCGCATCGTCGGTGCCGAGGCACTGGTGCGCTGGAATCACCCCGATCACGGCATTCTGCTCCCGGCCCACTTCATAAAGGCGGCCGAGGACAACGGCACCATCGTTCCCATCGGGGCGATGGTGCTCGAGCAGGCCTGTCGTCAGGCACAGACGTGGCGCCAGGAGTTCGGGGTCACGCTGCAGGTGGGGGTGAACCTCTCCAATCGCCAATTCCAACGGGTCGATATGGCCGAGCAGGTGGAGGCCGTCCTGCGGGCGACGGGCCTCGACCCCGGTCAACTCTGCCTCGAGATCACCGAGAGCCTGGCCATGGACGACATCGACCTGACGTCCCACGTGGTGACGATGCTCCACACCCTCGGTGTGCGGGTGGCCATCGACGACTTCGGGACGGGCCGCTCCTCGCTCGCCTCCCTGGCCCGGTTCCCCGTCGACGTGGTGAAGATCGACCCGGGCTTCATCCGCGACAGCGACCACGGCACCGTGCACTCGGCCATCGTGTCGACGGTGGTGGCGCTGTCGAGGGCGATGGGCGCCACCACGGTGGTGGAGGGGGTCGAGACGCTGGCCCAGGTGCAGGAGCTCACGAGCCTCGGGTGCGACGTGGCGCAGGGCTTCTACTTCGCACGGCCCGCGTCGGCGGTTGCGTTCAGCACGATGTTGACCACCAGCGCCGGTGCCGGGGAGCCGCCGGATCTGCGCATCGTGCACGGGGAACGAGCGGGCTGAGCCGTCCGGCCGCCGACCTGATCCGTTCCCGTTGCGATCTATGCCCCCCGGGGGGCGGGCATAGCATGGCCCGATGTCCACGACGAGCTCGTCGAGCCCCGGTGCGTCGCCGCCCCGGCCCGTGCGCGTCCTCATGGCCAAGGTTGGCCTCGATGGGCACGACCGTGGTCTCCGCGTCGTGGCCCGGATCCTCCGTGACGCCGGTTGCGAGGTCGTCTACGCCGGGCTGCGCCAGTCGCCCGAGACCATCGCGGCCATGACGGCTGAGGAGGACGTCGACGTCGTCGGCGTGTCGATGCACAACGGCGCCCATCTGACGCTGGCCCCGGCCGTCGTCGGCGCGCTGCGGGACGCCGGCCTCGAGACGCCCGTCATCATCGGCGGCATCGTGCCACCGGCCGATGTCGACGTGCTCGTCGCCGACGGCGTGGCCGCCGTGCTCGGGCCCGGCGCGTCGAACGAGGAAGTCGTGGCGACGGTGCGCGCGGCCGCCGGCGTCGGCCTCAGCTGATCGTCGCACCGTCGCGTCGGATGACGCGGCGCAGGGCCGACTGCAACAGGGGCAGCACCTCGTGCCAGTCGCCCACCACCCCGATGTCGCAGTGCTCGAAGACAGGTGCGGCCCGGTCGGCGTTGATGGCCAAAATGGTCCCCGCCGCCCGCACGCCGACCATGTGGTTGAACTTGCCGCTGAGTCCGACCGCGACGTACAGCCGCGGGGCGATGGAACGGCCGGTGATGCCGACCTGGCGCGCCCGGGGGGCCCATCCCTTGTCCGTGACCTTGCGCGTGGCGGCCAGCTCGGCCCCCAGCACCGCCGCCAGCGGACTCAACTCCTGGTACTCCTCGGGGGCGACGCCGGTACCGACGCCGATCACCACTGGCGCCCGGGCCAGCGTCTCCACGTCGTCGTCACGCCGGTCGGCCAGCACCCGCACCCGGCCGCGCCCACGCGCTGTCCGCGTCACCACGCGGACAGCGCGTGCCGGCCGCGACGGCGGTGCGGGGAGCACGCCCGGACGCACCGTGACCATCTGGGTCGCGCTGCGGCACGTGATGTCGGCCACCAGCGCGCCGGCGAACGCCGGCTTCGCGGCCACCAGGAGATCGCCCCGCACGGAGACGGCGATGGCGTCGCCCACGAGCCCCGAGCCCGTGGCCGCCGCAACCCGTCCGGCCACCTCGCGACCGAACGCCGTACTGGGGGCCAGCACGGCCCAGGGGGCCGTCTCGAGCACGTAGCCGGTGAGCGCCGCCGCCACGTCGTCGGCCACCGGGGAGCCCTCCAGGACGACGACGACGTCCGCGCCCGCAGCCGCCAGCGCGGCCGCGTCGACCGCGGGCACGTCGACGGGGGCCGGGCACAGCACGTGCACCGCCGCCTCGACCTGCCGGCCGAGGTCCGCCGCCACCCCGAGGAGCTCCGCGGTGACCCGCCCGCGTCCGGGCTCCGCCAGGACGGCGATCACGCGGGAGGCACCCCCGCCGGCGCCCCGGGGGTCTCCCGGCGCTGCGGGTGTCGGGCCGGGGTGCCCCGTCAAGGCGCCGCGTTCGTGGAGCAGCCGCACGGCCGCCTCGGCCTGGCCGTCGAGCGGTCCGTCGAGGACGAGCAGGGCACGGTCGAGCTCCATCGCCCGCGTCGCCCCGACGGCCGTGGGGCTGCCCGCGTCCCCCCAGGGGCCGGGCCCGAGCGCGCCGGCGCCCACCCGGGTGAGACGGTCCGGGGACACGGTCGCCCGTCCCTCGGGGTCGACCTTGCAGGGGTCGCAGAGGCGTTCGGCCACGGAGAGCACGGCGGGCAGTGCCAGCTCCACCTCCTGCGTCCCGTCGTCGTGCTCGAGTTCGAGGTGCCACACCGGTCCCCGGTCCTGCAGCCGGCGGACGCCGCTGGCGAAGGGGAGGTCCAGCAGCTCGGCCAGCTCGGGCCCGACCTGCCCGGTCTCCCCGTCGATGGAGTTGCGGCCGAGCAGCACGAGGTCGAAGGGGCCGGCGCGACGCAGCACGGCGGCCAGGGCGCGGGCCGTGGCCAGGGTGTCGGAGCCGGCGAAGGCCGGGTCGCAGGCGTGCAGGCCGGCGTCGGCGCCCCAGGCCACCGCCTCGCGCAGCACGTCCTCGGCGGCGGGCGGCCCCAGCGTGACCACGGTGCACGTCCCACCGCTGCCGCGGGCCAGCGTGACGCCCTGGGCCACGGCGCGGCGGCAGAACGGGTTCATCTCGAGGGCCACCCCGGCGCGGACCAGCCGTCCGCCGTCGAGCTGGAACGACTCGGCCATGGGCACCTGCTTGGCCAGGGCCGCGATGCGCAGCGGGTCTCCGGGGCCCCGGCTCACCGGTGCACCGGATCCCGTCAGCGGCCCAGCGCGGCGCCGGCCGGGCTGCGGGGGTCGGACGCCCCCACCAGGCAACGGGCGCCGTCGCCGTCGCGCTCGGTGGCGATGATCTGGGCACAGCCGACGGCGACGGGATCGAAGGCGCTGATGGCCTGCACCCGATGGCCGGCGCCTCCCAGACCCGTCGGCCAGGCCGGGGGCGCGTCCGCCTCCACCACGACCGTGAGGTCCTCGCCCCACCAGAGGCGGAACGGCCCGGCCGCGGGTGCATCGAGGGTGAGGCGCGGCGCGGCGACGGCGTGAGCCGGGTCCTGGCCGCTCCGCAGCAGTCGGGCCAGGAGCTGCACGAGGATCTGGGGCTGGGCGTCGCCGCCCATGGCGCCGACCAGGTGGGTCAGCGATCCATCCGGCGCGGTGACGAGCATGGGGGAGAGGGTGTGGGGCGGCCGCCGCCCCGGCGCCACCTCGGCTGGGTGTCCCGGTTCGAGGGAGAAACCCACGCCGCGGTTGTGCAGGAAGACGCCGGTGGTCGGCTCGACGAGGTGCGAGCCGAAGTCCAGCGCGTTGGACTGCGTGAGCGAGATCCCGAGGCCATCGGCGTCCTGCGCGCACAGGTGCGTGGTGTCGCCGTCCCCGAGTCGGGCCACGTCAGGAGCCGTCGTGCCGCGGCCCGGGGCCACGTCGGGCGGGGCCGCCGACTGGGCGTGGGCCCGGACGCGGGCGGCGGCGGCGGCCAGGCGCTCGGGATCGAGGAGCGCGCGCCCGTCGGCGCCGTCGAAGAGCACGGCGGGCCGGTCGTGCCCGACGGCGCGCCAGGTCTCCACCAGCAGGTGGGCCCACTGCGGATCGTCCGGTTCGGCGCCCAGCCCCGCCGCCTCGGCCACGGCGGCGCCGGCCAGCGTCAGGTAGCCCTGGGACGGCGGTGGCACGGTCCACAGCTCGTGGCCCCAGGCGCCGGCGCGCAGCGGTTCGTGCCAGGACGCCGCGCTGGTGGCGAGGTCGGCCGGGGCGAAGTGACCGCCGCCCAGCTCCAGCAGGCCCCGTCCGAATTCGCCCCCGTAGAAGCCGTCGCGGCCCCGGCGGGCGATGGCGCGCAGCGTGCGGGCGATGCCCGGCACCCGCACGGTTTGCCCGACCCGGAGCGGGCCGTCGGGGCACAGCTCGCTGGCGCCGGGGAGGGCGTGCACGAGATGACTGGCCAGCGCCAGCATGATGGAGGAGGGAAACCCCTCCTCGGCCAACTCGATCGCCGGCGCCAGCACGTCCTCGAGCGGCAGCCGCCCGTAGCGCTCGTGCAGCGCGAGCCAGCCGTCGACCGCGCCGGGCACCTGCACGCTGCGGAGGTCGCCCCGCACCGGCATGGTCGTCCAGCCGTCGGCGCGCACGCGCTCGGCGTCGGACCCGGCGCCGGCCCGACCGATGGAGAGCAAGGCCTGCGGGAGCGAGCCCGGGCCGGGCGTCGCCACCATGGCCAGCACGTCGCCCCCGAGCCCGCACAGGTGCGGTCCCACGACGGCCATGGCCGTCCCCGTGGCCACGGCGGCGTCGGCCGCCGAGCCGCCCCGGGCCAGCATGGCCAGGCCGGCCGACGCGGCCAGCTGGTCGGCGGCGGCCACCATGCCGCGCAGGCCGGTGCGCGTGGCGAAGGGGGCGAGGGGGAGCGCCATGGCCCACGAATAGTACGACGCCGCCGCGTGGGGCCGGTCCGGCCGAGCGCCGATTCGTTGGCGCACACGCGGGGTATGGCGTGCTGTGGATCACCGGCGCTCGCCGGCTCGGCAGCCTGCGTGCGGCGAGCACGGTGCACTCGTCCGGCGTCTGAGAGGAGCTGCCAATGGCCACCACAAAGCAGAAGGAAGCGGCCCGCCGCAACATCAAGAAGGCCCAGAAGGCTCAGAAGTCCCAGCCCAAGGGCGCCAAGAAGTCCGCGCGCTCGCCCGGTTTGAGCACGGCCGACAAGGCCAAGCTCGACGACACGAAGTTTGCGTTCCCCAGGGAACGCAAGGAACCATTGGTCGACGCCAAGCACGTCCGCAACGCTGTGGCGCGCTTCGATCAGGTCGAGGGGGTGACCGACAAGGAGCGCGACCGGGCCTGGCGGCGTATCAAGACGGCGGCCAAGAAGTTCAACGTGGACATCGAGGAAAAGGGCTGGCGCGAGCTCTTCTCCGGGGGCAAGGCGACGAAGAGGCGCTGAGCGCCACCGCAGCTCCGGCGATGCCGCTCCGTCGTCCGGATCAGATGACGACGACGGAGCGCAGCACCTCGCCGCGCTGCATGCGGGCGAAGGCCTCCTCCACCTTGTCGATGCCGATCGTCTCGCTGACGAAGCGGTCGAGGTCGAGCCGCCCACCGAGATACAGGTCGACCAGCATCGGGAAGTCGCGCGACGGCAGGCAGTCGCCGTACCAGCTCGGCTTCAGCGCGCCGCCCCGCCCGAAGAAATCGATCATCGGCAGGTCGATGCGCATGTCGGGCGTCGGCACGCCCACCTGCACGAGCGTCCCGGCCAGGTCCCGGGCCAGGAAGGCCTGCTCCATCACCGTGGGGTTGCCGACGGCCTCAATGCAGACGTCGGCGCCGTTGCCGTCCGTGAGCCCCCTGATCGCCTCGACCGGGTCGGTGGTGCCGGCCTCGACCGTGTGGGTGGCGCCGAACTCGGTGGCGAGCTCGAGCTTCCGGGGGTCCCTGTCGACGGCGATGATGACGGCCGCGCCGGCGAGCTTCGACCCGGCGACGGCGGCGCACCCGACTCCGCCACAGCCGAAGACGGCCACCGAGTCACCGAGCCCGACCTGTCCGGTGTACATGGCGGCGCCGATGCCCGCCATGACGCCGCACCCCAGCAGGCCGACGGCTTCGGGGCGGGCGGCCGGGTTGACCTTGGTGCACTGGCCGGCGGCCACCAGCGTCCGCTCGGCGAAGGCGCCGATGCCGAGGGCGGGGGAGAGCGGCGTGCCGTCGGCCAGGGTCATCTTCTGCGTGGCGTTGTGGGTGGCGAAGCAGTACCAGGGCCGGCCGCGCCGGCAGGCGCGGCATTCGCCGCACACGGCCCTCCAGTTCAGGACGACGAAGTCGTCCGGCGCCAGGTCCGTCACGCCGGAGCCGACCGACTCGACGGTGCCGGCGGCCTCGTGCCCGAGGAGGAAGGGGAAGTCGTCGTTGATGCCGCCCTCGCGGTAGTGCAGGTCGGTGTGGCACACGCCGCAGGCCTTGACCTTCACGACTGCCTCGCCCGGACCGGGATCGGGCACCATGATCGTCTCGAGCGTGACCGGTGCGCCCCTCTTGGTGGCGACGACACCGCGCGTCTCGGTTCCCATGTGTGCTCCTTCCCGTCTGCCCGGTGGGCGAGACCACGAGACCACATGATGCCCGACCGGCGGCAGGACCAGACCACCTCGGCCAGTGTCGGTCCACCTCAGTCCCGCTCGGTCCACTGCAGTCCGTGCATGTCCTCCGCCACGAAGATGCAGAAGGGGTGGCCGTCCGGGTCCGCGTAGACGAAGAGATGCTCGGTCGGGTCGTCGGAGCGGTCGAGCAGGAGCCGAGCTCCCAGCCCGAGCACCCGCGCGTGCTGTGACCGGAGGGCCGGCTCGTCCGGGACGGTGAGGTCGAGGTGCAGCTGTTGGGGCGCCCCGACGCCGGGCCACGTCGAGCGGGGGAGCTCGGCCACCTGCTGGAAGGCGATGCGTGGCGTCCCGGACGGATGGGCCAGCACCAGCCAGTCGCGACCCTGCGGGTCGTCGGCTCCGACCGGCGGCACCTCGTCGCCGCCGCGGTACCGGTAGCCCAGGAGCTCCCGGTAGAACTCGGCCAGCCGGCGGGCATCGGTGCTGTCGAGGACGACCTGCTGCAGTGCGGGAAACGGGAGCTCCACCGGTGGCGATCCTATTGACGCGTTCGGGGGGTGCCTGCCGCCCGTCCCCCGCAGCCCGTCCGCCGTCCTAACGTGACCCGCAATGGCGGTGGCCTACGTGGACGTTCCGGAGGGATGGCGGCGCCTGGGCAGCCGGCGCTTCGGTCCGTTCGTGACCCGCGAGGTCTTCCGGCGGCCCGACGGCACCCGCGTCTTGTGGGAGTCGCGCTGGCACCGCAAGCACGCCGGCCGGGTCCCCGGGGGCTCGACTTGGTGGGCCCCGTTCGCCATGACGTGGTGGATGGGCGTGCTTTTCGCCATCGGCTCGATCTGCTTCGCGCTCGGTGCCTTCCCACCGTATGCCACCGCAGTGGGTGCGACGCCTGACAACTTCACGTACTTCGTCGGCTCCATCTTCTTCACGACGGCCTCCTTCCTGCAGTACATGGAGGTGGCGTCCACACCGACCGACCTCGTCGAGCCGCATCGCAACGGCCTGGCGTCGCTGTTGCGGATCCGGCACCGTCGCATCGACTGGTGGGCGGCGGGCATCCAGCTGATCGGCACCGTGTGGTTCAACCGGACCACGCTCAGCGCCCTGCTGGTCGGACTGGGCGCGTCGCCGAGCCACCACCCGATCTGGCGTCCCGACGCACTGGGCTCCATCTGCTTCCTCGTCTCGAGCTGGCTGGCCTGGGGAGAGGAGTGCGACGGGCCCTTCGCCTGGCGGCCCTCGCGCATCTCGTGGTGGATCACGGCGCTGAACCTCGTCGGCTCCATCGCTTTCGGCGTCTCGGCGGTGGCCTCCTACGTCACCTCGAGCGGCCAGCTCCTGAGCGTCGCCCTCACGAATCTCGGCACCTTCGTCGGTGCCCTCTGCTTCCTGGCCGGCGCCGTCCTGCTGCTTCCGGAGCGCACGCTGGAGGCGCCGGCCGCCGAGCCCGAGCCGGGGCCTGATTCGGGCCCTGATCCCCGGCCTGACCCGGCGCACCCGGCCCGCACCGTCAGCTGAAGGGCGGCTCGCGCAGGGCCGCGAGGACGGGGGCGAACGCGTCGGCGTCGCGCACGGTGAAGTAGGTGAACCCCCAGCGTTGCCGACAGGCCAGCAGGTGCCGGGCGATCTCGTCGTGCGTCCCGAGGCAGAGGAATGGGGTCGACAACGCGTCGGACACGTCCAACCCGATCCGGTCGGCGAGCTCGGCCGCGGCGCGGGCGCGGTCCTCTGTGATCACGACCGCCTGGACCAGCGCGTGCAGCTCAATGGTGTCCCAGCGCTCTCCCGCCGCCTGCCGCATCCGCGCCACCGTGGCGTCGAGCCGAGATGCTTCCCAGCGGACGTCATGGTGCTGCCCGTCCTCTCTGGTCCGACCGAGCATGGTGGGAGCGACGATGTCGGCGTGGCGGACGGCATGGGCCAGCGCAGACCTGCCGTTGACGCCGACCAGCAGGGGCAGGTGATGCTGTCGGGGCACCGGGGCGACGGCCTCGTCGAGCTCGTAGTGGACCCCGCGGTACGACACGGGACCGCCGTCGAGCAACGAACGCAGGATCTCGACCGATTCGGCCAGTCGTGCCTTTCGTACGGCGGGTGGGTCGAAGGCCAGGCCCATGGCGGCGTACTCCGGGAAGCTGTGCCCGGCCCCGAGCCCCAGCTCCAGCCGACCACCGCACAGATGGTCGAGCGTGGCCGCCTCCTGGGCCAGGACGACCGGGTGACGCAGGTCGTTGTTGAGCACCAGCGTGCCGAGGCGGATGCGTTCCGTGTGCGCGGCGGCAGCGGCCAGGACGAGAAGGGGGGACGGCTCGCCCCCGACGTGGTCGCCGAGCTGGAACACGTCGAAGCCGGACTGCTCGGCCATGCGTGCGGCCCGGACCACCTCGTCGGGTGTCGTCGACGTGCATTGGAGACCGAAGCGGAAGGGCCGCACCTGTCGACCATACCGAGTGAGGATTTCCGGATGGGACCTCGAACGGCCACGCCCCGAACACCACTGCGGCACCACCGGACCCCCCCTCCGGGGAGCTATGGCCGGGGCGCCCGCCGCCGTCCTCGATACGTGCTGACGAAGAGGAATCCAGCCGCCACCAGGGGCAGCAGGATGGCCCCGACGACGTGTTGTCCGGCGAGCAGGAAGGCGAGGCCGACGATGGCCCCCGTTGCCAGCGCCAGCTCGGGTGTGTCGCCCACGAGGAAGTCCCACCAGAAGAGGCCGAAGGCACGCACGGCCCGGGTGATGGCGGTCACGGGGCCGCCGTTTCGGGAGCCGCAGCTTCGGGAGCCGCAGCTCCGGCGACCGGCGCCGGCAGCAGCGTGCGCATGAACGCGGTGTAGGCGAAGAAGACGACGACGAAGAACCCGACCAGAACGGGGATGGCCAGGTCGGAGCCGGGCCAGTGCACGCCCGCCCCCTCACCGACCCAGAACACCCCGAAGCTGGTGAGCATCACGCCGACGATCGTCTTGATCGTGTTCTCCGGGACCTCGCTCAGCTGGCGTGCCACGAGCAGGCCCACCAGCGCCACCAGGACGGCGGCCGCCGCTGCCGCCAGCGCGGCCAGGCCGAGGCGGTGTTGGGCCGCGCCCAGGCTGACCACAATGAGCACCACCTCGGTGCCCTCCAAGAAGACGCCTTTGAACGCGACCGCGAAGCCCACGCCGTCGTGCTTCTTGGTCCGGGCGGCGGCGGGTGACGCCGCCGCCGCCTCGTCCTCCGCGCTGAGCTCGGCCACCGTGGCGGCGAAGATCTTGTCCTCGTCGTGGGGGTCCTTGTGGCCGCTCGCCCGCAAAATCGCCTTGCGCAACCACGACAGGCCGAGCACCAGCAACAGGGCCCCCACCACTACCCGCAGCGCGTCGAGCGGGATATAGCGGATGAGGGGGACGCCCACGACGACCACCAGGATCCCGAGCACGAGGAGCGCCGCCGCGGCGCCCTCCAGGGCGGGGCGCCACCCGCGGCTCACGCCGGCCGCCACCACGATGGTGAGGGCCTCGACCATCTCGACCAGGCTGGCGGCGAACACGGCCAGGACCAGAATCAATGTGGAAGAGGTATGCATCCCGACCGCAGAAGTTACCGTCGTCGGCACCGGGTCCCCGTCCGCGAGCGCCGGCGGTAGTGTGCGGGTCACTGACCAGGATGTCCACCGTGGGTGCCGTGGGTGCCGTGGGTGCCGTGGGTGCCGTGGGTGCCGCGGGTGCCCCAGGTGGGTGCCGGAGATGCCCCGGACGTCTCGGGCGCCGCGCTGGTCGCGGCCGTCTCGGACACCCGGGTCCGGTGCTTCAGTGTCCAGGGGAGGGCGTGCATGAGCGAGGGAGCGATGGTCGCGCAGGACCGGGGCCGCAACTACGTCGTGGTGTCGGCCGACACGCATGCCTCACCGGACAGCCTGGACCACTTCCTCTCCTACGTGGACCCGGCCTTCCGTGAGCAGGTGGCGGGCTTCGGCGACATGTCGAGTCTCGCCATCTCCATGTTCGGCGGCTTCGATCCCGGCGAGGTCGACGAGTCCGATCCCGTCCGTGCCACCGCCGCCCGCCGTCTGGCCGGCATGGGCGTCGACATCGCGGCCGCCGAGGGCTGGCTGGCCCACTACGGCACGGACTGGGTCGTGGCGGGCGACGGTGACGGGCGCCGGCTGGCGGTGCTGGAGGAGCAGGGGATCCATGCCGAGGTGACCTTGCCCGGACCGATTTTGGCGGGCGGACTCTCTCCGGCCATGTACCTGGGCGCCGCCACCGACAAGGGCCTCGAGGTGGTGTGGCCGGCGCTGCACGGCTACCTGCGCTGGCTGGCCGACTTCTGTGCCGCCGCCCCGGGCCGCCGGGCCGGGTGCATGCCGATCGACTTCCACGACATGGACCGCGCCGTGGAAGAGGTGGCCTGGGCGCGCGCCAACGGCATCTTCGGCGGCGTGATGCTGCCCGCCATGTCGGTGACCTCCAGGTTGCCCGGCTATGCCGACGACTACTACGAGCCCTTCTGGAGCGCGTGCGAGGACCACGGCATGGTGGTCAACCTGCACACCGGCGCCTCGGGCTCGGCCACCGACACCAAGTTCCTCTACGACGCCGAGCATGGCGGGATGCTCGGGCTGTACGAGGTGTTCGTCTTCACCCGTCGGCCGCTGTGGTTCATGATCTTCGGCGGCGTCTTCGACCGCCATCCCGACCTGAAGGTCGTCGTGACCGAGAACGGCGTGCAGTGGCTGCCGTCGCTCATTCGGGACATGGAGTCGTTCTTCGACACCCACGGCGGCGCCCCCGTCCGCTCCTACCTCGAGATGCGCCCGCGCGACTACTTCGAGAAGCACGTGTGGATGGGCGGCTCGCTCATGAAGCGGTACGAGGCCGAGATGCGCCACGAGATCGGCATCGACAAGCTCATGTGGGGGGCGGACTACCCCCACCTCGAGGGCGCGGCGCCCGTGCACCGTGAGGTGCTGCGGCACATCTTCGGCGGCCTGCCCGAGGACGACCTGCGCCGCATGCTGGGCGCCAACGCGGTCGACCTGTGGGGCTTCGACGGGGCAGTGCTCCGGTCCGTGGCCGACCGCGTCGGGCCGACTGTCGCCGACCTGGCCGAGCCGCTGGCGCTGGCCGACATTGAGGACACGTTCAGCTGGAGCCTGGCCCGACCGGTGCCCCTGTTGGCCGGAGGCGCCTGATTGGTGCTTGGTGGCGCCGGCATCCGGGCCGGCGTCGGCGTTCACCCAGATCCGCGTGGGACAGGCCTCCCCGGACTTCAACCCCTCCATGCCGAGCGCCGGAGGCATCGCGGCAGGGACCAAGCCCCTCACCGATGCCAGCGAGCCGTGCCACTGGTCGGCCAACAAGGACACGACCGACGCTTACGGGATTGCCCTCTTCAGCGTCGATCCCGGCACGAAGGGCGGCAACACGACGATCACGGTCACCTACTACCACGCACCGACCCAGACGTCAGGCCTGCCGAGCTACACGGTGTACGACCAATTCGAGTTGACGAGGCCCCGCAGCGACGGGCCGCCGGTCGCGACGCCGGAGTTCGCGATGCCGGCCCTCGAGGTGGGCGGTCCCCTGGCCCTCGCCGGAGGGGCCTTGTACGTGCACCAGCAGCGCAAGAACAAGGTAACGCGGCTGGGCGAGGAGCTGGCAGCCTCGGCGGGGCCCAGACACAACTGACGCGAGCCCGGCGCGACCTCCGGCACAACGGTCCCCCTCTAAAGAACGGTCCCTCTGCGGGCACGAATGTCAGCGCAATGTCGTCATCTTTCGGACTTCTTGCTCTGTCGCTCCTCTGTCGCTTCTCTGTCGCTTCACCGTCGTGTTCGCACGCCAGTGCTGTGACACCCGCGTGCTTGGATCATGCCTATGGAGTTGGGGAACTTCAGCGACGCGCTCGATGCACTGGTGGCCTCCGACGCGGCGAACTACGGCGACGGCGCCTCCATCGTCGAGCTGCAGCGCTTGCTCTCTCGCTTCGAGTCCTTCGTCACCGAGGCAACGGCGGCCTTCGAGGTGGGCGAGGAGTGGGCGGCCGAGGGGGCCAAGAGCGCGGCGGCGTGGATCTCCACGCGCACTCGGGTGCCGCGCTCGGCCGCCAAGCGCCGGGTGCGCCTGGGCCGCGCCCTGCGCCAGCTGCCGGCCTGTGCGAGGGCCTGGCGCGACGGGGCCATCGGCTCTGACGCCGCCGGGGCCATCGCCTCGGCCCGGCGCCACCGCACCGAGTCCTCCATGGCCCGCGACGAGGAGATGCTCGTCGACTTGGCCACCGAGCTCGGCTTCGAGGACTTCGCCCGGGCCCTGGCCTATTGGAAGCAGCTGGCCGACCCCGACGGGGCCGAGGCGGCCGACGAGGAGCGCAAGGCGGCCCGCAACGTGTTCCTCGAATCGAGCCTGAACGGCATGTGGCTGGGCCAGATGACGCTGGACCCGATCTCGGGCTCCATCGTGGCCAATGAGCTCTCCCGCCTCGAACACGAGCTCTTCGAGGCCGACTGCGCCGAGGCCAAGGAACGCCTCGGGCGCACACCGCGGGCCGACGAGCTGGCCCGCACCTCTGGCCAGCGCCGGGCCGATGCCATGGTCGAGATGGCCACGCGCAGCGCCAGCGCCCCGGCCGAGGGCATCCGCCCCGCCCCGCTCTTCAGCGTCTTCGTCGGCTACGAGACGATCCACGGGCGCATCTGCGAGCTCGAGAACGGCACGGTGCTGGCCCCTTCGGCCCTCGGAACCTGGATGGACTCGGCCTACTTCGAGCGGGCCATCTTCTCGCTCGGCAACCGCGTCGACGTCAGCGTGCGGGCCCGGCTCTTCAGCGGCGGGACCCGCCGGGCCATCGAGCTACGCGACCGCATCTGCACCCACCCGCACTGCTACGAGCCCGCCGAGAGCTGCCAGGTCGACCACATTCAGACCTATGCCGAGGGTGGCCCGACCACCCAGGACAACGGCCGGTTGCTCTGTGGCTTCCACAACCGCCTGCGCAACCAGCAAGAGCGCCGAGGCGACCAGCGCCAGCGCCCCCCACCGAGCGCGGCCTGAGGGGGCGGCCAGGCCAGAGGCACTCGATGTCGCCAGAGCCTCCCCGCCCCCGGCAGCACCCCTCGGTCAGTTCGACCCGGCGCAGTTGAAAGAGACAGAGGCTTGCTGCTTTGGCGCGCCCGCACCCGCACCCGCGCCCGCACCCGCACCCGCACCCGCGCAGACGCACCGGGGACGCAGCTCCGTGGGGCGCTCAGCCCAGCTCCGTGAAGTTCAGCCGGCGTCGGCGACGACCAGCCGGTACCCGAGGTCGATCGCCGGCAACACATTCAGGTCCACGTGACGCCGCTGCCAGGTCCCGCTGGACAGATCCGCCTCCAGCGCAGCCACACCCCTCGCCACCACGGCTGGGTCCGCCAGGGCGAGACCCGAGCAGTTCGCCCGCACCGCCGGGTCGAGATAGGCCTCGGGCCGACACCAGTAGGCACCGAGCACGCCGTCCTGCATGTCCCGGGGAACGAGCAGGGGAATGGCGGCGTCCACGTCGGCGCCGATCGCCTCGGCGACGGTCAGGTAGTCGGGCTCGAGGATCCGCGTCGTCTCGCGCACCTCTGGCACGTAGTCCTGCAGGAACCAGAAGCTGGCGTGCAGCTCGAAGTCCATGGTCAGGACGATCCGCCTCGGCGCGACCCGGCACAGCTCGGCCAGACCGGCGGCCCAGTCGTCCCAGTGGTGCATCGTCAGGATGGCCAGCGCCACGTCGGCACAACCGGTACGCACGGGGAGCGCTGAGCCGCTGGCCCGCACCGCGGGCGCCGCGCCCGACCCACGCTGCGCCACCATGACGCTCGATGGCTCCACCGCCACCACGGCGCGGTCCACCGGCTCGTAGTTCCCCGTGCCGGCGCCGACGTTCAGGACGACGCGCCCGTCGCCGAGCTGCTCGTTGATCACGGCCTCCCAGCGCGGGTCAGGCTTTCGGTGGGCGACGTAGCCCCGGCCGATGGTGTCGTAACGGGCCGACGACGAAGGCGATGCAGACGCCGTAGGCATCACCCAGCCGCCGCAGGCATCACCCAGCCGCCGCAGGCATCACACAGCCGCCATCGTTCTCGGCCCGGTCCTAGGCCGCCGACTTCTCCAAAATGTGCACGCCGCAGGCCGAGCCCAGGCCGATCACGTGGGTCATGCCGACCTTGGCGCCCTCAATCTGGCGGTCACCGCCCTCACCGCGCAGGTGGGTGGCCACCTCCCACACGTTGGCGATGCCGGTGGCGGCGATCGGGTGGCCCTTGGACTCCAGCCCGCCGGAGACGTTCACAGGCGTGGAGCCGTCGCGCCAGGTGGCGCCCGACTTGAAGAAGTCGGCCGCTCCGCCGCGCTCGCAGAGCCCGAGATTGTCGTAGTGCACGAGCTCGGCCGTGGCGAAGCAGTCGTGCAGCTCCACCAGGTTCAGGTCGGAGGGGCCCACGCCCGCCTGCTCGTAGGCCTGGGCGGCGGCGTTGCGGGTCAGGTCGTTGACGTTGGGCAGGATCTGGCACGCCTCCTCCCACGGGTCCGTCGTCAGGATGGACGCCGAGATCTTGACCGCCCGCCTCTGCTGCTCGAGCGACAGCGTCTTGAGCTTGGACCCCGAGACGACCACGGCCGCCGCCGCGCCGTCGCAGTTGGCCGAGCACATGGGACGCGTGTTCGGGTAGGCGATCATCACGTCGTTCATGATCTCGTCGAGCGACATCTTCTTCTGGTAGGCCGCCATCGGGTTCAGCGTCGAGTGCGAGTGGTTCTTCTCGGCGATCTGCGCGAAGAGCTCGAAGCTGGTGCCGCCGTAGCGGTGGCCGTACTCCATGCCGATCTGGGCGAAGACGCCCGGCATGATGTCGGTGCCGATGCGGCCGTCGATCGCCGCCACCGATCCGTAACGCCCCGAGGGCGTCCAGGTGTTGTCGTCGCTCTTGCGGCTCCCACCGGCGAGAAGCCCGGCGCCGGCGAGCTTCTCCACGCCGAAGGCCAGCCCCATGTCGGTCTCGCCCGCCTTAATGGCCATGACCGCCACGCGCAACGCGGTGGCGCCCGTGGCGCAGGCGTTGGACACGTTGTAGACGGGGATGCCGGTCTGGCCCAGTTGCTTCTGGACCACCTGCCCGATGGGCAGCGCGCCGCCCATGAGGTTGCCGGCGCCGATGATGCCCATGTCCTTCATGGTCACCCCGCCGTCGGCCAGGGCGCCCTGGACCGCCTGCGATGCGAGGTCGGTCGTGTCGAGGTCAGGGTGCTTCCCGAACTTGGTCATGTGGATGCCGAGGACCCACACCTCTTCCGATGCCGATGCCATGTGCCTAACCTCCCAGTGGTTCGAAACCGAAGCCCACTGCCTCGGTGCCGTTGTCGTCGGTGCCGATCGCCTCGGTGGCCAGGCGGACCTTCATGCCCAGCGTCACGTGCTCGGGATCGGGTGTCACGTTGATGAGATTCGCCTTCACGCTGGTGCCGTCGCAATCGACGACGGCGGCCACGTAGGGCACGGTGATGCCGGGCGCGGCGAACGAGACGATGGTGAACGCCCGCACCTCGCCCGTCGTGGGAATGGAGACCTTCTTGAAGTCGGTCGCCTCGCAGGCCGCGCAGGCGTTGCGGCGGTCGAAGAAGCGGGCGCCGCAGGCGGTGCACTCGTTCGCCACCAAATGCGGGTCGTCACCCAGTTCCAGGTAGTCGACCAGCGGGATCTGTTGCGCCATCATGCCCCTTCGCTCAGGTGGGAAATCGTGTTCTCAATGTAGCGGGGCGGCGAAAAAGTCGGCCAATCGGTGCACTCTTCGGGGCGATGCACCCCTGGTCACGGCCCGGTAGGTTCGGGCCCATGCAATTCACCCACCTCGGCCGTACCGGCCTCCGCGTCAGCCGCATCTGCCTGGGCACCATGAATTTCGGGCCCGAGACGGATGAGCCGACCTCGTTTTCCATCATGGACTCGGCTCTGGAGGCCGGAATCAACTTTTTCGACTCGGCCAACGTCTACGGCCGCTCCAAGGGGCGGGGCGCCACGGAGGAGATCGTCGGGCGCTGGTTCGCCCAGGGCGGGGGGCGCCGGGAGAAGGTCGTGATGGCCACCAAGCTCTACGGCGACATGGGGGACTGGCCCAACGAGGGCCGCCTCTCGGCTCTCAACATCCGGCGGGCCTGCGATGCCAGCCTGCGCCGCCTGCAGACCGACTACATCGACCTCTACCAGATGCACCACATCGACCGGGGCACAGGGTGGGACGAAGTCTGGGAGGCGATGGAGGTGCTGCGGGCCCAGGGCAAGATCTTGTACGTCGGCTCGTCGAACTTCGCCGGCTGGCACATCGCCAAGGCGCAGGCGGCGGCAGCCCGCCGCAACTTCATGGGCCTGGTCAGCGAACAGTCGCACTACAACCTGCTGACACGCCAGATCGAGCTCGAGGTGCTGCCGGCCGCCAAGGACTACGGCCTCGGCGTCATCCCGTGGTCACCGCTGGCCAGCGGCCTGCTCGGCGGGGTCGTGCGCAAGGAGCGCGAGGGGAGCCGGCGCTACGGCGACAACGTGAAGCGGACGCTCGAGACGAAGCGGCCACAACTCGAGGCCTACGAGGACCTGTGTGCCGAGGCCGGCGAGGAGCCGGGCGCGGTGGGTCTGGCCTGGCTGCTGACGCGGCCGGCGGTCACCGGCCCGATTGTGGGGCCACGGACGCCCGAGCACCTCGAGTCGGCCGTGCACGCCGTCGACGTGACGCTGGACGACAAGGTGCTGGCCCGCCTCGACGAGATCTTCCCCGGCCACCGCACGGCGCCCGAGGACTACGCCTGGTAGTTGGCCAGCCGAGTCGCCTCGTCCGGGCCTGAGGCGCCGGGAGCGCCCACGTCCCGACGGCTGCTGCGACAACGACCGCTGCTGCGGCGCCCGATTACTTGAGAGTCCCGGCCAGCTCCGGTTGCGGCTCTGGCCCGGGGTCCTCGGGCATCTGACTGGCCAGGTCGTCCGCGTCGACGGACAGCTTGGGCAGAATGCGGTCCAGCCAGGCCGGGAACCACCAGTTGGCCTTGCCGAACAGCATCATGATGGAGGGGACGATGGCCATCCGGATGAGGAGGGCGTCGACCAGGATGCCGCCGGCCAGGCCGATGCCGAACTCCTTGATGACCCGGTTGCCGCCGAGGATGAACGAGCCGAAGACGAGGATCATGATCAGCGCCGCTGCCGTGATCGTCTTGCCGGTGGCCGCCAGGCCGTTGCGTACCGCGATGCGGTTGTTGCCGCCCGACTTGATGTACTCCTCGTGCATCCGTGACACCAGGAAGACCTGGTAGTCCATCGACAATCCGAACAGGATGGCGAACAGCATCACGGGGAGGAAGGCCTCGACCGGGCTCGTTCCGGTGAGGCCGATGAGCGAGCCGAGGTCCCCCCACTGGAAGACCGCCACCAGCATGCCCAGGGCTGCTCCGATGGACAGCAGGTTCATGACCGCTGCGGTGAGGGGGATCACCAAGCTTCGGAACACCGTCATCAACAACAGGAACGACAGGATCACCACCAGTCCGATGAACAGGGGCAGTTTCGAGCTCAGCACGTTGGCGAAGTCGATGTAGATGGCCGTCGTCCCGGCGACGAGGACCTTCAGGCCCGAGTCGCCGACCGCCTGCGGCAGGGTTGTGTCACGCAGATGATTCACCAGATCGGTGGTGGCGGCATCTTGGGGGGCGGTGGTCGGATAGACGGTGGTCAACGCGACGTAGCCGTCGCCCGTCTTGTTCGGGATGTACAGCGTGGTCGGGGGAGTGCCTTTGTCGACGCCCGGCTGCTCGGCGACGGCGGCCACGACCTTTTCCAGCGCGGGGTCAGGATTCTGGGGCACCACGGTCACGAGCTCGAGTGGACCGGTGAAGCCGGGCCCGAAGCCCTTGGACAGCATGTCGAAGGCGACTCGCGTGGGCGTCCCGGACGGGTCCGTGCCCTGGTCGGCCGAGCCCAGCTGCAGGGAGAAGAAGGGCAGGGCGATGGCCACAATGATGATCAGGGCCGCGCCGGCCGAGAGCACCGGGTGCTTCTGCACACGGTCCGCCCAGTTGGGCCAGAAGCCCTTGCTGTCGGTCCCGATGATGCGGGGGCCGTTCTCGGCCAGGTTCCTCTTCTGCTTGCGGCTCATCACCTTGGGCCCGATGAAGCCCAACATGGCCGGCAGGAGGGTGAGGGCCGCCACCATGGTGAGAGCCACACCGATGGCGGCGGCCACGGCCAGGCCGTACAGGAAGCTGACGCCGAGGGCGAACATGCCGAGCAGGGCGATGCACACGATGATCCCGGCGAAGAGGACGGCGCGGCCCGAGGTGTTGACCGCGTTGATGATGGACGACTCCACGTCACGGCCGGCCACGAGGCCCTGGCGATGGCGCGTCACAATGAAGAGGGCGTAGTCGACGCCCACCCCCAGGCCGATCAGGAGCGTGAGCTCGGGCGAGATCGAGGGCATGGCGAGGACGTGGCTCAGCAGGCCGATGACCCCGATGGCCGTGCCGAGGGCGAGCAGCGCGGAGAGGATCGGGAGAAGGGCGGCGAAGATGGAGCCGAAGACGAGCAGCAGCACGATCAGCGCCAGCAGCACGCCGAGACCGGTGCTGCTGAAGGACTGGTTGTTGGCCTGCTCGGCGAGCGGCCCGGTCACGGCGACCGTCAGCCCGTCTCCCGTGGTGTTGGTGACGGCTTTGACGAAGTCCTTGGCCTCGGTGTTCGAGATGTTCTGGGTCTGCTTGTCGAAGTTGACCTGGAAGAAACCGACCGTCTGGTCCTTGCTGATGTTGGGACCAGTCGGGTCGGTGAGGTTTCCGTCCTGGTCGTAGGGGCTCGTCACCTGCGTCACGTTGGGGAGCGCGTTGATTTTGTCCACCATGGTGTTGATGCGCTCGCCGATCGCCGGGTCGGTCAGCTTGGCGTCACCGGACGTGCCGAAGACCACCTGCTCCTGGTCACCTGAATGCGAAGGCGCGACGGACTTCAACAGGTTGATGGCGTCGAACGACTGTGTGTGCGGGAAGCTGAAGTTGTTCGAGTAGTTGGTGCCTGCGGCCGACACCGAGAAGATGGAAACGACGAGGACGGCAATCCAGAGCAGGACGACGAGACGGCGGTGATGGACACACCACGCGGCCAGTGTGCGCATGTTAAGGGGAACTCCTCAGGGGCATTCGACGCGGCCACCGGCCGGCGTCAGGGGGATCAGGGTCAATCGTACTGGCCCGCCGGACACCCTCCGGTGCAGTTGGTTTCGGCAATATGGGCCAGGGCATTGAGCACTGGAAGGGCCAGACGGTCCTCTGAACAGGCCGAACGCGCCACAAGCCGCCCGGCCAGGACCGGGTGGTGGTCCGGGATCTCGAAAAATTCACGTTGATTCAACGTCAGGAGCGTGAGCGGTGAGAGTGCCACGACGGCGAGGGGCGAACGCACCTGGTTCAGGAGCGAGTGTTCGGACCACGAGTCGCCGCGGCCGAGCAGCCCGATCGGGGTGCCGTCGCGGGAGATGACGGCGTAGCCGTCGGTGATGACGTGCCACATCCGAACCGGCACGTCCTGGGCCTGGACCACCTGTCCCGGATGCGCCGTCGATATGGAGCAGGACGCGGCGACCTCCTCGAGCTCGCTGTCGGGGAGGCCGGCGAAGAGCTCCACCGAGCGCAGCGTGCCCGCCGCCCCGTCGGTCAGGGGGCACATGTCGGTGGGCGTGAGGCGAACGGTGTGGATGTCCACGACGCCGCCCTCAGTGATCCATCACCGAGCTGGGTCGCCCGACCTCGTGGCGATGGTGTGAGTGCAGGTGCCCGCCGGCCCGGCGCCAGAGGAAGAAGGCGACGACGGCGAAGAGGAACCACGGCACGTGGTAGAGCGGGTAGAAGGGCATGGTCGCGCCGGCTGCGATGGCCAACAGGAGCACGACGAAGACCCAGGGCAGTATCCGGCGGTGCCGGGGGGGCGGGGGCGGGGGCTCACTCGGCAAGTGGGGCAGGTCGTCGAAGAGGCCGTTCAGATCGCCCCGCGTGGTGGCCGACATGGCGGTGTCGAGGCGGTTCTTGAACTCGACCTCGTCGAGCCGGCCCTCGGCGTAGTGGCGGGAGAGCTTGTCCGCCACGGCGTTGCGCTCGTCGTCAGAGGCTCGCATGGAAGCGTCGTAGGCCTGCGAGTCCCTGCGGCCCATCGGGTAGGCGGGATCCCACCGGTAGCGCATCGGTTCTTCTCCTTCTTCGTCGGTCTTGCGGTCGGCTGTGGTTCGTCGGTCAGGTCTCGGGGCCAGTCGGCGCCCGCTCAGAAGGCGCCGTGGGCCCGCTCCCGGGCCAGGAGCTCCTCGGCGACCGAGAGGTCGGAGTCCTCGTCGGGGATGAGGAGCCAGCCGGCGAGGTAGAGGGGCACGGCGAGCCCCCCCAGGAAGGCCAGCGCGACGAAGGCGATCCGGACGATGGTGGGATCGACGTCGAAGTAGTCGGCCAGGCCGCCGGCGACGCCGGCCAGCATGCGGCCTCTGCCCCCTCGGTGGAGGCGCTGCTCGGCAGACCGTCCGGAGGGCGCGGACGGAGGTCGTGCGGGCTGCTCAGGCGACGTGTCCGAGGCGCCGGGCGGGCCCGAGGCGCCGGAGCTGCCTGGTGTCTCTGCTGGTGGTGAGGTCATGCCTCCAGCCTGACGACGGGCCCCACCGGCGTGAATCCGGCAACTCCCTGGTCGGACCCTGACTGCACCCCCAACCGCTCAGGGATGTCCCCGATAGCCCCCGGGGTCGGCTCGGCGCGATCATCGGGGGATCGCAGAGGCACCCGATCCCGGTACGCGTCCGCTCACCGACGGTGGCCGCCCGACTGAGCCGTCGCGCCGCGTGCCCGAGGGCAATGCCGCTCCGCCCTGGGGCCGTCGGAGCGACGGCCATTCCCGCTGGTTCACCCACGACCACAACGGGCACAACGGCCACAACGGCCACAACGGGCTGAACGGCCACAACGGGCAAAACGGCCACTGGTCCGAGTGGCGCCAGCACCGTCACCACCATGTCGGGGGGAGGTTGCGCACCCTGCGCCGCAGCCCGGACAACCGCGTCCTGGGCGGGGTCTGTGGAGCGGTCTCGCGCGAGACGGGGATCGACGCCATGTGGGTGCGCATCGGCTTCGTCCTGCTCGCCATCGCCAGCGGCGTGATGGTGTTCGTCTACGCCATGGCCTGGTTGCTGATCCCGATGGAGGGGGAGACGGGCAACATCTACTCCCGCGCCATCAGCGATCGCCGCGGCATCCGGACGATCGCCGCCATCCTCATCCCGCTGCTCATCGCCGTGCAGTTCATCACCAGCTCCCTGCACGTCCCGTTCGTCGGTTTCCTTGGATGGCCGACCTTCCTCGCCATCGGCGTGATCATTCTGATCTGGCGCAACGCCGGCGAGTCCGAGAAGGCCTTCATCGACCACGACGTCGTGCCACTGCTCGGGACGGACACGCACGGGAAGGGTCGCCGCTGGCTCATCGCCCGCGTCGTCGTGGGCCTCCTTCTCGGGGCGGTCGGTGTCGCCGTGCTGGTCGAGGGTCACACCACGGTGGCGGCGTTGCGGCCGGTCGGCGGCGCCGTCCTCGTCATCGGCGCGAGCGTCGTCATCTTCGGTCCCTGGTGGCTCAGCCTGGTTCGGGACCTCATCGCCGAGCGCCAGGCGCGGGCTCTGGCCGAGGAGCGCGCCCAGATGGCGGCCCACGTCCACGACTCGGTGCTCCAGACGCTGGCGCTGATTCAGCGGTCGTCCGACGACCCGCAGCACGTCGTGCGCCTGGCCCGGGCCCAGGAGCGTGAGTTGCGCGCCTGGCTCTTCGAGGGCCGCCCTCCGGGCGCCATCGGGGAGGACGCCACCATGCTGGCCGACGGTGTGGGCGTGTTGCAGCGCCAGGTGGAGGCGGACCACGGCATCGCCGTCCAGGTGGTGCTGGTGGGGGACTGTCCGTTGGACGAGGCCTTGCGGGCGCTCCTCGACGCGGCCCGGGAGGCGACGGTCAACGCGGCCAAGTGGTCCGGCGCCGATCAGGTGTCCGTCTACGCGGAGGTCGAGGCGGACACCGTCATGCTCTACGTGCGGGACCGCGGCCGGGGTTTCGACCCCGATGCGGTACCGGAGGACCGGCAGGGCATCGCCCAGTCGATCCGTGCTCGCGTGGCGCGCTTCGGCGGCTCGGCCGTCGTCCGTTCGGCGCCGGGGGACGGTGCTGAGGTCCAGCTCTCCATGCCGCGCCGGGAGAAGGTCACGTGACGGACGCGGAGACGGGGCCCCGCGGCCGGCCCCGCATCTTCCTCGTCGAGGACCATGCCGTCTTCCGGGCCGGCGTGCGCGCCGAGCTGGGCGACGCGGTCGAGGTGGTGGGCGAGGCCGACGAGGCCGCGGCCGCCGTCGAGCTCATCGGCGAGCGCCTTCCCGATGTGGTGCTGCTCGACGTGCACCTCCCCGGAGGCGGCGGGCATGCGGTGCTGCAGGGCGTCCTGCCCCATCATCCCGAGGTGCAGTTCCTGGCGCTGTCGGTCTCGGACGCTCCCGAGGACGTGATCGATGTCATCCGCGCCGGCGCCCGCGGCTACATCACCAAGACCATCTCGGGCCCCGAGCTCCTGCAGGCCGTCTACCGCGTCGCGGCCGGGGACGCGGTGTTCTCGCCGCGACTGGCCGGCTTCGTGCTCGACGCCTTCGCCCACGGTGAGCGTACCGGCGCCGGGGCTCGACCCCGAGCTCGACCAACTGTCGCCTCGTGAGCGCGAGGTCCTGCGCCTGATCGCCCGTGGCTACACGTACAAGGAGGTGGCCCGCGACCTCAGCATCTCGGCCAAGACCGTCGAGTCACACGTCTCGTCGGTCCTGCGCAAGCTGCAGCTGTCGACTCGCCACGAGTTGACCAGATGGGCCACTGACCGCCGGTTGGTCTAGACAGGGGGGATGTCCGAAGACCTTGCCGCCGAGCATCGCGACGCGGCCACGCTGGCCGCCATGGCGGGCCGGGCGCTCGTCGAACTGCGATCCGACCCGCCCTCCCTGCGCGACCTCGGCGCCGCGGGGGATCGCATGGCCCACCAACTCCTCGTGGCGGAGATCAACCGCCTCTACCCCGACGACGACGTGCGCTCCGAGGAGGGTCTCGAGCACGTGGCGGGCACGGGCCGCCTCTGGATCGTCGATCCGCTGGACGGCACCCGCGAGTTCCGTCAACTCGGACGGAGCGACTGGGCCGTCCACGTCGCCATGGCCGTGGGCGGTGTCGCCATCGTCGGTGCGGTGGCCCTGCCGGCGCTCGACCTCGTGCTCGGCACCGAGGACCCTCCGGTCCTGCCTCCGCTGCGCAGCGGCGAGCCGCCGCGGGTCGTGGTCTCGCGGAGCCGTCCACCCGACGTGGCCTACGAGGTGACCGAGTCGATCGGCGGTGTCATGGTCCCGATGGGCTCGGCCGGCGCCAAAATCGCCGCAGTGATCCTCGGCGCGGCGGAGGTCTACGTGCATGCGGGCGGGCAGTACGAGTGGGACTCGTGCGCCCCGGTTGCCGTCGCCACCGCCAGCGGGCTGCACGCCAGCCGGCTCAACGGTGACCCCCTCCGTTACGGCGACCCCGACGCCTGGCTGCCCGACCTCGTCGTCTGCCGGAAGGAGTACGCCGAAGACGTGCTCGCGGTCACCACGCAGCAGTCCCGGCCCTATTGGTGAGCGCAGACTCCGTGGCCGGTGTGTGCCGAGCGGTCGTTCACCGGCTCGGGAAAAGACAGAACCCCGTCTCGCAGTGAGACGGGGTTCTGTCGTGATCCTGGTGCGCTCGGCGTTAGCCGATGGCGCGCACGTTCGCGGCCTGAAGGCCCTTCGGACCTTGGTTGGTCTCGAACTCGACCTTCTGTCCTTCTTCGAGATTGCGGTAGCCCGTACCGCTGATCGCGCTGAAGTGCACGAAAACGTCGGGGCCGCCACCGTCCTGGGTGATGAAGCCGAAGCCCTTCTCACCGTTAAACCACTTCACGGAACCAGTTGCCATTGAAAATCCACTCCTCTCCTGGCCAGATTTGACCCATGTCGCGGGGGTCATGGCCGGTAGCTCTCGCGAGCTAGAGGGATTTCCAAACTTGTGATGGTGGTGCCCTCGGGAAGGAACCTTAGCGCGCTGCAGGCGGGCAAGGGAGGTTTGGCGTACTGGCGGCGATTTGGTCACCGGTTGTCCATGCCGTGGATCGTGCCTAGGTTGGAGCTGCCGTTCTGGCCTCACGAAGGGGGTATCTCGTGGCCGTGATCACCAATCCGTACCTGGAGGGCAACTTCGGACCCGTCCTGGAAGAGGTGACCGCCGTCGACCTCCCCGTGACCGGCCGGATTCCAGAGGCGCTGACCGGCCGCTACCTCCGCAACGGTCCCAATCCCGTCTCGGCCCCTGAACCCTCCACGTACCACTGGTTCACCGGCGACGGGATGGTGCACGGGATCCGGCTGCGCGGGGGCCGGGCCGAGTGGTACCGCAACCGCTGGGTGCGTTCGGCCGAGGTGGCGCGCGCCCTCGGCGAGGAGCCTCGCCCGGGGGCCGTGCATGCCGGCATGGACTTCGCACCGAACACGAATGTGATCGGCCATGCCGGGCGCACCTTCGCCCTCGTCGAGGCGGGTACCCGCCCGTACGAGCTGAGCAACGATCTCGAGACGATCGGCCCCTGCGATTTTGGCGGCACGCTGGAGGGCGGCTACACGGCGCACCCCAAGCGCGATCCAGTGACGGGCGAGCTCTACGCCGTCTCGTACTTCTTCGGGTGGGGGAACGAGGTGGAGGTGACGATCCTCGACACGGACGCCAGAGTTCGGTCCAGCCGACGCATCGCCATGGGTGGACCGGTGAGCCTGCACGACTGCGCCATCACACAACGCTTCATCGTCCTGCTCGATCTCCCGGTGACGTTCAGCATGGATGCCGCCGCAGCGGGCGCGTCGTTCCCCTATCGCTGGGAGGAGGGGTATCACTCCCGCGTCGGCCTCCTACAGCGGGACGGCGACTCGACCGACGTCGTCTGGCACGACGTCGAACCGTGCTACGTGTTCCACCCGATGAACGCGTTCGACGACCCCGGCGGTGCCGGCATCGTGCTCGACGTCGTGCGTCACCCGTCCATGTTCCGCACCCACCAGCTCGGTCCTTCGGAAGGGACGCCCACATTGGAGCGCTGGCACCTCGACGGGCACGGCGGTGCGGTCAAGGAGGAGCGGCTCGACGACCGCGGGCAGGAGTTCCCGCGCGTCGACGAGCGGCGTGTCGGCCTGCACCACCGCTACGGCCACGCGGTTGCGGTCGGCGACCCTGACGACATCCTTGGAACGGGGTCGGTGCTGGTGCGTCACGATTTCGAACGGGGGACGAGCGAGACCCGGTCCTTCGGTCGTGGGGCCAGCCTGGGGGAGGCGGTCTTCGTGCCCCGCAGCAGTGCTGCGGGCGAGTCGGAGGGTTGGTTCCTCCTCCTCGTGCACTCGGCGGCGACCGGCACCTCGGCGCTCCACATTCTCAACGCCGACGATCTCGCCGGTGAAGCGCAGGCCGTCGTTCAGCTGCCGCAACGAGTGCCTGCCGGCTTCCACGGGAATTGGGTGCCCGACCTGGCCTGACCCGGTCCCGACTGGCCCTACCGGAGCGGGGGTACAATTTCGACGTGTTCGTCTGGCACTGGGTCCAGCAGCATCGCCTCCTGTCGGTCATCGCCCTGGCCTTGATCATCGTCAGCAGCGCCGGGGGAACGGCCTGGGCTCTGGTCTTCCGCACGGTGTCGTCGCCCGTGGGCCTGCGCGAGGCGCTGCGCATGTACCGCAAGGAGCAGACGGGCAAGATGCTCGCCACGCTGCGCAACCGGTTGCCCGCTCCCGGGGTCTACACCTATCGCACCAGCGGCGGTGAGAGCCTCAACCTCGTCGGCGTGGCCCGATCCTTCCCGTCCAGCACGTCCATGATCGTGGCTGACGGTGTCTGCGCCACCGTCAGCTGGGTCCCGATCACCCAGCACACGGAGGCCACCACGGTCTGCAACACAGTGCACGGGGGGCTCACTATTCCGAAATTTGTGACGAACGAGTCCATCGCCGGCTCGACCACCACGTCCACGATCACGTGCCCGTCGACTGCCTACCTGCTGCCCCCAGAGCCGCACCCCGGTCAGCGGTGGGGGGTCACCTGCGCGCTGGTCAGCCCGGCGGAGAAGATCGACCTGAAGGGACAGACAGTGGGCCGATCCACCGTGGTGGTCGACGGCCATCGGGTCTCGGTCATGCACACCCGTGTCAACCTCACCTTCACCGGGGCCGAGCACGGCACGAATCCGACTGATTTCTGGGTCGTGCCCAGCACCGGCCTCATCGTGCGGGAGCGCGAGACGGTGGGCGTGACCCAGGGCGGCGTGCGCTACTCGGAGAACATGGAGACGACGCTCAACGGGCTTGCTCCGGCACACTGACGGTCGTCCAGACCGTCGCCCAGCCCTGACCGTCGTCCAGCCCTGACCTCAGCCTGCCGGCGGGCCGACCAGTGCCGCCAGCCGCTTCGGAGCAGTCAGGCAATAGCTCTCGGCGATCATCTCGGCCATCTCGTCCCAGTCGGGAGCCTTCCGCAGGTCCAGCCGCACGCCGACCCAGCCCTTGGGCCCCACGTACTTCGGGACGAAGAAGCGCGTCGGCTCGGAGGCCACCAGGACCTGTTGGGCGCCCCGGGGTGCCTTCATGGTCATGGAGGTGCCGTCCTCGCTGGTCATGAGGAAGATCTTGTCCCGCACCCGGAACGCCGGGGCGGTGTGGCCGCCGAACGAGCGCTCCTCGGCCTCGGGCAGGGCCAGGCAGATGTCCCGCACCCGCTGCAGCGCGGTGCGAGCCGCGCTCACCCCGCCGACGCCGACGCCGACGCCGGCCCCGCCGCCCGGTCCTGCGCCACGGCGTCGTACGACGCGTAGTCCGTTCCGGTGTCGTCGGCGAACTCGAACTCGAGCAGGCCCGCCTCGCCCCACCGGTCGCGCAGATATCCGTTGTTGGCGTCGAGCAGACCGAGCTTGCGCACGTTTGGCACCAACTTGGCGAAGAAACCGCGGGCGAAGCCCCGCATCGGGTTCATCTTCACCTTCTCCGCCGCCTGCATGATGAAGGGGAGGACCTCCTCGGCGGTCGTCCCCATGCGCTCCCACACCTCGGGCGTCGTGGCCCGGGCGCGCGAGTTGAGCGTGGCGTCCACCAGGAACTCCTGGCGCTCCTTCAGCTCGGCTTCGCTCAGGTCCCGGTAGAACTCGGACAGCGTCAACACGCCGAAGGCGACGTGGCGCGCCTCGTCGGACATCACGTAGCGCAGCAGCTTGGTCAGCAATGGCTCCTGCGTACGCCGCAGCATGTCGCCGAACGCGGCGAGCGCCAGCGACTCAATGACGATCTGCATTCCCAGATAGGCGATGTCCCATCGCGAGTCCTCCAGCAGCGACCAGATCTGCTCCTTCAAGAAGGGGCTCATCGGGTAGGCGTCGCCCAGCTTGGTGCGGAGATACTTGGCGAACACCTCCGTGTGTCTGGCCTCGTCCATGGTCTGGGTCGACGCGTAGTACTTGGCGTCGATCCACGGCACGGTCTCCACAATCTTGGCCGCGGTCATCATGGCGCCCTGCTCGCCGTGCATGAACTGCGAGAGGTTCGCCTTGAAGAACTCGATCCCGAGCTGCGTGTACTCCTTCTCGGTCCACGTGGCCATGGGGGAACGGGGCAGCGTGCCGGCCACCCGCGCCACCGCCAGCAGAGGGCTGTCCTGCTCGGCCACGAGGCGCTCGGGGTCGACGTCGATGGACCAGTCCAAGTCCGTCACGCTGTTCCACTGCGAACCCATGGCCTTGTTGTAGAGCGTGACGAGCTGTCCGCGGTCCCGCTCGTAGTCCCACAGGAACAGCCGCTCTGCGTTGTCGTGGATGACCTGGACGGCGGCCTCGACCTCCTTCCGGCCCGGTACCTGAGGGGTGACCTCCGTGGTCCCGGACACCGGAGGTGTCGAGGTGGTCCCGGACACCGGAGGTGAGGTGGTGCGGACACAGGAGGTGTCGAGGTGGTCCCGGACACCGGAGGTGTCGGAGCGCTCATGGACCGAGGCTACTTCCGCTTCCCGCCCATGTTGGCGTTCGGAGCCGCCTTGGCCACCAGGTCGGGCACGATCTTGCCGAGCTCGGCCGGGTCCCAGCGATCGCCCTTGTCGGCGGCCGGCCCCTCCACCCAGCCCTCGGCGACGCTGAGGTGGTCGCCCTGCACGTTGAAGACGCGGCCGGTGATGCCCGCCGACTCGGGGCTGCCGAGCCAGACGACGATCGGTGCGATGTTGGCCGGGTCGAAGGGGTCGAACTCCTCGGGCTTCTTCTCGGTCGGAGTGAAGCCCCCGCCCAGGTTCTCGGTCATGCGCGTGAGGGCGGCCGGGGCGATGGCATTGACAGTGACGCCGTAGCGCTCCAGCTCCATGGCGGCGATGATCGTGAACGATGCGATGCCTGCCTTGGCGGCGCCGTAGTTGGTCTGGCCCACGTTGCCGTAAATCCCCGATGGCGAGGTCGTGTTGATGATGCGGGCGTCGTTGGTCTCGCCGGCCTTGGTGCGGTTGCGCCAGTACTCCACCGCGTGACGCGTCGGCGCGAAGGTGCCGCGCAGGTGCACCCTAATGACGGCGTCCCACTCGTCGATGGTCATGTTGACCAGCATGCGGTCTCGCAAAATGCCGGCGTTGTTCACGAGCACGTCGATCGTCCCGAAGGTGTCGATGGCCGCCTGAATCAGGCGGCCCGCGCCGTCGTAGTCCGAGACGTCGTCGCCGTTGGCCACGGCCTCACCGCCCATGGCGCGGACCTCGTCGACCACCTGCCCCGCCGGGCCGTCTGAGGAGCCGGACCCGTCCACCTCGGCGCCGAGGTCGTTGATGACCAGCTTGGCACCCTGGCTGGCGAACTCGAGGGCGTGCTCGCGCCCGATGCCCCGCCCTGCCCCGGTGATGACGACGACCCGTCCGTCACAGATACCCACGTTCAGCTCCTTTGTTTGTCAATCCGGCTTCGACGCCGCTCGGTACTGCTCGCGCAGCTTTCTCTTGAAGATCTTCCCAGTATCCTCCCGCGGCAGCTCCGGCACGAAGTCGACGCTCCGGGGGCACTTGAAGTGAGCCAGGCGATCCCGGCAAAAGCCCATGAGCTCAGCCGCCAGCTGGTCGGAGCCCTCCACGCCCTCGGCCGGCTGGACCACGGCCTTCACGGCCTCGCCCCACTCCTCGTCGGGCACCCCGATGGTGGCGACGTCACCGACGGCGGGATGCTCCAGCAGGACCGCGTCCACCTCGGCAGGGTAGATGTTGACGCCACCCGAAATGATGAGGTTGGCGGTGCGGTCGGTGAGGTAGAGGAACCCCTCGGCGTCCATGTATCCCATGTCGCCCAGGGTGAAGTAGTCGCCGCGGAAGGCACCGGCCGTCTTCTCGGTGTCGCCGTAGTAGTCGAACTTGGTGGCGGCGGGTGCCTGCAGGAACACGAGGCCGATCTCGCCCGGCGGCAGGTCGTTGCCTTCTTCGTCGGCCACCTTGACCAGGCCGGGGACCATGGGGCGGCCGACCGTGCCGGGGTGGGCCAGCCAGGTCGTGGAGTCGACGAGGGTCCCCAGGCCCTCGGTGGCGGCGTAGTACTCGACCACGACCGGCCCCAGCCACTCGATCAGTCGTTGCTTGACGGGAACCGGACACGGCGCCGCGCCGTGGATGACGAAGCGCAGCGACGAGGTGTCGAAGCGCTCCCTGGTCTCCGCCGGCAAGGCCAGCAGGCGGTGGAACATGGTCGGGACCATGTGCGTGTGCGTGATCCCGTGCCGTTCGATCAACTGCAGGGCCTCCACCGGGTCCCAATGGTCCATGACGACCAGGGGCACGCCGTAGAGGGACGGCACCGCCACCGAGAAGGCCAGAGGGGCGGCGTGATAGAGCGGGCCGGTCAGGAGATGGGCGTCGACGGTTGTCTCGTAGTCCTCGTCGTATCCGCAGAAGTTGACGGAAGCCAGCGCGCTCACGACGGCGGAGTCGCGGTGCACCCCCTTGGGCCGCCCGGTGGTGCCCGAGGTGTAGAGCATCTGGGTGCCCAGGACGGGGTCCTCTATGTCGGAGCCGTCCTCCTCGGCCACCACGGAGTTGTACATCTCGAAGCCGGGGATGTAGCCCCCCGTGTTGATCGTGACCAGGCCCGGCCCGCCGGCGGCTGCCGCCACGGCGAGCTTGTCGCCCAGAGTGCCCGAGCACACGAAGGCCTTGGCCTCGCAGTTGTCGATGATGTACGCCGCCTCCTCCCCGGTCAGGTGCCAGTTGATCGGCGTGAGGCGAAGCCCCGTGCGCTGCGCGGCGTAGAGCACCTCCAGGAAGGCCGGCTCGTTTGTGCACATGAGGGCGACGGAGTCACCTGGCTGCAGCCCGCGGGCCCGCAGCGCACGGGACACGCGATTGATCTCCGCGTTGAAGTCGGCATAGGTCCGGTCTCCGTGCGGGGTGATGAGCGCGAGGCGGTCGGGGATCCGGGCCGCCCACCAGGCGTGGAGCATGCCCTGGGCCACTGCGGCGCGCTTGTCGTCCGGCCCGCTCATGCTGACGCTCCCGGCTCGTCGGCGGCCCCGACCGGGCGGAACAGCGCGAGTTGCCGGCCGTCGCTCAACGGTTCCCAGGTGACGGTCACCGCCATGCCGCTGTGGACATCAGCCGGCGGACACCCGACGACATTGGTCATCATGCGCACCCCTTCCTCCAAGTCGACCAGGGCGATGCAGAACGGCGCACCGCCCGCGAACGCCGCACCGGCGGCCTCCGGTCTGTGTTCGACGACTGCGGCGTGCACGGTGGCCCGCCCGCTGGCTTCGCGCCACGCCAGCGGCCCGGACGCGCCGCAGTGCGGGCAGAGCACCCGCGGATAGAAGACGCCGCGGTCGCAGGCGGTGCACCACTGTACGAGGAGGCGTCCCTCTCGGGTGGCCTCCCAGAAGGGTCCGCTCTCGGCGCCGACGGGCGGCTCGAAGCGCACCGGAGTCACGGGCTCGGCGGTCACAGGGTGGCCTCGGTCCCCAGGACGGCAGTGGACATGACGGAGAGGAACATGCCGGAGCCGTGGGCGACGGCGACTTCGGCTCCCTCCACCTGGCGGGCGTCGCCCTCGCGACGCAGCTGGCGCACGGCCTCGGTGATCAGGAACATCCCGTACATACCGGGGTGGGTGAACGACAGTCCGCCACCGTTGGTGTTCATGGGGAGCGAGCCACCGGGCCCGAGACCGCCCTCGGCCGCGAAGGGGCCGCCCTCGCCCTTGGCGCAGAAGCCGAGGTCCTCCAGATGCAGGAGGGCGGTGATGGTGAAGCTGTCGTAGCCCATGAGGACGTCGACGTCGGTCGGGCCCAGGCCGGCCATGGCGAAGGCACGGGAGCCCGACACCGCTCCCGGTGTCGTGGTGAGGTCGGGCATCTGTGTGATCCCCGCGTGGTCGGTGCACGTCGCGGCGCCGAGAACGTAGATCGGAGGCTTGCGCAGGGTCCGGGCGCGTGCCGCGCTGGTCATGACGAACGCGCCGGCACCGTCGGTGACGAGGCAGCAGTCGAGCAGGTGCAGGGGGCTCACCTGGAGCGGGGAGGCGAGCACGTCGGCGATCGTGAGCGGATCGCGGTACCGGGCCCGTGGGTTCAACGCGGCCCAGGCCCGTGTCTGCACGGCGATGGAGGCCAGCTGCTCCGCGGTCGTGCCGAAGTCGTGCATGTGGCGGGCGGCAGCCAACGCGTAGGGGCCCATCGGCAGGCGCAGACCGAAGGGGAGCTCCCATTCGGCCAACGGATTCGGGCCCGCCATGGCGCGCCCGGGGCGCCGCCGCCCGCGGATGCGGTCGCTGCGCGGTGTCGCGGCGTAGACGCTCACCACCACGTCGCACACGCCGGCCGCGATGGCGGCGGCTGCGTGCTCGACGTGCACCTCGTAGCTCGATCCACCGGTCATGGTCGACTCGACGAAGGTCGGGTGCACTCCCAGGTACTCGGCGAAGGCCACGGCCGAGTCGGGATGGCAGACGCCGTCGACCTCGTCCAGCGTGAGACCGGCGTCCGCCAGCGCGTCGAGCACCATGGCGACCTCGAGCTCCCGGCCCGTGCGGTCGAGCTCGCCGGTGGGGGACACGTCATCGGCGACGCCGACGATGGCCGCCGCGCCGCGCAAGCTGCGGTTCTCCCCGTCCACTCTCCGTGACCCCCCGGTCCAGCCGACCCTTTCGTGGGAGGCTTAGGCGTTCTTGGGCAGTTGGGAGAAGGGCGTCACGCGGTCGTTGTTCGGTTCCTTCGGCAGCCCGAGCACCCGCTCACCGATGATGTTGCGTTGGACCTGGTCGGTCCCGCCGTAGATGGGCGGTGCCTGGGCGAACAGCGCCATCTCGGTGATGCCGCCGGCGAAGGGGTCACCCGTGGCATGTTTGAGCGCCGCCTTGTCGTCACCGTCGTAGGCGTGGAGGGTCCCGGCCGGCCCGGCGATGCGCAAGCCCAGGTCGCGGGTGAGGCGGACGATCTGGCTCATGGAGAGCTTGGCCACGTTGGGCATGCCGGGGATGTCGTGTCCCTGTTCCTTGGCCGCCTTGACCCGCAGCCCGTTGAAGCGGCCCAGCTCGCCGAGCGTGTAGAGACGGGCCAGGTCCTGGCGGATCCCGGCGTCGGTGTGCACCCCGCGCGACTGGGCCAGGCTGATCAGCAGGCTGGCGCCCCCACGCATGGCGCCGAGCGCGCCACCGGGCGCCTGCGACTTCTGCTTGCCGCCCGCGGCGTCGGGCTTGGGAGCCACCAGGTCGCCCACCCGCCGGGGGAGCATGCCCATGACCGTGCCCGGCTGGGCCAGACCCCCGCCGGCCGCGTTCCCGCCGCCCGAGCCGAGGCCCGCCCGCTCGTTCATGAGGGTCGTGTTGGCCGCCGCCCAACCGTTGTTGAGGCCGCCGATCAGGGCGGAGTTGGCAACACGGGCGTCGGTGATGAAGACCTCGTTGAAGAGCGCATGGCCCGTCATCTCCTTGAGCGGTCGCACGTCCACGCCGGGCTGGAGCATGTCGAAGGCGAAGTAGGAGATGCCCTGGTGCTTGGGGACGTCGGGATCGGTGCGGGCCAGCAGCATCCCCAGGTCGGCGTATTGGCCGCCCGAGGTCCACACCTTTTGTCCGCTGATCATCCACTCGTCACCGTCGATGACGGCGCGGGTCTGCAGGCCGGCGAGATCCGACCCCGCCTGGGGCTCGCTGAAGAGCTGGCACCAGGCCCTCTGCCCGGTCACGATGTCGCGCACGTAGAGGTCGATCTGTTCTTGGGTGCCGTGCGTGGCAATGGTGGGGGCGGCCAGCAGCAGGCCGAGACCGGCCGGGGCACCCAGGGCGCCGAACGCGGCGATCTCCTGCTGCACCAGGACGACGTCGGAGCGGGCCATCGCCTTGCCGTAGGCGTTCTCGGGCAGTCCCGGGGCGGACCAGCCGGCCAGGCCCAGGCGCTCCCACCACTCGGCCACGGTCAGGTCGGGATCCCAGTTGTTGCCCAGCCAGGACCGCAGCTCGCTCAGCAGCTCGTCGGTCCGCGTCGTGTCTGTCGCGATATCGGTCACAGTCCGAAGTTACCGGGCGCGCCGATGATCGGGAAACTCCTCTCAAACCTGGGTAGCGTGCCCCGGATGCAAAACGACCGGTTGGATGCGGCATTTGACGCCTGGGTGCAGGCGCAGACAGCCGCCCTCGACGTGGTGCGGCAGGCCGCGGGGGTGCCCGAGAGCGACGTCGACCTGGCCGAGGGCTACCGCTGGGTCACGCGCCTGACCCGGCTGATCCTGGACTGGATCGTGGAGCGTTCCGACCCCGTGCACCCGCAACTGTTCGACCTCCAGGACGAGTACAAGAAGCTCCTGGTGGACAACCCCGACGTGCACTACACGTTTTGCGTGCTCGACGACACCCGCACCTATCGGCTCGTCGGGTTTCGCGGCGAGTGCGCGTATCTCGGCATGACGTTCGGCACCGCGTTCGGACAGGGGCCGGTCGGGGGCCGAACCGGGACGCAGACGCAGACCCACATTGACGAGTTCGAGCTCGGTCCCCAGGGCGAGGTCGACATCCTCATCGCCCCGGCCTCCGCCATGCCCGAACCGCGGCCGCGCAACGCCGTCGTCCTCGAACCGGGCACGGCACAGCTGGCGATCCGGGAGACGTACTTCGAGAAGAGCCCGGACAAGTTCGCGCGCCTCCGCGTGGAGCTGGTGCCCGAACCGGGGGAGGTGGTGCCGCACCCGATCCTCTCCACCGAGGAGCTCGCACCGAAGCTCGAGTTCGCCGCCATGTTCCTCACCTTCGTGGGTGGGACCGCGCTGCAGATGTGGGCCGATGCCGCCGGCAACATGAACACGTTCGGGGGCCAGGCCGGTTCGGCCCATGTGGAGGCACAGGAGGACGAGGTGCGCTCCCACTCGAACGCCGAGATGACGTACCACGGTGGGCGCTTCCGACTCCGGCCGGGTCAGGCCCTCGTGGTCACGGTGCACGAGCCCGACAAGCCCTTCTTGTACTGGGGGCTGACGCTGACCTCGCCGTGGATGGAGAGCTTCGACTACCGCTACGCCACGACGGCCCTGAACAACAAGACGGCCACCCGCTCGTCGGACGGCTCGTGGCGCATGGTGATCGCGCCGACGGACCCTGGCGTGGAGAACTGGCTGGACACCGGCGGCCGACTCGAGGGCTACATGCTCGTGCGCTGGGTCCTGGCCGACGGCCCGCCGCACCCGACGGCCGAGGTGGTCGACATCGAGGACCTCACCGCGTCATAGCCGCGGGACTCGTCATCGGGGGCGGCTCGGGACCTCTTGCACCAGCCAGCCGTTCCCGTCGGGGTCGCTGAAGGACAGGAACGACCCGTAGTCGGCCCGGGCCGGGTCGGGCCCGTCGACCTGGGTGCCTTCCTCGAAGTGGAAGACGTCGGTGGGGGCGACGCCGCCGGTCACGAGCTGGCGCCGGGCCTCCTCGATGTCCCGCACCACCAGGTGTAGCCCCTGCAGCGTCCCGGCCGCCTCCTCGTTCTTCATGAGCGAGACGGAGCAGCCCGAGCCGTTCGGCGTCAGCTGGACCACCCGGAAGTCCTCACCGGCGCGGTGGTCCACGTCGACATGGAACCCGACGGCGTCGGCGTAGAAGGACTTGGCCCGATCGACGTCGGCCACGGGGACGACCAGGGTCTCGAGTTTCCAATCCATGCTCTCTCCCTTCAGAGCGGTCCCACTTCAGAGCGGTCCCACTGCAGAGCGGTCCCACTGCAGGGCGGTCCCCTTCGGAACAGTCGCCCTCACCACATTCTCCCGCTCAGACCTCGGACGGGACCCCGAAGCGCTCCTGGTAGGGCGCCACCAGGGCCCGATGGGTGGCCAGGTCGAGGCCGGTGTCGGCAAAGGAGTAGTCGTGGCCACCGGCGCGCGCCGTGTGACGCGCCGCCAGGTAGGCCTCGAGCTCCCAGCGGAACTCCGGTGTCAGCGGGAGGCCCCAGCCGGCGTAGAGCCGCTCGACGGTACCCATGGGGTCGGCCACCAGATCGCGGTAGACGACGTCGGCGATCTGCTCGGCCGGGATGTCGCCGGCGTCGCGCTCGGCGGTCACGTGGTCCATCTGCAGCTCGAGGCCCATGGCCATGAACTCGACCAGCACGCCGTGGTCGACGTGCTCGGAGTGCATGAAGTGCAGGGTCGCCATGAGGTCGGAGAGCGATCCGATGACCCGAAGCGGGTCGCGGTGGGTGATCACGACTCGTGCGTCGGGGTAGGTGGAGAAGACCAAGGGCAGGGCGGAAAGGTGCGAGGGCGCCTTCACGACCCAGCGCGTCGTCGGCCGCTCGGTCACCCATTGCAGCGTCTGCAGATGGCGCTTGTGCCAGTCGTAAATCGGGGCCTGGTCCTGGCCGCTGCGCCAGACGGTGTACTCGGCCACGTTGTAGAGGCCGGTGTAGACGTCGCTCGAGAACTGGTGGGCGAAGGCGAAGATGCACTCGGTCGGCAGCCGGCCGCCGTTCTCGTGCATGGCGGTGAAGGCGGGGACGATCTCGTCCATGAGTCTGATCTCGTCGTCGCACAGGTCGCCCGACGCGTCGTCGTAGGGGACGGTGTGCAGCAGCTCCCAGAGCAACGGCGGACGGTTGTCGGGGTCACAGGCCAGCAGCTCGTGCAGGAGCGTGGTGCCGGAGCGACCGAGTCCGGTGACGACAATAGGGGCGTGGACGCGCTGCTCAAGGACGGCCGGCTCCTTGTTCCAGAGGTCGACCATGCGCAGACGGTTCTGCAGGATCAGCTGGAGCTCGCCGCGGGTGCGGATGCGGCCGGGGAGATGGAGGCGGGCCTCGGAGTCGAGCGAGGCGCACAGGCGGCGGAAGGGCTCCTCCCACCAGTCGTCGCCGAAGTCGTCGAGACCGGTCGTGGTGATGGCGGCGGCTTGGAGGACCTCGGGATGCAGGGACACCATCGAGCGGCCGTCGTCTCCGAGGCCGCGGCCAAGCGCGATCATCCTGTCTGCCCAGGGGCTGCGTGGTGGCGGAGCCCAGGGCACGGGGCGTCACCGTACCTGCAACGAGGCAGATTGGTCGTCATGCGTCCGGGTGGCATCATGAACGGCAATCGCGTGAGGAGAGATCGATGGGCGCCACCGTGCCGGACCTGGACGTGGACGGCATGCTCGCGGTGCTGGCCACGGGGGCCGACCACCCCCTCAGCCCGGGCGCCCCTCTGTCGCAGCTCGACCACGCCCTGCAGACGGCGGCGCTCCTGGCCCACCTCCACGTCGGTGACGACGAGTTAGCGGCGGCGGGGTTGGTCCACGACATCGGCCATCTCCTGCCCGGTGGCACCGACGAAGCGCACGCCGCCGACGCGGCGCGCGCGGTGCGACGAGCGCTGGGCGGGCGGGTGGCGGGAATGGTGGGCGGCCACGTGGAGGCGAAGCGGTATCTCGTGGCGACCGACACGGGCTATTGCGGTGTGCTGACGACCGACAGCGTGGTCTCGCTCGGTCGTCAGGGCGGTGCGATGAGCCGGGAAGAGTCGGCGGCGTTCCTGGCCCGTCCGTGGGCGGCCGACGCCGTGACGCTGCGCCGAGCCGACGACAGTGCAAAGGCCGAAGGCCTCGTCGTCGGCGACCTGACCCGTTGGTCACCCCTCCTGCACGACATCGCCCGGCGCGCCGGGTCGGCCCGGAGCTGAGAGGAGCCGACGTGTTCGGCCCCGGTCGTTCCCTCTGCACGGACCGTTTCGTCAGCACGGACCGTTTCGTCAGCACGGACCGCTGAGTCGGCGAGAGGCCCGCCGTGGACGTCCCGGTCTCAGGCCCTTGCGACCCCCGTTTTCGTGCGGTGCGGGAGGAGTTCCTCCGCAACTTCGCCGAGCGTGGTGAGGTCGGTGCGGCAGTTTGCATTGTGCTCGACGGAGCCACCGTGGTCGATCTGGTCGGGGGATGGGCCGACCCCGAGAGCCGCCGCCCCTGGCGCCACGACACACTGGTCGACTACTACTCGGTCGGCAAGGCGTTCGTGGCCTTGCTCGCACTGCAATTGGTCGACGCCGGGCTGGTGGCGCTCGACGACCCGATCGCCCGCGTCTGGCCCGAGTTCGCCGCAGCGGGCAAGGACGGCGCCACTCTTCGCCACGCGCTGTGCCACCGGGCCGGGGTGCCGGCCATCCGCGAGCGGCTGACCGACGACGACCTGTCGAACTGGGACGAGATGGCGGGCGCATTGGCCGCGACGGCACCCTGGTGGGAGCCCGGGGCGCGCCACGCCTACCACACCAACACGTACGGGCACTTGATCGGCGAGGTCGTGCGGCGGGTGGGCGGCGAGCCCTGCGGGCGCCTGCTGGCGACGCTGGCGGGACCGCTCGGGGCCGACGTCCATATCGGCGTCCCCGTGGCGGAGCAGCACCGCTGTGCCGAGCTGCTCTTCGAGTCGTTCGGGCCTCCTGCCGTGTTGGACGACCTCTTCGAGGAAGGAGCACTCGACGAGGACACCCGCATGGAGATGCTGAGCTACTTCAATCCGCCGGGGTACTCGTCCGTGGGCATCGCCAACACGACCGCCTGGCGTGGCGCGGAGGTCCCGTCGACGAACGGACATGGGTCGGCGCGCGGTGTGGCTCGTCTGTATGCCGCGCTCCTCGAGCCCGGGCGTCTGCTCTCCCCCGACTTGCTGGGTGAGGCAACGTCGCCGCAGTCCGAGGGCTACTGCCCGATCCTCCACGAGGACGTGACGTTCGGTCTCGGGTTCAAACCCACGGTGCCGCGACGCCCGTTCGGCCCCAACCCGGGGAGCTTCGGCCATTTCGGCACCGGGGGAGCCGTGGGTTTCGCCGATCCTGCGGGTGGCGTCGCGTTCGGCTACGTGATGAACCACGTCATCCCCCGTTGGCAGAGCACGCGCAATCGGTCTCTGATTGCTGCGCTGTACGAGTCCTTGTGACGGCTCCCCGCCACCGACCCCGCGCCAGCGCCGCGTCATTTGTCGGCGTGGTGGGCGAAAGCAACCTCGCGGCGGTGCCGATGCTCTAACGTTCCAGGTGAACGGGCCTCTGGTCACAGGGGACGTGCAAGGGGGGTGACATGACAAGCGCTTCGATGGTCATGCCGACCAGGCGTGTCGAGATGTGGTTCGGCGGGACGAAGCGGCAGCGACGGGCCACGGTGATCTTCCGCCTGATTCTGGCCATCCCGCAGTTCATCGTCTTGTTCTTCCTCGGGATCGCGGCCTTCTTCGTCCTGATCGTCGGCTGGTTCGGCGCGCTGTTCACCGGTCGGCTGCCCGAGTTCGCGTACTCGTTCCTGGGCGGCGTGATCCGGTGGGAGATTCGCGTGAACGCCTATCTCTTCCTCCTGACCGACGACTATCCGCCCTTCTCGCTCGAGGACGTGGAGTACCCGGTGCGCATCATCCTGCCCGCCGGCGGTCCGCTGAACCGCGTGTCCGTGTTCTTCCGCCTCATTTTGGCCATCCCGGCCAGCATCTTCGCCCAGATCGTTCTGAACGGGCTGGCGTTCCCCTTGTTGTTCGTGATGTGGATCGTCGTGATCGTCACCGGCAGCATGCCCCCCGCGCTCTACGACACCTACTCGGCGTTGCTCCGGTACCAGGCCCGCTTCCACTCGTGGTTCACGATGATCACGTCCGAATACGCGTGGGGCATGTTGGGCGACTTCGTCCCGCCACCCGCCTCGTCCACGCCGCCGCCCATCGGAGCCACGGGAGCGACCGCGGGCGCCTCGCCCCAGGCTCCGGCCCCTCAGGCCCAGCCACCGGCCCAACCACCGGCCCAGCCACCGGCTCAACCCTTCGCCTACCCGTCGAGCGGGGAGCAGGTGTCCACGCCGCCGGGTTACCCGCCGCCGCAGCCGCCGCCGCAGCCGCCGCCACAGGCACCCCCGGGCGGCGCCCCCGGTGCCATGCCTCCGCCCTCCTCGTGGGAGCGCACCTCCATACCGTCGTCGGTCGAACCGCTGCCCTCCTGGGGGATCCTGATCCTGCAGGGTGCGGCCCGGTCCTGGATGATCTTCGCCATCGTGTGGGGCTCCATCGTGTTCATCGGCGAGAACGTCTTCCGGGGTGGCGGCCACCACAATCGCACGACCAGCGGACAGCTCAACACGGTCCCGGCGGACACGGCGGGGCTGAGCCACATCGTCGTGCACGTGCCCGCCGATCTCTGAGGTCCCCCCGCCGAGGTCCGCCACCCAACCGCAGCTGACCCCGTGAGCGGTTTCGAGGAGCTCGTGGCCGAGGGCACCGCTGTACCCCTGCAGGGCTACGACTTCTCGTGGTTCGAGGGTCGCGCCACCGAGGAACGCCCCCCGTGGGGCTACGCGCGCCTGATGGCGGAACGCATGGCCCACGCCGAAGCCGCACTCGATCTCGAGACAGGCGGCGGGGAGGTGCTGGCCACGGTGGCGCGGCCGCCCGCGCTGCTGGTGGCCACCGAGGGATGGTGGCCCAACGTCGAGATGGCTCGGACCCGCCTGCGCCCGCGCGGCGTGCACGTGGTCGCCGCGACCGACTCGCCCCCTTTGCCGTTCGCCGACGCGTCGTTCGACCTGGTGGTGAGCCGCCTGCCCGTCGTCGTTCTCTGGGGGGAGATCGCCAGGATCCTGCGGCCGGGCGGGACGTATCTGTCACAGCAGGTCGGCCCGGGCACCAATCGCGAGCTGACGGAATTCCTGATGGGGCCCCGGCCGGTGAACGAGAGTCGCAGCGCGGCGAGCGCCCGGGCGGGGGCGGAGGGGGTGGGCCTCGAGGTCGTCGACCTGCGGGAGTGCGCCCTGCGGGTGGAGTTCTTCGACCTCGGCGCGGTCGTGCACTTCCTGCGCAAGGTGCCGTGGACCGTGCCGGGCTTCACGCCCGAGGCCTATGACGCCGAGCTCCGTCGGCTCCACCGGCAGATCGAAAGGGACGGGTCGTTCCTGTCGACGGCGCGCCGGCGTCTGATTGAGGCGCGTCGCCCGTCCTGAGGGGCGTGAGCGAGCCGGTTCAGCCGGCCGGTTCAGCCGGCCCGGTTCAGCCGGCCTGGATCAGCTGGCCTGGCTCACTGAGCTCATGTTGTAGTCGGGAATGCGCAGCGGCGGCATGATCGTGCGGTTCAGGTATTCGCCGAATTCTCGGCCCAGCGAGCGGACCGGCGTACCGACCTCGGTGGCCCGGACCAGCAGGTCGACGGGGCTCTCGTTGAAGCGGAAGTTGTTCGCCGCCCCCACCACCGTCCCGTCCTCAATGACGTAGACGCCGTCCCGGGTCAGGCCGGTGCACAAGAGCGTGGCAGGGTCGACCACCCTGATGTACCAGAGACAGGTGAGGAGCAGCCCGCGCTCGGTACGCGCCACCATGTCGTCGAGCGAACCGCCGTCATGGTCGCCGCAGCGCAACACGAGGTTGTCGATGTACGGCGCCATCTCGACGCCGGACTTCGCCGCTCCGGCCCGGTGGTAGCGCAGCCGGGCCAACACTCCTCCGTGCAGCCAGTCGGTGCGCGCGCTCGGAAGACCGTTGTCGAAGACGGACACCTCGGAGCCGCTGGCCTCGGTGGCGACGAATGGTGTGCAGGCAAGGCCCGGCTCGAACGGATCGCTACGGAGCGTGAAGGGCAGCGTGGTGATCGTCTCGCCGACCCGCGTCCCACCGCCTTCCTTGGAGAAGACCGTGCGACCGTCCTCGG
Organism: uncultured Acidimicrobiaceae bacterium; assembly: GCA_963742035.1. GTDB lineage: Bacteria > Actinomycetota > Acidimicrobiia > Acidimicrobiales > RAAP-2 > Bog-473. The sequence goes on from CAVUKH010000013.1 coordinate 290,562, forward strand.
CGTCCTGACCCCCCAACGCGTCGAAGGCGAGCATCGCCATCATGTCGCTCACGGCCGACGGTGGCATGATCACCTCGTATCGGCCGGCGTCCAGCGCAACTTGTGTCGTGGCCCAGTCGAGTCGGCGCCAGATCTCCTGTTCCATGTCCTCGAGTGAGGGTGTGATGGTGGGCTGGGCGACCCAGGCCGAACCGCTGCCGTCCGCTGTTCGCCCGACGAGGCTCACCGCCCCCGTCGGCTGGGCGTGCGAGAGGCGCAGCCCGGTCGAGCTGCCGAGATACAGGGTGGCCACGTCCTGCTCGGCGAAGCCCGCCAGGACGGCGTCGCGGGCCCGGGCCCGGGCGAACGTGCCCGACAACGCGGAGAGGACGTCGTCGAGCGCGCCGGAGTCTGTCTCGTCGGGGTCGAGCCCGAAGTCCCGCGCCGCCCGGGTCTCCGCCGGCTCGACGAGGGCGAAGGCGTCCGCGGCGGGCGGCGCCGCCTTCGCATCGGACAGGGCGGCGGCCGCCATATCTGCCACGCCATCGGCGCCGAGCTCACCGCTGCGCCGGGCGGAACCGAAGGACCCGCCCGCCAGTGCGATCACGCTGACGGAGCGTCCCCGTTGGACGCCATTGGTCGTCGTCGTGTTCAAGGCGAAGCGCACGTCGACGTGGCTGGTCTCTTCGACCAGAACGATGCAGTCCTCGGCTCCGAGCGCGTCGGCCGAGGCGAGGGCGCGCTCCACGAGCTCCTGAGCCGGAATCAACGACCCGCCTCCTGGCGCGTGTTGAGCACCCGCACGCCGCGCACCAGGACGGACGGACATCCGTGCGAGACGGGGGCGACCTGACCCGGCTGACCCTTCCCGCAGTTGAAGGCACCGCCGAGCACCCAGGTGGACGCGCCACCCACGGCTTCCATGGCACCCCAGAAGTCGGTCGTGGTGGCTTGGTACGCGACGTCCTTGACCTGCCCCGCCAGCTTCCCGCCCTCAATCCGGAAGAAACGTTGCCCGGTGAACTGGAAGTTGTAGCGCTGCATGTCGATGGACCAGCTCTTGTCGCCCACGATGTACAAGCCCCGGTCGACACCGGCGATCAGGTCCTCGGTGCCCGGGCCTCCTGCTCCCGAGTGTGCCAACGACACGTTGGCCATGCGCTGTATGGGCACGTGCATCGGCGAGTCGGCGAAGGCGCACCCGTTGGAGCGGTCGAAACCCATTGAGGCGGCGATGGAGCGGTCGAGCTGGTAGCCCACCAGCGTCCCGTCGCGCACCAGATCGAAGGACTGGGCCGCCACCCCCTCGTCGTCGATACCCACGGTGGCCAGCCCGTGCTCCACCGTGCGGTCACCGGTCACGTGCATCACGGGGGAGCCGTAGACCAGCGACCCGAGCTTCTCGAACGTGGCGAAGGAGGTGCCGGCGTAGGCCGCCTCGTACCCGACGGCGCGGTCGAGCTCGGTGGCGTGCCCGATCGACTCGTGGATCGTCAGCCACAGGTTCGACGGATCGACCACGAGGTCATAGGTTCCAGCGTCCACCGACGGGGCGCGTAGCTTCTCGGCCAGCAGCTCGGGCAGCTCCGCCAGTTCGGCATCCCAGTCAAAGGCACCCGCGGCTGGGGTGCCGGTCAGGAACTCCCAGCCCCGGCCGACCGGTGGCGCCAGCGTGCGCATCGTTTCGAAACCGTGGTCCGCCAGCGCCAGTGCCTCGAGCTGCGCCTGCAGGCGTACCCGGTGCTGGGTGGCCCGGGTCCCGTTGAGGTCGGCCAGATACGTCTGCTCCGACACGGCGAGCACGGATGCCGACGTGTGCGAGACCGCCTTGTGAGCGGCCAGGCGCCTGCTCCACTCGGCCAGCAGCGCCACCTTGTCGGCCAGTGGCACGGTCGACGGGTCGATCACGAACGCGCTCGTCCAGGTGACGTCCCCGTGGGCCGGCTCGGGCGCCAGCTCGACGCGCCCGCCACCCGCCTGGCTCGTGACCGTCGCCATCTCCCGGGCCCGGCGCACGAGGTTGGCCGCCTCTTCCGGCCGAACGTCGACGGTGGCGGCGAAGCCGACCGCGCCGTCGACCACGACGCGCACGCCCATCCCGAAGTTGGTGTCGTCGGCCGTCGTCTCCGGATGGGCGTCGTGGAGGCGGACGGTCTGGTTGCGGATGCGCTCCACCCGGAGCTCGGCCGCCTGGCAGCCGGATGCGGCACCGAGTGCCGCGTCCGCGAGCGCGCTGAGGTCGTCGGCCGCGAGAGGCATCAGCCGACCGGCGTCGGCTGGCGCACCGCGAGCCCGGCGGCGGTGTAGATGGCGTCGATGAGCTCCATAGTACGAATCGCGTCGGCCGCCGTCGTCGGGAATGACGCGCCTTCTTCGACGGCGGCCACGAAGGCCTCGAGCTGGAAGTCGTAACTCGCCTTGCGGCTGAAACGCTCCTTGCGGGTGCCGAGGGAAGTCGTCACCTTCATCCGGTGCCCGTGCTGGGGGGCAAAGGGGTTGAAGACGGAGATCGTGCCGTTGTCGCCGGTGATCTCCGCGTGGAGGCGCAGCACCGAGGAGGAGAACATGGAGCAACCGATGTGCGCGCTCCCACCGTCGGGCAACGAGAAGTGCGCATCCATGGCGCGGTCGACCCCGGGGGAGGAGAGTTTTGCTTCGGCGCCGACGACCCGGGGGCCGGGGACCAGCAGCCGCAGCAGGCTGATGGGATAGCAACCCATATCCATGGTGGCGCCACCGGCCAGGGCGAGCTGATAGCGGATGTCGCCCTTCTTCCAGAGGGGGGCCGAGAAGGCCACGTCGACCTTGGTGATGTTGCCCAATTCGCCCGAGCGGACGATCTCGACCAGACGCTTGGTGAGCGGGTGGTACTGGTAATGGAAGGCCTCCATGACCACGACACCTGGGTTGCCATTGTCCACCTCGGCCACGGCGCGGGCTTCGTCGGCGTTGGCCGTGAAGGGCTTCTCGCACAGGACGTGCTTGCCGGCGTTGAGGGCGGCGATGGTCCACTGTCCGTGGAGCCCGTTCGGGAGTGGGTTGTAGACGGCGTCGATCTCGGGGTCCTCCACCAGCGCCGCATAGCTGTCCAGCACGCGGGGAATTCCCTGTTTACGGGCGAATTCGGCGGCACGTTCGGGGTCGCGTGCCGCCACCGCGGTGACCTCGGCCCGGCCGGTTCGCCGGGCCGGTTTGATGAGAGCCGAGGGGGCGATGTGGGCCGCTCCCAGAATGCCGATTCTCAGCACGCGGCGGTCACCGGGGGAGTGCCGGCCCGCTGGACCCCGGGGCAGTGAGGGAGGGGCCCCACGGACGTTTCCCACGTATGGGACGGAGGGGTCGCAGCCGTGGACGGTGGGGCCAGACGCAGCATGAGCACGGACGCTAACGCACGCGAGGGACGCCCGACGATGGGACACATCCGGGGCCTGGACGGCATCCGGGCCCTGTCGGTGCTGGCGATCATCGCGTTCCACACCGGCCTCAACTCGGTGCCGGGCGGCTTCTACGGAGTGGACTCGTTCTTCGTCCTGTCCGGCTTCCTGATCACCTCACTCCTCCTGCGGGAGTGGAGCGGCAGTGGGACCATCCGCCTACGCCGCTTCTGGGCCGGCCGCGCCCGGCGTCTCCTTCCAGCCCTGTTCCTCCTCATCGCGGTCATGGGAATCGTCATGGCGGCGGTGCCCACGGTGCTGGCCACCCCCCATGTGTTGGGAGACGCCCTCTCGACGATGTTCTACGTCTCGAATTGGTACTCCATGCACGGGGGCGTGACCTACTTCTCGTTGTCGGCGCAACCGTCACCGCTGCTGCACACCTGGTCGCTGGCGATTGAGGAGCAGTTCTATCTCGTGTGGCCGCTCGTCGTACTGGGCGTGCTCACCATCGGCACGGCCGGCCGGTCACGTCGTCGCGCCCGCCGAGCAGTCCGCCGCGCCGCCCACGGCTCGGTCGATGTCCTCGGGGGCGGGCACCTCGTGTTGCCCGGTCCACCCCCGATCCGGGACGACCGGGCCCGGACGCGCCGGCGCCGACTGCACGTCCTGTTCGCCGTGGCCTGTCTCGGTTCGCTCTCCTCGGCCGGCCTCATGGCGTTCTTGGCGCCCAACGGCTACACCGCGCGCGCCTACTACGGCACCGACACGCGGGCGCAGGCGCTGCTCGTCGGTGCGGCCATCGCCGTCGGCCTGGCCTTGTGGCGCGACGGCAGCGGCCGGCGCTGGTTCACCCGGTTGGCATCGGTCCTGGCGCTCGTGGGCGTGGCCGGGACGGCCGCGCTGTGGGCCACGACCTCGGAGAGCTCGACCTTCGCCTTCAACGGCGGGTTCTTGGTGGCCAGCCTGGCGGCCGGGGCCATCGTCCTGGGCTGCGCGGTGGCGCCGCGTTCGCTCGTCGTGCGCGTGTTGGAGCTGCCGCCGCTGCCGCAATGGGGCCGCATCTCCTACGGCGTCTACCTCTGGTACTGGCCGGTGCTCCTGGTGATGAGCGGGCAACGGCTGCACTGGGGCGTCTACCCGCTCTTCCTGGCCCGGGTCGGCGTCACCGTGGCCATCGCCGCCCTCAGCTACGACCTGGTCGAGATGCCGATCCGTCGCGGCGGGCGCCACCGTTGGCGCTCTTGGGTGGCGGCGCCGATCGGCGCGGCGGCCGCCATCGGAGCGGTGTTCGTCAGCACGTTGGTGCCGGTGGGGGCGGCCGAGCTCCAGGGTTCGCAGCTGGCGGTCGGCGCGCCGGCACCTGCGGCCACCTCGCCCACGACGGCGACGACCCCTGGCATGCCGGTGGCGGACGCGGCGCACCCGACAACCACGACGTCGGTGCCCTCGTATCTCTCGCCCGCGCTGCCGACGGCGACCTCGACGAAGCCGGTCAAGGTTCTCCTCGTGGGCGACTCCATGGCCGGCACGCTCGGTGTCGGTCTGGCGCAAGAGGCTCGGCAGGACAACGTGCAGATAGCCAATGAGGGGACGCCCGGCTGCTCGCTGTCGATGCAGACGCAGGTGCGCGTCCTCTTCTACACCGTGGCGCCGAATGCGCCGTGCGACGTCGACGAGAACCCTTCCTCGCTGCTCGACGCGTGGCGCACATGGGTGGACGAATACAACCCCGACGTCGTCGTCTACCTGGCGCGCGGCGAGACCTTCGATCAGGAGGTGGGGGGCCGGTGGCAGAACCTGGGCGAGCCCGGCTTCGACAGCTACCTGGTCGACCGGTACCGCAGCGCGGTCGCCGTCCTGAGTGCCCGGGGCGCCAGCGTGGTGTTGCTGACGACGCCCTACTACGACAGCGGGACCTCGCCGGCCGGAACGCCCTGGCCCGAGGACGCGGCGTCGCGGGTGGCGCTCGACAACAGCACCGTGCGAGCGGTCGCCCTGAGCACCCCGACTGGGGCCGACGGAAGTCGCGTCTACGTATTCGACCTCAACGCCTTGCTCTCGCCGGGACACGCCTTCGCGCCGAGTGTCGACCAGATCAACGTGCGCTGCGGGGACGGCGTCCATCTGACCCGCTCGGGCGGGATCTTCGTCGGGCAGCGGTTGGCTCCGGACCTGGCGGCACTCGGCCAGGCCCACGCCACGACCTCTCCGGGTGGCGAGTGGCCGGGGCCTCTGCCACCATCGACACCGTCATGGTTCTCGAATCTGCCCTGCCAGTAATCCGGCGTGCCAGGACGGACGACGTCGCCGCCATGGCCGCGCAGATGGCCCGGACCTTCTACGACGACCCGGTCTCGTCGCACATCTTCCGGAACGAGGCCCGCCGCGATGCCGCCCTGCGGGCATATTTCCGCACGCAGATGCAGTCCGACTACCTCCCGTTCGGTGGCTGCTACACGGCGGAGGGATATGCCGGTTCGGCCATCTGGGCCCCGGCGGGGAAGCCGCTGCACACGGGCCTGAGCGGGATCCTCACCATGTGGCCCGTGCTGCCCTTCGTGGCGACCAACCTGAGGACCACGCTGCGTCTTTTGGCGCTTGTCGAGAGCAAGCACCCCCGTGAGCCGCACTGGTACCTGGCCAGCCTGGGCACCGCCGTGGATCAGCAGGGCAAGGGGGTGGGGGGCGCGCTGATGCGCCCCGTCCTCGACCACTGCGACGCCGAAGGCATTCCCTGCTACCTGGAGTCGTCCAAAGAGCGCAACCTCTCCTTCTACGGGCGCCACGGGTTCGAGGTGGTCGAGGAGGTCCCGCTCCCCGGCGACGGGCCGCCGATCTGGACCATGTGGCGGGAGCCCCGTCCGGCGGCGTGAGCGAGGACGGCCCGGGCCGGGCCCGGGCCGGGCCCGGCTGCGGTGTTCAGGTCGGATGGATGCCCTCGGGCATGGACAGCACATCGTTGACGACCAGGCCCAGGACGTCGATGACCGCCCTCGCCGGTGCCGACGGCAGGCCCCGCCGCCGTTGCGCCACGCCCACCCGCCGGCGGGGGAGTCCCGTCACCGGGAGCACCGAAAACCGCTCGCGCAGGTGGCCGGGCACGGCGGTGGCCGGGAGGATGGCCGGGCCGTAGCCGTCGAAGGCGAGCGAGGCGATCAGGCGCACGCCGTCGAGCTCCATAGCCGGCCGCAGCACGACGCGGGCCGGGCCGGTCGCGCCATCGATCTCGGCGCGCAGCGCGGTGCCCGGTGCCGGCAGGAGGAGCTCCAGCTCGGCCAGCCGCTCCATGGGTATGGAGGACTCCCGCCCGAGGAAATGTCCCGGTGGCAGTACCACGACCAGGTCCTCGTCGAAGAGCTGGGCCGCCATGATCTCGTCGCCGCTCAGGGGGAACGTCACCACGGCCAGGTCGAGCTGGCCCGAGGCCAGCTGCTGCTCCAGCTGGACGCTCGAGCCCTCAGCCACGTTCAGGTGGACGTGGGGGTGACGCACCCGGAGCAGGTCGAAGAGTTGGGGCACCAACCAGCGCCCCGTCGTGCCGATCATGCCGAGGCGGACGGTGCCGACGACCTCCTCTCGGAGCGCGGTGACGTCGGAGACCATGGCCTCGAGCTCGTTCATGACCTGGCGGGCCCGGGTCACCACGACCTCGCCCTCCTCGGTCAAGCGGCCCGAGGCCCTGTCGACCAGCTGCACATCGAGCTCGCGCTCCAACCGGGCCACGTGTGCGGAGACGTTGGACTGCACCGTGCCGATGGACGTGGCGGCCGCGGAGAAGCTGCCTGTATCGGCAATGCCCAGGAGTGCTTGCAGGTGTTTCAATTCCATGGCTGAGCGCTCCTGGAAATGCTTGCCGGAGTGGCGTACATCATCACTATAACTGATATCAAGTATCTGCTAAAGCTGCTTGACTGATCGCCGAGGGGTCGACAGAATAGATCTCAGACCGCAGGGATTCGGAAGCCCCCCCTCTGAACCTGATGAGTCTCGAGAAGGGATCGCCCTCCCCCCCGGCGATCCCTTCTCCTAATTCCGGGCCCACTTTCGGAGATGGCCCAATGGCCCTCCGACCAGCGATCGAACTGCTTTAGGCTCCATACCCGTGGCGAAGAGCGCCGTCTTCATCGACCTCGACCGGACACTGCTGTGCCGCGCCTCGGGGCAGATCTTCAACCGCGCCCTGGTGGACGAGGGCGTGCTGCCCGAGGGCCGCTCGCTTCCGGGCGACAAGCTCCTCTACGCCGTCAACGACCGCCTGGGCGAGAACCTCTTCTCCATGGGCCTCGTCCGGGCCGCCGCCCGGGTGGCCCGGGGCTGGCAGCAGGAACAGGTGCAGGCTGCGGGGCGGCGCGCCGTGGCCTCGTTGAGCGAGATCGTCGCCCCGTTCGCCCCGCAGCGGCTGGCCGCCTTCCGGGCCGAGGGCCACCGGCTGGTGCTCTCGACGACCACGCCGGCCGACATGATCGCCCCGTTCGCCGAGGCCATCGGCTTCGACGACCTCATCGCGACCGCCTACGAGACCAAGGACGGCCGCTACACGGGCCGCCTCTACGACGGCTTCGTCTGGGGGACCGGCAAGTTGCGTGCCGTACGCGCCTGGGCCGAGGAGCGGGGAATCGACCTGGCCGACTGCCACGCCTGCAGCGACAGCATCTTCGACGTGCCGCTGCTGTCGAGCGTGGGCACGCCGCATGCAGTCAACCCCGACCCGTCGTTGACCGTGGTCGCCACGGCGCGCCGCTGGCCCGTGGAGCACTGGGACCGTCCGCCGGGCGTGCCCAGCGTGGTCGGGCTCGAGCCGTACCACATGCTCCGTCCGTTCGTCCGCAAGCTGTCGTTCCCTTATGCGCGCTTCGACATTGCGGGCGTGCAGCACGTGCCCACCCGCGGGCCGGTCCTGTTGGCCTCGAACCACCGGAGCTATTTCGACGTGGCAGCGTTGGCCCTCCTGGCCCGTGCCATCGGGCGTCCGGTGCGCTTCCTCGGCAAGAAGGAGATCTTCGACGCACCCGTCGTCGGGACCATTGCACGAGCCATCGGCGGCATCGCCGTCGACCGCGGCAGCGGCTCGGGCGAGCCCCTGCGGGCCGCCGAGTCCGCCCTCAAGGCGGGTGAGGTCGTTATCGTCCTCCCGCAGGGCACCATCCCGCGTGGCTACGACTTCTTCGATCCCGTGTTGCACGGCAAGACCGGCACGGCGAGGCTGGCGGCGTCGACCGGTGCCACGGTCGTCCCGGTCGGACTGTGGGGCACAGAGAAGGTCTGGCCGCGTTCGGCGCGGGTCCCCGACTTCACGCTGGTGCGCAATCCGCCCAGGGTGACCGTACGGGTGGGCCGACCCGTGCCGCTGTCGCTCACCGACGCCAGGGCGGACACCGCCACCATCATGGAGGCCATCACTGCATTGCTGCCCCCCGAGGCCAGGGTGCGCCACGAGCCGACGGCCGAGGAGCTGGCCCGCAGCAAACCCCCTCGGTGAGGGCACAGCTCGCCAGCGCGACCACGTGCGCGGTCAACGCGGCCTCGCGTCGCCTCGGGCGCGGCCAGGGCACGGTGGCCGGGGGCCGGGCGGGCCTCCGGTTGGACCCGCGGCTGCTGGAACACCTGAGCGCTGGGCGCCAGGTCGCCCTCGTGACGGGCACCAACGGGAAGACCACGACCACAAGGCTGCTCACGGTGGCGCTCGGCGCAACAGGAGACGCCGTCGTGAGCAACGAGACCGGCTCGAACATGCCCCCGGGCCACGTGGCCGCGCTCAGCGGCTCACCGGCACGCCGCGCCGTCCTCGAGACTGACGAGGTGTACCTGCCGCGGGTCCTCACGGCGACGGCCGCCACCACCGTGCTGTTGCTGAACCTGTCACGCGACCAGCTCGACCGGACGAACGAGGTCCGCATGATCGCCGGGAGCTGGCGGGCGGCCTTGGCGGCCGCTCCGCACACGCACGTCGTGGCCAACGCCGACGACCCCCTGGTGGTGTGGGGGGCCGGCGCGGCGCGCCATGTGCACTGGGTGGGGGCCGGCCTGCGCTGGCAGCACGATGCCGTGGGTTGCCCGTCGTGCGAGGGCCGGATCGTCTTCGGCGAGGGGGGCTGGTCCTGTGCGAGCTGTGCCTTCGTCCGCCCGGATCCGGAGGCGACGCTCGTCGTGGGGGCGGACGGGTCGGCCCGCGCCAGGTGGGCGGACGGGAGGACCGCATCGGTGCTCCTGGCGTTGCCTGGCCGGTTCAACCAGTCCAATGCCGTGATGGCGGCCGTCGCCGCCGAGGCCTCCGGCGTGGACGCCCTCGTGGCCCTGGGCGCCATGGCAGAGGTGCGGGAGGTGGCGGGTCGCTTCGCGGTGCGCGAGTTCGGCGACGTGCGGGCGCGCCTCATGCTCGCCAAGAACCCGGCGGGCTGGGACGAACTGCTCGACCTGGTGGTGGGCTCGGACGCGCCGCTGGTCGTGAGCATCAACGCGCGGATCGCCGACGGTGCCGATCCGAGCTGGTTGTGGGACGTGCGCTACGAGCGCCTGGCCGGACGCGCCGTGGTCGCCACCGGTGACCGCTTCCGCGACCTGTCGGTGCGTCTTCACTACGGCGGCGTGCGCCACAGCACCGAGCCGGACCCCGTGCGAGCGGTGTCCCGGGCCGGCGCCGGATCCGGTGCGGTGGTCGACGTCATCGGGAACTACACGGCCTTCCACGACCTCTTGGACGCGCCGCGATGAGTGGCCGCCTGCGCATCGCGGTCGTCTACCCGGACCTGCTGGGGACCTATGGCGACGGTGGGAACGGTCTGGTGCTGGCGCGGCGGGCCGAATGGCGCGGACTCGATGCCGTCCTGCTCCAGGCCGCCTCCGACCGTCCGCTCCCCGCGGCCGACGTCTACTGCCTCGGCGGGGGCGAGGACGGCCCGCAGGTCCGTGCGGCCAAGACGCTCATGGAGGACGGCACGCTGGTGCGACGCGTGGCAGACGGCGCCGTCGTCCTGGCGGTGTGTGCCGGCTTCCAGATCGTCGGGCGGACGTTTCCCGGTGCCGCCGGAGACGTGCACGAGGGCGTCGGCCTCCTGGAGATCGACACGGAGAAGTCGTCCGGGCCGCGCGCCGTCGGCGAGGTCCTCGTCGAGGTGGACCCGTGCGTCCTGGCACCGCTGCCGACACTGACCGGCTTCGAGAACCACGGCGGGGTCACGACCCGGCGGGAGGGCACGGTCGCGCTGGGGCGAGTGGTCGTGGGCGTGGGCAACGGCGCCGGCGACGCGAGCGAGGGCGCCGTGCAGGGTCGTGTCGTCGGGACGTACCTCCACGGTCCGGTGTTGGCCCGCAATCCGGCCCTGGCCGACCGGTTGCTGTCCTGGGCGCTCGGCGACGTGGTGCTCGACCCTCTGGAGGACGCGGAGTCCGAGGGCCTGCGCGAGGAACGGCTCGCCACCGTGGGGGGCAGGCGCCGGCGCCGGCGGGCCTAGCCGCCTGTGTCTGGTCCTTTGCTGTTTCTGGGTCCAGGAGTGATCACCCCGTTTGGCGCACATTCCGATGGGTAGGTATGCGGCGGATTCCGAATTCCAAGGTTGGGGTCCCTGGCGACGGCCCCCCGGTTCTCAAGGCGCTCCGGGGGGCTGTTCGCGTCCCAGCGACCGGGCGACTGACGTGAGGCGGCCTGGACACTTCCCTGATTCGTGTCTGCTACGGGGCCGAGCGACCTTCACAAATCCATCCCCCCTGGACGGCCTCGTTGCACTGGGGATTGTGAATTCTGGAATTCAAGATGGCGCAGCCGGGGCACTTTGGCGGCGTCGGCTGCCACGTGATGCCGCCGATGAGGAAGAGGAGGACGCCGACAACGAAGCCCGTGGTGAAAAGTAGGGCACGCTTTCGAAACCCGAGCCGGTCGGGCCGAAGCCGAGTATCCCGATGGAGAGGCACAGACGAGCGGGGTGAGATGGTCCCGTCCTCGTCGGACACGCCGACGATCACGCGTGGCCGAAGGACAGCACCTGAGAGGATGGGCGCCTCGCGTACCGTTCCCATCGCGTTCCGGACCTTTCGCCCGCCAACAAGCCTGGTGCCGTGCGTACCAGCCCTCTGCCATCCACGTCCAGAATTTTGTGATTCCTCGGCCTGAATGTGACCTAACGCTCCCGGGATACGTCAGTACCAATCCGGCGAAGCCTCGACACGGATGCAAAATCACGAGACCCGTGAGGCCGACAGGACACGAGCGGCGTCCACGTCATCGGGGTCGGCGATGGAATCATCGGCGTCGACCCACGACGGCGCCGGTGTTCCAGCCGTACCGATCACAATCCCCGGGGTGTCTCCACCGTCGGCAGGTTCATCCACGACCAGCCAGATCGGCCTCGGACCGTGGTCTCGCGCATGATGGTTGGCACAGAGGGTCGCTCAGTCCGGTCAGCGGGCCGGTCCCACCTCGAGCGTCAGCAGGTCCTCGGCCACGACCACGTCGCCGTCGAAGTGGGCGCGGGCCAGCGCGATCCATTCGGACTCGCTGCCGGGCTGGGGCGCCGGGACCAGGTGGGTCAGGACGAGGGTGCCGACACCGTTGCGCGCCGCCGTGCGCGCCGCGTCCTCGACCGAGGAGTGGTAGTCGAGGACGTCGACGAGCCTCTGCAGCCCAATCGGTCGAATCAGGTCCGGTCGCACCACCGTGTGGACGAGCATGTCCGCGCCCGCACAGAGCTCGTCCAGCCCCTCGCACGGGACGGTGTCGCCGGCGATGACGACCGAACGGCCACCCTCTTCGACCCGGAAGCCGAGGGTGGGGCGAACCGGCGCGTGATCGGTGGCCGCCGCGGTGACCCGGACGTCGCCGTCGTCCCACACGGTGCCCCGCTCGCACTCGACGACCTCCGCCGAGGGCCGCCACTGCAGATCGGCGTGATGGGCCAGGCGGTAGCCGATGTCGAGCTCCAACAGGGCCTCGGTGGCCCGCAGGAGCGACACGGTGCCCACCGGCCCGAAGACCGCGAGCGGGTGCGGTTGGAAGGACGTGATCCAACGCGACGTGACGATGTCGTTGAGGTCCGTGGTGTGGTCACTGTGCAGATGGGTCAGGAAGAGCCCGCGCAACGTCCCGGCGGCCGAGCCCGCCGCGGCCGCCCGCATGAGGACGCCGCGCCCGCAGTCGAACAGCAGGTCGCCCGCCCCGGTGCGCACCAGCGTCGCCGGTCCGGCCCGCCCGGGATCGGGTAGCGGGCTCCCGCTGCCCAAGATGATCAGTTGCATGACTCGTCTCCTGACTCGCGCCGCACCGCACCGCAACCTGAACCCTGGAACCCTGAAACCTTGAAACCTTGAACCCTGGAAATGGTGGAACGCCCAGGCGGTGGCAATCGACGCAGTTGCTACCATCCCACGGACGCCGTTCGGGGAGGAGCACTCGTGCCGTCATTAGGTGAGGAGGGCGTGGCCGGCTTGTTCAGCGAGCTCGGCGCGCACGGTTTCGGCGGCATCAATCCGGACGAGCAGCAGCTCCGGGCCCTGCTGGAGTCCGGCGCCGGCGGACCACTGCAGTTCGTCAACCTCTTGGCCTACCGCCCCGAGGCCCAGTACCCGGAGGGGCACGAACTGGCCCACGCCGGGCTCAGCGGGGCCGAGGCCTACGGCCGCTACGGGGCGGTGGCGCTCGAGCACGTGGTCCGGCGCGGAGGCATGCTCACCCTCTACAACGACGTGCTGCAGGTCCTGATCGGCCCGCCCGCGCCATGGGACCAGATCGCCGTGATGCAGTACCCCGACACCGATGCCTTTGTGGACATGATCCGTGATCCGGACTACCAGACGGGCCTGGTCCACCGCGACGCCGGTCTGGCCGAGACGACCATCCTGGTGTCACGCCCTCTGCTCTGATGCCGTGGACGCGCAGCGCGACGAACTCCGGTCGACCGCAGACGTCGACCAGTTCAGTCGGGCCAGTCGCTTCCTCGCTCCCGTGACGGGGGCCCGTCGAGCGCCCAGGCGCGGCGCCATGGTGACGCCACCGGGCCGCGGTGGGCCGTCTCGGCCCCAGCGAGCGGCGCCACCGCGCTGACGGAGCGCCGAGCCTGCCACCAGTCGGCATGGACCTCTCGGGACAGCGTGGCGACCGCGGCCTCCACGCGGTCCGAGAACCTGTGGGTGTTCTCCCCTTCGTCGGGTGAGAGGGGCGCGCCGAAGAGCACGGCGATCGGGGCGCGGCGCAGCCGGCCGCCGCGCCGCGACTCGGTGCCCGATCCACCCGGTGCGCTCCCGTCCGAGGCGGCGCTCTTGGGCAGGACATGTCGCGTCCCGTGCAGGTAGACCGGCACCACCGGTCGACCCGTACGACGGGCCAGGTAGGCGGCGCCGGCCGTGAACGGCTGGGACCAGCCGTCGGGCGAGCGCCCGCCTTCGGGGAAGATGACGAGGTTCCAGCCGTCTTCGATGAGTGCGGCGGCCGTGTCGCCCGACTTGCGGTTGACCCTGCTGCGCTCGATCGGGATGGTCGCCAGGGCGAACGACGACAGCACGGATTTCCATGTGCGGTCGAAGAAGTAGTCCGAAGCCGCCGCCACGACCGTGTGGTGGCGGAACTCGACGGGCAGCGTCGTCAACAGCAGCGGCGTGTCCATGTGGCTGGCGTGGTTGGCGGCGAAGATCACCGGCCCGTCGAGATGCTGCAGATGTTCGATCCCTCGGACGGTGGCCGGGGCCAGCAAACGGGCCGCCGGGCGAGCCAGGTTGTCCATGACGACGGCACGGGCCAACCGCACCGGATAGCGGCGCGACCAATCGTGGTCGTAGTCGAGCCCGACCTTGCGCTCGGGATCGGGGCGTTCGATGGTCGTGGGCCACGACGGCGCCGCCAGGGGGAAGCGAGCCGAGCGAATGCGGCCCCGCAGTCCCGACCTTGCCATCAGTGCACGTCCGACATGAAGATCGGCGGGTTGTGCATGTGCGTCAGGGTGGGGGAGGGCCCGACGACGTCGGAGGCGATCTCGAGGGCGTCGTCGAGCGAGCTGGCCGGCGAGAAGCCCAGCCGGCGCACCGCCGTCGGATCCCCACCGACCACGATGACCCGCCCCACATGCGCCAGGGCGTGTGCGCACCAGTACCACATGTAGAAGGGATGCACACCGTGGTAGGCGTGCCCCGTCCGGTAGAGGTGCACGTACCAGGGGTCGGTGGCGAAGGACTCCTCGAACTCCTTGTGGATCTGCACCGGGTCGACCGTCTGCGTCAGGACCTGCTCGTAGAAGTCGATGTAGCTCGGGTGGTGGCCGGGGTGGAACTCCGGGCGGGTCGGATGCTTCATGATCACCACGCCGCCCTCGCGGACCAGCGGCTTGCCCCGGTACATGTTGAAGAAGTAGCCGAGCCCGAGGCAGGCGACGAGGATCGGGTTCATGATCGAATTCACGTTGTAGGGACAGATAAAGGGAAGTCCCATGGTGAGGATGTCCGTCTGGCCCTCGACGTCCACGCCCTGCTGGGCCCACACGTTCGCCGTTGTGACAGCGTGCACGGCCTCCACCTCGCCTGCCTGGACCGACGTCAGCGCGTGGGGGGATCGGATGGAGTGGAAGATCTGGCGAGCCAGGCGAGGCGGCGCCAGGGACAGCGCCTTCGACGTGGCGGCGTACGATGCCCGATCGCGCAGTGACCATTCCCACTCCCTCTTCTGCAGGAACCCGAAATTCGAGGGGAAGGTGTCGTTGTTGAGCGTCGTCTCGATCTGGTAGATCTTCACGCCGGATTCGGCGATGAGGCGGCCCATGCGCCAGTTGGCCGAGTGCAACTCGGAGGCGGGCTGGTCCATGAACGACTTCGAGTGGCGCATCGTCTGTGGATTGTGGTGGTGGCGCAGGCTGCGGTAGCTGGCCAGTCCGGTCGCCACGCTCTTGTGACCGCCGTCCATGGAGACCAGGTTGATGTTGACGTAGACCAACAGGTCCGAGGTGGCGGCCCGCTTGTTGATCTCGACTTCTTCACCCTGGTCCGTCTCCCCGATGAAGAGGAGGTTGTCGGGATCCTCGGCATCGTGCTGGGTCAACAGCCCGTGCGGAGCAAAAGCGTCATAGACCCGGTCGCCCAGGGCGTGGCGCAACTCCTCCTCGGTCATGCGACGGTGCAGTGCCAAGGCGGCGATCAGCTCCACGTCGTCCACTCCCGCCTCGGCCGCCATGTCCAGCACCGTCTCGATCACCATCTGGCGGATGTCGGGCGCCTCCATGGGTGGCAGCGGCAGCGAGACGTCGTCGAAGCAGATGGTGAGCGTCATGCCCGGGCGCAGGAGTGCCGGCAGCGGGTCACGGTCGCCCACGGGGTGGAGCAGGGCGTGGCGGATGGCCCGGTAGGGGTCCTCGATAGCCTTCATGGGCTCGGGGGCGTACACGACGCGGCTGCCCACGGGCAGCGTCTCGAGGCCGAAGCCCTCGCCGCTCCAGAACAGGGTCGGTGGCGTCGACTTGTCGACCTCGAGGACGAAGCCTGGACGGCGGCTCATCGGATCGGTCCTTTCCGTACGTCGAATGCGATCTTGACGGCGCCGCGGCGGCCGGCGGCGCCGGCATGGGCCACGGCATCCTCGAAGCGGGCCAGCGGGTAGGTCGCCGAGACCAGGCGCCCGGTCTTGTGTGCGGCGGCGACGTCGAAGGCCAGGGAGAACGTCGACACGCCGTCGTCTGCCCCGGTCTCGTCGGTCCTGCTCGTCCGTTCGGTCCCGTAGGCGTAGGCGCCGGCCAGGCGCACCTCGCGGTGCCAGAGGGGGGCCAGGTCGACGGTCACCTTGCCTGGCATGCCGACCAGCGCCACGGTCCCTCGCGGCCGCACCATGGCCAGGGCCTGCGCGATCGATTCTTGGCTCCCCACGCAGTCGAGCACGACGTCGGCGCCGCCCGAGAGGGTCGCGGTCACCCCCGAGGCCCCGCCATAGGACAGTGAGCGCGAATGCCGGCGCACCGCGCGGTCGAGTTGGTCGGACGGCAGCGCCTCGGTCGCACCCAGCTCGCGCGCCAGGCGTTGCTGGTGCGCATAGCGCGCCCCGACGAGCAAGGCCGCCGGCGGGGCGCAACGCTCCTGATCGGAAAGATGGCTGAGGGCGGCTGTCACCAGCAGGCCCAGCGTGCCCGCCCCGATGACGGCGACCACATCTCCCGCCTCGATCGGCGCGCCCAGCACGGCGTGCACGGCACAGGCGACGGGCTCGACCGTCACCGCGTCCTGGTCAGTCAGGCTGTCGGGCACCGCGTAGAGCTGACTGGCGTGAGCCACCAGCCCCGTGGTCGACCAGCCACCACCGGTGTCCGCGCAGAAACCCGTCTGCAAGCCGGGGCGGAGGTGCCCGAACGCGACGGAGCCACAGTTGCCCACGTTCCCTGCCTGGCAGGCTGGGCAGGCGGGCTCGATCCCCCGGGCGACGCAGCCGAGCACCGGCTGCAGCACCACGCGGCTACCGGCGGGAAGCAGACGGCCGTCCGCCCCCGGGGCGTCCTCGCTCAGCGTCCCAACGACCTCATGGCCGGGCACGAACGGAAAAGAGACGATGTCCTCGAAGTAGCGCGAGCTGCGTCCGTCCAGCGTGGCCAGATCGGAGCCGCAGATCCCCGACAGGACGGGCTCGACGTGGGCCCAGTCGGCGGCGGGGGGAGCGGGTGCGGCGCGGTCGACCAGGCGCAAGGGGCCCACGCCGGCGCCGCGGCCCGATCCGAACGACGAGACCACACGGGCGGCGGCGAAGCGGGGCAGCGACCGTTCGAACAGCAGCGTGCTCACCGACCCATGACCGCCTTGGGCTGTCGCACGTCGAAGGGTCCGAGTGGGAGCGGGCGGTGCGATCCGCCCTCGGCCTTGGCCCAGTGCTCCACGTGCCAACCGCGCCGTCGGGCGAGGGCGGAAAGGCGAGATTCGGGGTTCACCGCCACTGGGAACCCGACGGCTTCGAGCATGGCCAGGTCACTGGCCGAGTCGGCGTAGGCCACCGACTCCTCGAGCGAGAGCCCATACAGCCCGGCGTAGTCGGCCAGCACCAGCGCCCGGGCTTCACCGATGGGAGGGAGTGTCGTCAGGTGCCCGGTCAGCCGGCCGTCCCGTGCCTCCATCTCAGCGCAGATGATGTCGTCGAAGAGCGGCCGGATCGGCTCAATGATGAAGTCGAGCGCCCCCGTGATGAGTAGCGTCCGGTGCCCGGCCGCCCGGTGCGCTCGTACCCGGGCGAAGCCGTCGGGGAACGAGCGCGTGAGGAGTTGGCGGTGGAAGAGCTCCCACGAGTCCTCGCGCAGGCGGTCGACGGGCGCGTCCTCGAACCGTCGGTAGAAGGAGCGCAGGAAGTCCCCGCGGTCGCGTCGGTCGAGCGCCAGGAGCGACGGCGCCTGCCGCACGAGGTCGGCGACGAAGCGGGCCCGCCGCGCCGGCGACAGGTGACGGCTGGCGAGCCATGCGTAGGTGTCGACGACGTTTGAGGACATCAACGTGTGCTCGAGGTCGAAGACGGCGAGGTGCCGGTCCGGGGACAAAATGGCCCGTCGTTGGCGCTCCGGCCGCTTGTCCACCACCGACTTGCCTGGCTTCGTGCGCACACGGGTGTGCTCGAGCACGGACGGCAGGTGGATCTCGTGCACGTAGTGGTCCCAGTCGATGACCCCCGGGTCGAACTCGAACCGGGCGTGGTCCTCGCCGTCGCCGGCGTCCCACAGCTCGATCAGGTTGTCGACGCGGTAGCGCGCATCGGTCTCGGTGTAGGCGCCGTACAGCTCGACATAGCCCAGGGCGCGCTTGGCCAATGCGTGCCGGTCCTCCATCCGGGCGGCCAGCTGCGCCTGCCTGCCTCGGATCGGCAAGGCAGTGATCAGCTTCTCCACGAAGGTCATGGCTGCATCGGCGCGCTTGAGCTGGCGCTGCACGCGTCCGCGCCCCGGGAAGGACCACTCGGGCACGTTGATGGGCTGACCCCGGTCGTCATAGAGCGGGTTGCGGCTGAAGAAGTCCTCCGACAACTCGACCAGGTGCCCGTAGCGCAACGGATTCCGGACGCCGGATGCGACGTGGTAGACCTTCGGTCGCCCCGGCTCGGGTCCGCGGGCCGCGACGGCGAGGATGGCGGCCACGACGAGGTCGACCGGGATCACGTCGACGATGCCTTCGGGCACGCCGGGGAACTCGCGCAGCAGGCCGCGGGCGTACGACACAATGATCGGCTCCGCCATGCGGAACCCGCGGATCCACCCGGGACGGGGCTCTGCCAGTGCGGACTCAATGATGGATGGGCGCACCACCGTGATCGGGACCCGCCCCTCCCATTGCTCCACCAGGGCGCGCTCGCCGAGTGCCTTCGTGAAGGGGTAGGCGTCGGGCCACCCGAGCGAGAGTGCACGTGCCGTGCCCGCCGTCACCAGCTCGGTGCCGACCCACTCCTCGCGCAGCTTCTCGGCTTTCGACGCGAGCAGGTGATCGCCCGCTGCACCGATCTCCGCCCGCGCCTGCTTGGTGAAGGCGCGAAGCCTTTCGGGCTTGCGGGACTCGGCCTCGAGGTCGTCACGCAGGCGCCGCGCCGAGCTGACCTCGGCCTCCCACGGGACGTCCAGGGTGAAGCGGTTCTCACTGAGCAGCTCCTCCCTGGCCTCGCCCTGGTGCGTGCTCGCCACGTACGCCGTCGAGACGGCGACGAGGTGCGCGGTCGATCCCGTCTCGGCAATCGCTGCCGCCACGCGGGACGGGCCGAGGAGGTTGATCTCGACCGCCTGGGTCAGGGGGGCGTCGAAGGAGACGGTGGCGGCGGAGTGGATGACCACGTCTGCCGCGGCCAATGCGTCGCGCCCGGCGTCGTCCAACCCCAACCCGTCGCGGCTGACATCACCGGGTACGGCGCGGACACGGCGCGCCACTACCTCGCCGAAGCCGTCGCCCAGTTCGGCGCGCAGGCGATCGAAGCAGTCGTTCTTGATCACCTCGCGGGCGAGGCGGGCGGCGGCGTCCGACCGGCGACCCGGTCGTACGAGCACGGTCACCTCGGCTTCGGGGACGCAGCGGACGATGCGTTCGACCAGGGCGGTGCCCAGGAAGCCCGTGGCCCCGGTGATGAAGAAGCGTTTCCCACGGAGATCCCGCTCAATGGGCATCGGAAATGTCTACCACCACCTGCCGAATCTGTCTACCATTTGGTAAGTGCCCAGCTCGTCCACCAAAGACCGCATTCTGGACGCCGCGCTGGCCTCCTTCGCCAGCAGGGGCTACGAGGCCACGTCCCTCGACGCCGTCGGCAAGGGCCTCGAGCTCACGAAGCAATCGATCCTGTACTGGTTCCCGTCCAAGGACGCCCTTTTGGAAGCGGTGATCGCCCGCAGCGCCGACGATCTCTCGGTCGCGCTCGAGACTGCGCTGCGCGGCGCGGGAGAAGGCTGGGAGCGAGTCGAGGCGGTGGTGCGTTCGGTGTTCCGCCTGGCGGCGCGCCAACCGGAGCTGCTCGGATTCCTGCGCGAAGTCGGGCGATTGGGACCCCCTGCGGCGACGCAGATGACGCTGGCACTGGACCCCCTGGTGCAGCGGGCCTCGTCGTTCCTGGAGGCCGAAATGGACGCCGGCGCCATGCGGCGTCACGATCCAAGGTTGTTGCTCTTGGCTATCTATTCCACCGTGATCGGGATGGTGACCGAAGTGGAGGTGCTGCGCGCTCTCGGGGAAGAACCGACGGCCCGGTCGCTCGTGCGGCGCCGGACGGACGCATTGCAGCTGTTGCGCTCAGCGCTCCTGATCGAGCCCGCCGGCTGAGCCTCGCTGGCTCAGCCCCGCCGAACGGTCTCGCCAGCCTGACGGCGTTACTCGGTCGCCTTGGGGGGCTTTTTCCGAGTTGGCGCCTTCGGCGTGTAGCGCTTGCTGGCGGTCGGTGCCTTTCGGGCGGCGGGGTTCGAGCTCGATTTCGCGGTGGACCGGGCCGCCTCTTTGCGCTGTTTCCCCCGGGGCCGCGCGGCGGCCTCGCGGGCGATCGCCTTGGAGTTGGTGGTCCCGTACTTGTTGAGGCGCCAGGCCCGCAACATCAGAAAGCCGCCGAGAAGGATGAAGATGAAGCCGATGAGACCGACGAACAGCGTGAAGGCGAAGCCGAGCAGGAAGAGGTCGAACGCCACCAGGGTCCGCTTCCGTTTCCAGAGGGCGGCGAACCCGATGGCGCACAGGATCAGGATGGCGCCGCCGAGCAGCTTGGCGTCGGGTGCCACGGCGATGGAGTTCTTCCCCTGCTTCGTGACCTTGTTCTCGGCGATGAAGTAGAGCGGTATGGCGATGCCGGCAATGGTCGCCAGGACCAACGCACCGAGGGTCCATTTGGCCTCCGATTGGTCCAGGGAGGACATGGCCGCCTTGCGGTCCTCGGGAGGCAGGATCGCCGGGGGGTCGCCCTTCTCCACGGAACCCCCGGAGGTCCCCGGCCCCGTGAAAGCGCTCATCAGCCGACCGCTCCAGGTCTGTGGCGGGCGGCTGCCGTTCTCGGCGCTGGGGGGCATGACCACTTCAGGGTACCGGTGCCTTGGTGACTCCCCAAATCACCCTGCGCCTCCGGTCGTCCTGCTCTCGCAGGCTACGGTTGTGCTCCGGCAAATACCGCCAGGGCGCTTAGCTCAGCTGGTTAGAGCGCAGCCTTCACACGG
>CAVUKH010000014.1:0-57348 GCA_963742035.1 uncultured Acidimicrobiaceae bacterium
CGCCATGACGGATGAGCGCTCCAGGCGAGTTGGCGATCTCCCAGGTATGGAATCTCGGGTTCTTGGAGAGATACCAAAAGGGTCGATTGAACCTATTCGGGTCATTGGTCCAGCGAGGTGGAGAGATCGCCTTCCTGGCCGCCTCATCTTCAACTATCGCAGCGAGGAAAGCATCCCAACGTGTGTCCTCGACGAGGCTGGGAGCCTGGCTGGTAAGGGCATCGAATCCTTCATGACTTGATCGCCGGAGGGCGTCTTTCAGATCGATGACAGCGCGAAGCGCAGCATCCTCACGAATATCGAGTGACCGCCCTTGGCCCGCATCCCCATACAGCCGATCTTTGATCGTGTTGGCGGTGGCAATCGCACTATGCCGCAGCAAAGGGGCCAGCCGTATGGCGATCGACTGGCCGGCGGACTCGGCGATCCTGCTCAGGAGAGTGAGTGACGGCTCTCTTTGTCCAACTTCGACTTCTGCGATCGTCGATTGCGGGACACCAGCCTTCGCGGCCAACTCGCGCTGAGTCAGGCCATTGTCTCGCCGCAACTGGCGAAGGATTGCGCTTGCTTCGGCTTTTCCATCCACGGTGTAATGATACCAGATCACAGATCAGATAGGAACCGGCGGAGTGGGACCGGATCCGTCAGAACCGCCCGGGCCTGCCACGGAGAACCTCCCCCACTATCCAACCCACTATTTGGGTGGTACTGGATGGAAATCAACCGAATCCCTGGATCAACACCGGATATAACTCGCAGGTCACAGACTTGGACTGACTCCACAGACTCCCCGGCCTCGGACTCTTAATCCGCAGGTTTCGGGTTCGAATCCCGAGGGGCGCACGAATTCGCTGGTCACGGTCGGTCTCCGGCTGCACTTGCCACTTCCGTTTCGCTGCTTGGACGCGTATGGATGCGAAGTCTCTTCTTCGTCGTTCGATTCAACCAGAAACAAGGTCTGCCAATTGGTCCGCGATTTGGCGATCTCGGCTGTCAGAGGTGTGCATGTAGCGGAACGCCATGCGTTCATTCGACCAACCGGCGCGTGTCTGCGGACGTGATTCAACGCGACCCAAGAGCCTTAGGACGCACCGGCGCACAGCTGATGCTCGTGAACACGAAAGCATCGCTCCCTGTACCGAGGAACTTGTCCAGGTGGCTCGCAAGTAGTGGCGCCAATGGCGCGGGTCTCCGACGGCGCGGCCGCCCCGACCCCAGCGCCCGGGCGTCACGACCGCACTCTCGCGAGTCTGTACCCCAACCTCCCGCCTGAGTCGAAGTCTCAACGTATCGCTGACAGTTAGGTAGAACTCATACCCCAGCGCAGCGGAACGCGACACTGGGGGCCGATCCCTCATCGCCCGGTGCGACCTTCTCCTCGTCTCTCATCGCCCTTGGGGAAGTCGACCGATTGACGAGTGCCCTCGTGACCTGGTAGCCAGAGCGCCGGATCAAAGGCTCTGACAAGGGAGGATGAACCAATGGCAGGTTTGTTCAGGGGGAGCGTGACTCGTCTCAAGGCCGTCGGCTTCGGCTTCGTGGTGGTCGTCGGCACTCTTGCGGGTGCTGCGATTGTTTCACCGCCCGCCGGTGCGGCAACCACCGTCTTCGTGGCTCCCACCGGTTCGGGTGGCGGTAGCTGCGCCAGCCCGGACTTCAACACCATTTCCGCCGCTGTCACGGGCGCCGCGAGCGGTGACACCATCAACGTCTGCCCCGGGACCTACACCGAGATGGTCCACGTGACCGGCGAGCAGCTCACGATCAACGGCTCCGCCGGCGCGACCCCCGCCGTCATCAACGCCTCCGGTCTGTCCAACGGCGTGGTCGTCGAGGGTGCAGCGGCGGCCGGCACGGTTATTACAGGCTTCACCGTGCAGAACGCGCAGAACGAAGGAATCCTCGTCGAGGGTACGACGAACGTCACCGTGTCGAACAACGTCGTCAACGGCAACGACCTCGCCTGCATCCCGCAAACCAGTGCCAATGACTGTGGGGAGGGCATCCACCTTGAAGCGGTCACCAACTCCTCGGTGAGCCGCAACACCAGCGAGAACAACACCGGCGGCATTCTGCTCGACGACGGGATCCCACCCGGCAGTATCGGCGCAACGGCGCTGGGTGGGCCGACCGCCTACTTCGGGCCGACGTCGGGCAACAACGTGGCCGACAACATCGTCGTCAACAACGTGTGGGACTGCGGCATCACGATGCCGTCCCACAACTCGAACGCCGCACCGGGAGGCGTCCCCAACCCGGCCGCCGGGGGTGTCTACAACAACACGGTGCAGGGCAACGTCTCGCAAAACAACGGCACGGTGGGCGGTGGCGGATCTGGAATCCTGATCGCAGCACCGTTCCCGGGCACCGCTGCGTACAACAACGTGGTCCAGGGCAATACGGTGTCTGGCAACGGCCAGGCCGGCATCACAATCCACGCCCACGCTCCGGCGCAGGACGTCAACGGTAACCAGATCCTCAACAACGTGGTGGGCCAGAACGCGGTGGGCGAGAGCTCGCCCGGCGGCGGTGTGTTCACCACGGGCAGCACCAGTGCCGGTGACGTCGATGCCGGTGACCCCGCGACCACCGGCATCGTGGTCTTCAGCGCCGTCGTCCACGTGACCGGAACGGCCATTCAGGGCAATGCGATCTCGAACAACTACTACGGGATTTGGGTCGCCAACGCCGACACCAGCGCCATGAAGAACAACACGTTCACGAACGTGACCGTGCCCGTCTTCGTCGTCCCGCCACCCGGCTCGGGCTACCTCATGGCTGGCGCCGACGGCGGCGTCTTCGCTTTCGGCAAGCTCCCGTTCTGGGGATCGGCGGCGGGGTCGAGCACGACGGGGGGCACCACCGCGGTGGGTATCGCCGAGACGCCTGACGCCGGTGGCTACTGGATCGCCACTGCCAAGGGTGGGATCGCCGCTTTCGGTGACGCGGCCAACCTTGGCTCCATGGCAGGCACCACGCTGACGTCTCCAGTGGTCGGTATCGCGGCCACGCCAACCGGCCACGGCTACTGGCTGGTGGCAAGCGACGGCGGGGTCTTCAGCTTCGGCGACGCGTCCTACTTCGGCTCAATGGGTGGCAAGCACCTCAACAAGCCCATCGTCGGCATCGCACCGACAGCGGACGGCCTGGGCTACTGGCTGGTGGCCAGCGACGGCGGGGTCTTCAGCTTCGGCGACGCCAAGTTCTACGGTTCCACCGGCTCCATCCACCTCAACAAGCCCGTGGTGGGCATGGCGGCCGGACCCGGTGGCAGCGGGTACTGGCTGGTGGCCAGCGACGGTGGGGTCTTCAGCTACGGCAGCGCCGTCTTCCACGGTTCCACCGGCTCTATCCACCTCAACAAGCCGGTGGTCGGCATCGCGGCCACCCCCGACGGAGGCGGCTACTGGTTGGCCGCCAGCGACGGCGGGATCTTCAACTACGGCGACGCGACGTTCCTGGGATCGCTGGGCAGCATCAACCTCGTGGCGCCCATCGTCGGCCTGGCCGCCCAGCAGCCCATCCCGTCCGGCGGTGCTGGCGGCTGAGGGCGGCTGACGGCGGCGGGGCTCTGCCTTTCGGACCTTGGGCCTACAGGTCGAGGTGCCGCGGCCGGCTTTGGCGGTGGCGCGATCAGGTTCATCGACCAGCAAAAGGAGAGACCGTGTTCGCGGTGAAATAGTTGGGCCCCCTTACGAGGGCTCTCGCCTCTATGGTGCCCAGACCTGCCGGTCGGCTTCATACGAGAACACGTCCGATTTCATTCGAAACATCACCACAGTTCAGATGGCCACATCGGCAAGTCGGCTCCAGGCAGTCTTCGCTCAGTGGTCACGGGCGTTGACGGCCCAACGCCCATCACGCGGCTACCGGGCGACGATCCCATCCAACAGCACCGCGGCGACCGTGGCTGCGTAGTTGTCGGCGTCGATGTCGGGATGGCTGTCGAGGTAGCCGAGCATGGCGTCGACGGCTCCCTGGTACGTCACCGCCAGCAAGCGCGGATCGAACGTGCTGCGAAAGTAGCCGTCGGTTTGGCCCCGCCGGAAAAT
This sequence comes from uncultured Acidimicrobiaceae bacterium, assembly GCA_963742035.1. Lineage (GTDB taxonomy): Bacteria > Actinomycetota > Acidimicrobiia > Acidimicrobiales > RAAP-2 > Bog-473. Next base: position 4,053 of record CAVUKH010000014.1, read on the forward strand.
GGCCTCCTGAGCGCCGTACATCTCCTCGTAGTCCTGCAGGCCGAGGCGAAGCGAGCCGTCGGCATTTCGGAGATTGACGACGATTTCACTGATGGCCCGCCGCTCCTTGCCGTGCGTCCGACCCAAGACCGCCGCACCCCGGATCGCGGTGCGGATCACATCGGGGGTCGGCGCATCGAGGTCGAGCGTCGAGCCAACGGTGTTGCGCAGCAGGTTCAGTGTCCGGCGTGCTGTCATTTCGAACAGCTCGTCGAGGTCGGCGAAGTAGTGCCACAACAGGCCTTTGGAAACGCCGGCACGGCGGGCGATGGCATCCGCGCTTGCTCCCCGGTAGCCATGAGCGGAAAGCACCTCGACGGCGGCAGCCATCAGCTGTTCTCGCCGCTCCTCGGCACTCAAGCGCTGTCGCCGAGCAGCTTCTGCCACCTCACCTCCACGTCCATTCCCGAGTGGACGTGATTATTACCCCGCCCATGAGGGCGGCGATTCCCACCATTTCGAAACGCATCCAGGTAGGGAACGCCCCGGGCGCTGCCGCCTCGATGATGTTGGCGACCACCAGGACCGCGGCGATGATCAGGACGGCGACGCTGGCGCGGCGATTTCCCCGGCGGACGGCCCGCATCCGCATCTCGAGCAACACGGCGAAAAACGCCACGATGACCGCATGAACCCAGGCGCTGGACGTCGCTTCTTCGGATCCAGCCGCCGACAGCAGCCCGAGCAGTACCACGGTGACGACTGAGGTGGCGAGGTAGAGCCCGACCAGCTTCCGTACCAGTCCTGGCTGATCTGTGCGGGCGTGGTGGCTGGGCCCGCGTTCGTGATGCCTCCCTGTGTTGACCATAGGGTCAATATTATTGACCAGAAAGTCAATAGTCAACCCTCGTCGAGTTCCGACGCCTCGTTCTCTCCAGAAATGGCGCGCCCCCGCTCTCTGCAGACACGTTCGACATCGGCTAGGTGGGCCGAGCGAAGAGGTCTCGCACGTCAGCCCGTTTCTCGATGGGCACCACGAACGCGAGCACCGGACGTCTCGCCAGAACGTCCGCCACCAGGGACAGGGCTCGAGCATTGCACTGCTGTGCACATGACCACGGACCCTGGGAGGTCCCCATCTTCGCGTGACGTACGGACCACGGCACGGTGAAGGTGTGAGACCAGTACTCGCCCTGCAGCACCCGTTTGCGGTTCGCGTCGGCCAACGCTGCAGCCACGTATGTGGACGAATGACCCTGGTGGGCGCCGACGGTCTCGGGTAGAAGTGGGGCCGTGGAGAAGCGACGAGGTGCAGTCAGTGCGGTGCTGGGCGCGGCGGCAATGGTGCTGCTCGTGACTGGGCCCATGGTCGCAGCCGACGCGGGAGCGGCGGCGGATGGCCAGCCGGCGTTTACGACCTCTGAGGCTCCGGGCGGGGCCGCCACGGCGGGCCAGAAGGTCATTGCTCTGACATTCGACGACGGCCCGGGTCCCTACACCCCCCAAGTGCTCTCAGTGCTCGAGCGCTATTTGGTTCCGGCGACCTTCTTCGAGATCGGCGAGGAGGTGGCTGCCTACCCCCAGTACACAAAGATGGTGGCGGCAGCTGGGTTCCCGGTCGAGGACCACACTTGGAGCCATCCCGATCTCACCACGCTGCCCACTTCGGGGGTCGACTCCCAGATCGACATGACCCAGGCCGAGATCCGGAACGCGACGGGGACGACCCCGCAGTGCGTGCGACCTCCGTACGACGCGTGGAACACCAGTGTCCTGGCCCAAATCGCGTCACGAGGGCTGACCACCATGAGCTACTCCGTCGACCCCCGGGACTGGAGCCTTCCCGGCGTGCAGGCGATTGTGAACAGAGTTGTCGGCGCCGCGTTCCCAGGTGCGGTCGTCGACATGCACGACGGTGGGGGTGATCGCTCCGAGACCGTCGCGGCCCTCCCGCAGATCATCACGCCAACTCCGGGGGATGGGGTACACATTCGTAACCATCTGCGGTGCCGGGTCGGTCTACGGCCCTCAGGTCACCGCGACCTATGCCTTCGGGAACGCGCCGGTTCCTGGTCCGCCCGTGACATCCAACCTGCCATTGGTCGGGGCGGCGGCCACCCCGGGCGGTGGCGGCTACTGGGAGGTGGCGGCCGACGGCGGGATCTTCTCGTTCGGCGACGCGACCTTCCATGGGTCGATGGGCGGGAGGCCCCTGAACGCGCCCATTGTCGGTATGGCGGCCACCCCGGACGGTGGCGGCTACTGGGAGGTGGCGGCCGACGGCGGGATCTTCTCGTTCGGCGACGCGACCTTCCATGGGTCGATGGGCGGGAGGCCCCTGAACGCGCCCATTGTCGGTATGGCGGCCACCCCGGACGGTGGCGGCTACTGGGAGGTGGCGGCCGACGGCGGGGTCGTTCTCGTTCGGCGACGCGACCTTCCATGGGTCGATGGGCGGGAGGCACCTGAACGCGCCCATTGTCGGTATGGCGGCCACCCCGGACGGTGGCGGCTACTGGGAGGTGGCGGCCGACGGCGGGATCTTCTCGTTCGGCGACGCGACCTTCCATGGGTCGATGGGCGGGAGGCCCCTGAACGCGCCCATTGTCGGTATGGCTGCCGCCTCGAGTGGCGGCTACTGGGAGGTGGCGGCCGACGGCGGGGCGTTCTGCTTCGATGCAACCTTCTACGGCTCACGTGTCGGCATGGGCGCGGACCGCTTCTTCGCCATCGTGCCCAGCCCCGGCTCATCGGGCTACCTCCTAGCCGGCCAGCACCCAGCCACCTAAAGCGCGGCAGAGGCGACCGGGGCCAAACTCCGGCCGGAGCCGCACACCGAGCGAGGCCGCAGTGAGGGCGCCCGTCGCACCTCACTCGAAGAACGGGACGGTAGATTCGCCCGAGGACGAAAGGCCAGCAGGGAGCACCTTTTCGATGAACTGGGCGTGTCCAGCACCGCCTGCCACCGAACTGCAACGTCAGACGGCACTATCTCGTCAAGCACGGCCGTCGAAACGCCGATTTCACTCAGTGATGTCCCGGTCGGAGAACGTGGAAACACCGCTGCATGCTGCCCGCTGGCGGCGTCCCAAGAGCGCGCTTCTTCTCCTTCTCGGCGTCGTGGCTTTCGTCGTCCTTAGCACCGTCAGGCTCATGACCTGGCATGGCGTTCAAGCCGGGCCGCAGATCGACAACCAGCTGACCGGTGCCTTTGAGTCGGCCCTGGCGCTCGGGTGTCTCGGGTGGGCGCTTCTCGACAGACCGAGGCGCGGCGTGGCAGGGGCCCTCGGCGCGGGTCTCCTCGCCTGGGTCCTCGGCGACCTCGTGTGGGCTCCGGCGTCATCCTCCTCCACTCCATCGGCAGCCGACGGCTTGTCCCTTCTCTTCTATCCGTTGGCTTTGCTGGCGCTCATCCTGCTCGCGCGCTCTGAGGTCGGAGCGGTGAGACCGAGCGTCTGGCTCGACGGGGCGATCGTCAGTTTGGGTGCAGCCGCCGTTTGCACCGCTTTCGCGCTCGGCACGATCGTCGCCACCTTGGGTGGGACAGCGTCGGTCGCACTGGGCCTGACCTATTCGATCGGCGACCTCGTCCTGTTCGCTGTCGCCCTTGGGGTGGTCGTCATGGTGCCGCGCTCCCCGGCTCGCGCCTTGCTCTTCGCCGGGGGCTGCGCGCTCATGACGATTGGCAGCATCGTCCATCTGCATCAGGCCTCACAGAGCGTGCTGCAGGTCGCGGCACCCCTCGGTCTCCTCTGGCCCCTGGGGATGCTCGCGATGACCGGCTCCGTCTGGCTCGGCTCTGCCACTCACACCAGGTCAGCGATGGTCGAAAGGGCACCACGGGTGGTCGTCCTCACGATCACCTTGATGTCAAGCGTCGCGATTTTGGTGCTGGGCAACCTGCAGCGCGTCAGCCCGGTTGCCCTTGGCCTCGCCGGCGCCACCCTTCTTGTTGCCGGAGCCCGGATGGCTGTGTCCTTGCGGGAGCAGAGGGCCCTCAACGAGTCGCGCCATCACCAAGCCGTGACCGACGAGCTCACCGGACTCGGAAATCGTCGACAACTCCTCCACGAGCTCGAGCAGGCCTTGGCCGGGTTGTCTCTCGGCGGGACGCAGGCGGGCGGCCTGGCCCTCCTGCTCATCGACCTCGACCACTTCAAGGAGATCAACGACTCGTTCGGACACCAGACCGGCGACGCGTTGCTGCGCCAGATCGGGCCGCGAATCCGCCAGGTTGTTCGTCGCAACGACCTGGTGGCCCGCCTGGGCGGTGACGAGTTCGCCGTCCTTCTGTACGGGGCCGATGCCTACAAAGCCACGACCGTCGCACGCCGCATCACCACGCTGCTCGAACAGCCGATCGACGTCAGCACCGCCAGCCTCCACGTCGGCGCAAGCATTGGCGTCGCGCTGGCCCCGGAACACGCCCTGAATGCCGCCGATCTCATCCGCTGCGCGGACATCGCAATGTACAGGGCCAAGAGGGAGCGGGGATCTTTCGACGTCTATGAGACGGCCCTCGACGACGAAGCCGACCGCTTCTCGCTCATCGAGGATCTGCGCGTGGCAATGGACAACGGTTCCCTGGCCCTGCACTATCAGCCTCAGATCGACCTGCGAACGGGTGAGGTGGTCACAGTCGAGGCACTTCTACGCTGGCCCCACCCGACACTCGGCCCGATACCGCCCGCACACCTTTTGGCACTGGCCGAGGAGAGCGGGCTCATCCATACGCTCGCGGCCTGGGTGTTCAGCGAAGCGATCGCCGACTGCGCCCAGTGGTGGCACGACGGCCATCGGGCGTCGGTCGCGGTCAACCTCCTGGCAACCGACCTCCTGGACTCCTCTCTCCCGCGGCGAGTGGGCGAGCTCCTTGCTGACGCCGGACTGCCGACCAACGCCCTCGTGCTCGAGATCACCGAAGGAATGGTCGTCGCCGACCTGACCCGGTCGAAGCGGGTCATTCAGAGCCTGACGGACTCTGGCATCTTGGTCTCGATCGACGACTTCGGCACCGGGTTCTCCTCCATCTCCCACTTGAACGACCTGGCCGTCGGCGAGCTCAAACTGGACCGCACCTTCACCTCGAGCCTGCAGGTGGCGGAGATGGGCGGTCGGGACGAGGGCATCGTTCGATCCGTCATTGACCTCGGGCATGCGCTCGGGCTCCGGGTCGTGGCCGAGGGGATCGAGCGCCTCGAATTCGTCGGCGTCCTCGCTGCGCTCGGGTGCGACGGAGGGCAGGGCTATGCCATTCAGGCGCCGTGTCCGGCCAGCCAGATCAATTTCTGCCGGGCTGGAGCGCCTCCACGAGCCAGGCTCCGCACCTTCACTCGGTCATTCGTCGACAGCCTTCAACCCGGTGAACCCACCCTCTCGGTAACTCCGCCCTCTCTGCGCCGTGGAGGTCCCAACGCTCTCCTCATGAGAAAGTCTGACATCCGAAAGAAGGAGAGCCCCATGAGCGAGTTCCAGATAGCGAATCCCGTCAAAACCCATCATCACATCGGCCAGGCGATCAGTCTTCACGGATTGCGGACCGAGGTCAGAAGAGCCAACGGCATCAACGCCAAGATTGCTGTCTTCCTCACGAACATCGTCGGATCGATGTGGTGCGCGTATGCGTTCGCGATCCTCGCACTGATCGGCTTGCGACCGGCACTGAAGCCCGGCGGAGAAGGTCTCATCGCGTGGATTGCCCAAACCTTCCTTCAATTGGTCCTGTTGTCCGTCATCATGGTGGGACAGAATGTCCAGAGTGTGGCCAGTGATGTCCGTTCAGAGCACACCTACGACGACACCGTGCAGATACTGGACCGACTTGACATCCACACGGCAGGTGGCCTGAAGGACCTCGCCGATGTGATCGGCCGCCTGGAAGCGACTCTGCAGCAACAGGGCGGGCGTTCGTAGGGGGGAGCAGGATCGTCCTCGTCGACCACGTAGCGTCGCGATCGCGATCCCATATGAGACAGGTGGCGCCTCATGGTCCACAATGAATTGGCACGTGCCGGAAGGAGGCATCATGGGGATAGTTCTCAATCACACCATCGTCTCGGTCGATGACAAGCAAGCATCCGCGAGGTTTCTCTCCGAGATTCTCGGCCTGCGTCCGCCGGAGCCGTTCGGACCCTTCTTGTGCGTCGAGACCGACAATGGCGTCAGCCTCGATTACGACGACCGGCGTGGTGCGGAGCCCCAGCACTATGCCTTCCTCGTCTCCGAAGAGGAGTTCGATGCCATCTTCTCCCGCGTCACAGAGCGTGGCCTGACGTTTTGGGCTGATCCCGGGCATACGCAGCCGAATCGGATCAACGGGCATGGACGCGGTTTCTATTTCGAGGACCCGTCCGGCCACAACATGGAGGTCCTGACCCGGGCCTACGGCGGCTGATTCCGCCCCACGTCGTCCTGCCGACGCAGAGCGGTCAGTCCTCCAATGGTACGTCGAAGCGGTCGTAGTAGAACGCGAATTGTTCGCGAATGGACGCCGGATCCAAACCGTATGCCTCCGCCTTGTAGCTGTGGGGCCCGGAGCGCTCCTTCGAGCTCGCCGCCCACCACTCTTGCATGCGCTGACCGGCATCGCCGCTGAGGTCGTCACCCAAGTCGTCGTAGAGCCGTGCCACGGCGACCATCGGATCGCTCTGGACCTCCTTGAATGAGACATCGAAGAATCGACTCTCGTTTCCGCCGTCACGAAAGGCGATCAGGCGCTGCAGCGAGGTGCGCCATAATTCGAAATTATGCCTACCGATCGCTAAAGGATCGGGATGATCGGTCAGCACGTTCGACAGCGCCTCAAAGACCGCGCACACGGATGGAAGCACCTTGCCCACGTCGCGGTGGGTCATGACAAATCGTGCGTCGGGGTAGACCCGGTCAAGCGCATCGATCGAGTGCATGTGCGCCGGCGTCTTGAGCCACCAGCGTTCGGGCGGGCAGCGCCACTGCAGCAGTTGCAACACGCGGCGGTGATAGCGATAGGCCGGCTCCATGTCGGAGGAGAGCAGCCATGAACTGTAGGTCGGGATGCGGGCCATACCCTCGAACAGCTGCGACCTGAAGTCGAGCGCCATGATCAGGATGCACTCCTGTGGCCCCGCGGCGGAAGTCGGCAGCATGCCGACGAAGTCGGGGAACATCTCGTTCACCATGTCGATGCCGGCCTGCGTCTCGGCGATGCGCGGGTCTGTGTGCTCGGTTGCCGTCTCCGGCGGCGGGCAGGGATTCCCCGCCTCCCAGGTGCGCAACGACCGCCGCGCGGTATCGCTGGCGAGGAGGAAGCTCAAGGCCGTCGAGCCGGTCCGCGGCAGTCCGAGGCCGAACAACGGAGCCACGATCTGCTGCTCTTCGATCTCGGGGTGGCGGCTGTACCACTGTTCCACCTCGAGCCTGTTGACCAGGAGGCCGACGATCTGGTCGACCATGGCGCTCTCGCCCAATTCGTTCAGCGCCGACTCAGCGGTGAGCGAGCCCACCAGGACTTCCAGGCCTTCTCGCCAGGTGTCGCCACCGAAATCGTCTGATCCCGCCCGCTCAACAGCCGCTTCCACCAGTCGGTCAACCTGTAGATCCATGGCCCCCAGTCCCCCGCCACCAACGTGTGCAGCAGCGTGCGGCCGACCTTACGGGACCTGGCGACTCATTTCCGAATCACCGGTGGGAGGGGGAAAGTCTCGGAGCCGGTCATAAATGGTGATCAGTCGGGACAGGACGGGTGCCCTCTCCCCCACCGGGGCCCGTCGGGATCGAAGTTGGTCGGCGCGTGCGCTGCGACGTGCCCGGCGGTCTTGAGATCGTCCTGGCGGCCGGCCGCCTTGAGCGCACCCTCGATCTCGGGGAGCGCGACGTCGAGCTCCCATTCGATTTCGGTACCGACCACTTGCAGGAGCCCCTCCATCTCGCCGGCGAAGTCCTGGCCCACCCGGAAGGTTATGCCCAGCCCGCCCCGCGACATCTTCGACCCGGATTCCCTGGGCGAACCCGCTCACCTCCACCAGAGCCGCCTCGCGCGTGGCGAGGTGGCGGATCGCCTCCTTGGCAATGTCCCCTCCTCGGAGCGCTCGCTCACGGCCGGACCTCTCGCCCCCCGGAGTGCTCTGAACAGCTGCCGCAACTCCAGATCCTCCGATTCCAAGAGATCGAGGGCGGTTCCTTCGTCTGCGAAGCGTTTCGTGACGGCCACAATCAGATCCCTCCTTCGAGGTCCGTCGCCGGCTGGACCGTGGCTCCTGCCGTGCCCGACGTCCGTTGGTGGCGCAACCCGACGACCAAAACGCCTACAACCACAAGAAGCGTCCCGATTCCGAACGCACGCATTCTGACGGACATCCCGGTACCTCCTCTCGACGACCAGTTCGTCGTGGAAGCAATACCCATGGGAAGGAAGCAGAAAACTGCGCTCCACACCGCCATTCGCTCTAGGAGGCGTCGGGCTCCGATTTCGTCGTGCTTGACACAGCTTGAAATCCTGTCGCCACGTACTGCTCCGGCCGGCGCTTTCCTTCGAGCGCGATGGAGGACAGCACCTCCTTGTCGGCCGCTGTCAGCGGCGGTTGCACCATTCCCCTGGGCCAAAGGTGCCGGACACGGACCACATTGAGTTCGGAGGCGTAGAGGGTCATCTGGGCGGCCAGGTAGAGAAAGCTGATCAGGCCCAACACGAGTGCGAACGTGCCGTACTCCTTGCTGGTGTTCCGCAGGGAATGCTCGACCAGGAGGCCGCCGAGATACTGCAGAACGGTCCATCCCACTGCGCCGGCGATGGCGCCGGGAACCATGTCCCACCACGGGATCTGCTTGGGGGTGAGCAGCCGGAAGGCGACGACAAAGAGGCCGACGTTGACGACAAGCGACACCAAGACGGCGCCGACAACCGCCCACGCCCCGTGGTGGCCGATTGTCACCAGACCGGCCAGCACGGTGCTCACCAGGAGAAACAGGCCCAGCACCAGAGTCATTGCGGCTGTCCTCCCCAATCGGGCCCAGAAGTTCGGGCGGTGCACGCCTGGAATGTTCCAGATTTCCGCCTGGGCGTACTGCGCCGTTTGCATCGCGCCTTGGGAGCCCCACAAGACGAACAGGATCCCGACCACCAGTCCGAAGATGCTGCGGCCCTGCAATCCGTGGATGTTCGTGCTGAGCTTCGTCCCGACGACCGGAAATTGGGAGAAGGCCGAGTTCTCGACCCGCTGCACGAACGAATGGTCGGTGCTGCCGAAGAAACCCAGGATCGTGACCAGGAGCAGGAGGAGCGGGAACAGCGACAGAAAGCCGTAGAAGGTCAGGAGCGCGGCCAGCGAACCGCCCCGGTCGTCGCCGAACTTCTTCAAGACGCCCACGGCGAACGCCAGCGGCCGGACACCCTGTTGCGCCCGGTCGGCCCGCCGCGCCAGGCGCTCAACGACGTTCATCAGAGACCTGCCGGATACGTGGGGCAATCGGTGCGAGTCCACGCGACGTCACCACAGCCATGCCATGTTTCCCTCCATGAGTGGGCATTCGCTCTTACATACCCCCGTGTTGCAACGGCCAACCCGACTCTCTGGGTAGCGTGGTCTCTGGTGACGGCGAGGTCCACGGGTCGAAGTGGTGGCAGCAACAAGCAGAGCCTCGACACGTACCGCACCAAACGGGATCCCAAGAAGACACCCGAGCCCATGGGCAAACGACCAGCCCGGTCGTCATCAGGCCAGCGCTTCGTGATTCAGGAGCACCACGCACGGAGCCTCCACTGGGACCTCCGGCTCGAGCGCGACGGCGTGCTCGCCTCCTGGGCGCTCCCCAAAGGCCTCCCCGAGACCCCCGAGAAGAACCACCTCGCCGTGCACACCGAGGACCATCCCCTGGAATACGCGACCTTCCAGGGTGAGATCCCACAGGGCGAGTACGGCGGAGGGCAGATGACAATTTGGGATTCCGGTCGGTACGACGTGGAGAAGTGGTCGGACTCCGAGGTCAAGTTCGTGCTCCACGGCACCAAGGCTGCGGGAAGCTTCGTGCTCTTCCAGACCAAGGATCGCGACTGGATGATCCATCGCCACGGCCCGTCGACCCGATCCGACGCCTTTCCCACCTCCGTCAAACCCATGCTGGCCGTTGCCGGGAAGCTGCCGGCCGACAGTCAGAACTGGGCATTCGAAATCAAGTGGGACGGAATCCGGGCGATTCTCTTCGTCGAGGGTGGGCGGGTCCGAGCCTTGAGCCGAAATGATCTCGACGTAACCATCTCGTTTCCGGAGCTCGCCGACATCGGAAAGTTCCTCGGCATGACGACCTGCGTCATCGACGGCGAGATCGTCGCGCTGGGTCAGGACGGCCGGCCGAGCTTTTCCCGGTTGCAGCAACGCATGCACGTGTCGAACCAACGCGAGGCGAGGCGCCGATCGCTCTCCGACCCGGTCACGTTCGTGGCATTCGACCTCCTGTATGTCGACGGGCATTCGCTGCTGGCCAGCGAGTACGACACGCGACGCGAACGCCTTGAGTCGCTCCACCTCTCTGGTGAGACATTCATCACGACGGACGCGTTCCGTGACGTGTCCGGCCAGGACATTCTCGACGCCACCATCGCCAATGGCCTGGAGGGCGTCGTTGCCAAGCGACGCGCGTCGCCCTATCGACCCGGTAAGCGTCACCCTGACTGGACCAAGGTCAAGTCGTTCCGCACGCAGGAGGTCATCGTCGGCGCCTGGACCGACGGGCAGGGTGAGCGTCGGGGCAGCGTGGGCGCCCTCCTTCTCGGCATCCCTGATACGGGAGGACTGCGCTACGTCGGCAAGGTCGGCACCGGCTTCACCGCAGGGGCCCGGGCCGACCTGCTCCACGACCTCGAGCCCCTGGCCACGGGGGACAACCCGTTCGTCTCGGCGCTCCCGGGTGCCGATGCGAAAACGGCCCACTTCGTGCGCCCCGAGCTGGTGGGCGAGGTCGGCTTCGCCGAGTGGACGACGGCCGGACGGCTGCGCCAACCCACATGGCGCGGGCTGCGTCCGGACAAGGATCCGAGCGAGGTCGTGAGGGAGTGATGGCTGCCTCCACGCGCACGGCCATCGGGGGCCGGGAGCTCTCCGTCACGAATCTCGACAAGGTGCTGTTCCCCGACGTCGGCTTCACCAAGGGCCAACTCATCGACTACTACGTGCGCGTCGCCCCGGTGATGCTGCCGCACCTCCGTGAACGCCCCTTGACGATGAAGCGCTTCCCGGACGGGGTCGAGGGCAAGTCCTTCTTCGAGAAGCACATCCCGTCACATGCCCCCGAGTGGGTGCAGTCCGTGGACGTCTCGGCCAGCGACGGGCAGGACGTCATCCCCTACGCCATGGTCAACGACCTTCCGACGTTGGCCTGGGCTGCCAACCTGGGGACCATCGAGCTCCACGTACCGCTCTGGCACGTCGGCCGGCATCGCAAGCTGCCGGCGCGGCCCGACCACATGGTGTTCGATCTCGATCCCGGCGAGGGAACATCGATCGTCGAGTGCTGCGTGGTGGCGAACTACGTGACGGACGAGCTCGCCCAGCAGGGAATCGAGTCGTTCGCCAAGACCAGCGGGTCGAAAGGCCTCCAGCTCTACGCTGCCGTCGGGCCGAAATCGACCTGGGACGGTCTCCGGGAGCGCACGCACGAGCTGGCCCGCAAACTGGAATCCGACCACCGCGAGCTGGTGGTCTCCAACATGCGTCGCTCCCTGCGCCGCGGACGAGTGCTCATCGACTGGAGCCAGAACCATTCGGCCAAGACGACGGTTGCCGTGTACTCGGTGCGGGCGATGCCGACGCCGACGGTCTCGACACCCGTCACCCCGGCCGAGGTGCAGCGGTGCGCGGCGAAGAAGGATCCCCATCTGCTCCGCTTCGAGACGAACGACGTGTTGCGGCGCATTGAGAAGGACGGCGACTTGTTCGCTCCCCTCGGTTTGCCCTGAACGGACGGCGGCAGCCTTCCTCCGGCTCGCCAGTCCACGCACAGACGGGGGAATGGCTGTGGAGGATGACGGTTCCCGGCACGCCACACCTCGTAGATTGCAGGGACCGGGCGCTCAGGCGCCGGTACCGGAGCGCAACCGGGCCAGAACCTCGTCGACCACGTCGGACGTGGAGGAATCGCCCCCCAGGTCGAAGGTCCGTATCCCGTCAGCCGCCGCACCAAGCGTGGCCCGGCGGATGGCGGCGGCCGTCTCCGCCACGACCGCATCGCCGCGCGCCGCATGGTCGAGCACGGCGGCGCAGGCCAGGAGCATCGCCATCGGATTGGCCACGTTCTTGCCCAACAGGGACGGTGCGGTGCCGTGCGGTGCCTCTGCCATGGCGACCACCGGCCGCAGATCGTCGTCGAGGGCGAGCAGCACCGACTCGGCGCCGGCGATCGATCCGAAGAGGGCCAGCACGAGGTCCGACAGGCAGTCCCCGTCACGGTTGAGCGCCGGGACCACGAGTGGGTTGGCGTTGGACTCGGTGATCAACCCGGCGTACGCGGCGTCGATCAACGTGGGGCGGTACGGCACCTGTGGATAGCGCCGGGCCGCCGCGTCCATCTCTTCCTTCAGCATTCCCTCGTAGACAGTGGACACGGTCCACTTCGGGCCCCCGTAGACGCAGGCCCCGAGCTGTGTGGCCGTGACGAACGAGAACTCCGCCACGGACCGGCAGGTCGAGCGATCGATGCGCTCGGTCCGCCACGCCTGCTCTGCGACGCTCCCGGGATCCCCCGTCCGGTGCTCCTCCGCCCCGTAGGCATCGCCCACGGCCATGCGCACCACCACAATCGGGTGGACGACGGACGCCGGCGGGGCCACGCCCGGTATACGCCGGCCCGTCCGCACGATCACCGATCCGCCCACGCCCTCGCGCAGAATGCGGTTCGGGCTGCCGACGTCGCCGGTTGTCTCGGGCGTGATGGTGGCCGCTTTGAGCCCCAGGCCCGTTTCGCGCATGGCGGCAGCCGCCTCGCGGACCACTGCGTTTGCGGTCTCGCGCCGGTTGGCGAGCGAGAGGTCGAACCTGAGCAATTCGACATCGAACCCGAGGACGTCGGGATCGAGGACCCGCAGTGCCTCATTGAGCAATTCCTGCCCTGTCTCGTCGCCATCGCAGACGACGATCCGCTGGACCGCTGGCACCGGTTCAGGGTCGCACGAAACAGCCGTCCGTGCCAGCATCCTCCCGCCCGACGTTCAGCTCAGCCCCATGCGGAGCGGGTGGGTGGCATGCCGCTCCGACCGTTCGGCCCTGGCACGACACCGAGCACCTGATGAATGGAGATCCCGCCGTCTTCGAACCCGTTGGCCGACGCCGCCATGTAGAGCTGCCACACACGGGCCCGCCGTACCCCCACCTCCGTCACGGCCGCCTCCCAGTGGTCCTGCAGATTGGCGACCCAGGCTCGGAGTGTCTTGGCGTAGTGCTCGCGGAGTGACTCGACATCACGAACCTCGAACCCGGCCTCCTCCATCGCCAGGACCACCTGGCCCACGTCGATGAGCTCGCCGTCCGGGAATACGTAGCGCCCGATGAAGGTCCGTGGTCCGATACGAGACCCGCCGACGCTCGAAATGGCGTGGTTCAGCAAGCGCCCCTCCGACCCGAGCAAGCGGCGCATGGTGGCGAAGTACTCCGCGCTGTTCGACGAGCCGACGTGCTCGAACATGCCGACCGACGCGACGCCGTCGAATGTTCCGTCGCGGAGGTCGCGGTAGTCCTGCAACCGGATCTCGATCTGCTCGTCCAATCCGGCGGCGGTGACGCGGTCGCGGGCCCAGCGGGCCTGGGCCGGACTGAGCGTGACGCCGAGGACCTGAGCCCCGTAGTTCCGGGCCGCATGCATGGCGAAGGTGCCCCAGCCACACCCGACGTCGAGGACTCGCTGTCCCGTCCCAGCGGCCAATCCGAGCTTGCGGCAGATCAGGTCGTGCTTCGATTCCTGGGCACCTTCGAGCGTCGCCACACCTGGCGCGAAGCGCGCGCAGGAGTAGGTCATGGCGGGCCCGAGCACCATGGCGTAGAAGTCGTTACTGACGTCGTAGTGGTGCTGGACGGCCTGTGCGTCGCGGCTGCGCGAGTGCAACCGGCCCTGCGGGGCAGCCTCCTCCGGTGGCGGCGGGAGGGGCCTGCCGATGACCCCGAGCCGGCGGGCCGCTTGCAGCGCCTGCCACGGCAGCCGGGATCCGACGTGGATGCGCTCCGGCGACGCGCGGTGGAGCGCATCCAGAATCTCGAAGATGTCGCCTTCGAAGGCCAGGTCGCCCACGACGAAGGCCCGGGCCAGCCCGAGCTCCCCGGGTGCCCAGAGCAGTCGCCGCACGGCATCGGGTGAGCGCACCTGCACCCTGTCCCCTGTCGCCGGCCCGAGCGACGTTCCGTCCCAGAACTCGAAGCGCACCGGGATGGCGCCGCCGAAGAAATGCGCCAGGAGCGGGGCAATCGCTGCCGCCGCCCCGACCTGCGGGTCCGCCTCGCCAACTGCGGGCTGCTGCGGCCGCAAGGGGCGCGGCCGGGAGATGAGGTCCGATCGCATCACTGTCTCCTGGTCAACTGCCCCGATGCTATGCCGTGAATGGAAGCCATCGTTCGGGGAACATGTATGCGTCAGAGGGGTCGGATGGCAAACGAGCACGCAGCGGAAACGCCACCGGGAACACCAGGTCGGCGCGCCCTGGGGGCTATGGAGAGTGCCGTGCGGCGCGCCCGCGAGTCGGCCGGAGCCCCACCCCTCTCATCTTCGCCACCACCAGGCACGCAGCCCCAGCTCCCGCCCGTCGAGCCGGTGGCACGCGCCGCCGAAGGCCGCCCGCCAGGCGGGCGCGACCGTTGGTTGGTCCGCGCCGTCGTCCTGGTCGCCGCCCTGGTCGCAGCAGCCGCGGTTGCCCTGCTGGCGTCGCTGGGCAGCTCGACGGCGCCACCTCCCACTGCCGCCCGCTCGACCCCGACGACCACCGCTCCGTCCCGCTCACCGTCGACCGGCCACGGGAGCGGCGCCACCGGTTCGACCTCACCACCCCTCTCGACCTCGACGACCCCGGCGGTCGCTCCGGGCGGCCCTCCGGTCATCTCCTCGCTCAGTCCGTCGAGTGGCGCGGCGGGTCAGACCGTCACGGTCGCCGGCGCCAACTTCTTGAGCAGCAGCGGACAGATTGTGGCCACCTTCAACGGGGAGGTGGCGACAACGAGCTGCCCGGCGCAGAACACGTGCACCGTCACCGTGCCGTCCTCGACCGCGCCCTCGGCACAGGTCGTGATCACCACCTCGAGCGGCCCGTCCAATCCGGTGACGTTCAGCTACGACTGAGCGCCCCGACGAAGCAACTCGATCACCTCGTCATCGGAGGTGGGCGAGAAGTCGGCGTACCACTCCCCCACGGCGTAGAAATGATCGGGCTTCTCCACGCAGACGAAGTCGTCGCACACGTCGCGCAGCCCCGCAACCGCCGACTTGGGTGCGACGCTCACCGCCAGCACGATGCGCACTGCACCCTGCGCACGGGCCACGAGGCAGGCGGCCCGTGCGGTCGAGCCCGTGGCGAGGCCGTCGTCCACTATGACGGCACAGCGACCTCGAAGGTCCAGACGGGTTCGGACCTCGCGATACCGGCAGGCTTGCGAGGTGAGGTTCGTTCGCTCCCGCCGCACCACTGCTTCGATGTCGACCCCGATCAGCGAGGCCGACCCCGCGACCGTCTCATTCTCCACGCGGACGTCACCCTCGCCGATGGCACCCATGGCCAGCTCGGGCTGGAACGGGACACCGAGCTTCCGGACGACCAGGACGTCGAGTGGTGCGCCGAGTGCCCGTGCCACCTCGGCGGCCACGGGAACACCACCCCGGGGCAACCCGAGCACGACGACTCCGTCCCGGGCGAGGTCGGGGACGGCCAGCACCAGGTCGGCCAGGTGGCGACCCGCATCCACCCGATCGCGGAACATGCACCTCACCTCCTCGACCGGTGCAGTCTCCTCCCTCGGGCCCGGCTCCACCAGCCGTGGTCGGACCAGCCCATCGGTGGGGCCGCCAAGTGCCAGGATGGACCCGAGCGGGCCCCCGCCCGACGGCGCAGGACGAGAGGAATCCACGTGGCAGAGCCCGAGCACTTGAACAGCCATCAGCGGGACACCCTGGCGCAGATCTTCAACCACCCGCTGAGCCACAACATCGAGTGGCACGCTGTCCTGTCGCTCCTGCAGGCGGTGGGCACCGTGCACGAGACGCACAAGGCTCACGTCATGGCCACCGTCGGGGACGAGAGCGAGACGTTCGACCCCCAACGCGAGAAGGACATCGATGCAGAGCAGTTGACCAACCTTCGCCGGCTGCTCCGCAAGGCGGGATACGGGCCCGAAGGGGTGTCGGCATAGGCGCGCCGCCTCCACGTCCTGCAGCGCACGCGACGAGCAAGACTGATTGCCATGGGGGTCCACGCATGACGCGTCCTGTCCTGGCCGCCGACGTGGGCGGGACGCAGATGCGGGCGGCGCTCGTCGACCCGGAGGGCCGGATCCTCCTGCGCCGATCCGTCCCCACGCCTGCCGACGCCGACGTCCCGGCCTCGTTCACCGAGCTCGTCGCCACCGTGGCGGCGGATCGCAGCCACGGGGCGGCCTCCCACGCCGTGATCGGCCTTCCCGGCGCGGTCGACTACGAGGCCGGCCGGTTCCTCTGGGCGCCCAACCTCCCCGAGCAGTGGCCGGACCAACTCTCCGCCGAGGAACTGCGCGTCCAACTGGGCCTGCCCGTCGACATCGCCAACGATGCCGACCTGGCAGCCGTCGGCGAGGCATGGTTCGGCGCCGGTGCGACGAGCGCCGCCGTCGCCTATCTCACCATCTCGACCGGCATCGGCGCCGGTGTCGTCAACGGCGGCCGGGTGCTGCGTGGCACCCGATCGCTGGCCGAGGTCGGTCACGTGGTCATCGACTGGCGCGCCTGGCGGGACGGCGCGCCGAGCACCGTCGAGCAGCTGGGGTCGGGCAGCGGCATCGCCCGGCTGGCGCGGGAAGCTGGGCTGGGAGCGCTCAGCTCGCAACAGGTCCAGGCCGCCGCGGCGGCCGGCGAGCCCCGGGCCGTGACCCTCTGGGAGCAGGCCATCGCCGCCTGCGCCGCCGGCGTGTCGACGCTGGTCATGTCGTTCTACCCGAGCACGGTCGTCATCGGTGGCGGCATGGGGAGGCAGGACGAGTTCTTCGGACCCGTGCGTGACATGGTGCTGCAACGGCCCGGACATCATCCCGAGGACCTGGCCGTCGTCCGCTCCACCCTCGGCGACGACGCCGGCCTCTCCGGAGCCGCCGCCTGGGCCCGGGCCACGCAGCTGGGCTGACCTGCCCCTTCACACCCCTCACAGGGTGTGCAACGGCGGTGCACAGGGTATGCCCAGCATCCGCCCGGAGACCTCGGTATGGTTCAAGAACCTGAAACAAAACTGCAACACAACCCATGAGGTGTGGGTAGAACGCAGTCAGCAGGGGGGACGCTCAAAACGGGCGAACCAGGACCAAAGGAGACAATGTGCGTTTCAGCAAAGCAGGCATCTTCGGGGGGCTCTCCCTCGCGTTGTCGGCGACGCTGGTCGGCGTTGGGGGTGGCGGGGCTTCGGCCTCGGTTCGCGCCAGCGGGCCTTCCAACGTCTCGACCACCTCGTTCACCAACAACTTCAGCTACATGAAGCAGTTCAAGTCTCTGGCCGCGGCCGGAAAGGGGAAGGTGGCAGCGATCATGCCGGACACGGTCAGCTCGACGCGCTACGTCGAGTTCGACCAGCCGGACATCACCAAGGCTCTCCAGACCGCCGGTCTGAGCTCGTCGCAGTACGTGGTGCAGAACGCCCTGAACAGCGACGCCACCCAGCTGACGGACGCGCAGACCGACATCTCCAACGGTGCCACAGTGCTCCTGGTCGACCCGCTGGACTCCGGTGTGGGCACGCAGATTGAGAGCTACGCCAAGTCGCGGGGCGTCAAGGTCATCGACTACGACCGCCTCACTCTCGGCGGCAGCCGCGCCTACTACGTCAGCTTCAACAACGTGAAGGTCGGCCAAGTCATGGGCGAGGGCCTGGTCAGCTGTGTGTCCGCCTGGCACGTCTCGAAGCCACAGGTCGTCGTCATGCACGGTGCCGTCACGGACAACAACGCCACCCTGTTCGCCCAGGGCTACGACGGCGTGATCAACAAGTACTTCAAGGACGGTAAGTGGACGGCCGTGGCCCACACCGCCGGAACGTGGGACCCACCGACGGCGGAGACCGAGTTCCAGGCCGTGTTCACGGCGCACCACAACGTCAATGCGGCGCTCATTCCCAACGACGAGACGGGAGCGCCGATCATCACGTACCTGCAGTCGCTCCATGTCAAGCCCAAGACGTTCCCGACCACCGGTCAGGACGCGACGTTGACCGGCCTCGACAACGTGCTCGCCGGCTACCAGTGCGGCACGGTGTACAAGCCGATCTACCTCGAGGCGCAGTCAGCGGTGGCGCTGGCCCTGTACCTGCGGGCAGGCGAGAAGCCGCCCGCCTCGCTGGCCAACGGCAAGACCGAGGACACCACGTCCAACGTCAGCGTGCCCTCCGTGCTCTTGACCCCGACCTGGGTCACGCCGAAGAACATGAACGCCACGGTGATCAAGGACAACTTCGTGCCAGCAGCGCAGCTTTGTGCCGGCTCGTACGCCGCCGACTGCACAGCGGCGGGCATCACCCCGTAGCCAAGGGCAGACCGGCGTGCCGGTCTGGGTAGTGTCCATCGAAACGAAGTAACTTCCAGGCCGACCCCGGTCCCCCGGATTCGGGGGCTGGGGTCGGCCGCTGGAAGCATGCAGAGTTCGAGAGTTGTCGTCGCGATGGGGGCCCACAACATGACCGAGGGTGCACCGCTGCTGGAGCTCCGGGGGGTGAGCAAGGTGTTCGGGGCCGTGCAGGCCCTCAACAAGGTTGACCTCTCCGTTCCTCCCGGCAAGATCACCGCGCTGGTCGGCGACAACGGAGCGGGCAAATCCGTGACGATCAAGACGATCTCCGGGCTCTGGCAACCCTCCGAGGGAGAGATCCTCTGGGAGGGCAAGCCCGCCAACATCCACAGCCCGAACGACGCCGAGGCGCTCGGGATCACGACGATCTACCAGGACCTCGCACTGTGCGACAACCTGGACATTGTGCAGAACCTCTTCCTCGGGCACGAGAAGCTGCGGCACGGGCTCCTCGACGAGACGGCCATGGAGATCGAGGCACGCGAGGTGCTGGCTGATCTCCACGTCACCACGGTGCGATCGATCCGCCAACCGGTGGCATCCCTCTCCGGCGGGCAGCGCCAGTCGGTCGCCGTGGCCAAGGCGGTCCTCTCCGCCGCCAAGCTCGTGATCATGGACGAGCCCACCGCGGCGCTCGGTGTGGCCCAGACCGAACAGGTTCTCGGGCTCATCAGACGGCTGGCGAAGCAGGGCACGGCGGTCATGATGGTTTCCCACAACCTGGTCGACGTCTTCGCGGTGGCCGAACAGATCTCCATCCTGTACCTCGGTCGACTGGTCGCGCAGGGCCCGGCATCCGACTTCGATACGCAGATGGTGGTGGAGTACCAGACAACGGGTCAGTCGACACGTGCAAAGGCGCAGGGAGTTGCAGGACGATGACCGACACGGTCGACGACCCGGTGGCATCGGACACTGATTCCGAGAGCCAGCCTCCATCCGCAGGAACCCCAGCTTCCGCCATGGCGCCCGAGACGCTGGTCGCGCTGACACCCGATGTGGCCGATTCGCTCGGCGACTACCTCCGCGCCTGGTGGATGCGCATCCGCGGCGGCGAGAGCGGTGCGATCCCGATCATCATCGGCCTGATCGTCATCTGCGTCTTCTTCGAGGTGAAATCGAGCGCGTTCTTCAGCTCGGCGAACATCGTCAACCTGTTCGTCCAGGCGGCCTTCATCATTCTCCTGGGCATGGCCGAGCTCTACGCCCTCATCCTGAGCGAGATCGACCTGTCGGTCGGCTTCGTGGGTGCGGTGGGTGCGGCGATCGCGCTCGCCCTGATGGGGTCGCCGACCGATTGGCCCTGGTGGGCGGCCCTCATTGTGGGCCTGGGCGCCTGCTTCGCCATCGGTGCCTTCCAGGGCACATTGATCACGCGGCTCAGGATCCCCTCCTTCGTGGTGACGCTGGCAGGGTTGCTGGGTTGGCAGGGGGTCCTGATCTACGTCTTCGACACCGACAAGGGGGCGGTCGGCGGCGTGATCAATGTCACGAACGGCGTCATCGACGACCTGGTGAGCGGCAACATGACCCCGATCGCCGGCTGGATCCTGCTCATTGTGGGCGTGGGTCTCTTTGCCCTGACCTCCATCCTCTCCACGGGGCGACGGCGGTCGCAGGGCCTGAGCGCGCCCCCGCTGGGCATCACGTTGGCGACGGTCGCCGCCGTGGCCGTGGCCGGCATCGTCCTCGTCTTCATCTGCAACCTGAACCGCGGTGTGCTGACCCCCGTGCAAGGGGTGCCCTGGGTCATTCCGTTCCTCGTCGTGGTCGTGGTGGCCCAGTCCTTCATGCTGGCCAGGACTCGGCTCGGGCGCTACATGTACGCCATCGGTGCCAGCCCCGAGGCGGCGCGGCGCGCCGGCATCCACGTGGCCCGGGTCCGCACCATCACGTTCGCACTCTGCAGCTTCGTCGCCGGGCTGGCCGTCGTCGTGTACGCCTCCCGCCTCGGCTCTCTCTCCGTCGGATTCGACGGAGGCACCTACGTGCTCTACGCGGTGGCCGCCGCCGTGATCGGTGGTGCCAGTCTGTTCGGCGGGCACGGCAAGCCGATCCATCCGGTCCTGGGAGGACTGGTCATTGCGACGTTGACCAACGGGCTGGCGCTTCTCAACGTCACCACCGCTGTGACTGACATGCTGACCGCCGCCGTCCTCCTCGTCGCGGTGGCCGTCGACTCCACGCTCCGCCGGAGAGGGCGATCAGAAGCCTGAGACGTCGCGGCCGGAGCTTGCTGGTGAGCGCTCGGGGGATGCGGTGGGGCGCCGTCGCGTGCGCCATCCTGGTGCTGACAATGGCCTGGAGCGGGTCGGCACTCGGCTCGACCACCAGCACCACCTCGACCAGCACCACCTCGACCACCAGCGCGGCTGGAATCCCCTCGTGGACCGTCTACCACGGCGATCCCACCGGCTCGGGGGCCGCCCCTTCGGTCATGTCCGTTGACGTCAGCTCGCCCGCATGGACGTCCCCCCAACTCGACGGTGCCCTCTACGGCGAACCGCTCTCCTCTGCGGGACGGGTCTTCGTGGCCACCGAGAACGACACCGTCTACGCCCTCTCGGCTGGCAACGGCAGAGTTGCGTGGTCGACGCACCTCGCCACACCGGTGCCGTCGGGTTCACTTCCCTGTGGTGACATCTCCCCCACGGTCGGGATCACGGGAACGCCCGTGCTCGATGTGGCGCGCGGTGAGCTCTTCGTGGTGGCCGACGAGATGATCAACGGCCGCCCGGCTCACCAGCTGGTCGGACTGAGCATGGCGACCGGCAAGGTCGAGTTGAACCAGAACGTGGATCCGAAGGGCTCCACGCCTGCCGCAATCCTGCAGCGCACCGGACTGACGCTCGATGCCGGACGCGTCGTCTTCGGCTACGGCGGGAATTATGGCGACTGCTCGACGTACCACGGTTGGGTCCTGTCGGTACCCGAGACCGGGGGTACGCCCGCCGCCTTCGCCGTCGACTCCGGTTCCGGCGAGAGCCAGGGCGCAATCTGGATGGGCGGAGCGGCGCCGGTGATCGACGCCAGCGGAAACATCTGGGTCACTGCAGGCAACGGATCGGTGGAGTCTTCCGCCCACGCCTACGACGACAGTGACTCGGTGCTCGAGCTCTCACCCTCGCTCACCCTGGAGCAGTACTTCGCACCGACGTCGTGGCCGTCCGACAACGCAAACGACCTCGACTTCTCGACCGGCGTGGCGTTGCTCGCCAACGGCCAGGTGATCGCCGGCTCCAAGTCTCGTTTCGTCTATCTGCTGAACGGGTCGGACCTCGGCGGCATCGGCGGACAGCGGGCGGCTCTCGGGAACGCGTGCGGCGATGACATCGACGGCGGTCTGGCGATCGACGGTTCGATCGTCTACCTTCCCTGCCTGGACGGGCCCATCGCGGTGCTGGCGTCGGCCTCCCCCGCCAGGCTCCGGTTGCTCTGGAGCGCTTCCGTCGGTGGCGGACCCCCGATTCTGGCCGGCGGGCTCGTCTGGACGATCGGCTCGAACGGGATCCTCTACGGCCTCGACCCGTCGACCGGAGCGGTCTCGAAGCAGGCGACCATCGGTGCCCCTGCCAACCACTTCCCGACTCCGTCCATCGCCACGGGTCTCCTGCTGGCACCTTCGGCGAACCGCATCGTGGCGTTCACGGCGTCCGGCGCGGCCAGCACGACGACCACGTCCACGACGCTGCTTCCGAGCACAACCGTTCCGCACGGGCGCTCCGCGGCACCGACGTCGACCGGGACCAGCCATTCGAACGAGATTCTTGTTGCCGCCGTGGTGGGCGCTCTTGTCGTCATCTTCGTTGTTTCGTGGCTCCTCTGGCGGCGCAGAGCCTCGGCGAAACGGTCCTGAGACCCTGTCGTCATGGCGAGGGTCGGACGTCGTCGAGGTGGATGGTGCGTGTCCGCAACTTTGGCGGGGGCGGTTCCCGGCCACCCGCGGTGCGGTCAGCGGGCCGACAGCAGGATCTCGAGCACGGTGCCGAGCCCGGCCACCACCAGCGAGATCGACACGATGACGGCCATCACCTGCACCAGCGGCCGGTGCATGGGTTCCCATTCGCCCACGTCGGCGAACTGGTCGAGCTCAGCGCCGTCCGCATCCGCCCAGGCCGCTTCCGCCGGAGCACGGTCGTCGAGCGGTCGGGGCTCCCGGGTGGCCATGTACCCGAGGAAGGGACCCAAGCCTTCCGGAAAATGCGGCTGCGGCGGTCCAGGAACATGACCCAGCATCGGCAGCCACGTTAGCCCTGCGCCCGGAGTCGCGAACGCCCGAGGGTCTACCCTCGCGACCCATGGACGAACCACAGCAGATCGGCTTCACCACGGCCCAGTCGACCCCCCGTTTCCCGCACGACCCCAAGCCGCCCGCGGGAGCGCCCAACGTCATCGCCATCGTCCTCGACGACACCGGCTTCGGCCACCTGGGCGCCTTCGGGTCGGACATCGGGACCCCCCACCTCGACGGGCTGGCGGCCGGTGGCGCGCCGTTCAATCGCTTCCACGTCACCTCCCTGTGCTCGCCGACCAGAGCGGCGTTCTTCACGGGGCGCAACCACCACGCCGTCGGGATGGGCTTCCTGGCCGACATCCCCTTGGCCTACCCGGGCTACGACGCCCGCCTGCCCAAGTCCGCCGCCACCCTGCCCCGCCTCCTGCGCGACGCGGGCTACTCCACCATGGCCGTCGGCAAATGGCACTTGACACCGAGGTGGCAGCGCTCGGCGGCCGGACCGTTCGACACTTGGCCGCTCGGCTTGGGGTTCGAGCGGTACTACGGGTTCCTCCAGGGCGACACAAACCACTGGACCCCGAACCTCGTGTGCGACAACCACTACGTCGAGCCCCCGCGGCGGCCCGAGGACGGGTACCACCTGAGCGAGGACCTGGCCGACCAGGCCGTCCGCATGGTGCAGGACCAGCAGCAGGGGGCTCCGGGCAAGCCGTACTTCCTGTACTTCGCGCTCGGCGCCATGCACGCGCCGCACCATGTGGCCCCGGAGTGGGTCGATCCCTACCGCGGTGTCTTCGACAAGGGGTGGGACGCCTGGCGGGAGGAGGTCTTCGCCCGCCAGCTGGCTTCGGGGATGGTGCCCGAAGGCACCGTGCTGACCCAGCGCCCCGAGTGGGTGCAGGCCTGGGACGAGCTCTCGGGGGAGGAGCGGCGCATGCTGGCACGTCAGCAGGAGGTCTTCGCCGGCTTCTTGACCCACACCGACGCGCAGATCGGCCGGGTCCTCTCGTCGCTCGAAGATCTGGGTGCGCTGGACAACACCCTGGTCATGGTCTTCTCCGACAACGGCGCCAGCGCCGAGGGAGGCAAGGCCGGCAGCTTCAACGAGCACCGGTTCACCGCGCACGTCCGGGAGTCGATGGACGAGAACCTGGCCCATTACGACGACTGGGGCGGGTTCAGCACGTACAACCACTACTCGTGGGCCTGGGCCTGGGCCGGCAACACCCCCCACAAGCTCTGGAAGCGGTACACCTGGCTGGGCGGGACCCGCACGCCGCTCATCGTCCACTGGCCGGGGCGCATCGCCCAGCCCGGCACGGTGCGGGCGCAGTTCGCCCACGCCATCGACCTCATGCCGACGATCATGGGCGCCGCCGGACTCGAAGTACCGGGCGAGGTGGACGGCGTGGCCCAGCAGCCCGTGGACGGGGTCAGCCTCATCTCCACGCTGCAGGACCCCGCGACCGCGGAGCTGCACCCTACCCAGTACTTCGAGATGATGGGCTCGCGCTCCATCTATCACCAGGGGTGGAAAGCCACGACCAACCACATCAGCACGGGGATCCTCGACGAGGAGGAGCTCGCCGTCGGCAGCCGGGACTTCGCCGAGGACCGTTGGGAGCTCTACGACCTGTCCGTCGACTTCTCCGAAGCGCTCGACCGCGCCGACGACGAGTCGGAGCGCGCCCAGCAGCTGCGCGACCTCTGGGACGCCGAGGCGCACCGCAACCACGTCCTGCCCATCTCCGATGGACTGGTCGACCGCTTCGGGGGGTTCATCCCGCCGGCCTGGCCCGCCGGTCCGTCGCGGACGTTCCGTCCGGGCGGTGGCGCCGTGGCCGACGAGTCAGTCCCACTCCTGTGGGGAGGCTTCGACATCACGGCTGACGTCGACACCGACCGCGAGGGTGCGGGCGGCGTCGTGTATGCGCTCGGCGACTGGTTCGGGGGCTACGCGCTCTACCTCGTCGACGGCAGGGTCCACTTCACCTTCGCCCGGGCTGCCGACGTGCTCGAGCTGATGATGCCGCCGGTGCTGGCGGTCGGCCGCCACGACATCACCGTCTCCTACGCCGTCGGCGAGGGCGGGGGCGTGGGCCGCATGGTCCTGCGCGTCGACGGGACCGAGGTCGACGAGACAGCCGTGAAGGGCATGCTGCCGCTGGCCGTCCAGCACGGTGGGGCAGGCTTGCGCCTGGGTTGGGACAGCGGATTCCCCGTGTCCGCGCGTTACGCGCCCCCGGCCCCCTTCGAGGGGACGGTGCACGGGGTCCGCGTCGACACACCGGGTTCCCTCCGGCCCGACCCGGCCGACGAGGTCCGTGCCGCGCTCCATGCCGACTGAGGGGGGCCACGGCCCGAATCGCCGATCAACGCGGTCACCCGTCAGGCGCCGTGGGTCACGCCCGCCAGCTCGCTGAGCTCGTCGATCTTCCAGGACCCTGCACCCGCGCCGTCGGCGGCGGCCCGGATCGCCAGGCGCTGCAGCACCGCGTTGACCGGTGTGGCCACGCCGTGGAGACCGCCCAGCAGGACGATCTCGCCGTTGAGGAACTCCGCCTCAATGGATCCGGTTCTGCGGGCCAGGCTCTGCCAGCTGGAGCCCCCTTGCCACTCCCCCGAGGACGTGGGCGCCATCTGCAGGAAGTCGCCCCGGCGCTCCCGGTCCTCCTCCGAGCTCGCCACGGCGATCCCTGCGGTGGCAAGGACCTCCTTGCCCTCGCGCTGCGCCTCGCGGGCCAACGGACCGAAGCGGCCCTCCGGCCCGGCCAGCGCCTCCACTGCGTTGGCCAGGTTCATGAGGAGCTTGCGGTACTTCCAGCGCATGATGTCGGGCCGGGCCACCGACTGGAAGGTCGTCGTGGCGATGGCGTCCGCGATCGCCGCACCGTGGTCGCCCAACCCGTCGGGAAAGCGTCCCAGGTCGAGGAGGCCCGATACCGGGGCCGAGTGGACCTGCACGACGCCGGGACGGAGCTGGGTGGCCGGGCACATGACGCACATCCCGTACGTGTGCGGGAAGTGGCGCAAGACGCGACGCTCGTTCTCCACGCCGTTCTGCATACAGACCACCGGCGTGGCCGGCGGCGCCACTGCGGTCAGCTGCGCGAGCGCGTGCTCGGTGTGCTGTCCCTTCACGGCCAGCAGCACGACCGGGTCACCGTCGGCGTCTCCTTCCCATGCCGCACCTGCCGGATCGTCCACGACCCGGATGGGCAGCGTGACCGTGCCGTCGGGTGCCTCGAGTACGAGGCCGGACCGCAGGGCTCGGCCGTGGTCACCGCGCGCGACCAGGGTGACGTCGAACCCTCGCTCGAAGAGCCGACCCCCGACCGCGCCGCCGATGGCACCCGCACCCAGCACGACGAAACGCATGCCATGCACTCTGCCACGGCAGCGTGCCAAGCTCTCACGGTGGCGTCGTTGAACCCGATGGAGCGCGCGACCGCGCTGGGCGGCTCCGTCGCCGCCGCCCCCCTCCGCCTGGTCGGTGGTCTCGCCGCGCCGGCCCGGGGCGACATGGCGCGCAACCTCCGCCGGGCCATCGGCATCACGGGACCGCCGGCCCCGGTGGCATCCGACCCCGTCGACGCGTACCTCCCACCGGGCGGCGTGGCTCGCCGGGTCCACGCCGACCTGCCCGTCATGTTGATCGGTGGCGTCAGCGCGTTGCTGCTCCAGACGCTGCATCCGCTCGCCATGGCAGGGGTGGCCGAGCACTCCAGCTACCAGGAGGACCCCTTGGGCCGGTTGCGCCGGACGGCTTCCTTCGTGGCCACGACGACCTTCGGCACGGTGGCCGAGGCGTCGGCGGCCATCGACCAGGTCCAGCGCGTGCACCGCCGGGTCCGGGGCATCGCTCCCGACGGACGGCCCTACTCGGCCGACGACCCCGAGCTCGTCACGTTCATTCACGTGGCCGAGGTCGCCAGTTTCCTGACCTCGTCGCAACGCTACGGCAGCCGGCCGCTCACGCCCGAGCAATGCGACCGCTACTACGAGGAGGTGGCGCCGGTGGCACTGGCCCTCGGGGCCGGCTGGGTGCCGCGCTCCTCCGCCGAGGTCGAGAGCTACCTCCTGCGCCTGCGCCCCGAGCTCTACGCCGGCCCGCAGGCCAGGGTGGCCCGCGACTGGCTCTTGCGCGGTGTGGCCCGGCGCCCCGGCGAGCGCGCCGTCTACTCCCTGGTGGTGGCGGCCGCGATCGGCGTCCTGCCCGGCTGGGCCCGCCGGGAGCTCGGCCTCTCCGTCGCCGGCCCGCTCGACCTGCTGGTCGACACCGCCGCAGTCGCCCCGCTGGCGCGCGGCCTGTCTACCGCGCTGCGCTGGATCGTCACGCCGCCCGGGTGAGCTGATTCAGGTCGCCAGGGAGAGTCCGCCGTCGATCACGACGACCTGGCCTGTGACGTAGCCGGCCCGGGCGAGCGCCAGGATCACCTCGGCCACGTCCTCTGGCCGCCCCGAACGCTTCAGCGGCGCCACCTGGCTGACCACCTCGCGCACGACGTCCCAGTCCGCCGTCCAGGGCGTGTCGACCAGTCCGGGAGCGACGGCATTGACCCGCACCTCCGGCCCGACCACCTTGGCCAGCAACACGGTCATGTGGTTGAGGGCCGCCTTGCTGGCGGCGTACGGGATGGACGAGCCCGTGGGCCGCACACCCGCGACCGACGCCACGTTGACGACCGACCCATGGGCCTCGCGCAGGGCCGGCAACGCGGCCACCGTCATGGCCCATGTCCCGAACACGTTGACTTCGAAGATCCGCCGCCACACCTCGACGGAGGCCGCCGCCACGTCGTGGTGCGGGATCACCGCCGTGGTCCCCGCATTGTTCACGAGCGTGTCGAGCCGGCCCCAGCGCTCCAGCGCGGCAGCGACCAGGCGGTCGGGCACCTCCGGCGCCGTGATGTCGCCCTGCACGTAGAGGGCGTCGGGCAGCGCGGCGGCGACCGCCTGGCCCTCCTCGACCGAGCGCGCCGAGTTGACGAGGACGGCGGCGCCTTCGGCGGCGAACGCCCGGGCCGTCGCGGCACCGATGCCGCTCGACGAGCCGGTGACGGCAACGACCTGCCCCTGCAGGGGGCCGGTGTTCACGGTGCCGTCACCTCGGCTCGATCCCCCAGCGCGCCGTCCATTCCTGGCCGGGTTGGAGCACGGCGACGTCGGTGCCCGTGCGCAGCGCGTTGGGCGGGCAGGTCATCGGCTCCACGGCGACACCCCGGCGGCGGCGCTGGACCTCGCCCAGCGTGTCGCCCGTGTACACCATCAGATAGGGGAAGCCGCCGTCCACCCAGAGGGCGGCCCCACCCACGCCGCCCGGCGCGTCGAGCGTGACCCGGGCCATGCCGTCGGCGTCGCGCTCGAGGGTGGTGTACGCGGTGTCGAGCACCGCTGGACCCACGAAGCGCGCCGTGGTGAAGTCGCGCTCGGT
The DNA here is from genome assembly GCA_963742035.1 of uncultured Acidimicrobiaceae bacterium. Taxonomy (GTDB): domain Bacteria; phylum Actinomycetota; class Acidimicrobiia; order Acidimicrobiales; family RAAP-2; genus Bog-473. Next base: position 32,444 of record CAVUKH010000014.1, read on the forward strand.
GCCCTCCACCGGTGACAGGACCCCGGTCGGGAGTCCCCGGTCGTCCATGTCGAGGGTGTGGCGCGCCGGCACGTGCAGGATGGCACCGTCGACCGTGTCGGTTCCGGGCGCGAGGTACGGGTGGAAGCCGATACCGAAGGGGATCTCGCTTTCCTCCAGCGACTGCGCCCGCGTCGTGACGGTGAGGCCCTCCCGGCCCACGTGGTACTCGATCTCCAGCAGGAGGGAGAACGGGTAGCCGGGCGAGGGATGGAGCTGCAGGCGAAGGGAGAGCTGGTTCTGGTGCCGCGTCTGGAGAGTCCAGGGCATCCACCGCACCAGGCCGTGAATCGCGTTGTGCCGTTCGGGCTCGTCCAGCGCCGCCTGGGCCCGTACGCCGTTGAACTCGTAGCGGCCGTCGGCCAGGCGGTTGGGCCACGGGGCGAGCACCTGGCCCCGGCCCGAGTGGGACCACTCGTCGGTGCCGAAGCCGTCGAGCACCCTCGTCGTGCCGACGGCGTACGCCCGCAGGGTGGCGCCCACCTCGCAGACGATGACTTCCTGGCTGCCGTGCCCGATGCGCCACTGCTGCCCCGTCGGCGAGGCGATGGAGATCCTGGGCGACTGGGGCGGCATGGCGAGTGAATTGAAGCAGACCAGGGCCTCGGCGTGGGTGAGGGGGCCCCGGGGCCCGATGTGACGTCCGCGTGACACGGGCCCGAACCGGGGATGTCCGGGACCCGGCCCACGGCAACACCGGCAGTAGGGTGAGCACAGCGTGAGGATTCTCGTCACCAACGACGACGGTGTCAGTGCCCCCGGGTTGGCTGCGCTCACGCGGGCCTTGGCCGCCTGGGCCGAGGGCGGCGGCGGCCCCGCCCACGAGATCATCGTGGTGGCACCCAGCTCCAACTACAGCGGCGCCGGGGCCGCGGTCGGCTCGGTGGACGATCACACGACCATCCCCTATCAGCGCGCCGAGGTCAAGGGCGCCGAGACGGTGGAGGCCTACGGGCTCGACGCCTCCCCCGCGCTCTCGGTGATCGCCGGCGCTCTCGGGGCGGTCGGGCCCAAGCCCGACCTTGTGCTCTCCGGCATCAACCACGGTGTCAACGTGGGCCGCTCCGTCCTGCATTCCGGGACGGTCGGGGCCGCGCTCACGGCCAGCCAGCTCGGCATCAGCGCGCTCGCGGTCTCCTTGCGCGTCGGCGACGAGCCCGATCCCTGGGAGTCGGCCGCCGACCTCGCGGTTGCCCTCATCCCGATGCTGATCGCCGCCCCGGTGCGCACGGTGCTGAACCTGAACGTGCCCCACCTCCCGCTGGCCGACATCCGCGGCCTGCGCTGGGCCCGGGTCAGCGGGGCCGGCCTCATCAAGTCGGCGCAGGGGAGCGGCACCTGGGAAGCGCCCAACATCGAGGAGATCGAGGGACCGGCGGCGGCCGAGGCGGCACGCTCGGTCATGGAGGGCGAGCCCGACGAGAAGGGTGAGATCGTGCTCACGGTCGGGTCACCTTTTCCTCACTCCGGCGATCTCGGCCTGGCCGAATCCGGCACCGAGGACGCCACACTTGTCGCACAGGGCTTCGCCGCGCTCACCGCGTTGCGGGGACCCCGGGCCGACGAGGACGAAGGGCTCATTGCCACGCTCGACGCGGGACTCGGACCGGCGCTGGCGAGGTTCGACTTCACCGGCTGAGGGATCAGTCGTCCTCCCCCGGTGGCCGGCGGCGCTTCTTCGTCACCGAACGGCGACGCTTGGCATCGACGCGACGGACCTGAGAGCTCTTGGTGGGACGGGTCGGTGCCCGGGCCGGCTGGACCCGGAGTGCGGCATCGAGCTTGGTGGCCAGACGCTGCAGCGCCAGCTCGCGGTTGCGCGCCTGCGAGCGCGACTCCGATGCGCTGGCGCGCACGATCGGGCCCACACGTTCGAGCAGTCGGGCGCGCTGGCGCGGGCCGAGCGTCGGGGAGGCGCCGACATCGAACTGCACCTCCACCCGGCTGAGCGTCCGGTTGGCGTGCTGTCCCCCGGGCCCGCCCGAGGTCGTGGCGCGCCAGGTGATCTCCGCCAGTGGCAGGTCCAGTCCCCGGTGCACGTGGAGGGTGTCGTCTCCGGCCACCCGACGAGCGTAGGAGGACCCGGGTACGCTCCGCACTCATGGACTACCGACACCTTGGACGCTCGGGCATGCTGGTCTCGGCCCTCTCGTACGGCAACTGGATCACCCACGGCAGCCAGATTGAGGAGGATGCCGCCGCGGCCTGTGTCAAAGCGTCCCTCGACGCCGGCATCACCACCTTCGACACGGCCGACGTCTACGCCATCGGCGCGGCCGAGTCCGTCCTCGGCCGCGCCCTCAAGCACGTGCGCCGTGAGTCCGTCGAGATCTTCACCAAGGTCTACTGGCCGACCGGGCCCAACCCCAACGACCGCGGACTCTCGCGCAAGCACATCATGGAGTCGATCCACTCTTCGCTCGAGCGGCTCCAGACCGACCACGTCGACCTGCTGCAGGCCCACCGTTACGACTACGCCACCCCGTTGGAGGAGACGCTGCGGGCCTTCGACGACCTCGTGCGCCAGGGCAAGGTCCACTACGTCGGCGTCTCGGAGTGGACGGCCGAACAGATTCAGGATGCCGTGCGGCTGGCCGACGAAATGGGCTTCGACCGCATCATCTCCAACCAGCCGCAGTATTCCCTGATCTGGCGCGTGATCGAGGCCGAGGTGGTGCCGCTGTCCCAGAAGGAGGGCGTGGGGCAGATCGTCTGGTCCCCCCTGGCTCAGGGTGTCCTGACCGGCAAGTACCTCCCGGGCCAGTCCGGGCCGCCGGCCGGCTCGCGGGCCACCGGTCCCGAGGGCGGCGAGATGAGCTGGCTGCTGCGCGACGAGGTCCTCGAGCCCGTGCAGGCCTACGCCGCGCTGTGCCACGAAGCGGGCTACACCCCGGCGTCGGTGGCCCTGGCCTGGGTGTTGCGCAACGAGAACGTCAGCAGCGCCATCGTCGGCGCCAGCCGCCCCGAGCAGATCGCCGAGAACGTCAAGGCGCTCGACGTCGTGCTCGAGCCCGACTTCGTCGAGGCGATCGAGAAGGTGCTCGAGCCCACAACGCTGTTCGACCCCGGGTTCACGCTGAGCCCGGCGACCCGGCCCTGACGCAGGCCGCCGGCGTCAGGTCGGCGCGTCGAAGCGGGACGTGAAGGAGCGCACCTCCAGCGTCGTGTGGGTGCGGTGCTCCTCGAAGACCCGGATATATCCCGTGTGTGCGATGCGCCAGCCCTCGTCGGTCAAGCGGTAGCGGTCTGCATAGAACGCGGTGCCGGCGATCTCCAGATCGGCCGCGGGCACGATGACCCGGTCCTGCAGGTACCAGGTGCCTTCGGCCGTGCTGTCCGACGTGAACGTGATCTCGGGGTGGTGACCATGGTGCTCGGTCACCATGCCCGTGTCGCCCAGGACCTCGCTGAGCCAGCTCACAATGGCCGTCCGCCCCTCGAGCACGGTCTTTCCGTCCTCATAGGACGCCGTGACGTCCTCGGTCAGGAGGGCCCCGAGGTCGCCGAACTGCTTGAGATCGAGCGTTCGGAAATAGGCGTACTTGAGGCGACGGATGGCCTCGAGCTCGGCCGCGGTGTCCATGGGTGCCCCCTTTCGATGTGGCCCGCACAGGCCGGGGCCAGGGTACTTTCCCGAAGAGTTGGCGGGTGGAGCGATTCGGGAGCACCATCTCACGGATGCCAGCGGGGAAGAGACGCCAGCGCATCGCCGCCTACGGCGTCTGCCGTGACGACGAGAGCAGGATTCTCCTGGCCCGCGCCTCGCCCGCCATCACGCTGCAGGGCCGCTGGTTCCTCCCCGGTGGCGGGGTGCACCACGGCGAGTCACCCATCGACTCGCTCACCAGGGAGATCGAAGAGGAATCGGGCCTCGCCGTGTCGGTGGGGCCCCTGCTCGACGTCCTCTCGGACGTGCGGACGATCCCCGACGGCACCACCCTGCATACCGTGCGGATCATCTACAGGGTGGCGTCCTGGTCCGGCACCCTGCGGCCCGAGGTGGGCGGCACGACCGACGCCGTGGGATGGTTCACCCCGGAGGAGGTGCAGGAGATGCCGTTGGCGCACTACGTCCAGATCGTCGTGGACCGGCTGCTGTGAGCCGCCCCGACGGCGACGGTGACCGGCTGCACCACGTGGTCATCATCGGCTGTGGCTTCGGCGGCCTCTTCGCCGCCCGCGCCCTCAAGCAGGCCCAGGTGCGGATCACCCTCATCGATCGCACCAATCACCACCTCTTCCAGCCGTTGCTCTACCAGGTGGCCACCGGCATCCTCTCCGAGGGCCAGATCGCGCCTCCGATACGCGATGTCCTGCGCAACTACCCGTCTCTGCGGGTGATCCTCGGCGAGGTGGAGGACGTCGACGTCGAGGCACGCGAGGTCCACGCCGACGAGTTCGGGAAGCCCCTGACGATCCCCTACGACAGCCTGATCGTGGCCGGCGGGGCGGCCAGCTCGTACTTCGGACACGACGAGTTCCGCGACGCCTCGTGCGGTATGAAGACGCTCGACGACGCCCTGGCGCTGCGGGGCAACATCTTCGGCGCCTTCGAGTTGGCCGAGGCCGAGATGGACCCCGCCAGGCGCCGGCGCCTCATGACGTTCGTCGTCGTCGGCGGCGGACCGACCGGCGTGGAGATGGCGGGCCAGTTGCGCGAGCTCTCGCGGAGGGCACTACGGCGCAACTACCGCATGATCGACCCGGTCGACACCCGCGTCGTCCTGGTGGAAGGGGTCGACCGGCTGGTCGGGTCGATGGGGAGCTACCTGTCCGACATGACGGAGCGCCATCTCACGCGCATGGGCGTGGAGATCCACCTCGGCGCCATGGTCACGGACATGGACGACGAGAGCGTCGAGATCACGAAACAGGACGGCAGCAAGGAGCGGATACCCGCGGCGACCAAGGTCTGGGCAGCCGGCACCCGCGCCGCTGGTCTGGGCGCCACCCTCGCCAAGGCGGCCGGGGCGGAGACGGACAGGGCCGGCCGGGTCAAAGTCAATCCGGACTGCTCGCTGCCCACACATCCCGAGGTGTTCGTCGTCGGCGACCTGATGGCGCTCGACGACCTGCCCGGCGTGGCCGAGGTGGCCATCCAATCGGGCATCCACGCGGCCCGCTCCATCGTGCGCCGCCTGGACGGCGGGTCGACCAAACCCTTCCGCTACCACGACCTCGGGACGCTGGCCGTGATCTCGCGCTTCACCGCCGTGGCCAAAATCGGCCCGGTCAAGGTCGGTGGCTTCGTGGGTTGGCTGCTGTGGCTCGTCGTGCACATCACGTTTCTCACGGGCTTCAAGAACCGGCTCGGCGCGCTGACCCGCTGGGCGGTGAGCTTCGTCGGGCACGGTCGATACGAGCGGGCGCTCACGGGCCGCTGGGTGGCCTGGGCCAGGCGATCCGCCGAATCTGCGTAAGGTTCGCCCAGGAACACACGACGACCAGGGGGGTCGAGTCATGCCCATCAACGTCACACCCATTGCCGGACTCAGCGACGACATCAACGACATCCGCCTGCGCACGGCCCGGATCGTCAACGAGAAGATCCTGCCCAACGAGTCCGAGCTGTGGCATTCTCGCCGCAGCGACGTCACAGAGGCCGAGCGGTCCGAGGCCAGAGCGCTGCGTGGCGAGATCCAGGCGAAGGTGAAGGCCGAGGGGCTGTGGGCGCCGCATCTCCCGCCCGAGTACGGCGGCATGGGCATCGACTTCATGGCGCACGCCTACATGAACGAGATCCTCGCCTACGCCGTCGGGGCGGCCTCCCTCTTCGGCGTGGTGGCGCCGAACTCGGGCAACCAGACCATCCTGGTCAAGTACGGGACCGAGGAGCAGAAGCGCAAATGGCTCCTTCCCCTCATTGAGGGCACCATGCAGTCGGGCTTCTCCATGACCGAGCCCGAGAACGCCGGATCGGACCCGCGCTCCATTCAGACCACCGCCGTCCGCGAGGGGGACGAGTGGGTCATCAACGGGCACAAGTGGTTCACGTCCAACGGACTGGCGGCCGACTTCTTCATCGTGATGTGCCGGGCCAAGGAGTCCAAGGACGACGACGGGCCGGGACGGATGGTCCAGATCATCGTGCCGACGGCCAATCCGGGCGTCATCATCGAGCGTGGCATCGGCATCTGGGGCGGCGCCAAGTCGGACCATTGCGAGGTCCGCTACGACCAGGTCCGGGTCCCCGCCGAGAACCTGCTGGGCCAGGTGGGTGACGGGCACCGGGCCGCCCAGGATCGGCTCGGCGCCGGCCGCATCTTCCACTGCATGAACTCGGTCGGCCAGATGTGGCGCGCCTTCGACCTGATGGTCGAGCGCCTGCTGACCCGCGAGGTGCACGGCGGGCTCCTCAAGGACAAGCAGTTCATGCAGGGTTTCGTGGCCGACAGTTACATGGACCTCCAAGCCGCCCGGCTCATGACGATCCATGCCGCCGAGAAGGTGGACAAGGGCGATCCCCAGGCCCGCACCGAGATCAGCGCCATCAAGGTCTTCGTGCCGGCGGCCTACAGCCGGGTCGTGGACCGGGCCATTCAGGTGTGGGGCGCCGCCGGCGTGACCAGTGACCTCCCTCTCGCCCAGATGTACCTCGGTGCCCGCACACTGCGCCTGGCCGACGGGCCGGACGAGGTGCACCGCATCCTCATCGCCAAGAACGTGCTGCACCACTACGAGAAGGGCGAGAGCTGGGACTTCGCCGGGTGACGGCCGCGCCGTGACGTGGCAGCCGGGCCCGGCGGTCTCCGTCTTCGCCGCCGGGCTCTTCGACGACGTCGTCGCGGTGGTCACCGGCGGTGGCACCGGGCTGGGGCGCGAGGTGGCCCACGCGTTCGCGCGCCTGGGCGGGCGCGTCGTGATCGCCGGCCGGACGACGGCGCGCCTTGACGAGGTGGCGGCCTCCATTGAGGGCAGTGGCGGCAGCTGCCTGGCCGTCCCCACCAACATCCGGGAGCCGGTGCAGGTCGACGCCCTGCGCGACGCCGTCTATGCCCGCTACGGCCGCGTCGACGTCCTGGTGAACAACGCCGGGGGACAATTCCCGGGACTGCCCAGCACCATTACGGACAACGGGTGGCGGGCGGTGGTGGACCTCAACCTCAATGGCACCTGGAACGTGACCAGCCGCTTCATGGGGCCCATGGCCGACGCGGGGTCGGGCGCCATCGTCAACGTCGTGCACACGTTCTCCCTCGAACGCGGTGCACCGATGTTCGTCCACTCGGGCGCTGCCCGCGCCGGCGTCGTCAACATGGTGAAGACCCTGGCGCCCTACCTCATGCGGCGCGGCGTGACCATCAACGCCTTCGCGCCCGGTGTCTTTTCCACACCCGGCATGATCGAGTCCGAGCTGGCCATGGTCGGACGGACGGAGGCCGGTTTCACTGACGAGCTGGTGGCCGAGGGCACGACCATCCGCCTCGGCACGGTCGACGAAATGGCCGCCACGATCCTCTATCTGTGCTCGCCGGCAGCCCGCTACGTGTGCGGTGCCACCATCGTCGCCGACGGCGCGTCCATGCAGACCAATTGGGTCACGTTCTTCCCGGAGGAGGCGATGTAGCCGAGCTCGGCCCCCGGTCCATGGTGGCGGGAGCAGTGCGGGCCAGCACGGCGGCGGCCGCGCACATGACGACGAACGACACGACGCCGACGGTGAGCCGGAACGCGTTCTCGGTGAAGACCTCGGCGAAGATCCAGACGCTGAGCACGATGCTGACGATGGGGTCGACGATCACGATGAACGGCTGCGAGATGCTGAGAGGCCCCACGTGCAGTGCGGTCTGGTCGAGGATCTCGGCCGCAATGCTCACCACGATCAGCGCATAGACGGGCCAGTGGGTGAACATGCCCACGATCCCGAATTGCGTGAGTGTGTCGGTCATCGCCTTAATGAAGGTGGCGACCAGCGCCCACAGGATGGCCGTGGCCGCACCGAGCGCTGCCGCCCGTCGCACCGGGGACCCGGTCCGCCCGAGGAGCGCCAGCAGGACCGCTGCCCCGCCCGTGGCGACGGTGGCGCCGATCCAGGCGGAGCTCGTCGGCTGGGCGTTGCCACCGGTGGGCTCGGACACGGCCACGAACAGCGCCAGCGAGCCGCAGGTCACCGCGGCGGCCCACCAGGTGACGTCCCTGATCTGCTGCCGGATCCAGAAGCGGCGTAACACCAGGGCGAAGACCAGCTCGGTGACCAACAGGGGCTGGACCACCGACATCTGCCCGTTGTGCAGGGCGAGCGCCTGGAAGATGAAGGATCCGGCGAGCGCCACCCACCCGAACAGCCACAGGGGGTTCGACGCCAGGTAGCGGACGAAGCGCCACCCCTTGGAGTGGCCGGGGTCACTGATGCTGGCGATGTGCTGCGTGACCATGTTCAGCGCGTTGGAGAACGCAGCCGCCAGCGCGAAGAGGATCGCTACCACTGAGTCGCCGCGGCGGTCAGCCGAGTCGAGCCGTGCACACCCACCCGAGGTCGTACGTGCGCACCCGCACCGACTCGAAGCCGGCGCCGCTCAGCCGGGATTCCAGCTCGTCGGGAGCGATCGGGTTGTACGTGTCGTCCTGGTGGAACAGCGCGCTGCCCTCGCTGTAGACGCCGTCGGCCGCCACCAACGTGGCACCGGGGACCAACACCCGGGCCAGCTCGGCGAACACGGCATCCTGAGCCTCGGCCGGCGCAATGTGGTGGAGCATGTGGAAGGAGGCCGCACCGGTGAACCGGCCCGGGGCGAATTCGAGCGCGGTGGCATCGCCCACGACGACCGCCACATTGCGTCCGGCCATCCGTTCGGCCAGTCCCGCCGCCAGGCGCTCGTCGAGCTCGACGGCCGTGAGGTGGGCCGTCCTGGTGCGCAGGACGTCGGTCGTGAACCCGGGCCCGGGACCTATCTCGAGTGCCTCGTCGCCCAGGTCCACGTCTTCCAGCGCGACGGGGAGGATGGTCTCGTGGACCAGGCGTCGCCAGTCTTCGCTGGCGCAGTACTCCATGTGGCCCGGGTTCACGGCAGAGCGATCAGCCCGGGGCCTGGACCCGGTACTCGTCCTTCCACCAGCGCGCGGTGCGCACCTCTTCGGGGTCGGTGCGCAAGGAGGGGTCCTGCCCCAGGTCGCCCGGTGTCGGCCCGATCCGATCGGCCACCGGCCGCAAGGACTCGAGGTCGAAGTCGTAGCAGCGGGCCGCCGTCTCGCCCAGGAGCTTGCGGGCGTCCTCCACCGGAATACCGCCGAAGTCTCCCCGCAGACGCTCCTGGGTGTGGGGCCAGGTGCCCTCCGGGTGCGGGTAGTCGGTGCCCCACATCACCACATCGCAGCCCAGGACGTGGCGGCGGCGGATCTCCTCCTTCGACATGGTGGACGCGCCGATGAAGATGTTCTCCCCGAAGTAGTCCGAGGGCAGTTTGGAGATCTTGCCCTTCAACAGGGCGGCCATCTTCTTCGTGGTGTGGCCGCCACCCATGTACTGGTCCCACTTCCACATCATGTCGGCCGCCCAGTAGGCGGCGGCCTCGGTCACGACGTACTTCAGGCGCGGGAAGCGTTCGAAGGCGCCGGAGAAGAGCAGGTGCCACATCGGCCGGGCGGCCCACCACACCACCTCGGCGAGGTAGATCCCGATGTTCTCGTTGTACTCCTCCTGGGGCGCCTCACCCGAGTGGGTGTGGACCGGGAAGCCGACTTCCTGACAGGCCGCCCACACCGGGTCGTAGTCGGGATGGTTGTACGGCTGCAGGTCGTGCCACATGGTCGGGACCATGATCCCCCGGATGCCGGGCTGTTCGGCCAGCCACTCGATCTCGGCCACCGAGCGCTCGACGCCATGGGTGATGGGCACGAGTGCGATCCCCCCGTGGCGCTCCGGGCTGCGGCTGCACATTTCGGCCAGGAAGCGGTTGTGCGCCCGTGCTCCGGCAAAGGCCAGCTCGGGGTCGGCGATGGCCCCGGCCGAGAGCCCGGCGCCGAAGGGTGGTGACGCCATGCCGGTGATGGCGTCGGCGTCGGCGAACATGACCTCCGCCGTGACACCGTCTGCGTCGAGCTCCTTGTCGCGCTGGTCGATGTCCCAGGCGCCCCGCAGCCCCTCCTCGTTGTCGGTCTCCCAGCCCATGATGTAGTCGTAATTCATGGTGAGCAGCTGGTCGCGGTTGGCCCGGCGCTCGGCCAGGTAGTCGTCGAACTGCGGGTGGTACGCCGCGTCCAGGTAGGGCCGATAGCCCTCGCACTGCAGTCCCGCATGGGCGTCGGCGGAGATGATCAGGTAGCGGTCGTCGCTCATCGCTTGGCCCCCAGAACCGAGAGGTCGTCGTAGCGCTGGTGGATGAACGGCTCGACCCCTGCCCGCGGGACCGGCCCGATGACCCGGCCGACCTGCGTGGAGGCTCGCTCCGTCCAGTTGAGGTCCACCATGCGGCGCACCACGAGGTCCGCAATGGGATCGAGCGGCGCCTCCTTGAGGATGAGTTCGCCTTCAATCGACTCGTGCAGCCTGGTCCGCTCCGTCTTCTCGCCGTAGACCAGCAACGGGTCCTGGTCCAGCACGCCGGCTTGCTCGCACGACGGCGACAGCTTGAACCAGAAGTCGGTCTTCTCCAGTTCGTAGTTCTCGCGGGTCTCTGTCACCGTGCCCGTGATCTCGCAGATGACGGACCCCATCCGGGCGATGTGAGCCGAGACGTGGGCGCCGTCGCGATTGACCTCGACTTGGGCCAGCTTCTTGGGCTCGCCGTTGATCTCCCGGCCGCCGATCAGCGACTGCTCCGTGGTCATCGGCATGAAGATCGGATACTCCCCGAGCCGGTCCTCATGGCGCGCCTGCACGCCGATCCAGCCGGCGCCGAACACAGGGAGCCCTGGCATCTCGACCCTGGTGATGGTGATCCGCACCAGCGGGTCGGGGCCCGGTTCGAGGGGTGGGGGGAGGATGGCCGCCACAATCTCGGGATCGGTCTCGTAGACGGCGGTGACCGCCTCGGACCAGATGTCGGCCTTCTTGGCCTCGATCTCGTGGTTCACTTGCGCGGCTCGAGCGCCGTAGCGGACGTTCACGGGTGCTCCTCTCTGCTCACCAGGCACGCAGGATCTGCGTGGGGTCGAATGCGTTGCAGGTCGTCGTCGTCGGCCAGTTCTCGGGAGCCAGCGGCTGGGCCACCTCGGCCACCGGCGGGCCGACCCGGTCACCGATGGGTCGCAACCGGTCGAGATCGAACCCGTAGAACGAGGCCGCCGTCGACTCCACCATGGCCCGGACCTCGGGTTCGGCGTAGCCGGCGAAGGCCACCCGCAACGCCTCGGTCGTGTACGGGTAGCTGCCCTCCGAGTGTGGGTAGTCCGCCCCCCACATCACGCGCTCGATCCCGAGGTCGCGGCACAGGGGTGCCTCGCTCGGGCGCAGGAAGCTGGCGCCGATCCAGAAGTTGCGGGCGAAGTACTCCGTCGGGGTCATCGTCATTTTCGCCGCGGCCGCGCCGAAGAAGTTCGCCTCAGCCGCATTGGCCGTCGTCATGCGACCGTAGAACCAGTCCAGGGTCTGCAAGCCCCGGGGGAGCCATGCCACGCCCTGCTCGGTGACGGCGAAGCGCAGCGTGGGATGACGCTCGAGCACGCCGGAAAAGATCAGATGCCAGACGGAACGGTGGCTGAACCAGGGGATCTCAATGAGCATCATCGCCCGCGCGGCCTCGTGTTCGCCGTAGTCCGGCAAGGCGCTGCCCCCGTGGATGTTGATGGGCACGTCCAGGTCGGCGCAGACCTGCCACAGCGGCTCGTAGTGGTCCTCCCAGAGCGGAGGCAGATGCGAATTCGGCGGGATGGACGGCAGCAGAATGCCCCCGAAGGGGTGGAAGGCGGCGGCGGCCCAGCGGATCTCCTCGACGGCATCGGCCATGTCGTTGGCGAACACCTGGACGATGCCGGCCCGACGGCCCGGCGTGGCGGCGCAGAAGTCCGCCAGCCACCGGTTGTGCGCCTGGACGCCGGCCCAGCGCCGTTGGTAGTCCTCGGGCGTCGGAGGCAGCGCGACCAGATTCCCCTCGGCGAAGAAGGGGGGAACGGTGTTCGGAAACAGCACCTCCGCCGCGATGCCATCCGACTCGGTCTCGGCCAGGCGCCTCTCGCTGTCCCAGCTCCTGTAGGCGATCGGTGCGATGAGGTCGGCGTAGGGATTCACGTATTCGGCCGCCCAGGCATCGAAGTCGTCGTGCCAGCGGCTGGCCAAATAGGGCCGGTAGTCCTGAATGTCACCGCCGGCGTGACCGTCGGCCGAGACGACCGTGTAACGGGCGGGCGCCGGCACAGTCACCGTCATCAGCTCAGCGCGGCCGGGGGAAGCTGCCCGGAGCCGATGGCGACGGCCCGACGGTGCAGCATTTCCGCTGCCTCCTCGAGCCCGTAGCCGATGATGAAGTCGCCCCGCTTGACGCCCTGCACGCAGAAGCGGCCCAGCTCGCGCAGGTCCATGATCTGCGCCGGGTGACCCGCCGCCTCGAGTTGCGCCTTGAACTCTTCGAAGGTCGTACCGGGTGCCGGCGGGCGGGGTCGGGTCCGCTGCAACGCCTCGGGGCGGTTGCGCTGGGCGGTCCACAGCCCGGTGTCGAGCAGGCCCCCCGACGGATAGAAGACGGCTGCCCGCAGCTCGGTACCGGCAGCGATGAGTTGGTGCGCCAACGCCTCGGTCAGGCACGAGATGGCCGCCTTGCTCGAGGCGTACACCGACGCGTACGGGACCGGCGCGATGCCGCCGTCCATGCTCGACGTGTTGATCACGACGCCGGGTTCCCCCGAGGCGATCATGCGGGGGACGAACGACAACATGCCGTTGGCCACACCGAAGACGTTGACCGAGAAGCACCAGGTCCAGTCGTTGGGCTCCTGCTCCCACGGTCGCCCGCCACCGCCCGAGGTCACTCCGGCGTTGTTGAAGAGAAGGTGGCAGGCACCCTCCTGAGCGAAGACGTCCTCGGCCAGCGCCTCGACCGAGTCCGGCGAGGAGACGTCCGTCACGACGCCCCGGACGCTGCCGGCATCGGCCAACTCCTTCACCGCGGCCTCGAGGACACGCTCCTCGACGTCGGCGATGACGACGCGGGTGCCCTCCTCCAACAGCGACTCGGTGATGCCGCGGCCGATGCCCGCCGCTCCCCCCGTGACGACGGCAACCTTGCCGTTCAGCTCGTCCAACGCGTGCCCCCAGTTTTCTGACGCCCCGTCAGCTGCCACCATAACGCCCGGTGGCCGCCCGTTCAGGCCGAAGCCGGCACACGAGCGGGCGAAGCCGGACCGGACGCACCCCGTGGGGCCAGCCGGGGTGGGGTAGCGTCCTTCTCCTGGTTCGAGACCTGGGGGGTGGCGACGTGAAGCAGCGAGCGATGCTGGTGGGCGTGTGCACGGGCGCGCTCGGGATGCTGTTGGCGCTGGCCCCACTGACTGCCGCTTCGGCGGCGAGGACGAAGGGGTCGGCACCCAAGAGCGCCATGTGCAGGGCGGTCAAGTCCGAACAGACCGGCTCCACCGGCGCCGCGAGCAGCATCGCCAAGGCCATGACGTCGGGCAACTTCTCTGCCGCCAAGAGTGCCCTGCTCAAGTCCTACAACACGGACTTCAGTCAGGTGCAGAAGGCGCTGGGCGTGATCAAGACGGCCCCGGCCAAAGTGCAGACGGCCTTCAAGAACCTGCTCTCGTACGTGAAGCAGTTCCGGACCGCCATTCAGAACGCCTCCAGCCTGCAGGGCCTCATCGCCTCCTTCGCCACGTTGGGCAAGAACCCGCAGCTCGAGACGGACGGCACCACCATCGCCAATTGGTACACATCGGTCTGTGGCGGCACCCTCGTCAGCCCGACCACGGTGAGCGTTCCGTAATCTGGTCACACAGGTGCCCGAGACACCGCCCCCCATGCGAGTGCCGCGGCCGGAGGAGACCCGACCGCTCGACGAGTTGGCAATGGCACGGGGCTGGCTCCAGCACCTGCGCGAGAGCGTCATCTTCAAGCTGGAGGGACTGGACACGACCCAGCTGCGCTGGCGGCCTGCACCTGCAGCCAACTCGTTGGGTGTTCTGGTGGTCCATCTCGGCTACGCCGAACGACTCTGGATCCGGGCCATCTGTGCCGGCGAGCAGATGGACATGGCCTGGCGGGCCCACATGTTCGAGCTGCCTGAGAGCTGGGGTGTCGAGGAGTCCGTGTCGTTCTACAGGGAGGAGAGCGGGCGGGCCGACCTTGTCCTCGACGGAGTCACCTCGCTCGATCTCCCCTCCCGGGGCCCCTTCCGACCGACAACCTTCCGGTGGGCTGTGTTTCACCTGATCGAGGAGACGGCTCGCCACGCCGGGCACATGGACATCACCCGTGAGCTCCTCGACGGCAGTGTCGGGCGCTGAGCCACTTCCCGTCGGCGGCAGGGCAGACGGCCCGGTCTGGACGGCTCCTGCGCACCAATTGACCCCTCCCACGTGCGATCCTGGTAGATGGAAGTGGGTCGGACCGTGCCGAAAAACCCGCGAGGTCACACGGGGCGGATCGGACCGCAGTAATTGGTGTCATTCAAGTACGGGGCGTGGGAGGTCGAAAAGACGGCCATGGACGTGCAAGCCGACGAGGCAGGGCTCAGACCTGATCCGTCCACCACGGCCATCGTCGAGCGGCCGGTGACGGACAGTCAGGGCCGGTTGTTCGGCGACGGCTACCCGACCTACGCCGACACCGACAAGATCCCCGCGGTCGTCCACAGCACAGCGCGACCCGGCGCCGCCCGGTGGCTCCGGGTGCTGGTTGTCGTCGTGGCGCTGGCCGTGGTGGCAGCCGCGGCGACGCTCGGGCTCGTGAAGGCCGGCGTCATCGACAAGAGCACCACGGGCAGCCCGAGCTCGACACAGACCACGCACCACGGTTCGAGCAGCTCACCGACAGTTCCGCTGGTGACCCCGGTCACGACAGGGAACGGCACCGCGACCTACCAGGTCGACATCGCGGCGTACGCGGTCACCGTCGCCACCTCGACCGGCCGCTCCTGGGTGAGCATCGGGGCGGCCGGAAAGCATCCGACCTTCGAGGGCGTCCTCGGTCCCAACAGCTCCCAGAAGGAGGTGCTCCTCGGCCCGTCCCAGGTCGATGTCGGCGCCGGCGGGACCAAGGTGACCATCACATCGGGGAAGCGGACCTTCAGTTTGACGCCTGTCGCCGCACCCTTCAGCTACTCCTTCGTCATCAAGTCCTAGACGGACGCGGGCCGGGAGGCCACCCACCGAACCGGCGGAGTCCTGGGTGAGGGCTGCGTGCACACGCAACTGATGACCAAATCGCCCTGCCACCCCCCGATGCACCCCTTCAGGAAACCTCGCCGCACGTCGAACCCTGAGCCGTGCCCCACAAGGAAACGCCGTCCGTGGTCCTGCGCGGCCTGGCGACATCTGCCGCCTGGCTGGCCGGCGTGCTGGCGATTGTCTCGCTCGGGATCGGCGGCGTCTCCGCGGCGAGCCCCGGCTCCTCGACGCCGGACAGGCCGAGCACCAGTTCGCCGACCGGCATCCCCTCGGACAACTTCTGGTTGGCCGACCCCCGGGGCGCCGTCTGGAATTTCGGCACTGCCGGCGCCTACGGCTCGGCGGCCGGCCTTCCCCTGAACCATCCGATCATCGGGATCACCGCCACCGACGACCAGGCGGGGTACTGGCTGGTGGCCTCGGACGGCGGCATCTTCTCCTACGGCGACGCCTCCTTCTACGGCTCGACCGGCTCCATCACGCTGAACAAGCCGATCGTGGGTCTCACGGCAACACCGGACGGGAAGGGGTACTGGTTGGTGGCGTCCGACGGCGGGATCTTCAGCTACGGCGACGCCTCCTTCTACGGATCGACCGGGTCCATCGCGCTGAACAAGCCCATCGTGGGCATGGCGACCACTCCCGACGGGAAGGGGTACTGGTTGGTGGCGTCCGACGGCGGGATCTTCAGCTACGGCGACGCCCAGTTCTACGGCTCGACGGGAGCGATCCGCCTGGCCCAGCCCATCGTCGGCATGGCGGCGACCCCGGACGGGAGGGGCTACTTGATGGTGGCGGCCGACGGCGGTGTCTTCAGCTTCGGCGACGCCGCGTTTGACGGCTCCGCCGCCGGAGGGCCGAGCCTCGATCCGGCGGAGCGCGTGATCTCGACTCCCTCGGGTCATGGCTACTGGGTGGAAGAGCAGAACGGCACCGCTTACCCCTTCGGCGACGCCACCGGGGCTCCACCGACGGAAGCCTTGCTGTTCTCCCCCACCACCCCCGGGGACAGGGCCGTGGTCTTCGCGTTCGCGCAACTCGGCAAGCCCTACGTCTGGGGCGGCAACGGACCCGTGGGCTACGACTGCTCCGGGCTGGCACTGGCCGCATGGGAGAGCGTCGGTGTCGGGTTCGCCCGTGTGTCCGATGACCAGTACCACACCGCGGGACAACCGGTCGCCCTCGGCGCGCTGTCGGCCGGCGACCTCGTGTTCTGGGGCACCAGTCAGTCCGACTGGACCACCGTGTACCACACGGCCATCTATGTGGGTGGCGACCAAATCGTCGAGGCGACCGGCGACCACGTGCAGCTGAACTCCCTGGGCCAGTGGGGCTCGAGCGATCTCATGCCGAACGGACGCAGGCCCTAGGCAGTGCGGACGCGTCAGGAGCGCCGGGTCTGCCGATCTCGGTTCTCCGGATCGACGCCCCAGCTCGAGACCCACGTGGGTGTGATGCGGATGACTTCACGACTCATGAACGGCATTGGGGGGTCAACGCCCTCCTGAGCGAGGTGCCGCCCGTGGTCGGGCGCCGCTGAGAGCGGTGTGCGGAAGGCGGTGATGACGCGAAAAGCAACCCCGCGCACACCGCTGCTCAGGAGACGCTCAGGGAACGCGCCGTTGCACGCTCCCTGTGTCGACCCAATGCCTTAAAGGTCGATCCTCCCCGGTCGATAGATCCTCTATGCGGAATGTTGAATGGAAGCCTTCTTCGTCGCGCCAGTCCCATGTTGGGAGCGCCACGCGGCTCACTGCCCGAGAAGAGGGATTCACCCTGATGGAACTCCTCATCGTGATCGTCGTCCTGGGCGTGCTCGCCGGAATCGTGGTCTTCGCTCTCAGCGGGGTCAGTGCCCAGGCCGAAGTCGCCGCATGCACATCGGACGCCGCGAGCGTGGAGCACGCGGTGTCCGACTACAACGCCGAGACCGGCGGGACGCCCACGGTGACCGCCACGCTGCTGACGACGGGGAACCCCACATATCTGCGCTCCATGCCTTCGAGCCCCGACTACGCCATAACGGTGGTCGGCGGCCAGGTGATGATCGCCGCACCCAGTACGGCCACCCCGGTCCCCTACGGCACGCCGAATGCCTGCGCCAACGCAGGAGCTTCGGGCGCCCAGATGGCCGCTCCCGACAATGCTTCCCCAGCGACGACAACGACGACGGCCGCCGCCCCGGCACCATCCACCACGACGACCGTTGCACCCACGACCACTACGACCGTTGCGCCCACCACCACGACCACGCCCGCTCCTGTCGCCAACGGTGTGACCGCGACGCCGACGACGAACACCTACGGCGGCTACGGCGGCCAGGACATCCTCACCTTGAGCAACACCAAGTCGATCACCGCGCTGACGGTCACCATCAACGTGGCCCGGACGACCGGCGTGACCACCAACGGCGGATACAACAGCTTGCCGGGCGGAGTCGGAAACGCCGCGTGGAGTACCGGAAGCGGCTTCTTCACCTACACCTACACCCTGACCTCGGGCACCATCCCAGCTCGGTACTCGAACGGGCAGGTCGCTGCTCAGTACGCCGGAACAGGATCGCCGCGGGTGACGTCCGGGGACACCTGGAGCGTTGTCAGCACTTCGAACGGCGTCAGATCGACCATCAGCGGAACCTTTTAGGGCTCGCCGACTCCGACGACGCGCTGTCGGGACAGCTCGTCGATCTCCTCAGCCGAGTAACCCAGTTCGGCCAGCACCTGCTCGGTGTGCTCACCGAGCAGTGGGGGCGGCCGACGCGATCCCGGCCGGACGCCGTCGAGGTTGAGCGGAGTGCCGATGAGACGCAGGTCCGGAATGTCGGGGCGGGGCAGAGGGGCGAGCATCCCGAGAGCCGCGAGGTGGTCGTCCTCGACGAAATCCGCCACCGAGCGCACCGGGGCACACGGAACCGACCGGGACCGCAGCAGGGCGTGCCACACGACCGCAGGCTTTTCGAGCAAGCGGGCCTGCAGGAGGTCGTGGAGGGCGTCCCGATTGGCCACTCGGTCGGCGTTCTGACGGTAGGACGGATCGGAGGGAAGATCCGGGAAGCCCAAGACGTCGCAGAGCCGCGCGAACAGGTCGTCATTCGCTGCCGTGACCATGAGGTCGCCATCGGATGTCGCGAACACCTCATAGGGGGCCAGGAACGGCGCTCCGCTCCCGTGGCGCTGGGGCTCCTCGCCCGAGCCCATGTAACCGGCGATGAGGTAGGACAACCACCAGGCAGCGGTCTCATAGAGACTGACCTCGACCAGCCCGCCGGCGCCGGTTTCGGATCGTGTACGGAGTGCGGCCTGAATGCCGACCGATGCCCACATGGCCGTCCCGAGATCGATGGCCGCGATCGGGAGTCTGGCCGGAGGACCGTCGGGATAGCCCGTCAGGGACATGATGCCGCTCTCGGCCTGAAGAATGGGGTCATAGCCGGGCCAATCGCGTTTGGGGCCATGCGCGCCGTACGCCGTGATGGAGCAGTAGATCAGGGCGGGATTGCCGGAACGGAGTGTCGCGTGGTCGAGGCCCCGCTTCTCCAGCGAACCGGGCCGAAAACTCGAAATGACGACGTCAGACTTCGCTGCGAGTCGTGCCACCACGTCCTGGCCGGCGTCACTGTCGAGATCCACGGCAATGCTGCGCTTGCCCCGGTTGCTGGCCAGGAACGTTGCACTCTGGCCGTTCCATTGGGGCGGACGCCACTGTCGGGTGTCGTCGCCCGACAGTGGCGACTCGACTTTGACCACGTCGGCGCCGAGGTCAGCGAGCAACATCGAGCAATAGGGGCCGGCGAAATTGCGGGTCAGATCAAGAACGGAGGTCCCGGCGAGGGCGGCGGACGGCGAGGGCATGAGCAATGGGGGCTGAGCGTGCCCCGCCACGGTAACGCGTTGGCATCAGATCCTTACGCCAAGTAGTCAAGCAGGAGACGGTTCACCTCGTCGGCTGCTTCGAGCTGCATCCAGTGGCCCGGCCCCTCAATACGCTCATAGCGCCAGTCCGCCTCGACGAAACGTTCCGAGCCTGTCATCTGCGCCTCCGTGAGCGCGAAGTCACCGGAGCTCCACACACCGAGCGTCGGCACGGTGACGGGTGGGAGCGCGGGCGGTGGCTCGACCAGCGTGCGCGGGTGGACATTGGCCCGGTACCAGTTGAGCCCCGGGGTCAGGGATCCTGTGGCCTCGAGGTCGGCGATGACTGCATCCGCATCGGGGTGACGCCCCCAGGAGCGGAAGTTGGCCCAGTCGTTCGCGGACAGCCATTCCTCGGCGATCCCCTCGAACTGGAACAAGAGCATGTACCACGACTTCTCTCGTTGCTCGAGGCCCGCTGCACCAAAGGCGAGCGGGTGGCCGACCGAGAGCGCGACGAGCCGGTCGACCCGGTCGGGCGCCAATGAGGCCGCGGTCCAGGCCACCGCCGCGCCCCAGTCGTGTCCGACGATCGCGGCCTTCTCCACGCCGACCTGGTCCAGAACCGCCGCCACGTCCGCCGCCAGCCAGATGATGTTGTAGGCGTCGACCTCTGTCGGCTTGTCGGACTGTCCGTATCCGCGCTGATCGGGGACGATGACCCGGTAGCCGGCGTCCGCCAGTGCGCGTGCTTGGCTGGACCAGAGGCGACCCGAATCGGGAAAGCCGTGGAGGAGGAGCACCGGACGGCCGTCGTCAGGCCCGGTGATCTCCACATTCAGGTTGACGCCCGAGCTGTCGACGCGCATGCTTCCCACACTCCTCTTCAACCGCTGACCGCGGCGAGCAGTTGCTCGCGATCGGGCGCCATTCCGGGTTCGGTGGCGTCGGGTCCATCATGACCCATGATCCGCTCGCGGAGCGATGTATCGGCCAGAACCTCGTCGGGACGGCGGAGCGCCATCCCCATGTCGAGGACGGCCCGGATGTTGTCGCCGTCCAGAAGGGCCGCCTCCTCCAGGGCGCGATTGAGGAGCCAGAACTCGTCGTCGCTCTCGTAGGGACGCCCGTCTATCAGGGCCTGAATCTCCCGCAGCCGATGATTGTCGTAGGCCTTCGTGGCGCGGTACCACGGTTCGAGGATGGCGCTGGTCTGCCGGGACCACCCGGTGGCGAGGGACCAGGGGTCCTGCGGCTGCCGGAGCTGGTCGCGCAGAGCCCGCGCGTGCAACAGCCCGATGGTGGCCCCCCGGCCGAGCGAAGGGTTGGTGCACGACCAGGAGTCGGCAACCGCGACGACGCCCGTGGCGACCGGGTTGCCTCCCGGCGCGAAATCACGGATCCGGTCCTCAATCTTCGCCATCACGGTCACGCCGTCCTCGAGCTGCTCCGCGTCGATCCAGTGCGCCGTGAGCGGCAGCAGGCGATTGACCCTCTCCCATGTCTCGGGGTGGCGCAGCGCGCGGAGATCGGCATCCTTGGAGCTGGCGGTGAGTGTCACCGACCATGTCCCGTTGTCCGCCGGCAACGTCAAAACGCCGATGGTGCCCAAATCCTGCTTCAAGGGACCGAGCATCACCGGCATCTGTCCGTCGGCAGATCGGAAGTGCCGGCCGTAGTAGACGAACCCGGAGTCTTCCTGCTCCTCGACGACGGGACGAGCACCGATGTCGACGAGCCACCGTGGCAGCGGGGAGCGTCGGCCTGAAGCATCGATCACGAGGTCGGCCTCCAGCTCCTCGCCGGAATCCAATCGCGCTCCCCTGACGTGTGGGACCCCCGCGTGGTCGGACGAACCAGAGAGCAGCGTCTGTACCGGAGTACCCCGCCGGATGTCGACGTTCTTGGTCTCCGTGCACAGCCGGGCGGTCACAGCCTCCACCATCGGTCGGCGACCCGTGATCAGATCGAAGCGGTCGTCGCCGGGACGCACCCCGCCTTTCATCTCATCTGGGATGTTGTCCAGGACGTTGTACGAAATGGCGCCGGCCTCGACCAGGCCCTCGCGCAGCTGCGGCAGCTCCGACTCAATGATCTGGCGGAACCCGCTGAGGAAGAAGTGGGACATCCGGAACTGATTGACTCCCCGCCGCTCCCATGACTCGAAGGCCACGTCGGGATCGGGTGGGGAAACCTCGTCACGCTCGAGAACGGTCACCTCGTGGCCGTCGTTCGCCAACAACATGGCGGTACAGAGACCCATCATGCCGCCGCCCACAATGACTGTCCTCATGGAAACCTCCGTTCTGACACGACGGTACTCGCGGTGGCCGTTCGGGGCTCGGACGATCCCGTGGGCGGTAGTCCGGGCGACACATGGTGCACGCAGCGACGCCGAGGAGTGGGCCTTCACCGCCTGACACGAGCCTCCGCGCTCCCACGGGCATCGGCGCCAGCCGTCAGGACAGCTTTGTCGACGGCCGGGAGTGGACCGTGTCCGAAATGAGCATGAGCCGCATCGACCAGTACCCGGGGCGCGGCTCGGCCAGCTCGTGCCGGGCCCGGAAGAACCCGGCCAACGTGGTGGCGGCGGCGGCGAGCCAGATGATCACGCCGGCCGCCAGGACCCACGGCGTCGATCCCACCGACAGCACGATGAGACCCGCGACGGCGACGGCCAGTCCGCCGTATCCCACACGGAGGGCCCACACGGCTGTCCTCCAGTGTCCGTTCTCCCGCAGCTCAGGCCGCTCTTCCATGCCAAGCATTCTGCTCTATCCCAACGGGTGAGGGACGAGCCTCGGTGATCGCGACCGGCGCGCACCGCAGGCGGACCTGGCAGCAACAGCAGGACCTGCGTGTGCTCCCTACGGAGGGCTCCTCCGCCCGCCGAACACCACACGGGGCGCTACATTTTCTCGATGGTTGAGGAAATCGCTGGGGCGGTGCGTTTCGACCAAGCCAATGTCGTCCAGCGCGGTATGCGGCTTCTGGCTGGAACGCGGCCCATGGCGTGGTTGTTCGCACGGGTGCTCCATCACCTCGATGGTCCGGTGCTGCGACGCAGCGCCGGACGTCACTCCGTCTCGGCCGCTCTGACCGGCCTGCCCATCATCGAGCTCACGACCGTCGGTGCCCGTTCCGGCGAATCACGGACCTTGCCCCTCGTCGGAGTGCCCGATGGTGATCGCCTGGTGCTCGTTGCTTCGAACTACGGCAAGCAGCAAAATCCGGCCTGGTACTACAACCTCAAAGCCAATCCGCGATGCAGCACCGTCTTTCGCGGTCAGCGCCACGACATGGAGGCCTCTGAGGCCGAGGGCGACGAACGCCAGCGCCTCTGGGAGTTGGACGTGTCGGTGTATCCGCCACGCAACCACTACGCACAGCGAGCCGGCAACCGCCGCATCCCGGTAATGGTCTTGCAGCCGGCACCCATACCGACCGGCTGACGCCCGATGACCCTGGGCAAGCCGGCCCCGGACGACCATCCGCCGGCCGACGTTATTCAGGTGGGAGAGCGCCACGCATCTGAGTCGAGCCTGCCGTCGATTGCTTGTTGGGCGACCTCGGCCAGAAGGAGGGAGTGGCTCCGGGCGTAGATCCGGAGCCGTGAGAAAGCCTCGGAGATCTCGATCCCGGCTCGCTCGGCGATTACCCCCTTGGCTTGCTCTATCAGTATGCGGCTGGCCAACGCACCCGACAGCTGTTCGTTGACCCGCTGCGCTTCGGTGGCCACTCCGTGTTGAAGGACACTGATAGTCGCCAAATCAGCGAACGCACGTGCCACGAGGGCATCGCTCTCGTCCATCGGCACCTCCTCGACACTGAAGAGGTTCAGAGCACCCACGGTCGTGTCGCGCAGGCGAAGTGGGAGCGCGGACACCGAACGGAACCCGGCGGCAACTGCCACCTCCGCGAACTTGGGCCAGGGGCCCGATCCAGACCGAAGGCCCTCGTGTCGCACTGGTTCGCCGGTGCGAAAGGCATCGAGGCACGGCCCCTGGTTGGCCTGCAGCTCGAACAGTTCGACCACCTGCATGGTGTCGCTTGAGGACGCAACCAGTCGTAACTCGTCGGGTGGCGAGGCGAGCATGACGCCGGCGGCAGAGATGCCGAGCAGGTTCACGCACCGCTCGGTCAGCTTTGTGAGCAGCTCCACGACGTCGAAGTCGTCGACCAAATTGTCGGCGATGTCGACGAGAAACTGCACGATTGATTCGTCTCGGGTCGTTTCCACGGCTCCTCCTGACCGCCCGTGCGCCTGACTCGTCGGGGGACGGGCCACGCTTCCCCACGAAGCGAACTATATGGTTCCTTCCTTGGGCTCACGACAGCCTCAGCCTTCGGGACACGACATCCTCGGCGACGTCTCGGAGTAGGCGATCCTGGCCGAAGGCATGGGCCCGCAAGCGGACAAGTGCTTCGGTGACGCTGACGCCGAGTTGCACCGACACCATGCCCGCCGCGTTGTGCACAACCGAGTGGAAGTCTGCATCTGGCTCGAGGTCCGTGGCGACCGTCCCGACCGCCGCACCCGCTTGGGCATCGAGCACCCAGTGGGCGATGACCTCCGCCATCACAAGGGCATCTGCATGTTCGTCGTCACTCAAGGAACCCGGCCGATCCAGATACAGGTTGAGAGCACCGATTCGAGCCGCTCCGTCCCGCAAGGGGAAGGCGAACATGGCCCGGACACCCGCTTCGGATGCTCTCGGGGAGAAGGCCGGCCAGCGTCGCGTGGTCGGATTGACCAGGTCCGGCTCGAGAACGACATTGTTGTGGCGATACGCGTCGACGCAGGGACCCTCGCCGAGGGTGTACTGCAGTTCCTCGATCAGGTCGCTCACGTGGTCTGTTGTGCAAAGAGAGCCTTGAGGGAGTTCTCCCGACATGAGCATGACCCCCGCGCCTGTCACCCCCACGATCTCGGCTGCCACTTGGCACAGTCGAGCGGGAGAACCGGTGCCTCCCGATGATGCGTCCATCGCGGCCAAAATCCGACGGCGCCGATTCCCTGGCATTCAGCCATCACCGAACCGAGGCGGGGTGCCTCCGTTTTCGCACAGTGGCCGATCGGGCGCCGTGGCACTCTCCTTGACGCATGCACAGTGGCCGCTGCGCCGGCCAACCCCGTCGGGGTCCAAGGGCAGATGACTTTCGTACAGTCCCCCGGACGCGAATTCTGTGTCCTCAGTGCCGATGTCCCCTCCCTCCCGAGTTCGTGTCCGGCTGGTGCCAACGTCCGGCTGGAGGCCGAACATAGTGCCCCGCGTTGGTGGCGGCAGTCTGGAGACCACCGACCCGAGAGACCAAGGCAGCGAGGAGGACCACTGCGAACGGCGCGGCAACCCTAGCGAAGAACTGGCCCGGGACCCCTACACGTCACGATCTGCTTGCCGGAACATCAGCGCGTTCTGTCGCGAATCCGGGTGGACACGAGGAACGCCGAGACGTGACAACGCGAAATTCTCAGGAGCACCCGCTGGTCGACCCGCAACTCCCGCACACGTAGCACGAGCCCGCTCGCTGCATGGTGTTGCCGCAGCTGTAGCAGAGGGGTGCATCGAGCTGCTCGGCCCGGGCCAGCGCCTGTGCTGCGGGTTCGGACCCCGCTCGGCCGTCGCTCAAGCCGTCCTCGACCAGGCCGACCGTCGGGGTCGCCATCTCCTCCACGCCCGGCAGCGTCGGCTGGGTCCGCTCCTGGGTGGAGAGGATGCCGAGGTCGGCGCGCTCCTCGATCGACAGGAAGTCGAG
>CAVUKH010000015.1:0-151563 GCA_963742035.1 uncultured Acidimicrobiaceae bacterium
TGCCGGTGGCGACGAAGAAATCGACCAGGACATTGGCGCCACCGATCAACACCGCGGCGACAAAGGCCACCAGAACGCCGGACTTGCCTCGGCCCGCCAGATGCGGGTTGGAGCTGTGCGAGCCGATGGCCCAGACGATGGCGGCGATGACCAGGCCCGCCACACAGGCGATGAGCCCGACCGTCAGCAACGCGCCCACCATGTCGGACAGGGTGCTGATCCCGGGCAGGCCGCTGGAATTGGGGAGCACATCGGCAGGGATGCCGACCCCACTTACCCCGATGGCGGTGATGGTGGTGACCATGTGTGTGCCTTCCTCGGAACTCACGCGGGCTCGAGCGGCCTGCTCTGTCCCTTGCTCAACGGACCGCCACGATTGGCCCCATCGGTCTCATGCAAGGTGCGGTCTCATGCGAGATACCGGCTCATCCGAGGTGCCGGATCCCCGAAAGGCCGCCGGCAGTGAAGTTGGCCCAGGTCTGGGCGATGACGCCTTGCTCGGGGTCGGTGGCCGAGAGCACGAGTCCGTCGCCGATGTAGAGGCCCACGTGCCCGGGGTTGGCCAACGTCCCCTCCGATCCGGGAATGAGCACCAGGTCGCCCGACGAGATCGCCCCGAAGCCATCGACCGCAGTGCCCTCGTGCATCTGGTCCCCCGTGTAGTGCGCCAGCGTCACGCCTGCTTGGGCCCAGGCCATCATGGTCAGGCCGCTGCAGTCGAAACTGGCCGGCCCCGCCGCGCCCCACACATAGGCGTCCCCCAGCTTGGAGATGGCGTAGGTGATGGCAAGGGTCTCAGCCGCTGTGGCGTCCGGCGGGATGGCGTAGCCCGCGGGCAATCCGAAGGAGCTGGCCGGGCCGGCCGGCTCAGCTCCGTTCTCCCCACCGCAGTCCATGCTGTCCGCCAATGCGGCGATGGCTGCCAAGAATGTGCCGGCTAGGGTCCAGCTCGCCTTGTAGTTGCCGCCGACCACCGACGAGCCGTGGTTAGACGGAGACGGCACTCCGTTGAAGGCCGAGTCCTGCACGTCTTGCGCCGCCGCCCACGGCGCGATGCTCTGCCAGCCCGGAACGCGCAGGAGCCGTTCGACGAACATGCCGGCGGCATCGGTCGGATCCTCTTCCTCGCTCGCTGTCCCCCAGCCCGCGGCTGCACGCTGTTGGAAGAGGCCGAGCGAGCCATCGTTACCCAGCTCGGGTCCGAGGTTCTCCAATGACGATTCGGTGTAGGCCACCATCAACGCGATCTGCGCACCGTTGGTGCCCGCACCGAGTGCGAGGGCCGCGGCCATGATGGTCTCGGCATTGGTGGCCTGTTCCGCCGACAGGCCCGGCACCGGACCGCTCGCCACGCACTCGTTCTGGGCGAGTTGGCCGAGGACCGTGACCCCCACCGCTCCTTGGGCGGCGACCGACGAGCCGGTCCCCCCGGCCAAGACGACCAGAGCGAGGACCAAGGCGCCGCACGCACCGGCCACCCCCGCACCCACCTTTGCTGCACCGTACATGGGTCATCTCCCGCATGGGCCCGCTCGACAGTCGGTTGGGCCTGCGCACCGTGGCCCAGCGATCGACCACCGACGACCCCTTGAGCCCCGTCAGATGGCTAGGGACACGTCTTCGCAAGCGAGTACCCCATCGAGGGTCTGCTCGAAGACGTGGCGAAGGTTGTCGCCCCGGCGGGAGCGATCCCGCAGGCGCCTCCGGCGGCGATCGCTGAACGCCAGGATCGCCGGCGTCAGGGCCACCAGCTCAGCCCGCCAGTCCGTCACGATCTCGGCCGGCACCTCTGCTGGTGACATGTCCGACGCGTGGCGCCACAACAGTGCCGCCTCGGGATGGTGGTCGGTGCCCAAGAGGAGGTGCGAGAGCGAGACCCCGGTCGGGTGCGGGTAGATCCCGGAACACTTCGGTGATGCGGTTCGACTTGTTCGCCCTCCTCGTCGGCCGGGCTGCCGCGAACAGGTCGAGGCCCGAAAGACCCTCTGGCCGCTCGGCCGAGACGGTCCTCGCCCGTACCGAGTCCAGGTGATCGACCGCGATGTCACAGGAGCGCTCCAGCAGTGCCGCGGCCGCCGGTGTGACCATGTAGCGGTGCTCGCCCAGGGCGGCACGAAGCCTCGCGACAATGGCGTGGCCCAGTGAGGATGAGTGCGTTCCGGGGGCCGGTGCAACCTCGGCCAGCTCCATGAGCGCGTCGTCGAAGCTGACGATGCGGATATCTTGGCCCAGGTGTCGGTGGACCTCTCGGCGTTCTCGCCGTTGGCCAGCCTTACGGACGACACCGATGAGGCGCTCGGTCGTCCACTGGCCCTGGCGTACTCGATCCGCCGACGCGATGGCCGTGCGCACCATCGTGTCCACCCGCTCGACCATTTCATCGGGCCATGCCGCCATGACCCACAAGGTCAGCTCCTCGTAGAGAGGGGTGGTGGTCAACGACTCCCACAACTGCTGCGCCTCGGTGCCCCGACGCGTCATCACATCCGTGGCGATATCGGCCGGGAGGAGTTCGGCGATGATCCAGTCCAGCTTGGCCACCGAGCCGGCGCTTGCCCTTGAAGGGCCGTCATCGGTGCGGACCGTATCGCTGCGGCCTTGAAACGATTCTGCGGGGAAGAGCGATTGGTCTCGCCCATGCTCTTCGGGCCATGTGAGGTTTTTGAGTGTCATGGCGACACCGTGAGGGGCCGAGTTCCCCTCGGGCCTCCCCAGACAACTCCCCACCTACGTCCCGGGCACTCTTCAATTCCCTACGGGAACGAAGAAGCACCTTGCCGCGCTGAGAAGCGTTGCGCGAATGCGGATCCGGCGAGACGTGGGGACCTGCGCCCCCACGGGGGAACTGGTCATTGGTTTGACTTCTTGGGTTCGACGGCTCGGTTCTGTGACGCGATCGCAGACAAACCCCTGTCCCTCAGTTGCCGGCGAGCTGCACAGCTTTCGTCACCCGATGAACCTCCGCCTTGCTGACGTCGAGCAACGTCGCGGCCACGTCGGCGCCCATCACTTTTGCTGCCGTCACGACGGCGGCGGCGACTTCGGCGTTCGCGGCGGCCACCAGGCCATCCTGGGCGACGAGCACCTCGGCTCGGCGAGCGGTCACTGCCTCGAGTCGAGCCAGCGCGGCGCTGTGGGCGCGAACCGCCTTCGCCGCGGCAACCTGGTGATCCCGCAGCCGTTCGCGGGCTGCCATCGACACCGGGGCTTTGGAGCACATTTCTCTCGTTCTCTCTCGGTCCACTCTGGGCCGTCAGCGTCGAGGCCACTCCGCGACCACCATCCCCCTCCGAGAATTGAGGCACGCGCAGTCCCAGTGCAGGGTCCTCAGGCGACCGAGAGCCCCGTTCGTCTTCAAGACGACCTGGGCGCGGACGGGACCACCCAGGCCGCTGGAGGGGTCCGATCGTGTCCCGTCCCCGAGCGGGTCATATGGCCACCTGGGTCGACCTCGATCGCTTGACCCCGTCGGTTCTCCGACACCTGGCCGCAGCCAAGGAACGAGCCTCGCGTCCTGAGTACGACGACACCGAAGCCATGGCCGAAGAGCTGGCCGTCATGGTCATGGAAGGGCGGCGACCGACCATCGGCTGGTACCGCCGGCACCGTTCCCGAGCGACCTCCCCACCGACTTCCTGAGAACCTCCCCACGCAACACGTGGGGCCATTGCGCCTGGGTAGTCAGGCTTGTCAACCTCCGCGTGGAGCTACCGCCAGGTAGCTCTGAGTGCACACGTCCCACGCGCCGGACCGAGACCACCGGCGCTCCACGGCGTCAAGTCGCCGGCTCGGCTCGCAACAACTTCTGGCGGCTTCGCGATCGTTGAAGTTCGCCCTGCGGGCGAACCCGCCAGAACTTCTTGCTCGGCCCAAGGGCTGCCCTCTCCGGAACTTGACCCCGCTTCGCTGCCGGTGGGAGTCGCCGTTCATCGAACGACGCAGCGGCGTCGTTCGCAAGGAACGAAGCCAAGAGCATAAGGAGCAAGACAATGAGCAACACGACCACCATCACCGGGAACCTCACTCGGGAACCCGAAATCCGCTACACCAAAGAGGGTCAAGCCACGGCCCAACTCGGCGTGGCCGTCAACCGGCGCTGGCAGGACCGGACCACCCAGGAATGGCAGGAGGCGACGTCGTTCTTCGACGTCGTGTGCTGGCGTGACCTGGCCGAGAACGTGGCGCTCAGCCTCTCCAAGGGGATGCGCGTCGTGGTCACCGGCCGCATCGAGCAGCGCAGCTGGGAGACCGACGACGGTGAGCACCGTTCCAAGGTCGAGATCGTGGCCGACGAGATCGGCCCGAGCCTGCGCTTCGCCACCGCCGACGTGCAGCGGACCCAGCGCCGTCAGGCAACGGAGGAGCCCTCCGAGTCAAGCGACGCCGAGGCCGCTTCGTTCTGAGGCCTGCGTCCCGAGCAGGGTCACCGGCTGCGGCCGGTGGCCCGACCCGGGGCACACGGCACCGGACAGAGAGAAAGGCAACACCATGACAACCACCCATGACGCTCCGGCGTCGGTACCCACCCCAGCCAGCGCACCGGAGGGCTACGAACTGCGAGCGGTAGACCCGGCCACGCTGGTCGACAATCCGCAGAACGCCCGACGGCCACACCGTGACCGTGAGGGCCTGGCGCCTTCCATCGGCGCCCTGGGCATGCTCAACCCGCCCCTGGTGCGTCAATTGGAGGACGGTCGGTTGGAGATCATCGCCGGTGAGCGCCGCAAGTACTCCGCCATCAAGGCGGGTCTTGCGACCATTCCCGTGTTTGTCCGCGACGACCTGTCCCCCGTCCACCAGTTGGCCGGGATGCTGGTCGAGAACCACGACCGGGAGGGCCTGACCCCGACCGAAGAAGCCGTGGCCATCCAGCAGCTGGCCGGTTTCGAGGGCGTGACCCAGCGGGACATCACGACCATGACCGGGATCAAGGCCGGGGTCGTGCGCACCGCTCTCAAGGTGGCGGCCAGCGAAGTGGCGACCGCCATAGGCGAGCGCCATGACCTGAACATGGACCAACTGATGGTGTTGGCCGAGTTCGACACCGACGCCGAGGCCGTCAAGACCCTGACCGTCACCGCGCTGAAGGAACCCGACCGATTCGACCACCTGGTGGCCCAGCTCCGGCGAAACCGCGACGACCGTGTCGCCTACGACGCCGTAGCGGCCCAGATCACCGAGTCCGGGGTGCCCCTGGTCGAGCTGGAGAACGGCTGGTGGCTCCCCGAGGGCGCTTACTGGCTCTCGGACCTTCCGGCCCCGAGCGGTGCCCGCACCTTCACCCCGGCCAAGCACCGGACCTGCCCCGGTCACTGTGCCGCCGTGGTCGAAACCGACGATGGCTACGAGCTGGCCTACCTCTGTCTCGACCCGGTGGGCCAGGGCCACATAGACCAGGCCACTGCTCGCACAGCCACCACTTCGCCGGCAGCCGAGCGCCGCATCGGGCATGACCGACGAGCAGAAGGACGAACGCCGGAAGGTCATCACCAACAACAAGGCATGGGAGACGGCCACTCCGGTACGTCGGGAGTTCGTCACCGAGCTCGTGGCCCGGCGCAGCGTCCCCAAGGGGACACTGCGGTACGTGACCGAAGTCATCATGGCCGATCCCGCTGGTTTGGCCGCGGGCAACGGCGACGGGGTGGCATCGCTGATCGGGAAGGACACCAACCCAGGGCGGGCGTGGGACCGGACGGCTGCGCTGGCACTTGCCAGTGACGCCAGCGATGCCCGACTCCCATTGGTCCTCTTTGCCCAAGTAGCCGCCTCGGTCGAAGCCCGCTTCGGGGAGCGCCAGGGATGGCGGCATCCCGCGTCGGCCCTCGTGGCCTACCTCAGATTCCTCGCCACCTGCGGCTACGGACTCTCCGAGGTCGAACAGGAGGTAGCAGACAGCGGGGAGGGATCCCAAGGCGACCAATAGAGCGCCTCGTTCCGTCCTGGCAACAGCCCCGGCTCAGCCGGGGTTGTTGCGCGTCTCCACGCAGTTTCGAAGTCCGCACGCCGCGAGCACACCTGACATGTCGCCGCCGAAGAGCACGCTGCCCGAACTCTGACAATCCGCAGTACAGCAATTCGCCCCACCTACCCGCGCTCTTCCTACCCCAACTCCCCTCGTCCCTCCCAAACCAGACCACTCCCTTCTCGGCCGCCCATCAGCCACATCAGTTTGCTTCACACGTGTGGCATTCGAGGGGGGTCGGGCTTGCCCGAGGGGGGCGATGATGGTCGTCCGCCCTCTCTGAGAGGTGCGGGACGAGGGCCGTCCCGGCGAGGGGAGCAGGCCGTGATCTCGCTACGCCGGATGACCCTGGGGTCGGGCTATCGCTACCTGATGGAGTCGGTCGCGGTCGGTGACGGCGCCCCGGGTCACACCTCCAACCTGACCCGCTACTACGCAACGTCGGGGACCCCGCCCGGCGTGTTCTTGGGCGCAGGTCTGGCGCGGCCTCGACGACGGCCGCGGGGTCGAGCCGGGTTCGCAGGTGACCGAGCAGCACCTGTTCAATCTGCTCGGGATGTGCGCCGACCCGGTCACCGGCCAGGCGCTCGGCCGCCAGCCCAACCGCGACGCACCTCTCCCTGGCAAGTCGGGTAGCCCAGCGGATTGCCGCCATCCCGGCCACCCACACCGGCACCGAACGGGCCGAGGAGAGGGCCCGCATCGAGGCCGAGGAACGGGCGAAGGGAGGCACCTTCCGTACGCCCGTCGCCGGGTTCGACCTGACCTTCTCGCCATCGAAGTCGGTGTCCGTCGCCTGGGCATTGGCCGACCGGGAGACCAAGGCCCGGATCTACGCCTGCCATCGCCGCGCCATCGAGGTCGTGCTCACCTACGCCGAGCGCGAGGTGTTCCACTCGCGTTCGGGCACCAACGGCGTGGTGCAAGAAGACGTTGAAGGAGTCGTGGCCGCGGCCTTCACCCACTGGGATTCGAGGGCCGGGGATCCCCAGCTCCACGACCATGTGGTGGTGGCCAACCGCGCCCGCTCGGTCTCCGACGGCACGTGGCGGACGCTCGATTCCCGGGGCTTGTTCAAGTCCGTCGTGGCTCTCTCCGAGCTGCACCAGGGCGTGCTCAGCGACCTGTTGACCGAGGAGTTGGGGTGGGGCTGGGACGGTCGGGCTCGCCGGCACTCCGAGCAGCTCCGCTTCGAAGTGACCGGGGTGCCCGAGGCCCTGATGGCCGAGTTCTCCCAGCGCTCGGCCGCCATTGACGTGCGCAAGACAGTCTTGATTGGCGAGTTCGTCGCCGCCTATGGCCGCCAGCCGACCAGTGTGGAGGTCCTCGACCTGCGGCGCCGGGCGACGCTCGAGACCCGGCCGGCCAAGGAACACCACAGCCTGGCCGAGATGACCGGGGGCTGGCGCCGGCGGGCCGAGGGCTACATCGGCGACGACCAGGTCTCGTGGGTCGCGGGACTGGCGGACCGTAACGACCTGCCGCTTCTGCACGCCGGCGACCTGGCCGATGAGATCTTGGCCGACGCAGCGGGCGTGGCGGTGCAGCGCGTGGCTGAGCGTCGGGCCACGTTCAGCCGAGCCAACGTCTTGGCCGAGGTGCACCGCCAACTGCACGGGGTCCGTTTCGCCTCGCCCGAAGAGCGGATCGCCGTCGCCGAGCACACGGCTGACCTCGCTCTGGCCCAGTCGCTTTTGATCTCGGCGCCCGAGCTGCACCACACGCCCGAGCGGCTGCGCCGGGCCGACGGGACGAGCCGGTTCCGGGCCAAGGGCCATGAGGTCTACACCACGTCCACCCTGTTGGAGGTCGAGGCCCGCCTGCTCGAGGCCGGGCGCCAAATCGGTGGCCCGTCGGTCACGAGGGGCACGGTGGCCGCGGTCACCGAGGCCAACCTGCCCGGGCGGGACCACAGGTTGTCCCTCGACCAGACCGTGGCGGTGGAGCAGATCGCCACTTCTGGCCGCCGGCTTGATGTCTTGGTCGGCCCGGCCGGGACGGGCAAGTCCACCACGATGGCCGGGCTGCGTGCCGTGTGGGAAACCGAGCACGGGGCGGGCTCGGTGCTCGGCCTGGCCCCCTCTGCCGCCGCGGCCGAAGTGCTGGCGGGCGAGCTCGGCATCGACACCGAGAACTCGGCCAAGTGGCTCCACGAGCACCGACGGGAAGCCGAGCGCCTGTGCAAGATCAGCGAACTGCGCAACACACTCAGATCACTTCCCAATGTCTCGCGAGCCCGCACGCCGTTGCGCCAGCGCATCACCGCCGCCGTGGACGAGGTGGCCCGGTGGCGCCTCAGAGCGGACCAGTTGGTGATCGTGGACGAGGCCTCCCTGGCCGGGACCTTCGCCTTGGATGAGCTCGTGCGCGCCGCCACGACGGCCGGGGCCAAGGTCGTCCTGGTCGGTGACCAGGCCCAGCTCAGCTCTGTCGATGCCGGGGGCATGTTCGCCACCCTGGTGCGCGACCGCGAGGGGCTCGCCCCCGAGCTGACCGACGTTCGCCGATTTCATCACGCCTGGGAGAAGAGGGCCAGCATCGAGCTGAGGGCGGGGTCCGACGACGCCATCGACGCTTACCAGGCCCATGAGCGGATCGCCGAGGGCGACCGGGACCAGATGCTCGACGCCCTTTACTTGGCCTGGAAAGCCGACACCGAGTCTGGCCACACCAGCCTGATGATCGCCAGTGACCTCGGTACCGTCAGCGAACTCAACGCCCGAGCGCGGGCCAACCGGGTCACCGCCGGTGCGGTGACCGAGAACGGGTTGACGGTGGCCGGCGGAGGGACCGCCGGGGTCGGTGACCTGGTGGTGACCCGTCAGAACGACCGGCGACTTTCCACCGGACAACGCTGGGTGCGCAACGGAGACCGATGGATTGTCACAGCCACGGAGCAGGGTGGAAGCATGACTGTGCAACGGGCGATCGGCGGCGGGATGGTGGTCCTTCCGGCCGCCTATGTGGCCGAGCACCTCGAGCTCGCCTACGCCTCGAGCGCCCATCGTGCTCAGGGTCGCACGGTTGACACCGCTCACGCGCTGGTCTCTTCGACCACCACCCGCGAAGTGCTCTACGTCATGGCCACGAGAGGCCGCGAGTCCAACCGCCTCTACGTCGACACGCACTACGATCCTGATCCCCAGACCGCCCACGACGAAGTAGCCGAACCGGCAACGGCCAAGGAGGTGCTGGCCGGGGTGCTGCGCAACGAGGGGGCCGACGTGGCCGCCCACGACATGATCCGGCGCCAACAGTCCGAGTCAGAGGGCCTGGAGCGGCTCTCGGCCGAATACCTGACACTGGCCACGCTTGCCCAACAAGAGCGCTGGGACACCCTGCTCGCCCGCTCGGGACTGAACGACGCAGACCTCGCGGCCGTCCGGGCCAGTGCAGCACACGGTCCGCTCCTGGCGGCCTTCCGCGACGCCGAAGCCCACGGCCTCGACGTTGAGGCAACCTTCCCTCGCCTGGTGGCCGGCCGGTCCCTGGCCGACGCCGCCGATGTGGCCGCGGTGCTGCACGGCCGAGTGGAGCGTTGGACCGAAGCCGCCGGTGGCCGGAGCCGGAGAAACGACAATCTGATTGCTGGGCTCATCCCCCGGGCACAGCGTGTCAGCGACCCCGAGATGGCCCAGGCCCTGGCCGAGCGGGACCAAGCAATGGAAGAGCGAGCCCGTACCTTGGCCGACCAAGCCGTCGGGACCGGGGAGAGTTGGGTACAACGTCTCGGGACCCCGCCAGCAGCCCCGGCCCGACGCGAACGCTGGATAAAGGAAGTCTCGACCATCGCCGCCTACCGGGACCGCTGGCACATCACTGGCCATAGCGCTCTCGGCAAACAGGGCGATACGAGCAGCATCGAGCAGACGGGTCAGCGCCAACGGGCACTAGCCGCCGCGGCTCGGGCGACGGCCATCAGCAGCGCCGCACTGGAGCAGCAGAGCAGTTTCAGCCCAGAGGTCGCGGTCCAGGCGCAAAGGGGAGTCGAACTATGAGCAAGCGCAAGGACGCCAAGGCCCTCGCCCGATGGGACGAAGAAGCCCGCCAGTGGGCCACGGCAGCCGGACGGGACCTGGCCCTCAACCTGTACTACAACCGGGAGACGATTCTCCGTCCTTACGAGGTCGGGGTCGTGCTCGACCCCGGCGAGAAGGTATGGGCCGAGGCTCCTGTCCAGTTCAATCTGGATCGGGCGCTGCCAGACAAGGCGGGTCAGGCCATGGAGCCAGCCGTTCGCCCATGGCTGGTTACATCCGATCGGGTTGTCGGACGACTGGCCGATGACCATCTGTACGGCTATCGGTGGGAAAACTCAGTTGGCGCCCGCGTGGACCTGACGCCCGGCGGCGAATTCGTGCGGTTGGACATCGAAGGCGAGCCGACGCTTGTTTGGTCAGGCCCAGCGGTGGCTCCGCTCGCGGTAGCCGCCGTATTCCATCTGTACGGACCGATCGGCGTGCTTGAGCATCCAGGACTCGTGACATTACGGGTCGGGGCGGA
The DNA here is from genome assembly GCA_963742035.1 of uncultured Acidimicrobiaceae bacterium. Taxonomy (GTDB): domain Bacteria; phylum Actinomycetota; class Acidimicrobiia; order Acidimicrobiales; family RAAP-2; genus Bog-473. The sequence goes on from CAVUKH010000015.1 coordinate 10,469, forward strand.
AGGCCCCCATTGAGGCGCATGCTCGTCGTGTTCTCAAGCTGACTACCCCTCGGGTTATGAGACTGGTCCGTGCCGTCTGGCTACTCGGTCGTGGTCCATCTGTATCCACTCTGAGCAGCGCCTATATCAGAGGATGCGGTCTAACCCGGGATCGGTCCTCGACGGCTCGGGAGTGCGTGTACGGATCTTGCCCGTTTTCCCTACGACCGTCGGGGCACTGTGCGGGGTCGCGCTACACGTGAATAGGGATGAACGGGTCTCAGGTGGCCCGGGGGGACCGGGTCCCGACGTCCCACGGCGTGTCGCTGTGCCAGCCGGTGTACAGCTTCTCGTCGACGAGCTTCAGCACAACGGGGAGGTCAGCGTCATCGAGAACGAGCTTGCCCTTTACGATCATACGGCCGACGTCGAGGTTCTGCTCCTTCATTTGAGTGCGCAACTGAGTGGCCGTAAACGCTTTGCCGAAGACGCCACGTTCGTACATGCCACGAAGCTGAGTGGCAATGCGACCACCTCGGCCACACAGCTCGGCGAGGAGTTCGGCGGTGCCATCGTCGAACGGCAAAGCTGCCAACGCGGCGGCGCTCCACGTCGGCCGACGATCCACCATGGCGTCGATATCGCGAAACACGCCCTCGAACGCCGCGAGATCCAGAACGGCGATCGCGGAATCCGTGACCACCATATCGAAGGACCGCTCGAAGACGAGCAGCGGCCCTTCGATACGGTTGAGCCTGTCGCCGAAGTTGGTGATGACACCTCCGGACAGCCCAGCCTTGTACGGATTCCATTGGTCGACGAAGGCGACGCGGTGGTCGGGATTGTTGCCCACAACGGCGGCGTAGAAGGTGAACGACTGCTTCTTCAGATCTCTCGCGTTGAGTTCGTCGAGGGAGGACGCTGACGCCAGGACGCGGCGGGCGCCTGGGTCGACCTCGATTTGGGCCACTTCGGCAACGTCATCCGTCGGCCTGCGACCGCGACGAGGTTCCGGACGGTGAGCCACAAGCACGCTCGACGGCACGAGCACGTAGTGCGACTCCCTCTCGAAGTCGAGATCGTCCGCATAGGCAACAGGGGTGCGCTCGCTGATGGTGTTCAGAGTCTCCTGACAGATCTGTCGTAGCTCGTTGGCGACGTCGGTGCTCATGGCGATGCGGTTGCCGATGTAGTTCCGTCCGGAGCGTCGGGCGACGACGAGGGTGACGGATCCGCTCGTATCGATGGATGCCGGATCGAATGCAGGCGTACCGGCGGCGCGGCTCACGTCGGCGTCGCCTTTTGTGCGGTCTCAACACGGACCAGCGCATTGAGCGAGACTGCCTGGACGACGTCATCGACATGGGGTGGCGCCGTCGCGACCAGGTGACCAGACCATCCCTTGTCCGTCGTGATTGCCACGACGCGCTTGCCAAGGAGATAGAGGGTCGGGTTGATCTGCGCCATTTCGGATCGAACGTAGACGAGTCCGGTGACAAGCAGGAAGATCACGTAAGCGATGACGTCTCGGGTCGTGGGTTCCGAAACGGTGAGAAACGGCAACAGGTAGGTGGCGAGGTATCCGGCGACATCGGAGCCCGCATCAGTAACCGATGCGATCCGGATCGGTTCCGCCTCCGTCTTGCGCGTGACGCCGAAGACGATCCAGAGCATGTCCAATAGGCCGATGGCAGCAATGACAATGCACGAGATCATCAGCCATCGGGTCTCAAACCGGATCGCCAACAGCACGAAGAGGAGCACGTACGAGCCGAGGAAGAGGCGCGCGCGACGCGCGATCTCCGTCATCGCCCGACCCTCTTCCTTAGACATTCCCTGGCGCCGAGGATACGAACGGGGTGGGACACCCGCCTGAGCTGACAGAACTGTTCCCATCGTCCGGACGGCGCCCAGCTCACGAAGGGGAGAAGGCGAGCACGACGTCGGCGAAGTCGCCTGCTTGCAGCTTGCCGAACTCCATCTGAGGCACCTTGACGTAGCGCCAGGCAGTGCCGGTGAGGAGGGTGGCGTTCTCGCACCAGATCGTGGCGGCGCGGTCCTTGTGGGCGACATCGATGTCCTCCCGGCCCTTGGTCTCGATCAAATAGTGGGTATCGTCGTACCCGACGGCCACGAAGTCGGGCTCGTAGTAGCGGAGGTTGGTGGCGCTGTCGGTGTACTCGATGGCGAAGCCGAACCGCTGCGGGCAGCTTGGCGAACGACCCGGACATCGGTTGCGTCCTGGAGGAAGTGGGCGAAGTCGCGCTCGAACTCGTTGTCGGCGGCAACGAGGTTGAAGACGGTCTTGCTCGCCTCGAAGGTCGGACGTGAGAACGGGAACGGCTCGGTCCCGGACAGCGGACGCCCGGCTTCCTCCAGCGTCGGGACGAGTTCCTCGACCACGAGGCCGCGCAGCGCCGTCGCGAACGTCTTGACCGTGACGTACTGCGCCACGCTGGTGGCGATGGCCTTGATCATGGCCTTGTCGCTGAGGATCGACAGTCTCGCCGAACGCCTTGTGCTCCAGGAACTCGCGGACCTTGGGGACGAGCGCCGCGAACTGCGACGGCAGCTTCACGTCCTGTGCGATGCGCTTGGCGTAGTAGGAGATCACCTCCTCGGCGGTCTGCGGCTCGGGGATGGTGTAGTCCCGCTCGACTCAGCTTCTGCAGGGTGATGATGTCGTAGCCCTCATAGTGGAACTGTCTGGGCGGCTGCGTCGTTCTCCTTCTTCGGGAAGCATCGGGCACGTGCATCGCCATGACGTCCAACGCGGCGATCTCCTCGGCGAGCGTCTTCTTCCGAGCCAGGACGGGCTGAGCACAGGGATCGTCGATGTCCTTGTCCAGCCTTGGCCGGGTCGGGCGCGATGGTCGTGATGACGACCGGCTCTTTGAGATCGAAGGTGTCGAGGGTGATGTCCTCGTCCTTCTCCAACTGCTCGACAAACTTGAGGAAGGCCGGGTTACCGATGACGTCGACGCGCTCCGATGTAGGACGGCGCGCAAGCTGGCGAACATGAGCCGCAGTCCGCGGCCGATCGTCTGCTCGGGGAGGATGTTGGCCTTCGACGTGTACGGGCGAAGCCCCACGATGACGGTGACGTTCTGAACGTCCCAGCCTTCCCGAAGCATCAGGACGCTGACGATGGCATTGACCGGGCTCTCGACCCTCATCGACCCGCCGGGCCACCTCACGAGCGGCGTCGAGGTCCTTCTTGGAGACCTCGCCGCTTCGGTCCGTGTGGATGACGAGGAGTTGTTGCTCCGCCGTCGCGGTGGCGCCGAACTCGCTCGGGGTACTTCACGCGCAGGTAGTCACCGACGTCGTCCGCCTCGGCCGTGCTGTTGAGCATGACGAAGAGAACCGGCTTCTTGCCGAGCGGCTTGAGCTGGTCGCGGTACTCGCGCCAGCGCTCGACGCCGGCCGTGAGGTATGCCCTGGTACTTGACGCTGGCGACGTCGGACGGCTGGTCCTTGATGCCGGCCGTCATGCCCTTCATCGGGCGCTTGACGACGTTGTCGATGATGGCCTGCTTCAGCGGGTAGTCGTAGATGGTCCAGGTGAACAGACCACCCTTTGCGTACCGAGGCGTTGCCGAGAAGTCGAGCTGGCCGGCCAGACCCGTGGGCAGTGACTCGTGGAGGCGCCGGATCACCTGGTTCCACTCGCTCGTCCTCGTCGTGAGCGTGGTGGCCCTCGTCGTTGAGGACCAGGCACGGTGCGCCCCGTGCCGCGATCCGGTCGTCGAAGCCTCCACCTGGCCGTCACCGGTCGAAGGGATCGGACCGAGGACGTCGGTCATGACATCCGGCTCGGTCGGACTCCGGCGTCAGGACGCTCGTACAACTGCTGGATGTTGGTGAGGTAGAGCAGCACCCTGCGGAGGACTGGCGCGCTCCGGCTCGCCGCGCATGTAGCAGTCCATGTCCCAGAAGATGCGAAGCTCTGGCGGGATGACGGGATCGGCGTGGAAGATGCGTCCGCCGCCGAAGTCGGCCCGGAGACGCTCGAAGACGATGACGTTCGGGGCGAGGAGCGAGGAATGTCTTGGCGTAGTCGTCGCTGCCCTCGGCAACGGCGTTGAAGTATTGCCAGGCGATGGCGAGCGACATGACCTTGGTCTTGCCGCTGCCGGTCGCCATCTTGATGGCGTACCGAGCGAAGTCGTCGTACTGGAGGACATGGATGCCGGGCACGTTGGCGAACCGCTCGACGAGATCACGGTGCCGACGGATGCCTCTCGACCTCATAGAGCATAGACCAGCGTCTCGACGGCATCCCGCTGCGCGGGGTAGTACCGGAACGACCCGCCACCGGGCGTCCGGTGGTCCGTTGCGAACCAGTAGTTCAGGAGCAGCTTGGTGGTATCGGTTGCTCCCTTGTACTTACGCATCGCGCCACTCGGCCACCGCCTTGCGGATGGCCGGGACACACGGCGCCGTCGTGACGCGTGCCTCCAGAAGACTCGGCTGCTCGCACTGGTTGACGCTCGTCTTACGTGGCACGGCCGGCGACCTTCACGCCGATCGTCTTCGTGGTGTCGTTGCCGAGGATGTCGATGACCTTGACGACGACGGTGTACTCCCCCGGCGATTCGTACTCGTGCGACGTGGATAGCTCCAGGTCCGGGCTCTTCCGGGTGCGGTAGGTCTGCCACTCGTTGTGGAAGGTATCGTCCTGGTTGTCCCAGTCCACGGCCCAGTAGTCGATCCACTGGGACCAGTTGCTGACGGCCTTCTGGATGTCGGCAGGCACATCGTCCAGCGGAATGACGAAGTCGGTCGAGAGTAAGGGTGACGTTGCGCTTGGTGTTCTGCGACGTCGACTGCGAGTGCCGCCAGCTCGAAGAAGCGGATATCGCCCTGTCGACGGCCCGCTTGTCCAGCACCTCCCGGGGGATGCGGATCAAGCGCAGATCGATCCCGGCCTGCTCGGCATCCTGCCGGGCGACCTCGTTCACCTCGAAGGCAAAGTCCCAACCGAGGACATCGACGCTGTGTGGACGTGGGCGAGTCCTCGCCTGTTACCGACGCGTCTTGCGGAACTCCACTGACGATCTGCTTGACGTCGCCAACGGTGACGGGAGCATCAACGGTGCCGACGTGCACCATTCGGCCTTGCTTGAGGCCGTGGAGCCACGTGTAACCGTTGACAGCGCGTGCGCTGGTACAGGTCCAGGATGAAGGAGCGGTATGCGGCCGTCCGGCGCGTGGCCGATTCACCGAACTCGGCCATCTGCCATACCTGGCGCTCGTACTTGCCGAGGTTCTGCACGACGAAGGGACGCACGCCGGGCACACCGAGCAGCCGCTTCCTGGTCGTGTGAATGGCGAAGCGTCCGAGGTCGGCCGCAATCCAGCGGCGGCCCAGCCGCTCGGCGGCGACGGCGGTCGTACCTGATCCGGCGACACAATCGATAACGAGATCGCCTTCATTGCTCGACGCTTCGATAATTCGTTGGAGCAGCGCCTCTGGCTTCTGGGTCGGATACCCGATCTTCTCTTGGGATCGATTGTTGATGACCGGAATGTCGTCCCAAATGTTCTGGATCGGCACCCCTGGCATCTCGGCGAGGTAACGCTTGTACTGCGGCACCGCGCCAGGCTTCGTCTGCACGACCCGCCCCTCGGCGAGGAGTTGCTCCATCCTCTCCTTGGAGAATCGCCAGTGGCGGGTAACTCCCATGACCTCGTACGCGGGATTTCCCTTGCTTGCCCCACCCGGTCCTGACATGTCACTGATGCGGTACCTGCGCCCGGTCTCGGGTTCGATGCGCGAGTAGTCGCGCTCGACGTAGTGCTCGTCGTATTCTCCGTACAACTGATTCCACGTCCGATCCTCGCTCTTCGTGTAGAAGAGAATGGAGTCGGATACGCGGCCGAAATGGCGCGAACCCTGTTTCGTGTCGCTGTGCGCGCTGGAACGCTTCCAGATGATCTCGTTTCGGAAGTTGTCGACGCCGAGGATTTCGTCGAGCACAGCCTTGACGAAATGGGATACCCCGGGATCGAGGTGGACGTAGATACTGCCCGTCGGCGCCAGCAGCTCCGAGAGCGTGGTCGCCATGTCACAGAACCACTGGAGGTATGAGTCGAGGCCCTTGCCCCACGTGTCCCGGTACGCCTTGAGTTCGATCATCGAAGGCTCTTTGACGAAGTCCGTGTCGTCGACCTGAACCGTCAACGAAAAGTCCTGGCCGGTGGCGAAGGGCGGGTCGATGTAGATGAGATCCGCTTGACCGGCCAGCTCGGCGGCGAGCGCTGGGAGGACGTACTTCTTGTCGCCCCAGATGAGTCGGTTCCGCCACTCACTGTCCCGCCCGGAACCGAATAGGTCGAGCGACTTTTGTCGGTCCTGGGCTGACTCGTTGACGGTCTCCACCGTCTGGAACGGGAGCGCGACCCTCAGAGGGGCGGCCTTGCGGCCGTCCTCCCCGTACTTTCCGTCCCAGATCAGCTCGGGCGTCGGCTACTCCTCTCCTCGTCTCAAGACGAGGCTAGGCGACGAAACGCCGCCTCACCGGGAAATGGCTACCAACGGGAAGATATCCGCAGGTCAGGCCACGTATGAACTTTGTTTCCTGGGCAGCATCCTGAGGGCGTCACCGCCATAGGCTGTGAGTCTCCACAAGACCTGTAGGTATGGACGCGAGAGGGCACTGAGAAGCCATGAACAGGCACGACGCACGGCTTGGGTGCCCTAACTACGGCCATGTAGTTCTGTCACGGAGGCCCGCTAAAATGGTGTCGACGGTGTCGATGTCACACCCCGTGGCGAAGATGTCGGTTCGAACGAGAGATCAGGGGTGACGGCACCCATCATCGGTCACAGCGAGGTCAAGGCGTTCGCCGAGGACCGGGTCAACCTGACCCCGACGACGGCCAAGAAACACCGTGACCAGGTCAAAGCCTTGCGGGGGCGGCTGGAGCGGAAGATCGACGCCGACCCCTCGTACGGCCTGGTGAAGATGCTCCACGCCGGGAGCGTCGCGAAGGGAACGGCGCTCCGGGATGTCCACGACCTGGACACGGCCGTCTACGTGAAGGCCGGCGAGGCGCCCACGAGCGACAGTCAGTTGATCCCCTGGCTCGCCGATCGCCTCTACGAGGCCAACACCAACATGAGCCGGGACCAGTTCGTCGAGAACGAGCACTGCGTCACGGTCAGCTTCAGGGGGACGGGGCTCGACGTCGACGTCGTCCCGGTTCTGTACGAGGGCGGCGAGGACGACCGCGGGTACCTGGTCCGCAAGCGGACCGGACAACGGGTCCTCACCAGCATCCCTCTGCACCTCCGGTTCATCCGCGACCGCAAGTCGACGTACGGTCCTGACTTCGCCCAGCTCATCCGACTTACCAAGTGGTGGAAGCGGGTCACCAACGACCACGACGAGGACTTCAGGTTCAAGTCGTTCATGATCGAGTTGGTGTGGGCGCACCTCGCCGACGGGGGCCTGTCGCTCTCGGACTACCCGAAGGCGCTGGAGAAGTTCTTCGCCTACGTGGTCAAGTCAGGGTTGGGCGAGCAGGTGGCGTTCACCGATTTCTGCTCGTCTCGCGTCATTCCCGCCCGCTCCACGGCGGCCGTCGAAGTGCTCGACCCGGTCAACGTCGCCAACAACGTCGGGGCTCTTTACAACGCCATCGACCGCGACCGGATCGTGTCGGCGGCTCACACCGCGCTCGACGCGCTCAACGAGGCGCGGTTCGCGCAGACAAAGGGACGCGCCGTCGAGTGCTGGCAGGTTGTTCTCGGCTCTACGTTCAAGAGATAGCGATGACGTCCACGTTCACTACCACGGCAACCTTCACCCGTACGCACGCACGGCACCTCGCGGCGAAGGTGGTAGCGGACCTGTACCAGTGCTCGATGTTCTACGACCGCCCCGACGCGGACGGCCTCGACGACTACCAGACCGAGCTGGTCGAGATGCTGGCCAATGAGTACGCGTCCACGTACGAGTTTGGCTTCAAGGAGAATGGCAAGCGGGTGCTGACGTGGTACTACACGGTCGGACCGGATGGGGGTCTCCACGGCGACTCGAACTCTGGGGCCATCTACGCCAAGGGTGTCGTGGCGAATGCCACGTACTTCAACCACATGTCGTACACCGACAAGTGGTGGGGACTCAGCGCCACCCAGCGCACGAACTTCAAGAACGCCCTCCCCTTCCAGCGGAGCGCCGGGGATGCCCCGGTCGATGGCAACGGCTACTGGCAGACCGACCACCGCTACACCGCGGGAGGCGTCCGAATCTCGCGTAAGACGTTTCGGCCACAGTGACCGCGGACGGTCTCTTCGCGGCGGTCGAGGAGTTCCCGGACGATCGGGCTCGGGAACGTTTCGAGCAGTTGGTAGGGATCGACGACATCAAGCGGCAGCTCGTCGCCGAGGCGCACGTACTTCTCGATCCGCAGATCGTGGAGACGTGGAGCACGAAGGCACACGGCACGGTGATCCCTGCGGCCAGGGACGTGGTCAACCGGACGGCCCTGGTGATCCTGGCGGGTGACGTCGGAACGGGGAAGACGGAACTGGCGGACACCGTGGGCGATCAACTCGCTCGCGATACGGGCGTGAAGGTCGCCCTCTTCCCCCTGAGCCTCTCCGCTCGGGGTCACGGCGCCGTTGGCGAGATGACCACGCTGCTGACCCATGCCTTCGAGAAGGTGAAGGAACAGGCGACGGGGGGACGCGGCAAGGACGGCCGCCTCCGGCATGCCACGATCCTGCTGGTCGATGAGGCGGACGCGCTCGCCCAGTCCCGAGAGTTGTCCCAGATGCACCATGAAGACAGAGCGGGCGTGAATGCGCTCATCCGAGGTATCGACGGGCTGCGCAACGACCGCCTTCCGGTGCTGACCATCATGTGCACGAACCGGATGGACGCCATCGACCCGGCCGTCCGGCGACGGGCCGCAGCCATCTTCGAGTTCTCCCGCCCCGACGACGGCGCCAGAGAGCAACTGCTCCGGCGGGCGCTGGAGGGCGTGACCATCAGCGACGCCGACATGAAGGAGATCGTCCGGCTCACGGGTCCGCAGAACGGCCGCGCCTACGGCTGCACGTACTCGGACCTGCGCCAACGTTTGATCCCCGCAGCCGTGCTGGAGGCCTTGGACCGCAGCGGACCCATCACGGGCGAGACCCTCATTTCCATTGCAACGGCCTTCGTCCCGACGCGGCCGTTCGATGCCCAGTTGGCGGGATCCACGTGACCGAGGAGGCGTCGACGCGGCCGTTCGACCTGACCGCTGCATTCCTCACTAGGCAGGAGAAGCTCCAGGCCGATCTGGGTATCGCTGACATCGCGTCGCACGCCGGGACCAAGGGCGACGACACCGAACTCAACTGGCTGCGCATGCTCCAGGAGTTTCTGCCGCATCGGTACGGCGTCTCGAAGGCATTCGTCGTCGACTCGACAGGTCGGTCGAGCGAGCAAATCGACGTGGTCATTCACGATCGCCACTTCTCACCTCTGCTCTTCGAGGTCGGCGACTCCTGCTTCATCCCCGCGGAAAGCGTGTATGCCGCTTTCGAGGTCAAGCAGCAGATCGACAAGGGAAACCTGGAATACGCCGCCGACAAGGTCGCGACGGTGCGAGCGCTGTACCGCACGACGGCGCCCGTCCCCCACGCGGGCGGCATGTACGACCCGATCAAGCCACGCCGGATCATTGGTGGGGTGCTCGCTCGTCGGAGTGATTGGTCACCACCGTTCGGCGAGGCATTCGACCGGTGTCTCCACGAACTTGACGCACGCGACCCCGTGGACTTGACGTTCGGACTCGACATCGGGTGCGCGGTGGGTGTGGGCGGCTTCACGGTGACCCGTGACCTAGATACGCACGCCTCCATAGCGACGGACCACAGCAAAGCAGACGTGGCGCTGATCTACTTCGTCATGCGGCTGCTTCGGCAGCTCCAGACCGTGGGGAGCGCACCGGCGATCGACTACGACGCCTATCTGTGCGCCGTTCCCGGCACGCTGGATCCGTCTGAGGGCAGCTAGCTGTTCTACGGGTAGCCCTGCTCGCTGCCGGGAGAAGGACGCGGAGCCGCCGTGTGATGGCCGACCCACGAACTCCCACGCCGCCCTTGAGCTCAGGCGGCGACGAACTCTTCGAGGGCCCAATCGAGGTAGGAAGACGAGAATCTCGACAACTTGGATGCTCCGGGAACCTCGGCAATCGCCGCGGCCGATTCCGCTGCGTACTGGCGAGCAGTTTCGATGACCTCATCGATTCGACCGGAATTGAGGATCATTCTGGCGGCTTGCTCCAGGTCGGAACTCCGCCGTCGAAGCAACAGGGCACGAAGGTCCCCGCCACTGGGACCTGCCAGTTCCAATAAGGCCGGCATCGTGATGACGCCGCTTCGCAGGTCGGCGCCTATCGGCTTACCCAGCCGCTCAGGATCACCGATCAGATCGAGTACATCATCAATGAGTTGGAACGCCATTCCGAAGGTCCTTCCGAACTCGCCAAAGCTGTTGACGTGTTCATCAGGCAGCGCCGCGCAGAGCGCCCCCACTCGGCAGGAGCAAGCGAACAGCGCCGCAGTCTTGGCCTCGATTGTGAAGAGATACCGGTCGATCTGCTGGCCGATGTCGAACAGATGCTGAGTCTCGGTGGTCTGACCGACGCAAAGCAACGCCACCGTACCGGCGACGTCTGATGCCACGTGTTGACCAGCCGCTGCGGCTTCGGCGGCTGCCCGTGCCATTAGGTAGGTTCCGGCCAGAAGCGCCTGGTTCCGACCTTCGACCGCATTGATGGTAGGCGTCCCCCTGCGAGTCTCCGCGTTGTCAAAGATGTCGTCGTGAACCAACGAGCCAATCTGAACCAGCTCAACGGCTACGGCCGCCGCGATAACGCGGCGATCGAACGCCCGTCCCACGTTGGCGACCGCCAGGGTGAGGGCTGGGCGAAGGCGCTTCCCACCCCCGGCCACTACTCGCAGGCAGGGAGCAGTCAGGTCCGGGGCACCCACCGTGCAGCTTGCGGTAAGCCGATCACCTACTGCTTCCAGATGCATTTCGATTTCGGACAATCCCAAAAGGTCGAGTGGTGATGACCGCATAAGAGGACGCTACCTCAGGGACCTTCTGCCCGAAATAGAAGGTGTCCACGTGTGCGGGGGGACAACAGCCTCAGGAAATCTGTTACGAAAGATGCTGCCGGAACTACTGCTCCAGTCTCGGGAAGTCTTCGTATCCGACGAGCATCACGAAGCCGACGAAGTCCACGCGGTTGACGAAGCCGACCCGGTCCATATACGGCCTGAAGGCGGCTCGGCGTCGGTTCCTCTTGCTCATCATTGTTATCAGACGGTTTCCCTTCCGCAGCTCCCCGAGGTAGCGGCCTTCAGTTCCATAAACCTCCTCCTCGTAGAACCGGCCGACGTGTTCGCCGTTGTGGGTCCACAAGTTGTCTTGTTGGCGGTACCCAAAGGATCGGCCTCCCCAAGTCCAAAGCCATTCCATAGTGACTCCTAACGACCAGCCGTCTTGATGTAGTCAGCGATCCCCTGGATCGCTTCACCGAGCACACGCGCGTTCCCGTGCGGGTCTATGACAAGTACGCCGTCGAGACGGAGCCACTCCAGCGCCTCATGAGCGGCCTGCCCGGCTATCGCGTATGCGAGGCGTAGCGCCAGTTCCTCCACCGGAGTCTCGAGGAGCTGGTCTACCGTCTTGAACCCGATTGCCGCACGGACCATCCCGCGCTCGCTGGTGTCGTCAAGGTTCCGCGAGTTGCGGGTCGGACGGCCGATCCACACCTCCCAGGCGGGGTCGATCTTCTGCCCGTGGGCGGCTTGCATGGCAATCACCTGGTCGGGCGTGGACAGGTTCGGCCCCTCCCACTGAGGATGCCAGAACCGCGTCGTCAGGTTCTGCATGTGCCGATCGACGAGCTGCATGGTGATGGTCTCGACTGTTGTCATTGTCATTAACGGTACGCACCGGTTGTGACAACCACAGAGAGGGGGGGTGCCGGCTTTGCTCGCTGCACAACGGTCGCACCGCGTCGGTACGGTCGAGTCAAGTGGACGATGACCTGCGGAACTGCCCGAACGGCTGCGGGGCCCTCCTTGACCCCCGCTAGCAGCCGGTTAGCTCCATTCCGGAAAGGCGGCAGCCGGAACCGAGACCTCTGGCGATATTCGGTGACTCTGGGGGTACCAAGGCACCCACCGACATATGCGGCACGCGGAGAGTGCATCCTCGCCGCGCTGGACGAGTGGCTCAGTGCGAAAGCGCATGGGGCTCAGGAATCCCTCAGTGGCGACGCAGCGAACCGCACTCGAACTCCCCCCAATCGCCCCACAGACTGCCCCATTTTCTGTGCGCCTGAGCGTGACGGACGAGGTGAACAGCTCTATACTCGCAGGTGAGGCTTGGTGGGCCGTACAGGACTCGAACCTGTGACCCCTTGCGCGTCATGCAAGTGCGCTACCAACTGCGCCAACGGCCCGTCGGGCTGAGACCTTACCATCAGGCCAATTCGCGCCTCGCCCCGCCCTCCGGGCACCACTCCCCGGCACGGCGGGAGGACGGTCCCTACAATTGAGCCCGTGATCCCGACCGAGCGTCCCACATCGCTAAGTCCCCTGCCCGAGCTCGAGAGCCACATCACGCGGATCGCGGAGGAGGGCTACACCATCCTCCCCGATGCCATCGAGCCCGACCTGGTGGACGAAATCGACGAGGCGCTCCGCACGTTGGAGCGCGACCTGGGGACGGTGCCGGCCGACAACCTCTTCGAGGGGGTGCGCACCATGAGGGTGTACAACCTGCTCGTCCACGGCGCCACCTTCGAGAAGATCCCCGTCCATCCCAACGTGCTCCCTGTGGTGGAGGCGGTGCTCGATCCGGGCCTCTTGATCTCATCGCTCTCCTCCATCGCCATCGGTCCCGACGAACAGGCCCAGCCGATTCACGCCGACGACCAACTCATCCCCCTGACCCGCCCCCACGTACCGATCATCTGCAACACCATGTGGGCCATCACCGACTTCACAGAGGAGAACGGGGCCACGCGCCTCATTCCGGGCAGCCACCTGCGCGACGAGCCCCCGAACCCGCTCGAGCGCTACGACAGCATCCCGGCCGAGATGCGCAAAGGCAGCGTGCTCGTCTGGGTCGGGAGTCTCTGGCACGGAGGCGGCGCCAATCGCACCGACACGCGACGGGTGGGCATCGCCATGAATTACTGCGCCGGCTACATCCGGCAGCAGGAGAATCAGCAACTGGGCATCCCGCCTGCGCTGGTCAAGACCTTCTCCCGGCGCCTCCAGGAACTGATCGGGTACTCCGTCTACAACGGCCTGGTGGGACACATCGACAAGAAACACCCCGCCAAGGTCGTCCTCTCCGAGGACGAGGGCGTCGACATGGTCTGGGACCTGCTCAAGACCTGAACCGCGTCACGCGGCCGGCAATGCCGTGGGAGCGACCGGCCACACAGAGTCACGCGGATCGATGGGGAACATGCCTTCGGCCAGGCGCCACGAGTCGTATCCCTCCGCCCACTTCCGGTGCCAGTCGATTTGGTCTTGGTGGAGCTGCCGGAGATCGCAGCCCCACAACACGTCATAGCGCACGGCCAGAGCGAACAGCACCTCGATGGAGGCCGTCGCATCCGTCGCGGCATCGTGGGCGTTGCCGATCTCGATCCCGTAGTGCGCACACAGGTCGGTCAACGTGCGCCTGCCCTTACGGTCGGGGTCGAAGTGGCGGTCGATCACACCGGCATCGAGCACGGGCCCGCGCCATCCTCGTTCGATCGGACCCTCCCCGAAGAGATCACGGGCCTGCGTCTCCAAGATGGTCAGGTCGTAGTCGAGCTTCATGCCGGCCAGGGGGACGTCACGGGCCGACGCCGCCACCACGGCATCGGAGACGAGGGAGATCGCCGCCTGGAGCGGCATGCCCTCCGCACGGGCCCGCTCCGTCGAAATGCCGTGCACCGCTGTCGCCTCCGGCGGGATCTCGCGGCCGGGGTCGATGAGACCCGACCAGCTCCTGAGCAGCACGCCTTCCACCACGGATACCAGGGCGTAGGAGACGGGAACGTCGTTGAAACGGTCGATCCCCGTCGTCTCGAAATCGAGACCCAGCACCTCTCCGGTCGGCCATCCGCGCACGGTGGGAGCATGCCAGCGAGTAGCGACACGACCGCGGATGCCCGGCACACCACTTCTGTCCCGGATCGATCGTTGGACGACCTGTCCCCCCGCAGTCCCCATTGCTACGGTCCTCGACATGACCGGACCGGTCCGTCCCCGCTGGCCCCGGCGCGGTGCGTTCATGGTCACGGTGGTGCTGCTGTCCGTGCTCGGCGGTCTGGCGACGGAGGCTCCCACCGGCCTTTCGCTGCGAGCCTCGGCGAGCCAACCGCCCGCCACCGCCGGGGCTGGCCCGGCGGCACTCGTCCATCCGCTGGATGGCACCGCGACGGGACCGGTGAGCCCGGGCACCGTGGGAGAGTTCCCCGGAGCCGACGTCCCGTTCGGCATGCTGCAGTGGAGCCCTGACACCAGCCCGAACGCCGCGCAGTCGGGCGGGGGCTACGCCTACGGCGACTCGGAGATCAACGGCTTCAGCCTCACGCACCTGAGCGGAACCGGGTGTCCCTCGTACCAGGATGTCCCGATACTGCCCACCGAGGGTGCCATCACCTCGCCCGAAACCACGGTCGCCGCCTTCTCGCACCAAGGGGAACACGCCGCACCGGGCGGCTACCGGGTGGTGCTGGGAGGACAGGCACCTATCGACGTCTCGCTCGCCGTGACCACGCGGTCGGGCATCTCGAGCTTCGTCTTTCCCGCCGGGTCCCAGTCAAACGTGCTCTTCAAGGTGTCGGGCAGCATCAACCCGGTCACGGCGTCGAGCGTCCACATCGTCGGCCACGACGAGATCGCCGGCCAGGTGTCGAGTGGGCAGTTCTGTGGCACCGGTACCAGCTACACGCTGCACTTCGTCGCCCGTTTCGACCGGCCGTTCTCGTCGGCCGGGACATGGGACAACGGGGGCATTTCCTCCGGGGCCGACGCCTGCTCCGGTACCACCTGCGGCTCCTTCGTGACGTTCGACACGACCAAGGAGCGGCAGGTCCTCATGAAGGTCGGCATCTCCTTCGTCAGCACACAGGACGCCCTGCAGAATCTGCTGACGGAAGATCCGGGCTGGTCGGTGCAACGGGTGGGCGCGCGGGCGGAGCGCAGCTGGAACGCGCTTCTGGGGCGCATCGCCGTGCAGGGTGGCACGACCGACGAGCAGCACACCTTCTACACGGCGCTCTATCACTCCCTTCTCTTCCCGAATGTCGTCTCCGACGTGTCCGGTCGCTACGAGGGTAGCGACGGCAGGGTCCACACAGCCCGGGACCGCGAGGTGTACGCCAACTTCTCCGAGTGGGACATCTATCGCAGCGAGATACAACTCGAGTCCCTCGTCGCCCCCCACGCCGTGGGTGACATGGTCCAGTCGCTGGTCGACGACGCGCAACAGACAGGGTGGCTGCCCAAGTGGGCCATCGTCGGGGGCGACGAGTCGCAGATGAACGGCGACTCGGCCGACCCCATCATCGCCGACGCGCTGGCCATGGGTGTGCGCAACTTCGACGTCGGCACCGCCCTGGCGTACATGGTGAAGGGAGCGACGCAGGACGAGACCGGCCACGGCCTCGAGATCGAGCGGCAGTACCTGAGCCAGTACCTGTCCCAGCACTACGTCAACGCGGGATCACTCGACCTGACGTCCATCGACTACTCCATCGGCGGCTCCGTTACCCTCGAGTACGCCATCGACGACTTCTCCATCGCCCAGGTGGCTGCCGCAGAGCACGAACGGTCCTTGGCCTCGAGCATGAGCACGCGCGCCGCCAGCTGGGAGTACCTCTTCAATCCCGCCACGGGCTACGTGCAGGCCCGCGGCACCGACGGGAGCTTCCCTCCGGGCGCCGCCTTCGAGGCGTCGCAACTCGAACCGGGCGGACAGCTGGGCTTCGAGGAGGGCAACGCCGTGCAGTACACCTGGTCCGTTCCGCAGGACCTCGGCGCCCTGGCCACCCTCATGGGAGGTGACGCCGCCGCCGCCGGCAAACTGGAGACGTTCCTGTCCTCCCTCAACGCCACCCGTGACGTTCCCGAGGACTGGTCCGGCAACGAACCCGACGAGTGGGCCCCGTGGGAATTCGACTCGTTCGGAGCGCCCGACGAGACCCAGCACTTCGTGCGCGCCATTGTGAACGGAGAGTACGCGGACGCACCGGTCGACGAACCAGGGAACGACGACCTGGGCGCACTGTCCTCGTGGTACGTCTGGGCTGCGCTGGGGCTCTTCCCCGTCACCCCGGGAGCGGCGAACCTCGCCCTGGCCAGCCCCCTCTTCCGGACCGTGACCATCACGCTCCCGGACGGTCGGCACCTCGTCGAGCAGTCCCCGGGGGCGTCCGCCGCACGCCCCTTCATCCACGCACTGACCGTCTCGGGCGTGACCCGCCCTGCTGCCGGGCGGTCCGGGTGCGCCCCAACTCCTGCTCCACCCACCAGTGACGGCACCTGGGACCTGCCCTGGCTTCCCGCCTCCGTCCTCAGCAGCGGCGGGACGCTGCGCTACACCCTCTCGGGTATCGCAGATCCCGACTGGGGCTCCTCACCCGACCTTGCGCCACCATCATTCGGAACCGGGCAGCTCCCGGCGGTCGGGTTCTCGCTGCCCAGCGGCGGCACGACGCCGACAGCGGGGCAGCCGACGACGGTCCGGATCGGTGTGGCGCCGGCCGGGACGGCGGCGACAACGGTCCATTGGCAGGCGGCGCCGGATTCGGGCGGACTGACCGTGACGCCCTCTTCGGGCACGCTCACCGTGACGCCGACCTCCAGTGGCGGCGGCTGCGACCCGGCCGCTCCCGCCACCCAGTCGCTCAGCGTCACCGCCCCGGTGGCCGGGTCCGATTCGGTGCGAGTCAGCTTCAACACCACCAGCGGTGTCACGTTGCCACCCGTCGTCGTCGACTTGCAGGTGCAGCCCTGAAGCGTCTCTTGCGGGTCCGACCCCTCGAAGGACGGTCCCTGCCGGCTACCAGGCCTTCAGCGTCTCCGAGTGGAAGTCGATGATGGCCAGCAGGTCGCCGAGACGACCGAACACAGCCTCAATGTCGACGCAGGGGTTGGTCAGGGCCCGTTCAGCCGTCGCTGCGACCTCAGCACACGTGCTCAGCATCAGTCCCACCCGCCCCCCGACCTCCCGGTCCGGGCACGGGTTCCCCCGCATCCAGGTCGCCGCCTCCCTGGTGGCCGCCTCCAGCTCGTCCGCCGCCGCCAGCATGGTGACGTGATTCATGCTCATCGCCGCCGAGAATCGGGTCTCGGCGTTGGTGACCCGACGCAGATCGGCCGCCGCCTTCAAGAGCCACTGCTGTGTTTCTTCTTCTTGGTCCATGTCGGTCTCTTGCCGGGACAGGATGAGAAGCACACCACCATGGTGCGCCGGGCCGCCCTTCTTCTGGGATTCTTACGATCGGATCCGCTCCCCCATAGGGCCGTTCGTACCGTGGCTCCACAACCTTGCGACAACTCGTGACGAAGAGCTCGTCCGAGTCCTCTTGAGCCATGAGCCGGAGGTCGCGGCGGCGTTCGCCGCTGGGTTGGTACGACCGGACAGTGACGTACCGATGGACCTGATCACCACCGAGTTTTGTTGACAGAATTCCCGGTTTGGAGCGGATCTGTTGCTCACGGCGGAGATGTCGTCCTGAGCGAATGGAAGACCTCCACGTCGAGGATCTCCTGTTCGATACCGCGACCCGGGCCGGGACCAGGCGTCAGGTAGGACGATCCGCCGGCGGGGTCGGCGCGGCACGCCCACCGGACGTGGCACGTTTGCCCCGTGGCGCGTTGCGGCCCCGCCGAAGCGGGGCTGCAACTGTGCCACCTGGTGGGTCCGAGCGATGCGACCCCGCCCCGGGGGGGGGGTGAGGGGGACGCGGGGCCGAATCGCTACCAACGACATTGACAGCCGGTCGTTACAACACCGTTTCAAATGACGCGCTCCCGCATTCGGAATCCATAAGAAGACCGTAAAGCGGGACCCCACCAAGACTCCCGAGCACCGAAAACCGCCAGCAAGCACCCGGGGCGGCCACGACCGGGCGGCGTGGCCAGCACTGGACGACTGCTCGACGGCCATGGCTGTCGCCACAAGCGGGCACCAACCCAGCGGGCGGTCACGCCCCCCGTCCCCGTCACTCCCGGTCAAGTCGCATCCTGCATCTGAGACCCGGGAAACTCCTGGAGGCGGCGGGGAATCGAACCGCCGTACGAGGCTTTGCAGTTACTAGGAACCCGTTTGCCCGAGTTCTGACGGATTCATTTGCGCAGGTCAGCCGCCATCTCCGTACAGCCTCATTCGTATGGATCCGCCCGTCTCGTGGCATCCCGGTGGCATGGAAGGCAAGCCGAGAGGCCCGACGCATAGTGCGGGCAACGATACGGTTCAAAAAGGGTCTCGGGTGTGCCTTTGGACGGGCTACCTGGATCCCGGCAGCAACATGTGCCAGCGGACCATCAGAAATGCCTCTATGCCCGATGGAGTCTCCCCGAACCGGGGTTAGGGGGCAGCTTCCTCACGTCCCAGGCGGATGCCAAGTTGGTCCCAGGTCGGGGATGGCCACGACCGGCAGAGCAATTCGTCACCCACGTTGGCGATAGCAATGGTTGTGCCATGATTCAGATCGAGCAGCATTCCGGTCGGAAACGTGGGCACCTCGTTCATCAGCTGGCGGATGTTCACGATCACGTGCCCGACGGCCTGCTCTAAGGCGGATCCCTGTGGCGGGTCCTCGATCCTCAGTTCGCCAAATTCGTCCATGTTCGCTGCTTCGAGTTCCCCTGAAGCGAGGCCAACCGAGCCGTCGCCCAGGCACCTGAAGTTGACAGGACCAAGTTCATCCAATCGGAGGCATACGGGGTTTGCGTCAGACGTGGCTCGGCCATTGAAGTAGTGAACCGATCCAGTTACAGCCACGATTGTCCGACCAACCAGGCGATCAGGTGTCAGCGTCACGGTCACCATGCTGGCAGAACCGGGGTTATGGGACGCCGCTGCGAGCTAGATGGAGTGGTAACGCTCAGCTGCTGATCGGCGAAGGCGGTGTCCCGGCAATCCGATGACCAGTGCGGAACCGAGCAATGTGAGGACAAGCGTCCAGTGGGTGTCACCGTGAGCAGCGTCCAGCGTCATGCCTAGAACTACGCCTCCGATCACTGCCAGCAACACGGCTGCAATCATCATGACGGTTCCCAGGCGGTATCGAGATCCAGCTCCTTGCCAGTCTACCAAGTCTGGTCGCCTCACCGAGCCAGTAAATCACTGGAGCATTGGTGGTGCCTGCGAACGACCAGATAGGGCCCCTGTCCCGGGGTTATGGGACGCCGCTGCGAGCTAGATGGAGTGGTAACGCTCAGCTGCTGATCGGCGAAGGCGGTTTCCCGGCAATCCGATGACCAGTGCGGAACCGAGCAATGTGAGGACAAGCGTCCAGTGGGTGTCACCGTGAGCAGCGTCCAGCGTCATGCCTAGAACTACGCCTCCGATCACTGCCAGCAACACGGCTGCAATCATCATGACGGTTCCCAGGCGGTATCGAGATCCAGCTCCTTGCCAGTCTACCAAGTCTGGTCGCCTCACCGAGCCAGTAAATCACTGGAGCATTGGTGGTGCCTGCGAACGACCAGATAGGGCCCCTCTCCCGGTGGTCGGGGACGGTCCGGACTGCTTAGGGTGACCCTCCGGGCAGCCGATACTCCAGATCATGGGCAATCCGGCATTGCTGGCTACGGCAAACCACGGGGTGGGTTCGGTCCTACTGGGGATCCTGTTGTTCGGCCTGGGGGTCATCCTGGCTGGTGACGTGTGGGGAGCGGCAACTGGCTTCAAGAACCTTCAGGGCAGGTTCTATTCAGGCCCGTTGTGGGCCTATCGAAGCATCGGCCTCGTTGGCGTGGTGGGCGGAATAGTCATCATCGTCGCTGCCCTGACGTAGAGCGGGTTGGAAGTTGTCCACACGCCCGGATGTGCCGAAGTGGGTCGCCTATCGGTGGTCGGGGGCACTATCGGAACGCCAGTGGTCCCTCGTAGGCTTGTCGCATGGCCGACATCAAGTTGCGGTGCAGCTTGCGGTACGCAAAGGAGCACGGCTCACCGTCGGTGATCGTGGGTTGGCCCTTTGCCTCGATGACGATCGCTGACGACTATCTCACGTTCGCATCAGGCCGCCTGGTGCCGGGACGCAAGCAGTGGCAAGTCAGCAGACTGGACATTCAGCGGATCGAACCCACGCAGAGAGGCATTCGGCTCTATGCCGCAGGCTTCGACGACCCGTGGGTCGTGGCATCTCTCCTCAAGAGGCGCTTCCTCGCCAAGCTGCGGGAGGGCGGCATCGAGCCGATCGGTCCGGTGGTTCCAAGCACTTGGACGAACATCTGACCGTGGCATAAGTGCCGGTATGGGGCAGTCCCGAGACCCGGCAACAAGCAGCGGTCAAGGGCGGCCGAAGGCCGGCGGAGCGAACCCTTGAGGGCTGCGTTCGACACTCGTTCCGGAGTCTCACAATGGCGTTGGCCGGTCGCTAAGCGGCCGGCCTGGAAGCGCCTCAGATCCTCCTCGGTTCCTTTGGAACCTTGCAGACCGATACTCGGGCATCGAGGGCCCCAGAGAGGGGCCGAAGGCCCCGACCGCCCACTGAGCCGGCGGCGGAGCCGCCGGCGATGGCATGGCGGCTTGAAACAGTAAAGAAAAACTGCGACATCTTCTGTTCACTGGCGTTCAAGAATCCGCTGAATTGTCCTCACCGTCACCCTGCACTCACCCCCGACTCTCGAGGCCGAGATTCCCAGAGATTCCTCCAGGCCGACACGAATGCCATTTCAGTTGGTCTGCGTTTTTCCGTTCCTGCGTCGCAACCTCGTGGCATTCTTCAGCAGACGATTTGGATCCCAATTCCTGCCACATTTCTCCCCGCCTGCCAATCCGTTGAGCAGGATGTTGTCCGGTTTCGCATTTTCCGGCGGCCTATATAAGTAGGGAGGGTGTTCCTTCCGAGAAGGAGGCTCAGAGATGGACAGGGAAACGCGAACGGACCGAGTTGCCAATGATGTTGCTGGCCCGATCACCCCGTTGCTGCTGACTCCCGAACAGGCGGCCGCCTCGCTGGGCATCTGCCGCACGAGGGTGTACCAGTTGATGAGCTCCGGGCGGCTGGAGTCAGTGCAGATCGGGACGAGCCGCCGGATCGCGATGGCGGCGCTCGAGGAGTTCGTGCAGCGGTTGCGCACTTCTGCGGCGTGAGAGATCGAAAGAAGCCTCTCAGAGCGCGTTGGCGGGCGACCGTTCATTGTTGATGCCACACCAAAGCCCCGTACTGAATCGAGAAGGTTGAGATGTCCAGTATCCGAGTCCGTGAGACGTCCTACGGTCCCCGCTACGACGTTCGGTACCGCTCGAACGGCCAGCAGTCGACCAAGACCTTCCGGTCCCGCTCGGACGCCGCAGCCTTCAAGCGAAAGATCGACGGCGACGAGCTGGCCGGACTGGTCACCAACCGGAGAGGCGGCGAGCGGCTGTTTGGCGACTACGCGGATGCCTGGCTCAAACACCGATTGGTCAAGGGACGCCCGCTCACGCCGGCCACCCTGCACGGCTATAGCGGACTGCTGCGACGACACCTCAAGCCTGCTTTCGGAAACACGAAGCTTCGGCAGATCACACCCGAGCGGGTACGCGTCTGGCACAGCGAACTGCGCGGTGCGACGCCCGACCAAGCCGCCAAGGCCTACCGGCTCCTCCGGGCGATCCTGAATACTGCTGTTGCGGACGAACTCTTGGGCCGAAACCCCTGCACCATTCGAGGAGGTGGCACCGAGACCGCCCGAGAACGACCCATGCTCGAGACAGCGACCGTCCTCAGCTTGGCCAATCGCATGGCGCCGCGGCTGCGGTGCCTCGTGCTCCTCGGCGGCTTTGCCGGCCTCCGCACGGGCGAGCTGCTCGGGCTCCAGCGTCACGACATCGATCCTCTCCATCGCACCGTGAGCGTCGTCAGACAGGCGCATGAGGTGACCGGACAAGGCCGAATCTTGACGCCCCCGAAGTCGGAGGCGGGCCGACGCACCATCGTGCTGCCGGCCTTCGTACTCGAGGCCCTCAAGGACCACCTGCGGGATCACGTCGCTGCGGCTCCGGATGCCCCCGTCTTCACCCGCTCCACCGGCCTTCCACTGCGACGACAGGATCTGTCCCACGCCTGGACTGAAGTCTGCATTGAGCTCGGTCTCGAGGGCATCCGGGTCCACGACCTCCGCCATCATGCGGCCACCGTGATTGCCCGCAATCCCGACGTCACGCTGCGCGAACTCATGGCCACCATCGGCCATTCTTCGCACGTTGCTGCGCTCCGATACCAGCACTCCACCGCCGAACGAAGCCGGGCCATCGCCGACTACCTCGACGGCGTGATCACCGCAGCTCGCGACACCTCCGGGACATAGACACCGGTCTAAGCCACCGAGGCGTGTGGCATGGGCGTGGCATGCGCTCGATCCGCAGTAAGGGCGTCAATCGCCCGCAGGGTCTGCTACCAGGCACAACAACTGGAGGCGGCGGCCGGAATCGAACCCCGGTAAAGGGCTTTGCAGGCCCCTGCCTAAACCACTCGGCCACGCCGCCGTCGTACGCATCCGTAGCGGGCGGCCAGCCTAACGTCCTGCGTTCCCCGCCCCCGGCCCCGCTGCCGACGGGATTCCGGGCCGGGCCGTCGCCCTAATGCCGAAAACGGGAGACCACCCAGAACACGGCCGCGATGAGGGCAATCACCACCGCAATCTTTACGAAGAAGAAGATGATCCCGGCCACGCTGCTCAGGATCCAGAAAGCCACGATGATCCCGACGACACCCACGGCCGTCATGGCGACGGCGTGGGTGAAGGTCATGGGCGTCTTGCCCTCCCTGGGTTCCACGTCTTTGCTCACAGACCCAATGCTACGTTCCCGCCATGGTCGCCGAGACGTCACTGCGTGACCGGCGCAGCCAACTCCTGGCCCAGCCCGGGCTGCGGGGGGAGGAATTCTGCCGGCGGTATGCGGCCGAAGCCGACGCCTGGCTCTCCGGCCTGGCCGAACGGGCCGCCGGCGACGCCAAGCGGCACCTGGCTCTCGTCGCCGTCGGTGGGTACGGCCGGGGCTCGCTCTGCCCGTTCAGCGACCTCGATGTCGTGCTCGTCCACAACGGCCACCGGGATATCAAGAAGGTCGCCGACGCCATCTGGTACCCGGTCTGGGACGAAGGCGTCCACCTCGACCACTCCGTCCGCCGGCCCTCCGAGGTCCTCGAGCGCGGCGTCCGAGGACGTGCGCGTGGCGCTCGGGCTGCTCGACGGGCGCCTGGTGTGGGGCGAGCCCAAGGTCGCCGAGCCCCTGCTCCAGAAGGCCCGCGCCGCCTGGCGGGACCGACTCGGCGCGCCCTACCTGCCGCTGCTCCGTCAGCAGATGGCCGAACGCCGGTCCACCGCCGGGGATGTGGCGTTCCTCTTGGAGCCCGACCTCAAGGAGAGCCATGGAGGGCTGCGCGACGTCAGCGTGCTCCGTGCCATCTCCGCCTTCGCGCCTCTCCTCGCCGAGTATGCCGACCTGGCGTCATTGGCGAGCGCGACAGCACTGCTCACTGACATCCGGGTGGAGCTCCACCGCCTGGCCCAACGCGAGCACGACAAGCTCCTGCTGCAAGACCAGGACCAGGTGGCATCGGCGCTCGGGTTCGACGACGCGGACGCCCTCATGTTCTCCGTGTCGACGGCGGGTCGGCAGATCGCCTGGGTCAGTGACGACGTCTGGCGGCGGCAGCGGCTGTGGGACCCGACCCCGCCGCCCAAGCGGCGCTTCCGCCGCAACGTTGCCGGTGGCGCAATCCCAATTGCAACTGCTGATCTCGGGCCCGACATGGTCGAGGTCGATGGCGAAATTGCCCTGACGTCGTTCGCCCCGGTCTCCGACGACGCCTCGCTGCCATTGCGGCTGGCGACCACCGCGGCCACATGGGACCGGCCGATCGCCAAGGGCTCGCTGCACCGATTGGCCGACCGCATGCCAGCACCCGGCGACCCGTGGACGGGCGAGACGCGCCAGGCCTTCGTGGCGCTGCTCGGACTGGGACGCCCCGCCATTGACAAGATCGAGTCGCTCGACCAACACGGCCTGCTGGTGCGGCTCATCCCGGAGTGGGCTGCTGTCCGCAACAAACCCCAGCGCAACGCCTACCACACCTACACAGTGGACCGTCACCTGCTGGAAGCCGTCGCGCTCGCCGCCGAGCTCACCGACAGCGTCGAGCGGCCCGACCTGCTCCTCGTCGGTACCCTTCTCCACGACATCGGGAAGGGATTCCCAGGCGATCACACCACTGTCGGCATGGAGGTGGTCGATCACATCGCCACGCGCATGGGATTCGCGCTGACCGATGTGGCCGTGCTGGTCGACCTCGTACGCCACCATCTCCTGCTGCCCGACACGGCGACCCGGCGCGATCTCGACGATCCCACGACGATTGCCCGCGTCGCGCAGGCTGCCGGCAACCGGCTGACGCTGCACCTGCTGGCCGCCTTGACCGAGGCAGACAGCAGGGCGACCGGCCCGTCGGCCTGGGGGGCCTGGAAAGCAGGCCTCGTGGCCGAGCTCGTCACGCGCACAGACCGCGTGCTGCAAGGACAGACGGAGCCTGCCGCCCCGGACCGACTCGTGGCGGCAAACCAAGAACTCATGGCCGAGGTACGCGCCTCGGGCCTTCCCTCGGTCTCGCTCCGACCACCCAACGTCATCGTCGCCGCGCCCGATCGCCCCGGACTGTTCTCCTCTGTCGCCGGCGCCCTCGCTCTGAACGGCATGGACGTGCGGGCCGCCAACGTCAGCGGCGAGAACGGCGTGGCGGTCGAGGTGTTCACCGTCGAGGTTGCCCGTGGGACGTGGCCCGACACGGCGAAGTTGCGCGAAGACCTGACCGCGGTGCTGTCGGACCGCCTGGCCCTCGGCGAGCGGCTCTCCGAGCGCGAGCGCATCTATCCACGCCGCCGCGGCTCCGCCGCTCATCTCCCCGCAACCGACGTCAGCGTCGACAACGAGGCATCGGCGTCCGCCACCGTTCTGGAGGTCCGCGCTCCCGACGAGATCGGCCTGCTGCACCGCATCACCCGGGTGCTCTTCGATGCGGACCTCGACGTCGTGTCAGCCCGAGCGTCCACTCTCGGCGAAATGGTCGTTGACGCTTTCTACGTGAGGGAGTCGGGGGGATCCAAGGTGACCGATGCCAGCCGGCTCTCAGAAATCACGCAGCAAATTGGGGCCGAATTGGGCCTTTAGACCCACATATTCCCCGGTAGAATGCCTGCTGCTGTGTCTGGCGAACATGCGCGCACCAGGAGCGGTCCGCGGCGGTGGCTTGTTGTCACCGTGGGCGTCGTCGCGCTCGCCATCGCCGCCGGTGGCTTCGTCGCTGTCGACCGGTTGCACAGCAACCAGGCCGCCGCCACGTCGGCTGCCCCGCCACGGCCCCTCACCGTGACGTCCGTCTCGCCCACAGGTGCCAATGTCGCGGGGGGCTCGACGGTGACCGTGCAGTTCTCCACCAGCCTCGCTCCGGGTAGCCCCATGCCGACACTCAACCCACCGGTCCCCGGCTCGTGGGCGGTGTTGTCGCCATCGTTGCTCGAGTACCAGGCGAGCGGGCCGCTCGTGCCCGGTGCCACCGAAACGGTGACCGTTCCCGGCGGGACGTCGGGCGTCGTGGGCTCGGAGGGCCAGCGCCTGGCCCAGTCGGTCACCTCGCAGTTCTCTGTGGCGCCTGGTTCCGTCCTGCGCCTGCAGCAGCTCTTGGCGGAGCTCGGCTATCTCCCGTTGACGTTCACACCGGCATCGCCGTTGACGTCGCCGACGCAGGAGGGCAACGACCAGGTGGGGTCGTTCAGCTGGCGCTGGCCGAACCAGCCGCTCGCGCTCGAGACGTTGTGGACGCCGGGCACCAACAACGTGATCACGCAGGGCGCCGTCATGAACTTCGAGTCTCAGAATGGCCTGAAGACCGACGGCGTTGCCGGGCCTGAGGTATGGACAGACCTTCTGGCTGACGTACAGAGCGGGAAGGGCGACGCCTTGTCGTGGGATTACGTCCTCGTGAGCCAGTCGCTGCCCGAGACGGCCACCGTCTACAAGGACGGGGTTCCCGTCTACAGCACCCCGGTCAACACCGGGGTAGCGGGAGCCAGCACCGCCAACGGCACGTGGCCGGTCTACGCCCGCTACACGGTGACCACGATGTCTGGCACCAACCCGGATGGCTCCCACTACGTCGATCCTGGTATTCAGTGGGTGAGCTACTTCAACGGCGGGGACGCCCTGCACGGCTTCGTGCGGGCCCGTTACGGGTTCCCACAGAGCGATGGCTGCGTCGAGATGCCGGTCGCCAATGCGCAGACCGTGTTCCCGCTGACCCCGCTCGGCACCCTGGTCACCGTCCAGCCCTAGGAGCGGGCGACCCGAGGCGCGGCCTCAGTCCGCTCTAATCTCTCTGCGATGTCTACGTTGCGACGGGTCGTCGACATCTTGGGGCGGGTCCTGATCGGCGTCGGAGTCCTGGTGCTCCTGTTCACGGCATACCAAATCTGGGGCACCTCCGTGCAGGAGGCACACACGCAGTCCGGTCTACGCAACCAGCTGGTGCAAGAGTCCAACAACGACGCCGTCCGCCATGCGCTGACGCAGGCGTCCACGCCCGACCGGCTGCCGACGGGGCCTCCCGTGGCCGCTCCCGCCACGTCCGCGCCAGCCGAGGGGGAGCCCATCGGCGACATCCGGATCCCGGTCATCGGCATCAACCAAGTGGTGGTCGAGGGAACCAACACGCCCGACCTTCGGAAGGGCCCGGGTCACTACACCGGCACGCCACTGCCCGGTCAGCCCGGGAACGCCGCCATCGCAGGCCACCGCACCACCTATGGCCATCCCTTCTACAACCTCGACTCGGTCAAGGTAGGGGACCCGATCGTCCTCACCACCCTGCAGGGCATCTTCGTCTACGACGCGACGAGGAGCTTCGTGGTGTCGCCCAGCGACACGACCGTGGTCGACAACGTCATCGCCAATCAGCTCACGCTCACGACCTGTAATCCGCGTTTCAGCGCCAGCACCCGGCTCGTCGTCCAGGCCAGGCTGGCCCATTCCCAGCTGTTCGCCCAATCCGCCCTCCCCGTGCACAAGGTCCACACGGCCCCCAAAAGTCAGAGCCTGGCCGGCAACTCCGACGTTTCGCTCACGGACGCGTTGTTCTGGGGATTCGTGACCGCGCTCGTCATCACCGCCATCTTCCTCGCCGCCTGGCGGTTCCGGCGTCAACGCTGGGTGATTTACGGGGTCGGGGCGGTGGGCACGCTCGTGTTGCTGTGGTTCTTCTTCGGAGCCGTCAGCCCGCTCCTCCCCGCCAGCTTCTAGCCGCGTGCTCGTCGAGGAGCCGCTGGCCGACCATTTCCGCGCCTTTGCCGCGACCGTCGAACGTGACGGAAGTACCACCTACGCCACCATCTGCCGCGCCGTCGCCGACGACGACGACGTCCTGTCGCTGCTCGACGGCGCACCGCTCCCCCAGCGACGCCCCTTGCTCCTCCTCGCTGCGGTGCATTTTCTGCTCCTCGGCGGAACCGAGCACCCGTTGGCCTCCTTCTACGACACGGTGGGAGTCCTGCGCGGCAACCCGATCGGGGGCCCGCAGGAGGACGACGCTGCCGCCTGCTTCGCCGACTTCTGCCACGCGCACCAGGCAGAGCTCGAGCGGTTGATCGCAACCCGCTCGACCCAGACCAACGAGGTCGGCCGCTGTTCCAGCCTCCTGCCGGGACTCTGCCAGGTCGCGGCCGCCTACGGCTGGCACGAACCGCTGTCGCTGCTCGACCTCGGTACCTCCGCAGGGCTCAACCTGCTCTTCGACGATTACGGCTACACCTACCGGGCGGCCGAGGGGGGCACCGTGCGCACCGCCGGGGCAGCCGGCTCGGCGATCGCCCTCGAGTGCACCGTGCGGGACGATCCGACGAACCTGCCCGAGCTCCGCCTACCCGTCATGGCCGAGCGGGTCGGCCTCGACCTGGCTCCGGTCAACCCGCTCTCCGACGACGAGGCTCTCTGGCTGTTGGCCTGTCTGTGGCCCGACAACCTGGCACGCTTCGAGCGACTGCGTGCCGCGCTGGCCAACGTGCGGGCCGCCGCACACCCCCCACGCCTCGAGCGCGGCAACATGCTGACAGACCTGTCGCAGGTGGTGGCCACCATGCCAGGCGACGGACCACTGGTTGTGTTCCACTCCTGGGTGGCCGCCTACCTCGGCGAGGAAGAGCAACGCAGCCTGACCGAACAGGTGGCCGCGCTCGGCGAGCACCGCCCGGTCCACTACCTCTATTGCGAGAGCCCGTTCGAGACGCCCGGGCTGCCCACTCCTCCGTCACCGGTGCGGCGCCAAGGACCGGATCTGGCAACCGTGCTGGTCCACGTCGGGCCCGGAGGAGCCCCGGCCGTGCGACTGGCCGATACCCACCCGCACGGGTACTGGATCCGATGGTGGCCTCAGACCACCATCGACATGTAAAACCAACGGAGAATCTCCACCCGCGCGTGGTTCACTCGAGCATCTCGGGCAGACACTCGCCTCCGGCGCTTGACACTGATGACTACATAGGTAGAGTTATTTTTGTGAGCCGCTCCCGGAGTCCGTCTCCGCAGGTGATCAGAGTCCTCCAGGCGCTGGCTGAAGATCCGGCGCGGTGGCGCTACGGCTACGACCTGGCCACAGAAGTCCACCTGAAGTCGGGTTCGCTCTATCCCATCCTGATCCGACTTGCCGACCGTGATGTGCTCGAAACGTCCTGGGAACCAGGTCCACCTGGGCGGCCGCCCCGGCACCTGTATCGCCTCACCCCAACGGGGCGGGAGTACGTCGCGACTCTCGACGTCGCCCGAGTCGAACGGTCCGTGCCGCGCCGGCGCTTGGGCTTGAGCGGCGCGTAGTGCGGCCGGTCCCGGCGATGCTGCTGCTGATTGGCGGGGGTCGGCCCTCAGTGCTCGCGATCTTGCTGCTGTCTGCCGTGGGGGCGGTGCTGTGGAGTCGCGAACATCCAGCTCCAGACGCGCAGACGGTACGAGGCGACGTGCCGCTCCGGTTGTTGCAATGGGCGGTCGGGCTGCTCCCCGCCGACCGGGTCGATTGGGGTCAGGCCATGCTTGGCGAGTTGGACCGGGTCGAAGGGCGTTCGGGGCGGTGGCGCTTCGCTCTTGGATGCGTGGCCGGCGTCGTGCTGCTGCCACCATGGGGGCGGGTGGGACCAATGGCAGCACTGGTAGCCGTTGCGCTGGGCAGCGCGCTCGTGTTCGGCTTGGGGTTCGTCCACTTCGGGCTGGCCGCTGACCCTTGGAACTGGGTCATGTCGGCGATCCTGACCGTTCTCGTGATGGGCTCGATCGTCGCCGTGCGCGTACAGCTCGGCCGGCCCGGTGTGGCGCGGCTGGGGCTGGTCTGGGGTCTCTTCGTGACAGCAGCATGGTTGGTGGTCTCTGGATTCACGTGGCAGGGCATCATCAGCCCGATCTATTCGGTGGGCGCTTGGTCCGGCCCGGCAGTCTTGATCGGGGTGCCATTGGTCGTGGGGGTGGGTGGCGCTTGGCGCAGCGGAAGCGCCTCTGTCGGCCGGCGCGCCGCTCGACTGGCCGGCGCCAGTGCCGGGCTGACGATGTTCTTCGTCTCGACGATTGCTGTCGTGGCGATCGACGGAGGACAGCGCGACCCGGGGGTGGGGGTTGCCGGTGGCGTGAGCGAGGCGTTCTCCAACGTGGCGATGCTCTTCCTCATCTTTCTCCCCTTGGCGACGGCAGCGATCGGGTGGGTCGCGGCGACCGCAACCGCCCGCCTCCGCACTGCGGGACTGGCGCACCGAATCTCTGACTCGATGCGCACGCAGGCAGTTGGACGAGCTGCCGAAGGAAGTCACGGTCGAGATATCCGACCCTTGCTGCTGGGCACGGCGGCGGTGGTGGTGGTCGCCATGGCTGTCGCGGTCTTCATCGAGGCCAGATAGTTTGATCGATTTCTCGAGATTCTTGGCGCTCCACCCCGGTCGCGATGGTCGGTGTTCTGCTCAAGGAGTGCACAAGGACAGGAATCGGCCGAACCTGACAAATCTGTTTGCCTTGGCCCCGAAGCCCGTCGCGCGCCGCCCTTGACCTCACTAGTCGTCCGGACCCCACGGAGCGTCGCGTCGGGCCGGCACCTGGACCCCGTCCTCGGTGACCATGGACGCCGCGCCCACCGCGCTCTTCCCGAAACGCTGACGGATGGCATCGACGGCCACCGTGGCGTCCTGCCAGGACTGTTCACGCGCCGTGGCGCTTTGGTTCTCGTCCGACAGCCCGTCGCCGAGGTCGAAGGAGAGCTGATCCACGCCACCGGCGGCCAACCCCGACGCGCTGACGCCGAGAAGGCGGATCCCTTCACCGGGATCGACGCTGGAGAGCAACGCGGCGGCCACCTGCCCGATAGCCCCGCCGGTGGCGATGGGTCGCTCCAAGGTGTGCGAGCGCGACTGCAATGACAAGTCCTTGAACTTGATCTTGACGGTGATCGTCCGGGCCGAGCTCGACGCGCCGCGCAGCATCGTCGCAACCGATTCCGCCATGCGCAGCACGTGGCGCTCCAGCTCGTTGGGGTCGACCAAATCCTCACTGAAGGTCTCCTCGTGCCCGATGGACTTGTTGGGGCGATTGGGGTTGACCGGATCGGGATCCTCGCCGCGGGAGAGGGCGGCCAGGTGGGCGCCACTCGCCTTGCCCAGACGACGGACCACGGTGTCGACAGGCAGCGCCGCCAGGTCTGCCACGGTCCGTACGCCGAGGTCGTGCAGGCGCTTCGCTGTGGCGGGACCCACGCCCCACAGTGCTTCCACCGGATGGGCGTGCAGGAACGCGAGCTCGTCCGCCGGCTCCACCACGAAGACGCCCGGCCCGGGCAGCAACCCGGCCCGGCTGGCTCGGGGTTTGGCGGCCCGCGAGGCGAGCTTGGCGATCATTTTGGAGCGCCCGATGCCCACCGCGCACTCCAGGTGGAGCTCGTCGTGCACGCGCAGGCGCAGTCGGTGCGCGATACCCGCCGGCGGTCCGAGCAGCCGCACCGCGCCGGCAACATCCACGAAAGCCTCGTCGAGGCCGATGGGCTCGACCATGGGCGTGATGTCCGCCAGGACCTTGTGCAGCTCAGCACTGACCTCCGCGTAGCGGCTGTGTCGCCCTGACAGGAAGATGGCCTCAGGGCAGAGCTGACGAGCCCGCACCGACGGCATGGCCGAGTGCACCCCGAAGGCGCGCGCCTCGTAGGTGCACGAGGCCACGACGCCGCGCGCCCCGGCCCCGCCCACGATGACCGGCTTCCCGGCCAGGGAGGGATCGTCGAGCACTTCGACCGACGCGAAGAACGCGTCCATGTCGACGTGCAAGATGGTGGGGAGGGCAGGCCGCTCAGCCACCGAGGGTCAACCGACGGAACCCCTCGGCGTAGGCCACGCCGGCCCGCCGGCCCTCCTCCGCCGCCCGGCGCCTGACGGCCTCACCGGCCCAGCCCTCCTGGCCGGCGAACTGGGTCCGATGGCACTCGACCGCAGACGCCTTGGCCTCAATCGTGTCCGAGATGTCCACCCACTCGTCGGGCTCGAGAGTCGCCGAGAGGAGCACCGTGCCAACCTGGTGCGGCGACCCGGCGTCGGGGAAGTAGTGCGGGAGCGCGGCCGCCGGAGCCACCGCGTCCAGCAGCGCGGCGCCGGCGATCCGGTGGTCCCGGTGGTTGAAGTAGTCCCGACCGAAGAAGACCGCGGTCGGATCGTGCCCGCAGACCAGATCGGGACGCAGGGCCCGCACCCGCGCCACCAGCGTGCGCCGGAAGTCCGCCGAATCGGTCAACTCACCGTCGGGGAAGCCGAGGTTCTCCACACTGGAAAGGCCGATCACCGCCGAGGACGAGTCCAACTCCGCGGCGCGCTCGCGGGCCAGCTGTGCCGGCTCGACCGCCGGGTCGGTCGTCCCCTTGCCGCCGTCGGTGCAGACCACAAGGTGCACCGCGCTCCCCGCCTTGGCCCATCGGGCCAGGCTGCCGCCGCAGGCCACATCGGCATCGTCAGGGTGGGCGTAGACGGCCAGGACGGTGCCGGGCGTCTCCTCCATCACTTCCGCTTCGGCTCCGTCGTCTTGGTCAACAGCCCCGCCTCACGCTGGAAGTCACCCGCCTCTTCGAATCCCTTGTAGACGCTGGCGAAGCGGAGGTAGGCCACGTCGTCCAGGCTCTGCAGACGTTCGAGCACCGCAACCCCGACCTGCTGACTGGTCGGCTCCGTCGTCTCCGCCCGCAACGCGTCCTCGACGGCCTGAGCCAGCTCCTCCATCTGCTCGGGAGTGACGGGGCGGTTCTTCGTGGCCGAGCGGACACCCTCGACAACCTTGGCCCGATCGAACGGCTCTCGCAGGCCGCTCCGCTTCACGACCCACAGCGGGACCTCTTCGACCCGCTCGAACGTCGTGAAGCGACGCTCGCAACCCAGGCATTCGCGGCGGCGGCGGATGGCGCCCCCTTCCTCGGCCTGACGCGAATCCACCACGCGGTCGTCATCGACACCGCACCAGGGACACCGCACACCGCCGACGATAGTCAGGGAATGAAGATGTGCTCCCCCGGCACCACCGAACGGGTTCCCGTCTCGCGGACGAGCTGCCCGGCGAGTGAGGCGGGGTGCACGGGGTCTGCCCGGCTTGCGATGGAGGCCAACGAGTCGCCCGCCTTGACGACGTACTCCTGACCCTGCGAGGGAGCCGCCTGGGCCAGGGTGCTCCCGCCGAGGGAGCGGATCGGCAGGGCCAAGAGGACCAGGAGGACCGCGACGAACGCTCCCACGACCACCCGGCGACGGCGCACCCGGGCGGAAGGTGCGGACCGCGCCGGCTGGTCGGGCACGACGTACAGCCGGGGGCGGTACGTCTCGAAATCGAGCTCATATGCGACCGTCATGGCGTCTCCCTCTTCCGAACACCTGTTCGCTTCCTGCAGATTGGACCACGAACACCTGTTCGCTGTCAACCGTCACGTCGAACAGCTGTTCGTACACGGTCCACACCCTAGGGATCCGGTGTGACACGCCCGCCCTGGGCCGTACTTGACAATCCCGATTGACTTGGTCAGGATTAGCCACCCGTTCAACCCCTCGAGGAATCCCATGACCACCGCCACCGACGTCCATCTCGACATCGCCCCGCTCTCGGGCACCATCGGAGCCGAGATCCGCGGCATCGACCTGCACCAGCCACTGGGCTCCGACGCGCTGGCAGCCGTTCGCCAGGCGCTCCTCGACTACAAGGTCATCTTCTTCCCCGGCCAGCACCTGTCTGCGGGTGAGCACAAGGAATTCGCCGCAGCGTTCGGTCCGGTGACCCTCGCGCACCCCGTCATCCCGGGGATCGAAGAGCACAAGGAAGTCTTCGAGATCGACTACACGAAAGCCCGGCAGTTCTCCTACGGCGTGGGGCGCGAGGACGGCGGCCGCGAGCGCTGGCACACCGACGTCACGTTCGTCGAGACGCCGCCCCTCGGTTCGGTCCTCAACGCCATCGTGATCCCCAAGGCGGGCGGTGACACCCTGTGGGCCGACACCCAGGCCGCCTACGAAGGTCTGTCCGCACCCCTACGCGAACTGGTCGACGGTCTGACGGCCGTCCACGACGGCACCCGCGCCTTCGGCTCACTGCTCGCGGCCGTCGGCAAGGGCGAGTGGGACGGCGTGACCTTCACGGAGCTGACGCCGGTCGAGCATCCCGTCGTGCGGACCCACCCCGAGACCGGGCGCCGGAACCTCTTCGTCAATCCGGGCTTCACGAAGCGGATCAAGGGATTGACCACCAAGGAGAGCGAGGCTCTCCTCCGCTTTCTCTACGACCACATGACCACGCCGGAGTACGTCGTTCGCTACCGCTGGGAAGAAGGCGATCTCGGCTTCTGGGACAACCGGACCACCATGCACTACGCCATCGGCGACTACGGCGACGCCCATCGCGTCATTCAGCGCGTGACCATCCAGGGCGACAAGCCCTTCTAGACCGCCGTACTCCGCCGCCGGGCCGGCTCTTCCCCCCCTTCCGGTCCGGCGGCGTGCGGCCCTCGACCACAGAAAGACAATCCCGTGCATCTGCTGACTTCACCATCCCTTCGACCCGGCGCGGCGCTGCGCCGACTGGCGGCAATGGCGCTCCCGGTCGGACTCGTCCTCGGCCTGAGCGCGGGCGGAGCATCCGCCTCCACCAAGGCCGTCTCTTTGAGCGGCGTCACCCTCAACTTCGGTGACCAGCTGAAGGAGTACCAGACGATCTTCCAGGCCACGGATGCCCTCAAGGGCGCGGCCTACACGGTCAATTGGAGCAACTTCGTCGGTGGTCCCCCCGTCATCGCCGCCGAGACCGGAGGGTCGGTGGACCTCGGCGATATGGCCGAAACGCCCACGATCTTTGCCCAATCGTCCGGTGACCCCGTCAAGGTCGTGGCGGTCACGAAGGGGGCGAATCCCAAGGTCTCCCCTTACGACATCGTGGTGCCGACGAGTTCGCCCATCAAGACCGCAGCACAGTTGAAGGGCCAGACGGTGGCCGTCCAGGAGGGCACCGTGGAGCAGTACTTCCTGGTGCAGTACCTGGCCAAGAACCACATCCCCTACAGCGCGGTGCACATCAGCAACCTGCCCGTCACCAGCGCCTCCACCGCCGTGACCAACGGTCAGGTGGCCGCCGCAGTGATTTCGCAGCCGCTGACCGCACTCGACCAGACCACGGGCAAAATCCGGGTACTGGCCAGCGGGTCCAACTATCTCCAGGTGCTCGGCTACCTGACGGCGAGCAACGCCGCTCTCGCCAATCCCCAGAAGGCCGCCGCACTGCAGGACTTCATCGAGCGCTTCTACAAGGCGGCCGCAATCCTCCGCAAGGACCCCCTGCTCGCAGCGCAGACCTACGTCAAGACGTATGGCGTCACGCTGGCAGAGGCCGAGGCGGCCGTGGCGTCGGTCCAGGCCGTGGGCACCCCGATCACACCGTCCATCATCAGTTATCAGCAGAGCGAGGCCGACACCTTCCAGAAGCTCGGGCTGCTCCCGACCACGCTCAACGTCAAGAGCATCTTCGACCTCCCCTTCAACAAGGTCGTGGCCAAGAACGCCGATCTGACCTCGTGACGGTGGACGTCACGAACACTGCCGCCGGAAGCGCCGTCTCCTCCCATCCGCTTGACCGAGAACCGCGTCCCTTCGGTTTCACGGCCTCTCCGCGACAGCCGCCTCCCGTCGGGCTGGTCAGCCTCAGCGTGGGCGAAGGCGGGAAGCGGTCCCGGCGCGGTTCGTTGGCCGTCCGTTTGGCGGTGCCGGTGTCGATCTTCATCGCCTGGTGGATCCTGACCGCCACCAATGTCATCGAGCCAACGGTGCTGTCGGGTCCCGCTGCAACCTGGGACGCGTTCGTGCAGCTCCTCCTGCACCAAGACCTAATCGGCGACGTCGGCATCTCCATCCAACGCGCGCTCGAGGGTCTCGCCCTGGGAGCCGGCGTGGGACTCATCCTGGGCATCATCGTGGGCCTCTACCGCCTGGGCGAAGAGCTCCTCGATGCGTCGCTGCAGATGCTGCGCACCGTCCCCTACCCGGCCTTGATCTTCCTGTTCATCGTCTGGTTCGGGGTGGGCGAAGCATCCCACGTGTACCTCATCGCCCTGGCCACGCTCTTCCCCATGTACCTCAACACGTTCAACGGCGTGCGCAACGTGGACCGCCGTGTCGTCGAGGCCGCGCGCAGTTTCGGAGTGGAGGGATGGCAACTGGTCCGCCGCGTCGTCGTCCCGCTCGCGATGCCCTCCATCATGACGGGGCTGCGCTTCTCAGCAGGGATCTCGGTCATCGCGCTGGTCTTCACCGAGAGCATCGGCGCCAGTCAGGGCATCGGTTACCTGGTGTCGCAGGCGAACAGCCTGCAGCAGATCCCCGTTCTCGTCGTGTGCATCATCATCTACGCACTCATCGGTATCACGGCCGACATCTCCGTCCGCATTTTGGAGCGCTACACCATGCCGTGGCGCCGTCACCAGGCGGTCCGATGAACCTGCCCACAACGCAGCCGGCAGCGATGGTGGTCGACGTCACCAAGACGTTCGGTCAGCGGGAGGTCCTCGCCCACCTCGACCTGACGGTCGCCCAGGGTGAATTCGTCGCCCTGCTCGGTGCATCGGGCAGCGGCAAGACGACGCTGCTGCGCATTCTGGCGGGGCTCGAGGTGGCGAGCAGCGGGCAGGTCCTCGTCCCCGAGGTCCGCACGGTCGTCTACCAAGAGCCGCGCCTGGTGGTCTCCATGCGTGTCTGGCGCAACGTCGTGATCGGACTGCCGCGCAGCGAATCGACGCGCGAGCGCGCCGTCGCCGCGCTGCGGGAGGTCGGGCTCGAGGACCAAGCGGACTCCTGGCCCGGCACGCTCTCGGGTGGGGAGGCGCAGCGGGTCGCGCTGGCACGAGCTCTCGTGCGCGAGCCCCAGTTGCTCCTCCTCGACGAGCCCTTCGCCGCGCTCGACGCCCTGACCCGGTTGCGCATGCAGAGCCTGGTGGCCGAACTGTGCGGCCGCCACCACCCTGGGGTGCTTCTGGTCACCCACGACGTCGAGGAGGCCATTTTGCTGGCCGATCGTGTGCTCGTGTTGCGGGACTCCACGATCCCCGTCGACCGGCATGTCGAGTTGCCGCGGCCCCGGCGGGTCGGGGGAGAGGCCTTTGACGAGCTGCGGGACCAGCTGCTGGCCGAGCTGGGCGTCCTCGCCGGCCAACGCTGAGACCACGTTCCAGCGAACACATCGAACAGATGTTTGCTTTGGGTCGTCCACTTCGGTAGGTTGGTCGTTCACGAACGGATGTTCGCCCCCGGGAGGGGCCCGGCGACAGGCCGGGGTGGGCACCAAAGGAGACACCGATGGCCGAGGTCCTGAGCGGGAAGCGGCTGCAGATCCTCAACTTCATCGCCGACTGCCTGCGCGACCGGGGGTATCCGCCCTCGGTCCGCGAAATCGGCGAGGCGGTCGGGCTGGCCTCCTCGGCCACGGTGCACACCCACCTGGCCGTGCTCCAGCGCGAGGGCTACCTCTCCAAGGACCCGAGCAAGCCCCGGGCCATTCAGGTCCACTTCGACCCCGACACGTCATCCCGGCTCCCGGCGTCGGCAGTGCACAACGTGCCGCTGGTGGGCGAGGTGGCGGCGGGCACCGGCGTGCTGGCCGAGGAGAACATCGAGGAGCTGCTCCCCATGCCCGAGCAGTTCACCGGCAGCGGGCCCTCGTTCATGTTGCGGGTCCGCGGCGACTCCATGATCGATGCCGGGATCTTCGACGGTGACTACGTGGTGGTGCGCCAACAACCCGAGGCCGACAACGGCGACGTCGTCGTGGCCGGCATCAACGACGGCGAGGCCACGGTGAAGACCTTCAGCCGCAAGAGCGGCCGGGTCGTACTCACACCGGCCAACACGGCGTACGAGCCGATGGTCTTCGACGCTCCCGACGAGGTGACGATCTTCGGCAAGGTGGTCACCGTGGTCCGGCAGCTGAACTAGGCGGTGGTCGGCGCGGGTCCGCGCCGACCCGGCGAGTCGGCTACTTGAGCAGCTTGGACAGGCGGCGGTCGGCCAGCACTTTGCCCCCGGTCTGGCACGTCGGGCAGTAGGCCATTTCGTAGGACTCGAACGAGACCCGCTCGAGGGTGTCGCCGCACGGGGTGGGGCAGCGATCTCCGACGCGGTTATGGACCTTGAAGCGGCCTCCCAGCTTCGATTCCGACAGCCCACCCTCCCGTGTGCGCTCGAGCTCGAGCGCCTCGTCCAGCACGTCGGTGGCGGCCGTGAGCAAGGCCTCGCGCTGGTCCGGCGTCAAGGAGCGCAGCGAGGCGAAGGGCGACAGCTTGGCCCGGTGCAGAATGTCGTCACCCCAACCACGGCCGATGCCGGCCACCACGTGTTGGTCGCGCAGATCGGTCGTGAGATGACGCCGGGAACCGCTGGTGCGGATGAACTCGGCGAAGGCCTCGCTGCCCACCTCGGGCCCCAGCCCCGCCAGTGGGCCCTCGTCGCCCGGCGCCAGCACCCACCACGACGCCTTGCGCTGTGTGCCGAACTCGCGCACCAGGACGGCAACGGCGGTCGGGCTCTCGCCGGCCGTCGTGAACGTGAAGCGGGCCACGGCACCGCGGGGCTTGGTCTTCTTGGGCGGTTCCTCGATATCGAGGCGGCCGGCCTGGGACAGGTGCAGCACCAGCCGGACGCCGCCGTCGAACTCCCACACGAGATACTTGGCCCGGCGACCGATGGACAGGACCTGACGGCCCTTGAGGTCGTCGGGTGCCGGGGCGTAGGTCTTGAGGGACGAGAACCCGAGCAGATCGGCGCGCTCCACGGTGGCCCCGGCCAGTAGGGAGTCGAGGCGTTCGGACAGCGCCTGCATCTCGGGCATTTCGGGCACGCCACAATGTACGCATGACCTACACGCACGGACACCATGAGTCGGTCCTGCGCAGCCACACCTGGCGCACGGCCGAGAATTCGAGCGCGTACCTCCTCCCCCACCTGCGTCCGGGTCAGCGCCTGCTCGACGTCGGCTGCGGCCCGGGCACCATCACGACCGATCTCGCCCTCCTGGTGGCACCCGGCGAGGCCGTCGGCATCGACGCCGCCGCCGACGTGGTGGCCCAGGCCGAGCAGCACACCCGTGGCCTGGGCCTGGAGAACCTGCATTTCGAGACGGCCGACCTGTTCGCCCTGGGATTCCCCGACGCCTCGTTCGACGTGATCCACCTGCACCAGGTGCTCCAGCATGTGGAGGATCCGGTCGCCGCGCTCATTGAGCTGCGTCGCGTGCTGGACCCCGACGGCGTGCTGGCGGCCCGCGACTCGGACTACGGGGCCTTCACCTGGGCCCCGTCCGACCCGGTTCTGGACCGCTGGCTCGAGCTCTATTTCGCCGTGACGGAGCGCAACGGCCATGACGCCCGCATCGGTCCCCGGCTGCTCGGCCACGCGCAGGCGGCGGGGTTCTCCGACGTGACGGTCTCGAGCTCGACGTGGACCTACGCCGACCCCGAGGCGCGGGCCTGGTGGGGCGGGCTGTGGGCCGACCGGGTGCGCTACTCACGCTTCGCCGAGCAGGTGGTGGCGTACGGCTTGAGCGATGCCGACGAGGTCGGACGCATTGCCGAGGCCTTCCTGCGCTGGGCGGACTCCGACGATGCGGTGTTCGTCATCCCGCACGTGGAGATCCTGGCCCGGGGTTGACATCGCCGCCGTGCCCCCGTCGCGACGGGTGCACCGATGTGGCGGTTCAGTCCGCCCAGAGCTTGTCGGTGTAGGTGTCCGTGCCCGGAATGGTCGGGACGAAGGGGAGGGCCGCCACCACGGTGCCCTTCCCGGCCGCCTCCAGCTGGCGCCGGTGCTCGGCGATGACAGGCTCCCAGGCCACCTCGGGCGGTGTGTTGAGGAACCACAGGAGGACCGTGCGGTTGTCGCGCGCCTTCTCTCGGGGCACGTCGCCGGGTGCGTCCACCTCGAGCGCGACCGGGGTGAAGGCGGCCACCAGATCGGCGTCGCTCCCCGGCATCAACCCGGGCAGATGCTCGGTGCGCAGCCAGGACCACAACTCCTCGTTGGACACCGAGTCGTCACGATCGATGAAGACGGTGACGAACCCGCGGTAGGGATGATCGAGGGCGAGCTCCACCGGGACACCGTCGGGCTCGCGTCGGTGCTCCCACTGGTAGTGGTACAGCAGCGTGTGCACGTGGTCGCGCTCCTGGAACATGCGGCCGGCGGCATGCAGAGCGTTGACCTGGCGCAGTGCCCATCGGTTCCACATGTCGAAGTAGCCGTCGAGGACCCAGTAGGCGGAAATGTACGAACCCCGGCCCGGCTGCCCGGTGATGGCCGACGGGTCCGGGTCACGCAATGCCTTCAGGTCGGCCGTGGCGACGAAGCGACGGCCGGCGAAGTTGTACGGGCCCACCATGCAGCCGGAGTAGAAGTGGTCCCGCTCGTACCAGCGGTTGTACGCCACCTCGTGGCCGCGATGGGGTTCCACGAGGGTCAACAGCATCGACCCGAGCTTGATGGGCTCTGCCTCGGCGAAGATCTCTATGGGCTTGCGCTTCTTGGGTGCGTCTTCCTCGGACATGAGGAGCGAACCTAACAGCTGACCCGGCGTCAGACGGCCCCGGTGGCGACCATCGTGGCGGTGGGGACGATGGAGCCGCCGGCCGGCTCCGCCGTGACGCCGAACGTCGTGGGCCGGGCCGAGCCGGCGACGGTGAAGGCCGCACTGCGCGGCGCGCTCCCGAGGAGTCCCAGCGAAATCGGGTTGTGCCCCACAATGCCCCAGAGCTGGTAGGTCTCGCCGTGGCCGAGGGCCGGCAGATTCGACGAGACCAGAAACCCCTGGCCCGACGGTGTCACCACGACCTGGGCCAACTGGGTGTGGGAGCTCGAGTGGAGGGTGATGAGTCGGTGCCCGGGGGTGTGCAGGGCCGCGCTCAGCGAGGTCGGGCCCGCCGCCTGCATATTCGAGATGTTGTTGTCGGCCCGCACCAGGCCGATGCCCAGCACGACCGCCACGGCGGCGGCGGCCACGGCGATGGCGCCGAGGGCGGTGACCATGACCCGACGCCGGGGCGTGGGCGCGGGGCGCGGCGTGCGGAAGGGCGAGCGGGCTTCCGACGTGAGCTGCGGCATCGGTGGCGGCTCGTCGCCCCCCTGCCGCTCGGGCAGACGGAGGGCGATCTGGGACCACAGCCCCTCGGGCGGCGACTCGACCGAGTTGCCCATGGCGGCCGCGACGTCACGCAGGCTGTCGAGCTCGGCCCGACAGCGCGGACAGGTATCGAGGTGTGCTTCGAGCTCGGTGAACTCGTCACCGTCGACGGCATCGAGCGCGTACGCCCCGAGCAGGTTGCTGGCTTCCTCGTGTGACATCACGCGTCGACCCCCCGCACGCCGGCGTCCGCCAGGACGGCGCGCATGCGCCGCATGCCGTTGCGGATTCGGCTCTTGACGGTGCCCTCGGGCTGGTCCAGCAGCTGCGCCACCTCGCGGTAGGTACGACCGTCGAAGTAGGCCAACTCAATCGCCCGGCGCTCCTCGTCGGGCAGCTCGCCCATGGCCTGTGCGACCTGGTCGGCCACCGCCAGGTCCCACACCTCACGTTGCATGTCGTACTCCGCCGTCGCCGTGCGCAGCGCGTCGCGGGCCTCCCGCTGGCGCCGCGAGCTCGAGGAGCGCACGGCGTCGACGGCCCGGCCGTGCGCCTGGGCCAGAAGGAACGAGCGCAGGGAGCCACGGGCGGGATCGAATCGGTCGGGCTGGTTCCACAGCCGCAAGAAGACCTCCTGGGTCACGTCCTCGGCGTCCGTCGGGTTGTTGAGGACTCGCTTGGCCAGACCGAACACCGCTCCCCCGTGGCGTCGGTAGGCCTCCGCCAGCGCCACCTCGCTGTAGCGGGCGATGGAGGTCACCAGCTGGGCATCGCTCACTTCGTCGATAGGAGGCATGTCGGACCTGTTCGGAGCCACTCCCCACTTTGGATGTCCCGAAATTCGCCCATCCGGGCCTCACCTGGGTTCCGAATAGTAGGCGCTATGCGAACCACCATCGACTCCTACAAGACCCGGGCGGGCCGCCTGGACCTGGAGGGCATCGATTTCGATGACTTCAGGGACCAGCCTCTGCCGGCCGACGCGTTGCGCTCGTTGCGCTACATGCACGACGTCGAGCATCACACCATCTGCTACCTGCGCGACCTCCTGTTGACCCCGGCGCACCAGGACCCTGCCGTCACCTCCTTCCTGTCCTGTTGGGCGTTCGAGGAGATGTGGCACGGCGAGGCCATCGGACAGGTGCTCGAGGCCCACGGCGAGGAAGCCGGAGCGCCCCGCATCGCCGCGCTGCGGCACGGGCGGCGACGGCGCCAGGCCGCCAGCACATTCAGCACCATCGCCTCGGCGGCCTGCGCGGGACGGGCCTTCATCGCCCTGCACATGACGTGGGGTGCCATCAATGAATGGACGACCCAAGCCGGCTACTCCCGACTGGCGGAGACGGCGGGGCACCCGACGCTGCGCGAGCTCCTACGGCGGATCATGAAGCAAGAGGGCGGGCACATCGACTTCTACGCGTCGGAGGCGACCCGCCGTCTGCGTGACAGCCCCAATGCGCAGAAACTCACACGCTTCGCGTTGTCGCACTGGTGGCGACCGGTCGGCTCGGGGGTCATGCCGAAGCGCGAAGTCGGATTCCTCGTCAACTACCTGTTCGACGGCAACAAGGGTGCCGATGTCCTGGCGCGCATCGACCGGCGCGTCGACCGGCTCCCGGGACAGGGCGATCTGCATCTGCTCACGCGCGCCGTGGCGCGCCTCTCCCCCGCCTGAGGATTCACCCCTTTCCTTTCCGGTCTTTCTGTCATCCGTCACGCGGTTGTCTCCGAACAGTGGGCAACCCATTCCGAGGAGGCCACCACATGACGGCAGATCCCCGGGCGCTCGCCGAGCTGCTCGACGAATCCCAAGACCTGCAGGCAGACGCACTGCGCCCGACTCACGAGGCGCTCGACGAACTCGTCGACGCGGCGCACGCACAGCCCGAGCATGACCTGTCGGCTCAGCAGGCCTTCCACGAGAGCCACACCCGTACCCTCGCAGCGAGCCTGGCCGGTACCGCCCTCCTGGGCGCGGCGGGGGGCGCTGTGCTCGTCGGTGCACTGGCCTCGGCCGCCGCAGCGAGCAGCTCCAGCGACGTCCAGATACTGCAGACCGCCGCCTCCATCGAGAACTTGGCGGTCTCCACCTACAAGACGGCGCTCACGCTCCCCTACATCGGCGGGTCGTCCGCCAACCCTGTGGTGACGAAGTTCGCGCAGGTCACCATGGGCCAGCACGCGCAGCACGCCGACGCCTTCAACGCCGCGGTCAAGAGCCTGGGCGGGAAGGTGCAACACAAGCCCGACCCGGTGTTCGTCCCCGTCGTCACGAAGGCGGTAGCGGGCCTCGGCTCAGCCACTCCGACGCAGGGCGCGCTGGGCGTCGTGGCGTTGGCCCTCGAGCTCGAGAACATCGCGGCGGAGACCTACGTCAAGGACACCGTCCTCGCCAAGAGCACGAAGAACAAGGCGTTGCTGGCCAGCATCATGGGGATCGAGGCACAGCACGTCTCCGTGCTGCTCGCCGTGCAGGCCCTCCTCATGGCGGGCGCTCCACAGCTGATCTCGCTCGCGCCCGGTACCGCCGCCATGCTCCCGGCCGCAGCCGGCAGCGTCGGCTTTCCCAACGCGTTCTACAAGACCGACAGTGCCGCCCCGGCCGGACAAGGAGCAGTCAAGTGAGCAAGGACAGGACGAAGAGATTCACCGGCAGCGAGCGCGAGCTGCGGGCCCGGACGCACGAGCTCGAGGAGCTGCACCAGGACGTCGGCTTGCCCGCCATGCAGGAAGCTCTGGCCGGGATGCGCGGCACCAGCCGCCGCACCTTCCTGCTGGGTGCCGGCGCCGCGGTGGCGGGCGGTGCCGCCATTGCGGTCGGCAGCGGTGCGGTCCCGACGCTGGCCGCCGCGTCGACCCGTCGCCTGTCGCCCGTCCACGCCGCGTTCCCCCCTGCCGGCCTCACCGGTGACCTGGCGGTGGCTGCGGTCGCGGCCAGCCTGGAGAACCTCGCCGTCTTCGCCTATAACGCCGGCCTCACCGCGGCGACCCAGGGCAAGCTCGGCTCGGTGCCCCCGGCGGTGGCCACGTTCGCCACGACGGTCAAGGGTCAACACCAGCAGCACGCCGATGCGTGGAACGCGGTTCTGCAATCACACGGGAAGGCACCGGTGACGGTGACGAACCCGACCCTGACGCCGACCGTGCAGTCGGACTTCGCCAAGGTGACCGACATCACCGGGCTGGCCCAGCTCGCGCTCACACTGGAGACGATCGCGGCCCAGACCTATCAGGCCGAGACGTCGAAGCTGAAGAGCAGCGCCGCAATTCAGCTGTCGTCCTCCATTCAGCCGGTCGAAATGCAGCACATCGCCGTCCTCTACTACGTGCTCGGGATGTACCCCGGCGCACAGACCGCCTCGGGCACGCCTCTGGCGTTCAACCCCACGTCACAGGCGGTCTGACCGATGCGGGAACCGGCAGTTCGGTTGAGGGGTGGTGCGGTCGTCGTGGTCCTGGCCTCCGCACTGCTCCTCGCCGCCTGTAGCGGCGGGGGCTCGGGGTCAGGATCCGGGTCCGCGGCCACGACGACGGCGGCGGCGGCGGCGACGGCTGCGAAAGCGACGGACGCCATCACCATCTCGAACTTCATGTTCTCGCCCATGCGGGCGTCGGTGGCGCCGGGCTCGACGGTGAGCGTCACGAACAAGGATTCCGTCACGCACACGTTGACGGCCACTGGGGGCCAGTTCGACACCGGCGACATCGGCGGTGGCCAGACCAAGACATTCACGGCACCACAGAAGGCGGGCACGTACCACTACATCTGCAACATCCACCAGTACATGATGGGGACCATCGTCGTGCGCTGAGCTGCGCTAGGAGATCAGCGCGAGGAGTACGTCACGGGCGCGCTCGAGCTGCGGTGCCGACACGCGCTCGTCGGGGTGATGGGCCAGGAGCGGGTCGCCGGGACCGAAATTGGCGGCCGGTACGCCGTGGTCCCAGAACGAAGCCACGTCGGTCCATCCGACCTTC
Organism: uncultured Acidimicrobiaceae bacterium; assembly: GCA_963742035.1. Taxonomy (GTDB): domain Bacteria; phylum Actinomycetota; class Acidimicrobiia; order Acidimicrobiales; family RAAP-2; genus Bog-473. The sequence goes on from CAVUKH010000015.1 coordinate 55,354, forward strand.
GCCTTGGGCGCCCCGCCGCTCTTCTCCACCAACGCCCGGAGCAAAGGGTGCTCCAGGGAGGGCGGCGCACCGTCGCCGGCGTCGAGCACCTCCCAGGCGTCGCCCGCACCCGGGTCCCAGGTCCCCTGCAGGAGCTCCAGCAGGAAGGCGCCGGCCTCCTCGGACCCCCGGTCCGGCGCATAGCGGTGGTTCAATGTGACGCGCGCCTCGTCGGGCACGACGTTGGCGGCCACGCCCCCTTCCACGGCCACCGCCTGCAGCTGCTCGGCATAGGTGCAGCCGTCGAGCACCACCTCGCGCCCCGGCCAGTCGGCCACCCGCTGCAGCAACGGCACCAGGCGGTGGATGGCGTTGCGGCCCGTGAACGGGCGGGCGGTGTGGGCGCGCACCCCGCGGAAGGTGACGCGCACCCGCATCGTGCCCTGGCAGCCCGCCTCCACCAGCGCGCTCGTCGGTTCCCCGAGAATGGCGGCATCTCCCGCCAACAGGTCCGGCCGCTCCTGCCAGAGCTCGAGCAGGCCGCTGTCGGCGCGGCCGATCTCCTCCCGGGCGTAGAAGCACCATGTGACGTCCACCGCGGGCCGGCGCACCGTCGTCGCCAGATGGAGCATGACCGCGAGACCGCCCTTCATGTCGGACGCCCCGACGCCCCACACCGTGTCACCCTCGAGCCTCGGCGCGCCGTTCCCCACCGCGGGGACCGTGTCGAGGTGGCCGGCCAGGACCAGGCGCTGGTCGTGGCCGAACGTGGTACGACTGACGACGTTGTCCCCGACGCGTGTGAGCTCGAGCCAGGGGCAGGCGCATAGCGCAGCCTCCACCAGGTCGGCCAGCGCCCCTTCGCTCCTGCTCGGCGAGGGGACGGCCATCAGATCCCGGGTGACCCCGAGGAGATCGCTCATCGGCTCAGGTGCTGGCGCCGTGGTCGCGCAGGACCTGGTTCAGCTGCGCCTTGTCGTGGCGCTCGCCTTCGCTGAGCCGTTTGATGACGAGGACGCACGGCACGAAGAACTCTCCGCCCGGGTATTCGCGCCGGCGGCTGGCCCGGATGGCGACGCACCAGGAGGGCACGACGCCGCGTGAGATCTCTTCGCCGGTCTCGGCGTCGATGACGGGAATCGAGGGGTCGAGGAAGCTCCCCGCCCCCAACACGGACCCCTTGCCGATCCGCGCACCTCCCGTCACCATGCACCGGCTCCCCACGAAGGCGTCGTCCTCGACCACCACCGGCACCGCGTTCGGAGGCTCGAGCACCCCGCCGATGCCCACGCCGCCCGCCAGGTGCACCCGCTCGCCGATCTGGGCGCAGGAGGCGACCGTGGCCCAGGTGTCCACCATGGAGCCTGCTCCCACCCAGGCCCCGATGTTCACGTAGGACGGCATGAGCACGACACCGCGTCCGAGGAACGAGCCCCAGCGGGCCGACGCGCCGGGGAGGGCGCGCACCCCGGCCGCAGCGAAGCCGTGCTTGAGGGGGAGCTTGTCGGCGTACTCGAAGGGCCCGGCCTCAATCGTCTCCATGCCGCGCAACGAGAAGAGCAGCAGAATCGACTTCTTGAGCCACTCGTGGACGACCACCTCGTCGGTGGCGGCATCGACCTCGGCCACGCGGGCCTGGCCCGTGTCGAGGAGCTCGATCGCCTCCTCCACCAGCGCGGCCGCGTCGGTATCCGCCGGTGACAGCTCGGCGCGACGCTCCCACAACTCCTCAATGCCTGCCTGGAGATCAGCCATGCCGCACCCTAGCGAGGCGCTCCCCCACCAGCGCCAACCGCTCCATGGGCTGTACCACCGCCACCCGCACGTGCCCCGCACCGCCGTCGCCGTAGAGATCGCCCGGGCTGACCAGGATCCCACCGTCGGTGGCCAGGGCCTCGGCCATGACCCAGGCGTCGGGCCAGCGACCGGTGGGTAGGGGCACCCAGAGATAGAAACCTCCTTCGGGGGGCGCCACCGGACAGCCGTAGGCACCCAGGACCCCGGCCAGGAAGGCCAGACGCTCCCGGTAGCGCTCGCGCTGGGCGTCAACGTGGGCGTCGTCGGAGAGGGCGGCCACGCCGGCGGCCTGCGCCGGGCCCGGGACCATGAGGCCCGCGTGCTGGCGGACGGCGCGCAGAAACTCGACGAGCTCGGGGTCCCCGGCGTAGAAGCCGACGCGGACGCCGGCCAGGTTGGAACGCTTGGAAAGCGAGTGGACGGCCACCACGCCGTCAGAGCCGTGTTGGAGCACCGAGCGCGGCGGGCCGTCCCAGGTGAACTCGGCGTAGCACTCGTCGGAGAACACGGGTACTCCGTGGGCCCGTCCCCAGGCCGCCTCGGCCCCGAGGTCGCCCAACCCTCCGGTCGGGTTCGACGGCGAGTTCGACCAGAGCAACAGGGCGCGCGCACTGTCCCCCGGGCTGATGGCGTCGAGATCGAGCCCGCCCGTCCGGCCCGGACGGGCCGGCACCGGGACGGCGCGGCACCCGGCCAGATCGGCCCCCATGGCATAGGTCGGGTAGGAGACCGCGGGAAACAGCACCGTGTCCTTGTCCGGGCTGCGGAGACGGAGCAGGTGCGGCACCGACGCCACCAGCTCCTTGGTCCCCACGCAGGCGGCGACGGCCGACGAGGGAACGTCCTCCAGTCCGAAACGTCGGGTCAACCACGACGCCGCGGCGTCGCGCAGCGCCGCGCTCCCCGCCGAGGCCGGATAGCCCCGCTCGGTGCCCGACGAGGCCAAGGCCTCGATCACCGCCGGCAAGGGCGGGTCGTAGGGGGTACCGATGGAGCAGTCGACCATGCCGCCCTCGAGCGCGCCCGCCACCTTGGCCAGGCCGCCCAGCCGGTCGTAGGGGTACGGCGGCAGGCGGAACGTCACGGCGCGGCCACGAACTCGGCGAAACGGGCCCGGCCGACATCGTCGAGCACCACCTGCAGGGTGGCCGACTCCTCGCCGTCACTCTGGCCCACCACCTCGCCCTCGCGGTGAATGGCCGCCAACACGTCCCCGCGCGCCCAGGGCACGACGAGCTGCACGACGCGATCCGAGACCCGTAAGCGATCGCCGAGCACGCGCAGCAACTCGTCGACGCCCACGCCGGTGCGGGCCGAAATCAGGACGGCACCTTCGTTGGCGTGCGCGAGGGCCTTGGCCTCCTCGGGCGCGGCATCGGCCTTGTTCACGACGATCAGATCGGGAACGTCGGACGCGCCGATTTCGTGCAGCACCTCGCGTACGGCGGCCATCTGCCCGGCGGCATCGACCGCCGTGCTGTCCACCACGTGCACAATCAGATCGGCCAGTCGAACAGAATCGAGGGTGGAGCGGAACGCCTCGACCAGCTCGTGGGGCAGTTTGCGGACGAAGCCGACCGTGTCGGTCACGAGGACGGTCTCACCGCCCGGGAGCGAGAGCTGCCGGGTGCGCGGGTCGAGCGTGACGAAGAGGCGATTCTCCGCCGGGACGCCGGCGTCCGTGAGACGGTTGAGCAACGTCGACTTCCCCGCGTTGGTGTAGCCGACGAGCGCGAGCTCACGTTGCCGGCCACGGGCGCGGCTCCGGCGCTGCAGCGTGCGCGTGCGCTCCACCTCGCGCAGTTCGGCCTCGAGCTTGTGCATGCGCCGGACGAGGCGCCGTCGGTCGACCTCGAGCTGTGTCTCCCCCGGCCCCCTGGTCCCGATGCCACCGGCCTGCTGGCTCAGGGCGGAGCCACGGCCGCGCAGGCGGGGCAGGCGGTACCGCAACAGCGCCAGCTCCACCTGCGCCTTCCCCTCGGGGCTGCGGGCGTTCTGGGCGAAGATGTCGAGGATCACCGCGGTGCGGTCGATGGCCGTGCGGCCGAAGAGCTTCTCGAGGTTCCGGTGCTGGGCCGGGGTCAGGTCGTCGTCGAACACCACCGTGTCGGCGTCGAGGCTCCGGCTCAACGCGGCGATCTCCTCGGCCTTGCCGCGACCGACGAACGTCGCCGCGTCGGGTGCGTTGCGGCGCTGCACGACCCGGCCGACGACGTCCGCGCCGGCGCTGTCGACCAGTCGCGCCAGCTCGTCCAACTCCTCGCCGATCATCTCCTCCGTCGAGCCGGGGAAGATGACCCCGACCAGAATGATCCGCTCCCGGAAGGCGCGCTCAATGAGCGTGCCCGGCAACAGGTTGCTCAAGAGAGCATTCCCGGATGGATGTCGATATCCGCCACCTTGCGGACGGGGCCGCCGAGGAAGGTGGTCGCCCCCTCATCGACCCCGAGTGTGACCTCCAAGGTCCCTCCGGGGTTGCGCACGCGGACGGTACCGGTGTCCGCCACGGCACCCCAGCTCCGGGCGGCCGCGGCGGCGGCCACGCTCCCGGTGCCACAGGCCAGGGTCTCGCCCACGCCCCGCTCCCACACCCGGAAGTCGAGCAGGTCCCCCCGCTCATCCCTTCCGGCTGTGATCCATTCGACGTTGATGCCCCCGTTGAAAGTGGCCTGGAGCTTGGGCCCGAGCTCCGCGATGTCGACCGCAGCGGTGTCGGGCCCGAGGAGCACCAGGTGCGGGTTCCCGACATCCACCGTGCGGGCGCGGCGGTCGTCGAACTCCTGGGGCTGGTCGGGGCCGAGCCGGGCCGGCCCCATGTCGACGCTGGCCGTCGCCCATCCCGGCGTCTCGCCCTGGGTGTACTCGACGGTGCGGCTGCCCCCGGCGGTGGCGACGGTGAAGCGCGGCCCAGCCACGAGGCCGGCGTCCACGGCGGCCTGGGCCAGGCACCGGATGCCGTTCCCGCTCATCTCCGCCTCGCCGCCGTCGGCGTTGCGCAGTTCCATGGAGAGGTCGCAGCCGCCTCGACCCGGCCCCACCCGGATGATGCCGTCGGCCCCGATGCCGCGGCGCCTGTCGGCCAGCAGGCGGACCTGGGCCACCGAGAGCCGGATGGCATCGTCGGGGTCCAACACGACCAGGAAGTCGTTGCCCGCTCCCTCGTGCTTGGTCGCCCGCATGACTCCATTGTCGCAGGCGGCGCGGTTCAGCCGTGCAGGCGCAGCCCCTCGTCCAGCAGGGCCTGGGCCTCCGCGCCGCTCCCGGCCCAGCCGACCCGCGGGTCACGGCGGAACCAGGAGGCCTGGCGCCGAGCGAACTGGCGGGTCCGCCGCACCGCCTCGTCCAGGCAATCCGTGAGAGGGGTGCCGCGCTCCACGTGGGCCAGGATCTCGCGGTAGCCCAGCGCCTGACGCGCCGTACGCGAGATGCCGGCCGGTCGGGCGGCGAGAGCCCGCACCTCGTCGACCAGCCCCGCCTCGACCATGCACTGGAAGCGGGCGACGATCCGGCGGTCGATCTCGTCCGGCGCGACGGAGAGACCGACCTGTGCCATGCCGCCCTCGGGATAGGCCTCGAGCCCGGGGCCGAACGCCGAGAAGGGCCGGCCGGACCCGATCGTCACCTCCAGCGCACGGACCACCCGGCGGCGATTGGTCGGCGCCATGCGGGTCGCCGCCAGCGGATCGAGGTCGGCCAGGCGGGCGTACAGGTCGGCCAGTCCGGTGGGGCCCTCGTCCAACTCGGTCTCCAGAGCGGCCACCACGTCGGGAAAGCGGCCCGGGATCTCGAGATCGTCGACGACGGCCCGCAGATAGAGGCCGGTGCCCCCGACCAGCAATGCGTGCCGACCCCTCCGTGCAATGTCGTCCAGCACCTCCCGCGCCGCCTGCTGGAACTGCGTCACGGTGAAGTCCTCGTCCGGATCGATCAGGTCGAGCAGGTGGTGCGGCACGGCGGCCCGCGCTTCGGGCCCCGGCTTCGACGTGCCGATGTCCATGCCGCGGTAGACGCACATGGAATCCACCGAGACGATCTCGCAGTCACCCCGGCGCAATGCGAAGGCCAGCGCGGTCTCCGACTTCCCCGAGGCCGTGACCCCGACGAGGGCGACCGCAGTCACGCGCTCGTTACCGGGATGCGCACGCGATGCCGGGGCCGCGCCACCACCTCCTCCAGTCGGCCCGAGAGGTGGTGCGGATGGCCGTCGGTCACCGTGACACGGGCCAAAGCCCCCGCGGCCGGAACCCCCGCACCGCTCCCCGCCGGGAAATGGATCAGCTTGCCCTGCCGGGTGCGGCCCGTCAGCATCGACTCGTCACGCCTGCTGACCCCTTCGACCAGTGCCTCTTCGCTGCGGCCGACGCGCGCCTGGTGCCGCGCCAGGGCCGAACGGTCCACCACCGTCTTGAGACGCTCGAAGCGCTCGGCCACGACATCGGCCGGGACGAAGCTCGACTCCATGGCGGCCGCCCTCGTGCCCGGGCGCGGCGAGAAGATGAAGGTGTACGCGCCGTCGTAGCCCGCGGTGGCGCAAACGGCCAGGGTCTCCTCGAAGTCGTCGTCGGTCTCGCCGGGGAACCCCACAATGATGTCCGTCGTCACGGCCAGGTCGGCGATGGCCGCACGCGCCGCGGCGAGGCGATCCAGGTAGCGCTGCGCGGTGTAACCCCGGCGCATGGCACGCAACACCCTGTCGCTCCCCGACTGGAGCGGCAGGTGCAGTTGCTCGCAGACCTCGGGGGTCTCCGCCATCGCCTCGATCGTCTCCGGCCGGAGGTCCTTGGGGTGCGGGCTGGTGAAGCGGATGCGCCCGATGCCGTCCACCGCGCCGACGGCCCGGAGGAGGTCCGCGAAGAGCGGCCGGCGCTTCGTGATGTCACGGCCGTACGAGTTGACGTTCTGCCCGAGCAACGTCACTTCGGTCACACCGCCCCGGGCCAGCAGCTCCACCTCCCCCACAATCTCGTCGAGAGACCGGCTGACCTCGGGACCCCGCACCGAGGGGACGATGCAGAAGGCACACGAATTGTCGCAGCCGGTCTGGATGTTCACCCATGCCGCGTAGGGAAGTGCCCGCACGGCGCCGGGGCCGAGGAGCGGGTTGCTCCCCGACTCGGGAGCCGGGGCGTCGAGGATCTCCATGACGGGGCCCTCGGTCTCCGCCCGACGCAGGAGCCCGGGTGCACTCGTCAGGTTGTGGGTGCCGAACACGACGTCGACCCAGCCCACCTTCTCCTGAATGCGGGCGCGGTCCTTCTGGGCCAGGCACCCGCCGACCGCGATCTGCAAGCCCGGCTTGGCGTCCACCAGCTCCTTCAGGCGCCCCAGCGTCCCGTACAGCCGTTGGTCGGCGTTCTCCCGGATGCAGCAGGTGTTGAGCACGACCACATCGGCGTCCTCCATGGTGGGGGCCGGCGTCAGCCCGTCGGCCACCAACAACCCGGCGAGCCGCTCGGAGTCGTGCTCGTTCATTTGGCACCCGAAGGTACGGATGAAATATGTCCGGGCCATCCGCGGGAGTCTAGGGAACAGGGGGGCGTAGATTTCCGGCCGTGGAACGACAGGTGACGGAGGGCTGCCGCCGGACCCGGTGGGCGTGGGCGCTGGTGCCGCTGGTGCCGCTGGCGCTCGTGCTGGCCGGATGCAGCTCAGGCGGAGGCAGCTCGGGTGGAAGCACCTCGAAGACGACGACGCCCCAGCAGGCCGGTGCCGCGCTCAAGAGCGCCGGCACGAGCGTCCAGTCAGCCATGGCGACCTACCGCAGCGCGATCGCCGCGTGTGCCAAGCAGGCCAACCCCGTCGTCTGCCTGGAGGCCGCCGATCACACCCTCGGGGACAGGGTCCACGCCTATGCCAACGTGCTCGCCGGCCACCACCAGTTCCGCGCCCCGCAGGCGGACCTGAGCACGACGCTCAATTCGGCCCAGACGCTGGCCAACAGCCTGGAGATCCTGGGCGACGCCCAGCCGACGCAGGCCAACTACAACCAGGTCCTCAACACCTTCAACGTCGACGCGGCCATCACCCAGCTGCAGGGCGACGTCTCGACGCTGAGTCGGTCGCTCGGGACGTGACGCGCTAGAGCGCGACGTCCGCCTCGTCTCCGTAGACGATGCCGTGGCGGTCGGCATGGAGCACCAACGCCCGGCCCGGCACCCCCCCCGCCGCGAGCGCGGCCTCGGCCCCGGCGAGCACGGACGCCACCCGATCCGCACGCACCATGCCGATCAGCGTCGGCCCCGCCCCGGACCAGCTGGCCGCGAGTGCGCCGGCGTCGACGAGCGCACCGAGGATCGCCGGGGCCTCGGGGAACAGCGCCGTGCGGGCGGGCTGGTGCACCCGGTCCTCGGTCGCGGCGGCAACGAGGACGTCGGGATCAGCGAGTCCCGCCACCAACAGACCCATACGGCCGAGGTTGAACACGACGTCCCCCTGGGCAAGTGTCTCAGGGAGGACGCCGCGCGCCTCGGGGGTGGCCAGGTCGCGCTCAGGGATGACCACAACGAAGGCCAGTTCCTCGCTGAGCGGAAGTGCGGCATGCACCGGTCGGCCGTCCACCATGGTGGCGGTGACCAGGCCACCGAACACGCTCGCCGCCGCGTTCTCGGGATGCCCGTCGTAGGCGGCAGCGACCGCGAAGGGGTCCTCGGCCCCCGCTGCCGCGGCGGCGGCGGCCACGAGCGCGGCGGAGGATCCCAGGCCCCGGGCGACCGGGATCTGGGAACGCACCGTTACGGCGAATCGGTCGTGCCCCAGAATGTTCGTGACGACACGGGCGGCGAGGTGCGATGCGTCGTCGAAGAGGCCTGCACCCTCGCCCTCGGTGTGCACGCACAGGCTCGGAGCATCCTCGACCTCGACGCCGACATAGCGGTCGAGCGCCACGGCCAGGGTGTCGAAACCCGGTCCGAGATTGGCTGAGGACGCAGGGGCCCGGGCGCGCACGGCGTCAGGCTAGGCCGTCAGAACAGGCGCTGAAGAAGCGACGGGGGTGGGATGTCCCTCGTCAGCCGGACGGGCACGGCCACCCGCTGGGTGCCGAGCGTGACGACCACCGTCCCGGCCCGCGTGCCACGTGGTGCCTGCACACCCACGTGGCGAGCCGGCACGAAGACCCTGGTGGCGCTGACCCCCGGCCAGGTCAGCACGGAGGCGGACGACGACGTGGCGGCGGCTGTGGTCGTACCCGACGCACCGACGTGGGCCACGACCTGGTCCTTCGCCAGCACCTGGTCGGACCCGATGAGGGGGGCCACCGCATCGACGAGCGCCAGGGCGTGCAAGCCCGCCTGGGCCAGGACGACCGGTCCGGTCTGCCCGGTCACGGCGGCCAGCACGAGCACCGACTTCCCGTGCACGGTACGCGTCGCCGCGAGCACGTCACCGCCGCCCGCCGCCGTGGTGAATCCGGACTTCACACCGATCACCCCCTGCACGCCCAGGAGCGGGGTGTACGTCGAGATCGTCCCCGCCACGGGCAACGTGACGGACGACATCCGCACCATGGACGCGAACGTGGGATCGGCCATGTCGAGGGCCGCCACCTTGAGCACGTCCGAGGCGGTGGCCTGCGAAGCAGGACTCACGCCGCTCGCATCGGCGAAGTGCGAGTGGTCCATGCCGAGGCGGGAAGCGGTGGCGTTCATCTTGGCCACGAAGGCGGGCATGCTCCCGGCGTCCCATGTGGCCAGGAGGTCGGCGTAGTTGTCGGCCGAGTGCACCAGGAGCCCACCCAGCACGTCCGCTTCGGAGATCTGCTCGTTCACCGTCACCGCGGCATTGGAGTCGTCGTTGACGGTGGCGTTGTCGTAGTCGTCGACGTCGGCCTGGCTCACCGTGATCGTCGGACCGGGTTGACCCAGCGCGACGGGATGGTCGTGCAAAACGACGTAGGCCGTCATCAGCTTGGTCAGGCTCGCCACCGGCGCCGCCTGCTCCGTTCCGGACGCAACGTTGATGCCGAGGGCGGGGACGGCGATGGCGCCCTGCCCCGTCGTCGGCCACGGGAGTGCGACGGCGTGCGTCGCGACGTGGACCGTCCGGGCCAGCGCCGCGGTGACGGTGGGCGCCGGTTCGGGCGTCGAAAGGCGGATGCCGACGAAGACACCCGCGGCCACGACGAGCAGGAGGACGGCGAGCAGGAAGGCCCGGCGCCGACCCCGGCGACGACCCCGGCGAGGCGGCGGGGAGTGGCGCCCGTGCTCGGGGACGGGCGGTCCGGGAGTTGCCGGCGGCACCGAGGGTGCCGGCTCGTGCAGCGAGTCGAGCCGGAACGGCGCCACCATGAACGGTGGCGCCGGCGCTTCCGGGCTCACCTCCCGCTCAGTCCGTCGAGCTCTTCGGGGGTCATGAGGACGGCCCGCGCCTTGGAGCCCTCGCTCGGGCCGACGACACCGGCCTGCTCGAGCAGGTCCATGAGCCGACCGGCGCGGGCGAATCCGACCCGCAGCTTGCGCTGCAACATTGACGTGGAGCCCAACTGCGAGCGCACCACCAGGTCCCGGGCCTGGACCAGCAACTCGTCGTCGTCACCGTCGAGGCCGTCGCCGACCGACGGGCCGTCGTCGACGCCCTCGATCCCCACAATGGCCTCGGCCTGCCCACCCTGGGCGCGCCAGTGGCGCACCACGTCGCGCACTTCCTCCTCCGAGACCCAGGGGGCCTGCAGGCGGCGCGGGATGTTCGACGATGCGGTGAGGAGCAGCATGTCCCCTTTGCCGATCAGTCGCTCGGCACCCGGTTGGTCCAGGATGACGCGGCTGTCGGCGAGCGACGACACCGAGAAGGCCATACGGCTCGGGATGTTGGCCTTGATGACGCCCGTGATCACGTCGACCGACGGGCGCTGGGTGGCGATGACCAGGTGGATGCCCACGGCGCGGGCCATCTGGGCGATCCGCACGATGGAGTCCTCGACATCGCGGGCCGCCACCATCATGAGGTCGTTCAGCTCGTCGACGATCACGAGGATGAACGGAAGGGGCTGCGGGGGCTCGGGCTCCGGGTCCAGGTCGGCCTCGTCGTCGACGGCCGCGTGCTCCTCGCCGAGCGCACGGGCCGCGACCTCGCGCATGCGCCGGCGGTCGGACGGCGGTGGCGGCGCGATGAGGCCCTGCTCGACCAGCTGGTTGTAGCCGGTGATGTCACGCACGCCGTTCTCGGCCAGCATGTCGTAGCGGCGCTCCATCTCCTTCACGGCCCAGGCGAGGGCGTTGGCCGCCTTCTTGGGGTCCACGACGACCGGGTTGAGGAGATGCGGGAGGCCGTCGTATTGACCGAGCTCGACGCGCTTGGGGTCGACCAGAATCATTTTGACCTTGTCCGGCGTGTCGCGCATGAGGATCGACGTGATGATGGAGTTCATGCAGGAGGACTTCCCGGAGCCCGTTGAGCCCGAAATCAGGATGTGCGGCATTTCGGCCAGGTTCGCCATCACGGCACGCCCGGCGATGTCGCGGCCCATGGCGACCTCCAGCGGGTGGGTGGTCGCGGTCGGCTTGGCCTCGTTCGACTCGAGGATGTCGCGCAGCGAAACCAGCTGGCGCGTCCGGTTCGGCACCTCCACGCCGATGGCCGACTTGCCGGGGATCGGCGCCAGAATGCGCACGTCGGGCGAGGCCATGGCGTAGGCGATGTCCTTGGAGAGGCTCGTGACACGGGCCACCTTGACCCCGGGACCGAGCTCGAGCTCGTAGCGGGTCACCGTGGGGCCGACCCGGCAGCCCACCAGCCTCGTCTCGACGCCGTGCGCCTCGAGCGCCCGTACCAGGTCGTCGCCCAGGGCATCGATCTGACGCTGGTCCTGGCGCATCTTCTTCGACGCCTGCAGCAGCGCCATGCTCGGCAGGGCCCAGTCACCCGGCGCGCGGGCGGCGGCCGGGGCACGCGGCGGCGGCGCCGCCGCCAGCGGGACCGGCTCGGGCTCGGGCTCCGGGTCGAGGTCGTCGAGGTCGTCGAGGTCGTCGGGCGGATCGTCGGGCGGCGGAACGTCGTCCTCCTCCGCGTCGAAGGGGACACGACGGGACGAGGCGGCCTCCACCGGAGCGTCGGCGCCGAGATCGGAGGTGATCACGAACGGCTTGCCCCGCCACAGGGCCGAGAGGCTGCGCCCGGTGTGCGTGGCGGTGATGGCGATGGCGCGCCCGACCGAGGCCAAGGAGACCCCGGTCGCCACCAGGACGGCCACGAAGATGACGGCGACCAGCAGCACGCCGGCACCCGCCGGGCCGAGCCCAGCATGCAGGGGGCGACCGACCGCGGTGCCGACATAGCCGCCGGCGTCGCGCAGCGCGCCAGAGTCCGAGAAGCGCGGCGACCCCTTGGCCACCTCGGCCAGGCCGCAGATGCCGAGCAGGCCGAGGACCGACCCGACGGCCAGGCGCCAGGGATCGGACCCCTCGTGCTCCTCACCGTCGTCGTCGACGCGGCCCGGCCGATCGAGCAGCAGGGCGAAGCCCGCACCGGCGGTCACCAGGGGAAGCAGGACACGGGCCCAGCCGGCCAGCAGGCCCAGGCCGGTGTCGACCCCGTGGCCGATGGGCCCGAGCTGCTTGCCCCAGAGGGCCAGCGCGAGCAGGACACCCAGCGTGATCAGGCCGACCGCCCACAGGTCCCGGGCCTGGACGCGCCAGAAGGGCGGCCGCGGTGGCGGCTGCTTGGCCCGGCTTGCCGGCTTCTTGGTGGTTCGGGCGGACGGGCGCGTCGCAGCGCCCCCGCGGGTCTTGGTCACCACAGTGCGGCCGAGATTAGTGGCTGACCTGGTCGTTTTTGTGGACACCCCGACCGTTGAAATACGAACATATGTTCGCTATCGTAGCTCGCATGGCACTGCGCTGGGCTCTGGCCGACACCGAGGGGGGCGGAACGCTCTTCCCCGACGAGCGGGTGGCGGAACGCCACGTGGGCAAGGGCGCCTACGCCGGCATGGAGTTCCTCCACGTCAATGCCCGCACCATCATCAACACCGTGCCGGCGGAGAGCCGGATGCCCTTCCGGCACACCGTCAATCCGTATCGAGGCTGCAGCCACGCCTGCGTCTACTGCTTCGCGCGTCCGACCCACGACTACCTGGGCCTCGGAATCGGGGCCGACTTCGAGCGCAAGATCGTCGTCAAGGTCAACGCCATCGAGCGGCTGCGGGCCGAGCTGCGGGCACCGGGCTGGGCCGGCGACCACATCGCCATGGGGACCAACACTGATCCCTACCAACATGCCGAGGGCAAGTACCACCTCACCCGGGGCATCGTCGAGACGCTCTCGGGCGCCCGCAACCCTTTCAGCATCCTGACCAAGTCGACGCTCATTTTGCGCGACGCCGCGCTGCTGGCGGCCGCCTCCGAGCGGACGGACGTCGGGGTGAGCTTCTCCATCGGCACACTCGACCGCTCGGTGTGGTCCCTGACCGAGCCGGGCACGCCCCCGCCGGACCGGCGGGTCGAGGCGATGCGCCGCCTGACCGCCATGGGCATCCCGTGCGGGGTGCTGGTGGCGCCCGTGCTGCCGGGCCTGTCCGACTCCGAGTCCCAGCTGACCGAGGTGGTCGAGGCCTGCGCCGAGGCCGGGGCGGTGTCCGTCTCCGGCGTGGCGCTGCACCTGCGCGGCACGGTCCGGGGCCACTATCTCGACTGGCTGGAGCGGACGCGGCCCGACCTCGTCCGCCTCCACCGGGAGCGTTTCCGGCGTGGCGCCTACCAGCAGGAGGACGAGCGCCAGCGCATTGAGGGCATCGTGAAGGTGGCGGCCCGGCGCTGCGGCGTTTCGGGGCGCAACCGCTACCGGGCCGGGCCGCCACAACAGGAGGCGCCGCAACAGGAGGCGCAGACTCCGGCGACCGACGGCGGCCGGGGCGCCGGGGACGACGGCCAACTCCGCCTGCTCTGAGGGGCCGCGCCAACCAGGGTGCGCGTCCTCTCTATGATCGCGGACTCATGCCGGGCGGACCGTTGTTGCAGAGAGCGAGCGCCCTGGCTCTGACGGTGCTCCTGGCCGCTTCCGCGCTCATCGCCCTGGCCCCGACCGGTTGGGGCACCGGTGCCGGCGTCGCTGCTGCCGACACCGCCCCTGCTGCGGTGCCCGGCGCGACCAACGCCTCGTACGCCATCGTCGACGCCGCCGGCGGCGTGATGACCTTCGGCGGCGCCGCCTACGACGGCGACACGCTCGAGGTGCCGCTGGCCAAGCCCATCGTCGGCGGCGCGGCCGATCCTCGCGGCGGCTACTGGCTGGTGGCCTCCGACGGTGGCATCTTCTCCTTCGGCGGCGCACAATTCTGGGGGTCGACGGGAGGCATGGCGCTCAACAAGCCCGTCGTGGGCATGGCGGCGACGCCCGACGGCGGTGGATACTGGCTGGTGGCCTCCGACGGTGGCATCTTCTCCTTCGGCGACGCCAGGTTCTGGGGCTCGACCGGGAGCATCGCGCTCAACAAGCCCATTGTCGGCATGGCGGCCGCGACCAAGGGCGCCGGCTACTGGCTGGTGGCGTCCGACGGTGGCATCTTCGCCTTCGGCGATGCGCCCTTCCTCGGCTCGACCGGCGGCATCCACCTGAACCAGCCCGTGGTGGGCATGGCGGCCACCGCGGATCACGCCGGCTACTGGCTGGTGGCGAGCGACGGCGGCATCTTCAGCTACGGCGACGCCCCGTTCTGGGGCTCGACGGGCGGCATCCACCTGAGCGAGCCCATTGTGGGCATGGCGCCGACGCAGGACGGCAACGGGTACTGGCTCGTCGGGCAGGACGCCGGCGTCTTCAACTATGGCGACGCGCAGTTCTCGGGGAGCGCCCAGTCACCGCTCCATCCCCCGCTCTTCCCCCAGCCCCTGTCGAACCCGATCCCCCCCGTCGTGTCGATCATCAACGAGGCACCCGGGCCCCAGGCCACGCATCAGGGCGTGCAACGGGTGGCCTTCTCCGGCGACTCGCTGTCGCTCTACGAGGGCGACTACGTGGGCATGAACAACCCGCCCTACGACATCGACGACGGTGCGGCGGCGGGCTGCGGGTACACCGACGGCGCGCCGACCATCCCGTGGAGCAACCCGAGCTCCCTGTACATCAGCCCGGGCGCCTGTGCGCTCTGGGCCACACAGCTGCAGTGGGTGGTGTCGCGCTTCCATCCCGACGTCACGGTGATTCAGACCGGCTACTGGGAGACCCAGGAGCGGATGTTCAACGGGTCGTACACCACCTTGGCCAACCCGGCGTATGCGGCCTTCATTCAGAACAACCTGGCCGAGGCGGTGCAGATCGCGCACTCCGACGGCGGCGCAGTGATCCTGTCGACGTCGCCCTATTTCGACGACGGGACGCCGAACGCGCTGGTGAACGACTACAACCAGATAGTACGGACGGTGGCCGCCGAGTACCCCTACGTCTCCATCGACGACCTCTACACCGTGCTCGACCCCGGCGGCGCCTACTCCTCGGTGGTGGACGGCATCGTGGCGCGGGGGTCGGACGGGGTGCACATCACCGAGGCGGCGGTGAACACCCTCATTGAGCCCGCGCTCAACCAGATCATCGCCAACGTGGCGGGCGCCGTCTACGCGGGCAACGCCTAGACAACCCGCCGCCCCGGTGCCCACCGTCGCCATCGCCCACCGGGGCGAGCCCGTCGACCACCGGGAGAACACGCTGCCGGCCCTCGCCGCCGCGGCCGCTCTGGGGGCGGACATGGTGGAGATCGATCTGCGCCGGACGCGTGACGGCACCATCGTCGTGCTGCACGACCAGACGCTCGGACGCCTGTGGGGTAGAGAAGCGTCGGTGGGCGACGTCGACCTGGCCGAGGTGTCGGGGCTGGGCCACGACGACGTCCGCATCCCCACGCTCGCCGACGTGCTCGACGGGGTCCCGCTCCCGTTGATGGTCGACTTCACCCGGCGCGAGGTCGTGTCGGGTGCGCTCGCAGCGGTGCGGGCGGCCGGGGCCCTCCCCCGCTGCCTCTTCGTCACGGGCAACGTGGCGGCCTTGCAGCAGTTGCGTGCGCAGTCGGCCGAGGCCCGCATCGGGCTGACCTGGCTCGACGGCCCGGAGCCGCCGCTGGCACTGCTGCGCGAGCTGAGGGCGGAGTACTGGAACCCGTGGTTCGGCGTGCTCACGCCCGAGGGGGTGGCCGCAGTGCACAATGCGGGCATGCGCGTGGCGACGTGGACCGTCGACACCCCCGAGGAGATGGCGCAGGTGCTCGAGGCGGGGGTGGACGCGATCGTGAGCAACCGGATCGCCGCACTGGTCGCCCATCTCGGGCGGTGAGAGCCGATCAGGAGATGGAGAAGAGCCCCTGCCTCGGTGGGCCCGGGTCGCACATGTCGGCGAACAAGCGGTGGATCCGCCGGTCCGCCGTGAGCTCGGGGTGGAACGACGAGGCCAGCACCGAGCCCTGACGCACCAGGACCGGCACGCCGTCGAGGGTGGCGAGGACGTCGACCCTCTCTCCGACCGAGACGACCAGCGGGGCCCGGATGAAGACGGTGGGCAGGAGCGGACCCTCGCCGGAACCGAACGCGACATCCGCCTCGAAGGACTGCTCCTGGCGCCCGTAGCCGTTCCGGCGCACGACCGCGTCCAGCACGCCGAAGGTGCGCTGATCCGGCCGGCCGCCGAGAACCTCACGGGAGACCAGGACGAGCCCGGCGCAGGTCCCGAGGAGGGGCAGCGGACGCTCGGCGTCGCCGATCCGCTGCGCGACCGCCTCGAACAGGCCCGTGGACTCGAGCAACATGGACAGGGTCGTCGACTCGCCGCCGGGCAGCACCAGCCCCGACAGGCCGTCGAGATCGGCCGGCCACCTCACGGGCCGGGCCTCGCACCCCACCTCGGCCAGCGCGGCCAGGTGCTCACGCACGTCCCCCTGCAGGTCGAGGACCCCGACGACCGGTCCCGCCCCTCGTGCGGAGGGGCTCGCTACCAACCCCGGTCGGCGAGATGCTCGCCGTACTGCGACGCCTCCAGGCCCCGCATCGCCTCGCCCAGGCCGCGCGACACCTTCGCCACGTGCTCGGCGTCGGCGAAGTGGGCCGTGGCCTCGACGATGGCCGAGGCCATACGCGCCGGGTCCGAGGACTTGAAGATGCCCGATCCGACGAAGACGGCTTCGGCGCCGAGCTGCATGACGAGCGCGGCGTCCGAGGGCGTGGCGATTCCCCCGGCGCAGAACAGGGGCACCGGCAGCTTCCCGGACGAGGCGATCTCCTGGACCAGCGCGATCGGCGCGCCCAGGTCCTTGGCCCAGCCGTAGAGCTCCGCGCTGTCGGCCTGGGTCAGCACGCGTATCGTGCCCAGAATGGAGCGCAGGTGGCGCACCGCCTCCACGATGTTGCCGGTGCCCGCCTCGCCCTTGGAGCGGATCATGGCGGCGCCTTCGGAGATGCGCCGCAGGGCCTCACCGAGATTGGTGGCGCCGCAGACGAAGGGGACGGTGAAGGGCCACTTGTCGATGTGATACGCCTCGTCGGCCGGCGTCAGCACCTCGGACTCGTCGATGAAATCGACACCCAGTGACTGCAGCACCTGGGCTTCGGCGAAGTGCCCGATGCGGGCCTTGGCCATGACCGGGACCGTGACGGCCTCGATGATGCCCTCGATCAGCACCGGGTCGCTCATGCCGCGCCACGCCACCGTCCCGCCGGATGTCGGAGGGCACCCGCTCGAGCGCCATGACCGAGACCGCCCCGGCGTCCTCGGCGATTTTGGCCTGCTCCGCGTTGACGACGTCCATGATGACGCCGCCGCGCAGCATGTCGGCCAATCCCCGCTTCACCGTGAAGGTCCCGGTTGTCATGCAGCCAGTCTACGAGGCCGGCCGGCCGCCCCTTCTCACCACTCGCTCAGCGCGGCGGCCCTCACCGAGGTGGCATCGAGATCCCCGGGCAGCGGGTCCTCGCCCCGGTACCCCACCGAGGGGTCGATCCAGACCCACCGGGTGGGACCGAAACGGGCGGGCGAGGCGAAGAACGAGCCCTCGGCGGGGGCGGGCGCGCCCATCATCGTCCTGAGCGCCCCGAGGAGGCCCCGAGGGAAGCGCACGGCCGAGGCTCCGACCACGTCGGCCCGGTACTCCCGGCCCTCCCCGACGCAGCGCCGCAACGTGGACGCACCGCCGAGGACCCGGGCCAGCGTGATGCCGATGCACGAGACGCCGTTGTCGCCCCGCTTGACATGCGCCAGCTCATGGGCGATCACGCCCTCGAGCTCAATCGGATCGAGCCGGCGCAGGAGCCCGGTCGTCACCACCACGACCGAGCGCCTCGTGTCGCGGCCGAGTGCGCACGCGTTGGGCACGTCGTCGTCGAGGACGTAGAGCGACGGCATGCTCAGCCCGAAGGTCGCGCAGAGGCCCTCCGTCACGTTCCAGAGCCGCGTCTCGTCCTGTTCGTCGATCGGCACCGCGCCGATCCGGTTCAGGGCGACCGACGGGGCGAGCCGCCACACCGCGTACATCACCGCGGCCCCGGCGACCACGAACACCACGACGCCGACGATCACGGAGAGCGCCACCCACACCAGCGCGCCGAGCAACAGCGCCGGCAACACGGCCGCCACCGCGCACAGCGTGAGGGCACGGCGGCGGTTGGCCGCCACCTCGGCCGGGAAGACCTGGGGGGCGCCGGGTGTGGGCAGCGACATGGAGCGGTTCGAGCGGTGGGGGTGGCGCCAGCGCGACGGCGGACCGGGCCGGCCCGCTGCGCGGTCGGGAGCCCGAGCGGGACTGGGACCGGTTCCCTCCGCCCCTGCTCGAGCCCTGACCCTGACGACCGCCGCCCCCACCACCCTGACCCTGACCCTTGCGTTGCCCGTTCGAGCCGGACCGTGCGTTCGGGTTGGCGCCGGACCGGTTCCCGCCGCCGGACGCGGCACCGCCAGTCGCCGTGGACGCGTTACCGCCGTTGGACGAGCGACTCCGATTGCGATTGCGGTTGCGGTTCCTGTTGCGGCTGCGGCCGGATCGCCCCCGCCACCTGCGCCGCCCCCGGCACCTGCGCCGCCGCCGCCGGTCTCGCCGCCTCCGCCGGTCTCGCCGCCTCCCCCCGTACTGCCACCGGCTCCGGCTCCGGCACCGCCGCCGCCGGAACTTTTGCCGCCGGTTGTCGAACCCTCGTGCTGATCGGCCATGAGGCCATGCAGCCTACGACGTGCCGCTCAAAGGCCCGGGACTCCGCTGCGACCAGGTGCGGGGCTGCTCCATCACCGCTCGGAGCGGTAGGCCTCGATCGCCCGTCCATAGATGGCGAGGTAACGCTCGGCCAGGGTGTCCATCGACCAGGCCCGTGCGTACTCGGTGGCCTCCTTGCGGGCCTGGCTCGACTCGTCTCCCCCCGCAGCGGCCAAGACGGTGCCGAGGGCCCCGGCCAGGGCGCCCGCGTCGTCGGGGGGCACCAGCGTGGCGTGGCCACCCGCAGCCATGCGATAGCCCTCAATGTCGGAGGCCACCACCGCGCAACCGGCAGCCATCCCCTCGAGCAACACCATGCCGAAGGATTCACCCTGCAGGGACGGCGCACACAACACGTCCGCTCCAGCCAGTCGCGACGCCACCTCCTCGTCAGAGATCCGGCCCAGCCACTGCACCGGATCCGAAGCCAGCTGCCGCCGGCGCCGGACCTCGGTGCCCGGCCCGTCGCCGGCCACCCACAAGACGGCGGGCCGCTGCAGCATGGCGAAGGCGTCGAGCAGGACCGGCAGGCCCTTGCGCGGCTCATGGCGACCGAGGAACAGGACGGCGGGACGACCCGCGGGGTCGCGAACCGCAGCCGCCGACTCGAACCGGTCCATCTCGACGCCGTTGAAGAGGACCTCGAACTCGCCGCCGCCTTCGCTCTGGCCCGTGGCGCGGGCGGCTTCGGAAACGGCGACCCGGACCTGCAGCCGGCGCCCGACCAGCTCGGTCAACGGATGCAGCGGGCGGACCCATCGGCTCACGCCGGACCGGTGGTACGTGCCCACCATCGGGAGCGGAGCGGTGAGCACCAGGCCGTACGCCGCCATCGGCGCCAGGGGCTCGTGCACGTGCACCACATCGAAGCCCCCGTGGCGGATGAAGCGGTCGGCGCGGGCCGCCGCGGTGGGCCACGGCGCCACGGGGGCCACCGACCCGTTCGAGCGCAACGCAGTGGAGCGCCCGATGACGTAGTGGTCCCCCACCGCGTCGGGCACCTGGTCCCGCTCGCGCGTCGGGGCGACCACCGTGACCTGGTGGCCCTGCGCCCGCAGCGCGTGCGCCAGGCCGGTGACCTGCCCCTGCACGCCCCCGATGCTCGACAGCGCATAGGGCGAGAGCATGGCGATCCTCATCGGGGGTCGCTCGGCCAGTTGCGCTGGTAGAGGTGCCACTGCTCGGGGTGCGCCCGGATGTCGTACTCGAACGTGGTGGCCAGGTCCTGGGTCACCCGGACGATGTCCTCACGCATCCTGCCCTGGCGGGAGGTGTCGAGCGGCGGGTGCACGACGCCGGTGTGCCAGTGACCCGGGCCCGAGTAGACGACGACGGGCAGCAGCGGCGCCCCGGTACGCAAGGCCAGGGTGGCGGCGCCCGCCGGCAACGTCGTCTTCTCCCCGAAGAACTCGACTTCGACCCCGTTGCCGACCAGGTCCCGGTCGCTCACGAGCCCGGCGATGCGATTCGCCTTGAGCGCCCGCAGGAGCGCCGAGCTCGAGCCGTCGCCGAGCGGTACCGCGGTGAGCCCCATGGCGGCTCGCTGCCCGACGAACCACTCGAAGAGCTCCTCGGGCTCGAGCCGCTCCACCACCGCCGTCATCGGCATGCCCTCGAGCCCGAGCCAGTAGCCGCCCCACTCCCAGCTCCCCACGTGGGGCAACGCCATCACGATGCCGCGTCCACGGTCCATGGCGGCGCGCAGGTGCTCACGCCCCGCCAGGAGCTGCCAGCGGGCACGCACGCCGGCCTCACTCTCGTAAGGCAGGCGGGCGCCGTCGCACCAGTAGCGCGCGTAGGAGTCGAAGGTGCGCGTGCTCCACCGCCGGACGAGGGCGGGATCGGGCTCGACGCCTTCGACCTCGCTGGCCAGGACGCGCCGCATGTGGCGCTCGTTCATGGTGAGGGCCGGCCCGCCCCGCAGGGCCATGACCCGGGCCACCGCGCGCGCAATCCCGTCCGCCAACGGCAGTGGCATGTGACCCATGCCGGCAGCCAGACCGCGGTACGTCAGGTACTTGGCGGTGGCCCGCCGGACGCGGACGGGCTCGTCGGTCACGACGGGACGCAGAGGACGCTGGTCAGGACGGGGGTGGCGTACGGCGCGTCGTGCGGCGCGCGCCGGCGCTGCCCGAGTGTCCACGGGAGGCGCGGCGGCGTTCCCGCAAGGTGCGACCGGAACGGCTGCTCAACGACTCCTGGCGGCGGGCCCGCCAGCGACCGACCGGGGCGCCCGTCGTCCGGGCCAGGTCGCGCCGGGGAACACCCGACGACTCGCGCCCTTCGCGCCAGGCGCGCCAACGCGAGTCGACCCGCCCTTCGCGCCAGGCCTCGATCCGGCGCCGGATGACGGCGTCGCGCCCGACGCGGCGTTCCAGACCTTGACGAAGCGGGCGATGGCGGTGAACGAAACGAGGACGAGCAGGATCCAGAGCACCGGCACGAAGATGACGCTGCTCAAGAAGGCGACGCCGAGCAGGAACATGCGCTCGCCCCGCTCCATGAGACCGCCCTTGGCCGAGAGGCCGAGCGACTCCGCCTTGGCCCGTTCGTAGGAGACGAGCGCGGTCACCGCCAGAATGGCCATGGGCAGCAAGGCGAGGTGACCATCCCCCCGGTTCAGCAGGTACCAGGCGCAGCCGAACATCAGGACGGCGTCGGCGATACGGTCGGTCACCGAGTCGAAGAAGGCACCCCGCACCGACGCCGTGCCCGCCGCCTTGGCGACCGGGCCGTCGAAGAGGTCGTGCATGCCCGTGATGATCAGGAAGATGATGGCGAGGTGCAGGTGACCCGACGCCACAAGGACCGCCGTCGCCGTCGCCGATACAAGACCGGTCGCGGTGAGCACGTCAGCGGTGATGCCATGGCGGTGGAGAGTCTCGCCGACCGGACCGGTGGTCCGGTCGACGGCTGTTCGCCAACGACCGTCGAACATGAAGCTCCTCGTGGTGCGCGGCCCAGGACAGGGCTCGGGCGCTGCTCGCAAAAGTTTACCATCCGGCCCCGGAAGCGGGGAGGCCCACCGGTCGGCGGACATGCCCCCGGCCCGCCCCGATGATCGGCCGGACAACCGGTAGGGTGCTGCACTCCTGGTGGCGGCCTTCCTCGGGCCCGCTCGGATCGGCCGGCGGGACAATCCCGGACGCCGTCCGGGCCGTACTCAATCACAGTGACATCAGAGCTCCAACGACCGCAGAGGACCACCATGCACTCCATCGCCACCCGGATCGCCGCCGTCCCATTGGCGGCGCTGGCCGCCGCATCGGGAGCCACCCTGGCCGCCGGCGTCCTGTCGGTTGCACCGGCGTCCGCCGCCACCAAGGTCACCACGGTCAAGGCCGTCGAGACCGACTTCCACATCGCCCTCTCGACGGACACGTTCAAGGTGGGCAAGTACACCTTCGTGGCCCAGAACAAGGGCCAGACCACCCACGCGCTCATGATCAGCGGGCCCGGCATCACGATGGCCATGACGAAGCACATCGAGCCCGGGCAGAGCGCCAAGCTGACCGTGACCCTCAAGAAGGGCGCCTACGACATCGACTGCCCGATCCCGGGGCACAAGGCACTGGGGATGAACGTCGACATCAACGTCGGGGGCACCACCACCACCACTTCGAAGAACTCCACCAGTGGTGGCAGCGGTAAGAGTGGCGGCTACGGCTACTGATTCCCACGGCGTCGGGTAGCCTCGCCAGCCGAGATTGCGCACCTCACCAGGTGGGCACACGTGAGGTGATGGTGCCGGTGTCAGAGCCGAGGAGTGCGGGAGCGCCCCGACCCGACGTGCTCCCGGACCCCACCCTCGACGTGTCGATCGTGGTGCCCTACTACAACCCCGGCAACCGCCTGCGGTCGACGGTCGAGGACATGGTGCGGGTGCTCGATTCCTCCGGCATGACCTTCGAGATCATCACGGTGTCGGACGGCTCGACCGACGGCAGCCCCTTCACGCTCGAGGGCTTCCCCGAGAGCGTCGTGCGCCGGGTGTCCTTCGCCACCAACGTGGGCAAGGGCCACGCGTTGCGAGAGGGGCTGGCGCTGGGACGGGGGCGCTACCTCGGCTTCATCGACGCGGACGGCGACATCTCCCCTGAGCTGCTCGCCCCCTTCGTCTCCATCATGCAGTCGCTGGCGCCCGACATCATCATCGGCAGCAAGCGCCACCCCGACTCGTCGGTGCACTACCCGCCGCTGCGCCGGCTCTACTCGTGGGGCTTCCAAAATCTCATCGGGCTGCTCTTCCGCCTGCACGTCAAGGACACGCAGGTGGGCATCAAGTTGGTGGATCGGAAGGTCATCGCCGACGTGCTGCCCCTGCTGCGTGAGAGCCGATTCGCGCTCGATCTCGAGCTGTTGGTGCTGGCCCGACGCCTCGGCTACACGCGCATTGTGGAAGCGCCGGTGCGCATTGAGGAGCGGTTCGGGAGCACCATCTCGCTCAAGGCGGTCTGGTTGCTCCTCGTCGACACCATCGCACTGTTCATCCGCTTCTCCGTCCGTCACGAGTACGACGCCTCGCTGGCCGCCCGCACCGGTCCGACCTGAACGGGGCGTCGACCTCGGGGATCGGGCGCCCGAGCAGCGGCGCACAAGCGGTCGTACACTCGGGTGCAACGAGCCGTTTCGGGCCTACCTGAACGGACGGAGGACGGAGGACCAGGTGCCACACGACCCCACCGCTATCCGCAACGTCGCCCTCGTCGGCCATCACGGCGCCGGCAAGACCACGCTCGCCGAGGCGTTGTTGGCCGCCACCGGGTCCATCGCTCGGCGGGGATCGGTCGAGAAGGGCAGCACCGTCATGGACTTCGAGCCCGAGGAGGTGGCGCGCCGGCTGTCCATCTCGACCAGCCTGGCCCCCTTCACGGTCAACGGGGTGAAGGTCAACCTGCTCGACACGCCCGGGTACGCCGACTTCGCCGGCGAGATGGTGACCGCCCTGGCCAACGTCGACCTGGCCGTCGTCGTGGTCAGCGCCACCGACGGTGTCCAGGCCCAGACCGAGGATGCCTGGCGGGCTGCGGCCCGCCTGGGTGTGCCGCGGGTCATCGTCATCAACAAGCTCGACCGCGAGCGCTCCGACTTCGACCGCACGTTGGCCGAGATCCGAGCTTCCTTCGGCGCCGGCGTGGCTCCGGTGGAGCTCCCCATCGGGCACGAGGGAGATTTCCACGGCGTCATCGACCTGTTGGACGACACCGCGACCCATTACGACACGCACGGCGCCGGGGCGGCCGGCGCGGCAGTCGACGGCACGGTGCCCCCGACCGGCCACGAGGGCCCCATTCCCGACGACCTGGTCGACGAGGAGCACACGGTGCACGAGCAGCTCGTCGAGGGCATCGTGGTCGGTGACGACGACCTCATGGAGCGGTACCTCAATGGGGAGACTCTCGATTACGGGGAGCTCGAGAAGAGCTTGGCCGGCGGCGTGGCCCTGGCGGCCGTCTTCCCTGTCCTGTGCTGCTCGGCAGCCAGCGGGGTCGGCGTCGACCGGCTGGCCCGCCTGATTGAGGAGCTCTGTCCCAGCCCGGGCTCACGCCCACCGGTCCTGGCCACGGCCGGGGACCAGACGGCCGAGATCCCGTGCGACCCGAGCGGCCCGACGCTGCTCACCGTGGCCAAGACCTTCAACGACGGGCACACCGGCAAGATGTCGCTCTGCAAAGTGCTCTCGGGCACGCTGCAGCCCGACGCCGTCCTGGTCAATCCCCGCACCCGGGAGGAGGAGCGGCTGCACGCGCTGCAAAGCATCGCCGGGCATGCCACGGCGCCGGCCACCACCGTCGTGGCCGGCGACTTCGTGGCGGTGCCCCGCCTCAACGGCACGCGCACTGGCGACACACTCGCCCCCAAGGGCCAGCCCGTCATGGTGCCGGCGCCGACGCTGCAGGCGCCGGCGCTGCAGGTGGCGGTCAAACCAGCGACGCGGGCAGACGACGACAAGCTGATGTCGGCCCTGCACAGGCTGCTCGACGAGGACCCGTCGCTGACCGTCGCCCGCGACGACGAGACGCACCAGACCATCCTCGGGGTGAGTGGTGAGGTGCACCTGGCCGTGACGCTCGAGCGACTCGAGCGCAAGTGCAACGTGCACGTCGAGCGCGAGGAGCTGCGCATCCCCTACCGCGAGACGATCACGCGGCCGGCCCAGGCCGAGGGGAAGCACAAGAAGCAGTCCGGTGGTCACGGGCAGTTCGGCGTCTGCCATCTCCGCCTCGAGCCGCTGGGGCGCGGGGAGGGCTTCGCCTTCCGGGACGAAGTGGTGGGGGGCGCGATCCCCCGCCAGTACATCCCCGCCGTCGAGAAGGGCGTGCTCGAGACGTTCGCGGGCGGCGGCCTCCACGGTTACCCGGTCGTGGACATCGCAGTCACCGTCGACGACGGCAAGGCGCACTCGGTGGACTCCAACGAGGTGAGCTTCAAGATGGCCGCGGCGCTGGCCGTGCGGGCGGCGATGGCCGAGGCCGGCCCGATCGTGCTCGAGCCCGTCTCGCGGCTGGAAGTCACCATTCCGGCCGACTGCCAGGGGGACGTGCTCGGGGACCTGCATGCGCGGCGGGCCCGCATCATCGGGACCGACCCCGGAGCCGATGAGGGTTACCAGACCGTGACGGCGACCGCACCCACGGCCGAGCTGACTCGTTACGCGGTCGATCTGCGTGCGTTGACGGGTGGACGGGGCTCGTTCACCGTCACCTACGACCACTACGACGCCGTGCCCGAACACCTGATGGCGTCCATCCCCACATTCGAGGGGTGAGGGTCGCTCCTCACGAGGCCTCCACGTACGAGGCACCGATCACGAGGCACCGATCACGAGGCACCGATCACGAGGCACCGACTCACGAGAAACCCGCGTGGGTCTCGGCAGCCCTCGTTCCGGGACCGAGCGGCTCAGAAGGGGTGTGTCTGCCGAAAGCGCACCGGGAGCTTGGTGAGGATGAGCGTCCCCAGCAGTTTGTCGGCCGGCGTCGTCACCACCGCCACCGCCAACGTCCCCGATGGGCGCCCCAGCGGCTTCTCGACCTCGGCAGCGCTGAAGTGGCCGGTGTAGCCGGCCAGGCAGACCCCCTGCTTCTGGGGCAGGTCGTCGGCCAGGCGGCCGTAGAGACGCGGGGCGACAGTGCGCAAGCTGTTCAGGCTGTACTTCCGCACGCCCTCCAGATGCCCATGGCCACCGACCGCCTTCGCCGCCGTGGGTAGGGCCAGGTAGCACGAGGAGGTGGAGGTATCGCTCGAGCCGAGGTCGCTACGGGCCGACGAGCACGACGCGAAGAGCGTGGCCGCCAGGACGAGCGCGGCAACCACCGAGGTAGCGCGGGCGCCAATGCCAGTGCGAGTGCACCCCGGGCTCGGCCTCAATGTCGGGATCACTCCGCACCTCCCGCCGGCGACGGCTGGTAGGCCACGGGCCCGGCCTCGATCTCGCTCGAGAGCGCTTCCCGCGGCCAGCGCCCGCGGCGTACCTGCAGCGCGAGCTGGCCGATGAAGAGCCACCCGATCACCAGAATCATCCAGAAGCTGATGATCCGGTACAACAGCACCGCATAGGCCGTGCTGGCCTCGGGCCCCCCGAAGGCGACGAGCGCCACGGTGATGGAGCCCTCCACCACACCGAGGCCGCCGGGCGTGATGGGCAATGTGGCGGCCAATTGGCCGGCCCCGTAGGCGAGCAACAGACCCTTCCACGGGATCGGCGCCCCGAGAGCCAGGAACATCATGGCGAAGCAGGCGCAGTCGAGCAGCCAGTTGACCGTGCCCCAGGTGACGATGCGCCCGATCTGGCTCCAACTGAGCCGCACGGCCGTCATCCAGGCGGTGATGCGGTCGATGAGAGCGACGGTGTCGCCTCGGGGCCGGCCGGTGACGGCAACCGACAATTTCAGAGCCGAGGACACCACCGCGCGCAGCGGACGTTCGTAGACGAAGAGCGAGCCGATTCCGAGCATGAAGACGAATGTGCCGACGAGCACCGGGACGAGGTCCAACGACGCCCCCTCCTGCGTCGCCACGCCCAGCCCGAGTATGGCGACCAGCGACAGGCTGACGCTCGCCGCGACCAACGTGCCGACCAGGGCCCAAACCGCCAGCGTGTTGTCGGCGCCGAAGCGACGGAACCAGCGGAAGCCGTACACCGAGGACACCGCGTTGCCGATGGGCAGCGAGTTGGTGATCGCCTGTGAGGCGAACGACAATTTGACCAACGGCGTCCAGGGCGCCCGCAGGTGGCCTGCCTGCAGCAACTCGAACTGCATGGCAGCGAAGCAGAAATAGGAGGCGATCTCGGCAATGACCGCCGGCACCGTCCACCACCAATTGAAGTGCCGGAAGGCGGTGCTGAAGTCCTCGAGCTCCGACGTCTTCGACGAGAGCACCCACAGAGCGACGACCACGAGGGCGAAGCCGATGACGACGCGGATGGTCGGCCACGCCTTGCGCAGGGCCCGGTGCCCGCGACGTCGGGGTGTCGGTGTGGCGGGCGTCGGTGTGGCGGGCGTCGGTGTGGCGCCGCTGGACGGCGTGGCGGACCCCGGCGTGGCAGGCGTCGGAGCAACGGGTGGCGGCGTGGTCTCCAGGTGGTCGCCTTCGCCGGGACGCGTGCCCACCGTGCCCCCGGGCTCGTCGGGACCTTCAGGCGACGCGCTACGTGGGCCAGGCGTCGGTGAGTCTCTTCCAGGACAGTTGCAGCGTCTCCGGCATGACCCGCGTCTCGGCCACCGCCGTCATGAAGTTGGTGTCACCGGACCAGCGCGGCAGGACGTGGAGATGGACATGGGAGGGCAGGCCGGCACCGGCGGCCCGGCCGAGGTTGGCCCCCATGTTGAGGCCGTCCGGCTCGTAGGCCGTCTCGATCGCCGCGACCGCCGACTGGGTCGCGGCCCACACCTCGGCAGACTCGTCGGCTGTCAGGTCGGCCAGCGCGGCCACGTGGCGCAACGGCAGGACGAGGACGTGTCCGCTGGCGTAGGGGTAGGCGTTCATGACCACGAAGGCCCGCTCGCCACGCGAAACGATCAGGTTGTCCTCCGAGGGCGCGCCGCTGGCGGCCAGCCGACAGAAGACGCAGTCGGACTCGTCGTGGATCAGCCCGCCGGCGCGCTCCCTCGCCGTCGCCTCCACAATGTACTCACGACGCCACCCGGCCCAGAGGTGCTCGAGGTTCACAGCAGCACTCCGCTCACGGCACTCCGCTCACGCGCTCGCCGCTGCCGGCGCCCGGTCTTCGGGCAGGCCCCGGCGTCCGACCTCTTCGACGATCTCGGTCACGAGATCGACCAGGGCCACGCCCTGCTCGGGCCTGGTAGTCCAGCCCCGACGGTTCACGCCCACCGTCCCGGCCGCGGTGTCCTGGTCGCCCACCACGAGCACATAGGGCACCTTGGCCAGCTTGGCCCGGCGGATGAGCGCACCCATCTTCTCGCCGCTGCCCTCGACCGTGGCTCGCAGGCCCTCCGCGGCGCAGGCGGCGGCGACCGAGTGTGCATAGTCGGCGTGCGCATCCGTCACGGGAATGACGCGCACCTGCTCCGGGCTCAGCCACGTCGGCAGTGCGCCGGCGTAGTGCTCAATGAGCACGGCCATGAAGCGCTCCACCGAGCCGAACAGCGCCCGGTGAATCATGATCGGCTGGTGGCGCTGGTTGTCGGCGCCGATGTACTCCAAGCCGAAGCGGTGCGGCAGCTGGAAGTCGAGCTGCACCGTCGACATCTGCCAGGTGCGGCCGATGGCATCGCGGGCCTGCACGGAGATCTTGGGGCCGTAGAAAGCCCCGCCCCCCTCGTCCATAACGAGCTCCAGGCCCATTTCGAGGGCGGTGGTGCGCAGGGCCTCGGTGGCCACCTCCCAGTCCTCGTCCGAGCCGACGGCCTTGCCGGGAGGCTTGGTCGACAGCTCGAGGTAGAACTCGTTGAGCCCGTAGTCGCGCAACAGGTCGAGGACGAAGTGCATCGTCCGGACGAGCTCGACGTCCATCTGTTCACGGGTGCAGAAGATGTGCGCATCGTCCTGGGTCATGCCCCGCACCCGGGTCAGACCCTGCAACACGCCTGACTTCTCGTAGCGGTAGACCGTCCCGAACTCGAAGAGCCGCATCGGCAACTCGCGGTAGGAGCGCTGGTGGCTCTTGTACACGAGGATGTGGAACGGGCAGTTCATCGGCTTGAGGTAGTACTGCGCGCCGCCGTCGAGGTCCATGGGCGGGTACATGCCCTCGGCGAACCAATCGAGGTGGCCGGACTGCTCGAACAACGCGCTCTTGGTGATGTGGGGCGAGTTGACGAAGTCGTAGCCCGACTCCACGTGACGCTGCCGCGAGTAGTCCTCCATCAGGCGGCGGATGGTCCCGCCCTTGGGATGGAAGACGGCAAGCCCCGAGCCGATCTCCTCGGGGAAGCTGAAGAGATCGAGCTCCGCCCCGAGCTTGCGGTGGTCACGCCGCTCGGCTTCCTCCAACTGGTGCAGGTGGGCGGCGAGTGCCTTCTCGGACTCCCAGGCCGTCCCGTAGATGCGCTGCAGCTGCTCGCGCTTCTCGTCGCCGCGCCAGTACGCGCCCGCCACCCGCATGAGCTTGAAGTGGCCCAGCCGGCCCGTCGAGGGTACGTGCGGTCCGCGGCAGAGGTCGATGAAGGCGTCGGTGTTGCGGTAGGTGCTGACCACCGGACCGGCGGCGTCGACCTCGTCGGCCCCCGTCTCGACGGCCTCGATGATCTCCTGTTTGAAGGGCTGGTCGGCGAAGATCTCCAGGCCCTCCTCCAGTGTGTGCTCGTGGCGGACGAAAGGCTGGTTCTCCTCAATGATCTCCCGCATCTCCGCGTCGATGCGGTCCAGGTCGTCATCGGTGAAGTGCGCCCCGTCGGGCAGCTCGAAGTCGTAGTAGAAGCCGTTCTCTATCACTGGGCCGATGGCGTACTTGGCACCCGGCCAGAGGCGACGGACGGCCTGGGCCATGACGTGGGCGGTCGAGTGACGGAGCACCTCCCGGCCGGCGTCAGAGTCGGCCGTGACGATGGCCACCAGCGCGCCGTCCGGGAGCGGCGACTCGAGGTCGACCTCGCGTCCGTTCACGGTGGCGACGACCGCGGCCTTGGCCAGGCGGGACCCGATGGACTGAGCCAGCTCAATGCCCGTCGTGCCCTCGGTGAGCTCCCGCGTCGAACCGTCGGGAAGACCAACCGAGATGACGCCTGGCATCGTGGACCCTTTCCTGCTCCGCCGGCCGCTCGCTATCGCTCCTGGTCCGGACACCGTTCGTGGTCCCCCAAGGGTACTGGACCACCCTGCCGGCCCCGGCCCACCGGCCCCCGATGGGTCAGAGCGTGACGCCGAGAAGGCGGGCTCCGGCGGAGACGGATCGTCCGGCCGTGGCCTCCTCGTCGAGTGCGCGCAGGGCGGCAGGGGTGTCGAGGTCCTCGTCGAGGGCCACCCGCACCGCCGCCAGGCCGATGCTCCCGTCGCCCTCGGGCGCGCTGCGCCACAGGGCCAGGCGCGCCGCGGCCGCCGGCATGTCCACCTCGGTGCGCCAGTCCCAGTCCTGCCGGTAGTGGTGTGCGAGCAAGGCCAGTCGCACGGCGGCCGCGTCCCATTCCTTGCACAAGTCACCGACGAAGACGAGGTTGCCGAGCGACTTCGACATCTTCGTCCCGCCCAATCCGACCAGGCCGACGTGGAACCAGAGCCGGACGAAGGGCTGGCCCGTCACCGACTCGGACTGGGCCGTCTCGCACTCGTGATGGGGGAACACGAGGTCGCGCCCCCCACCGTGGATGTCGATCGTCTCGCCCAGCTCCCGCAGCACCAGAGCAGAGCACTCAATGTGCCACCCGGGCCGTCCCGGACCCCAGCGCGACTCCCATGCCGGCTCGTCGGGCAGCGACGGCTGCCACAACACGAAGTCCAGGGGATCGCGCTTGTTGGGGTCCCCGGGATTGCCGCCGTGCTCAGCCGCCAGCTCCAGCATGTGGGTCCGGTCGTAGCCGCTGATGCACCCGAACTCGGGAAAGGTGGCCACACTGAAGTAGACCGAGCCCCCGGACTCATAGGCGAACCCGCCCTCGAGGGCGGCGCCGATCAGCGACAGGATCTCCGAAATGGCCGAGGTGGCCCGGGGCTCGGAGTACACCGGCAGCAGGTTGAGCAGGCTCATGTCGGAGTCGAAGCGCGCCATCTCCTCGGCCGCCAGATCGAGATAGTGCACACCGAGCTCGCGGGCCTTGCGCAGGATGTCGTCGTCGACATCGGTGACGTTGCGCACACACCTCGTCTCGTGCCCGGCGTCCTGCAGCCGGCGCTGCAGCATGTCGAAGTAGAGGTACACGGCGGCATGCCCGAGGTGGGCCGCGTCGTAAGGGGTGATGCCGCAGGAGTACATCGTCACCAGCGGCCCCGGCTCGAACGACACGACCGCGCCGCGCCTCGTGTCGTACAGCTGCACGGCTACAGCCCGGCGATCCTCAGCGTGGAGTGGGCCTTGTGCCGGATGTTGAGGGTGATACAGACGGCGGTGAACGCCTCGATGGCGGCCGCCTGACTCAAACTCCCGGCGTCGAGCGGCCGCAGCCCCGGCATCTGCTCCACGAGGGCAATCGTCGCCGCCGTCGCCTCCGGGAAGTCCGAGCAGACCAGCACGTCAGCTTCCAACCCCGATTCCAGGTTTTCCATTTCCGAGGCGGGCAGATGGTGGAAGGCGGCCGCCACCAGGCTCTCGGGCACGGCGGCCTGCACGGCGGCCGCCACCGAGCCCCGGGGCGGGATCAGGGCCAGCATCTCGCGGCCCTCCTTGACCAGCGCATTGGCCATGGAGACCACGACCTTGCCGGCCAGGGGCTCACGGAGCGACCGCACGGTCGGGACGGCGCTGTCCCAGGGCGTGGCCAGGACGACCAGGTCCGCCCCGGCGGCGCCCGCGTTGTCCGCCCCCTCCAGCCGGAGGTCCGAATCGGGCCAGCGATCCACGACGTCCGCCGCGACATTGGCCGCCCGCTGCGCGTCGCGGGACCCGAGCGTGACCCGGATGCCGGCCTCGGCCAGCCGGACCGCGACCCCGCGCCCGGCCGGTCCCGTCCCACCGAGGATTCCCACGTGCACGCCCCTACCTTCGCATAACCTCCTGGCGCAGTGGGACTCCTCGACGGCAAGCGGCTCCTGATCACGGGCGTGCTCACCGACGCCTCGCTGGCCTTCGGAGTGGCCCGCCTGGCCCAGGAGGAGGGAGCCGAGGTCGTGCTCTCCGGTGCCGGCCGCGCCCTCTCACTGACCAGGCGCACGGCGCGCAAGCTGCCGGTCGAGCCCGAGGTCCTCGAAATCGACGTCACGTCCCCCGACCAGCTGCGCACCGCCGGCGCCGTGCTGGCCGAGCGGTGGGACCGTTTGGACGGCCTCCTGCACGCCATCGGCTTCGCCCCGGCCGACTGCCTGGGCAGCGGCATGTTCGCCGCCGACTGGGACGACGTCTCGACGGCCATCCACATTTCGACCTACTCGCTCAAGGCGCTGGTCGAGGCCTTCCTCCCGCTCCTCACGGCGGCCGGCGGCCACGGGGGGGCGTCGGTGGTCGGCCTCGACTTCGACGCCACGGTGGCCTGGCCCGTCTACGACTGGATGGGCGTGGCCAAGGCGGGCCTCGAGTCCCTCTCCCGCTATCTGGCCAAGGAGCTGGGGCCACGCGGCATACGGGTGAACCTCATTGCCGCGGGGCCCGTCCGCACCATGGCGGCCAAGTCCATACCCGGGTTCAGCGCCTTCGAGGACACCTGGGCCGATCGGGCGCCCCTCGGGTGGGACATCCACGACTCGACGGCGGTGGCCAAGGCCTGCCTTGCCCTCTTCAGCGACCTCTTCCCCATGACCACGGGCGAGATCCTGCACGTCGACGGCGGTGTCCACGCCGTGGGCGGCTCCGCCTGACCTCCGGACAACCTGACCAGTCGGACAACTGACCGGCCGGACAACTGACCGGCCCGACAACCCGACCAGCCGGAGGAACGGGGCGTCGACAGTAGGTTGCAGCCATGAGTATGCGGGGTCACGCCATGGGAGGCGGCCGCGGTGGATGGAGCGGCATGCGCTCCATGCGCCAGGACCGGGCTGTCCTCCAGCACCGGGTGGCCAAGGGCACCGCACGGCGCATGCTCACCTTCGCCGTGCCGTACCGAGCCATTCTGGCCGTGTTCTTGCCCGTCGTGATCGTCGACGCCGCCGTCGGCGCCGTGTCCCCGCTCATCCTGCGCGCCATCATCAACAACGGCATCGAAAAGCACGACGCCGACCTCGTCATCTGGCTCTCTCTCCTGGTGGCCCTCCTCGCCGTGGTCGACGCCGGGCTCGTGCTGACGGAACGCCGCATCTCGGCCTTCATCGGCGAGAGCCTCATTTACGACATGCGCTCCAAGGTGTTCCGCCACATCCAGCGCATGCCCCTGGCCTTCTTCACCCGCACGCAGACCGGCGCGCTGGTCAGCCGGCTGAACAACGACGTGATCGGCGCGCAGCAGGCCTTCACCGACCTGCTCTCCAACGTCGTGGGCAACTTCGTGACCGTCGTCATCGTCCTGGCCGCCATGTTCTTCCTCAGCTGGAAGATCACGCTGGCGGCGCTGATTCTGGTGCCCCTCTTCCTCATCCCGGCCCGCTTCGTCGGCCAGCGGATCGGCTCGCTGACCAAGGAGGGCTACAACCTCAACAGCGAGATGAACATGGTCATGCAGGAGCGCTTCCAGGTCGGCGGGGCCATGCTGGTCAAACTGCTCGGGCACCCCGAGGACGAGGCCAGCGCGTTCGAGGCCAAGGCCGGGCGGGTGCGCGACATCGGCATCTCACAGGCCACCTATTCGCGCATCTTCTTCGTCTCGCTCACCCTGACGGGCGCGCTCGCCACCGCGCTCGTCTACGGCTTCGGGGGGGTGGCCACCATCGACGGTGCGCTCTCTCTCGGCACCCTGGTCGCCCTCACCGCGTACCTGACCCGCCTGTACGGGCCGCTGACCCAGCTCTCCAACGTCAACCTCGATGTGATGACCGCCCTCGTCTCCTTCGAACGCCTCTTCGAGGTCCTCGACATCGTCCCCATGATTCAGGAGGACGACGACGCGGTTCCCGTGCCAAGGGGTCGGGGCTCGGTGTCCTTCGAGCACGTGAGCTTCACGTACCCGAGCGCCGAAGACGTGTCGCTGGCATCACTCGAGTCCGTGGCGGTCCTCGAATCGGGCGCCCGCAACGAGATCCTCCATGACGTCTCCTTCACCGTGGAACCCGGGCAGATGGTGGCGCTGGTGGGCCCGTCCGGAGCCGGCAAGACGACCATCTCCATGCTGGTCCCGCGCCTCTACGACGTGACGGCGGGGACGGTGCGGCTCGGTGGCGTCGACGTGCGCCACGCCACCATGGCCTCGGTGCGCGACGTCGTGGGCGTGGTGACGCAGGACCCCCACCTCTTCCACGACACGCTGCGGGCCAACCTCCTGTACGCCCGCCCCGAGGCCACCGAGCACGAGATCCTCGACGCGATGGCCCAGGCCCAGGTGGGTCACCTCGTCGGCGAGCTGCCCGACGGACTCGACACGGTCATCGGTGAGCGCGGCTACCGCCTCTCCGGCGGCGAGAAGCAGCGCGTCGCCCTGGCCCGCCTGATGCTCAAGGCGCCCGACATCGTGGTGCTCGACGAGGCCACGGCGCACCTCGACTCCGAGTCCGAGGCGGCGGTGCAGCGCGCGCTGCGGGAGACGCTGTCCGGCCGTACCTCGCTCGTCATCGCGCACCGCCTGTCCACGGTGCGCGAGGCCGACGAGCTGTTGGTGATCGACGGCGGCCGCATTGTCGAGCGGGGCACCCACGCCAGCCTGCTGGCCGACAACGGCCTCTACGCCGAGCTCTACCGCACCCAGTTCGCCGATCAGGAGGAGGAGCAGATCGCTTAGCCCGGTCCGAACGGTGTCACTGGTCCGGCGGTGTCACTCGTCGGGGCGCAGCACCTGCGACAGCTGATCGGCCACCGACGTGAACTCGGGCATGACGAAGTCGCGGCGCAACCAGTTGGCGCCGTCCACCACGAGCGTGTGACCGGTGACGAAGGCGGCGTAGGGCGAGCAGAGCCAGGTGACGGCCCAGCCCAATTCGTGCAGCCGACCGAGCCGTCCCGCCGGGCTCCTCCTGGCGTCGACCGACTCACCCTCCGGGCGCAGGGCCTTCAGGTCGTCGCGCATGTCCTCGTGAGGAAAGAGCCCCGGCGCCAGCGCGTTGACGCGGATGCCGTCAGGCGCCCACTCGACCGCCAGGGACTTGGTCAGGTTGCCGACGCCCGCCTTGGCGGCGGCGTTGTGGGCCATGCCGGGCCCGCCCGTGAATGACTGCGTGGCCAAGATGTTCACGATGGCACCGCCGGCCGCGCCGCGCTCCGCCAGCCGGCGCTGCAACTCCTGGCTGCAGAAGAACGTCCCGTCCAGCACGATGTTGGTCACCGAGCGGAAGGCGTTGGGCCGCATGGACGCGGCCAACACGGGGAAATTGGCCGCCGCGTTGTTGACGAGGACCGTGGCCGGTCCGAGCTCCTGCTCGACGGAATCGAAGGCCGCGGCGATCTGCTCCGGCTCGCGGATGTCGGCACCAGCGTGCGCGGCCCGACCACCCACGGCTTCCACCGCCGCCACGCCGGCCAGGCGGTGTTCCTCGGAGCGCGAGACCACCCCGATGGCGGCGCCGGCGCGGGCCAGCTCGATGGCAATGGCGCGACCGAGGCCCGTGCCGGCCCCCGTCACGATGGCTGTCGTTCCAGCGAAGGTGTCGGCGGGCAAGAAGGGTGATCCCGGCGGAGGAGGCTCGGCCAGCCCCATTACTTGCCCTCGAATTCGGCCTGCTGCTTCTTGGCCTTCGCCGCATAGCCCGCCGGCATGTCCTCACTCACGAACTCGACCGATGCGCTGAGCGCCTCGAAGCGCAGCGCCTCCGAGAGCCCCCGGTAAGCGAAGGCGTCGATGGTGCGCTTGATCGACTGCACTGCGAGCGGCGCGTTGGCGGCGATCTCGGTGGCGATGGCCGTGGCCGTCGGCACGAGCTCGTCGCGGGTCGTCACCTGCTGCACAATGCCGAGGCGCTCGGCGTCGGCGGCCGTGATGCGGCGCCCGGTCAGGGCGAGCAACTTGGCGTGGCCGGCGCCGATCTCGTGGGCCAGGCGCAGGTCGCCGCCGGCGTCGATGGAGACGCCGACCTGGGCCTCGGGCAGCGCGAAGACGGCGTCCTCCGCCGCCACCCTGATGTCGCACATGAGCGCCAACTCGAAGCCGAAGCCGAGGCAGTAGCCCTGGACCGCGGCGACGATCGGCTGGGGCAGGTCGTGAAAGACGCGAAAGCGCTCGTGCACCCACCGGATGCCCTCGTAGTAGTTGCGCACCTTCTCGGCCGGCGAGCGCCCCGTCACCCGGTCCTCTGGCATGCCGAGGTCGACGCCGGCGCAGAAGGCGCGGCCCTCGGCCTTGACCAGGAGGACGCGGATGCGGTCGTCGAAGCGGGCCCGGTCGGCCAGCACACCGAGTTGCCGTGTGGCCTCCCACGACCACATGTTGAGCTTCTCGGGGTAGTCCAGTGTGAGCGTGCCAACGCCGGAGCCGTCCTCCGGCGCCTCGAGGCGCAGCTGCCAGTCCTCCTCGGGGAGCACCGGTTCGGTGCGAATGGGCATCGGGCGCTGCTCCTCCCCTGGGCTGCGAGTGACCGGCTCCGGCCGGATCTGCAGGCCCGACCGATCAAAAGTAGAATCTGTTCTAGTTCCCGGGGACGCCCCGGGCAACCGGTCGCCAATCAGGAGGGATCCCCGTGCACAACGAACTGTGCGAACGCCTCGGTATCGAGTTTCCGATCTTCGCCTTCACGCACTGCCGGGACGTGGCCGCCGCGGTGAGCAACGCCGGCGGTCTCGGGGTCCTCGGCGCGGTCGGCTTCAGCGCCGACGAGCTCGAGGTGGAGCTGACTTGGCTGGACGAGCACGTGGGCGACCGCCCCTACGGCGTCGACATCGTCATCCCCGGCAAGTACGAGGGCATGGGGGAGCTCGACCCGGTGAAGCTGGAAGAAGAGCTGCGGGCGATGATCCCCGACGAGCACCGCACCTTCGCCAAGAAGATCCTGGCCGACCACGGCGTGCCCGAGATTGAGGGCGGCCCCCGGCGCGAGCTGCTGGGCTGGACGGCCGCGACGGCGGCGCCACTGGTCGAGGTCATCCTGCGCCACGAGAAGGTGGCACTGGTGGCCAACGCGCTGGGCACACCCCCCGACGACGTCATCGAACAGGTGCACGAGCACGGGATGCTGATCGCGGCGTTGGCGGGATCCGTCAAGCACGCGCTGAACCACAAGGCGGCCGGCGTCGACGTTGTCATCTGCCAGGGCTCCGAGGGCGGTGGCCACACGGGCGACGTGGGCTCGATTGTGCTCTGGCCCGAGGTCATCGACGCGGTCGCTCCCCTGCCGGTGCTGGCCGCCGGCGGCGTGGGATCGGGTCGGCAGATGGCTGCCGCCATGGTCATGGGCGCGGCGGGGGTCTGGACGGGCTCGTTGTGGCTCACCGTCGAGGAGGCGGACGTCCCGCCGAAGCAGATGGAGTCGTACCTCAAGGCGACGTCGCGCGACACCGTGCGCTCCCGCTCCTTCACCGGGAAGCCCTGCCGCTTGCTGAAGAACGACTGGACCGACGCCTGGGAGGCGCCCGGCAACCCCAAGCCGCTCGGCATGCCGCTGCAGATGATGGTGGCCATCGACTGCGTGTCGCGCGGCCACGCCTACCCCGAAGAGGCCCGGGACGTGAACTTCAACCCCGCCGGCCAGATCATCGGTGCGGCGACATCGGTGCGGCGGACGAAGGACGTGGTGCTCGGCATGGTCGAGGAGTACGTCGACGCGCTGGACCGGCTGCAGCAGATGAACGAGGGCGCCCCGGCCTGATCTCGCCTGATCTCGCCTGATCTCGCTTGACCACGCTGAGCTCGCCTGACCTGCTCCTCATCGCCTCCCTGATGGCATGATGCAGCCAGGCGGAGGAGGCAACGTGGTCGATCAAGCAGTGGCGTCCAAGCGACGGCGCCCCGCGGTCACGGCCGGGCTGCTCGTGGGCGCCGCCATGCTGTTGGTCGTCGTGCCGGCCTGCAGCTCCTCCCCCACGACGCCCGCCGCCGTCGCCACCACCTCTTCCACGACGGCGACGACGACAGCGGTCACGCTCCCCCAGCAGAATCCCGCCGAGGAGGCCGCCTGCGTGGCCGACGGCCAGTCCCTCGAGACCGCACTCGCGGCATACCTGGCGGAACACGGCGCCTATCCCACGCCCCCCGCACCATGGAGCGCCGCCACCTATGCGGCCAACTTCGCGCCGCTCACCGTCGCCACGGACGGTGGTCCCTTCTTGCACAATGCCCCGGACACGAAGTTCTACGTGATCGCCTACGACTCCGCCGGACACGTCTGGATCGCCCCCCCGGGGGGATACGGTCCCTACAACAAGGGCCAAGACCTGGCGCTCCAGCCCGACATCTGCGACGCCGCCGTCGGGTAGGACGGCCCCTGACGCACGCGGCCCGGCGACGTAAGGTGCCGGGCATATGGATCTCCACGAAGCGCTCTACACGACCCGGGCCATGCGCCGGGTGCGGCCGGACCCCATTCCCCATGACGTCCAGGCCCGCATTTTGGACGCGGCCGTTCGCGCCCCCTCGGGAGGGAATCAGCAGAACTGGCGGTTCCTCTGGCTGGACGACCCGGCCAAGAAGGCCGCGCTCGCCCCGCTGTACCAGCACGCCATGGGCGAGCTGTGGAAGACCGTCTACAAGGAGCAGCTCGAGGCCGCCCACGCCGACCCCGACACACCCGAATCCGTGCAGATGCTCAAGGTGCAGCGATCGGCGCAGTGGCTGGCCGACAACTTCGAGACGGTGCCGCTCTACCTCTTCCCGTTCAGCCAGTACGACCCCACCGGTGGCTCCATCTACCCCGCCGTCTGGAGCGCCATGCTCGCCGCCCGTGCCGAAGGCGTGGGCAGCTGCCTGACCGCGCTGCTGCAGTTCTTCCACCCGGCCGAGACGCTCGAGATCCTCGGCGTGCCGCAGGACGAAGGTTGGATCCTCTCGGGCACCGTGAGCTTCGGCTACCCGACCGGGACCTGGGGCGTCGCCCAGCGCCGGCCCGTGCACGAGGTCGCGTACCGCAACACCTGGGGCACCGAGGTCGGCTTCGAAGTGCCCGCGCCCCTGTGGGAGGGCTGACGGACCTCGCGGTGCCGTTTGCCGGCACCGTGCTCCGCGTCGCCGTCGCACCCGGCGACCACGTCGCGGCCGGGGCCGTCCTCGTGGTGCTCGAGTCCATGAAGATGGAGCACGTGATTGAGGCGGCGGAGACCGGCACGGTGCGAGCCGTCGCCGTCTCGGAGGGCGACGCCGTGCAGGCCGGGGACGTCCTCGTGCGGATGGAGCCGGGCGGGGTCGGTGGCCCCGTCGGAGGTGACGCCGTCGCAGCGCCGGCAGGGCCGGTCGGCCAGGTGCGCCCGGAGCTCGCCGAGCTCCGCACCCGCGTCGCGTCCACGCTCGACGAGGGTCGTCCGGCGGCAACCGGGCGCCGGCACGCCGGCGGGCGGCGGACGGC
Organism: uncultured Acidimicrobiaceae bacterium; assembly: GCA_963742035.1. Lineage (GTDB taxonomy): Bacteria > Actinomycetota > Acidimicrobiia > Acidimicrobiales > RAAP-2 > Bog-473. Next base: position 94,907 of record CAVUKH010000015.1, read on the forward strand.
CCGGGAGAACATCGAAGACCTGTGCGACCCCGACAGCTTCGAGGAATACGGGGGCCTCGTGGTCGCGGCCCAGCGGGCGCGCCGCAGCACCGAGGACCTGGTGGCCAATACGCCGGCCGACGGCCTCGTGGCGGGCATCGGACGGGTCAACGGCGACCTCTTCGACGAGGAGCGGTCGCGCTGCGCCGTGTTGTCGTACGACTACTCGGTCCTGGCCGGCACGCAGGGCCAGATGAACCATCGCAAGAAGGACCGCATCTTCGAGCTGGTGGCGCGCCTGCGCCTCCCCGTGGTGCTCTTCGCCGAGGGCGGCGGGGGGCGGCCGGGTGACACCGACACGGCCGTGGTCACCGGGCTCGACACCGAGGCCTTCGCGCTGTTCGGCGCGCTCAGCGGCCGGGTGCCGCTCGTCGGCGTGGTGTCCGGACGCTGCTTCGCCGGCAATGCTGCGCTCCTCGGATGCTGCCACGTCATCATCGCCACCCCGGACGCCAACATCGGCATGGGGGGCCCGGCCATGATTGAGGGAGGCGGGCTGGGGGTGTTCCGCCCGGAGGAGATCGGGCCGGTGTCGGTGCAGGTGCCGAACGGGGTCGTCGATGTCCTCTGCGCCGACGAGAGGGAAGCCGTCGAGGTGGCCCGTCGGTACCTGTCGTATTTCCAGGGAGACGTGCGGGACTGGACGGCGCCGGATCAGGAGAGGCTGCGGGACGTGGTGCCGCCCGAGCGCCGACGCGTCTACGACGTACGGCGGGCGCTCGACATCGTGGCCGACGAGGCGTCGGTGCTCGAGCTCCGACCGTCGTTCGCCCCGGGGATGGTGACGGCGCTGGCACGCGTGGAGGGACGCGCGATCGGCGTCATCGCCAACAACCCGCTGCACCTGGCCGGCGCCATCGACGCCGCCAACGCCGACAAGGCCGCCCGCTTCCTACAGCTGTGCGAGGTCTTCGGGCTGCCCGTGCTCTCGCTGTGCGACACGCCGGGATTCATGGTCGGGCCCGAGGCCGAGGAGACCGCGCTGGTGCGTCACGTGAGCCGCATGTTCGTCGTGGGGGCGTCCTTGACCGTGCCGCTCGCCTGCGTGATCCTGCGCAAGGCCTACGGGCTCGGCGCCCAGGCCATGGCCGGCGGCAGCTTCCGCCGGCCGCTCTTCACCGTGGCCTGGCCGACAGGCGAGCTCGGCGGCATGGGCCTGGAGGGCGCTGTGCGCCTCGGCTTCCGCCGTGAGCTCGACCGCATCGACGACCCCGCCGAACGGGCCGCCGCCTTCGACGCCATGGTGGAGCGGGCCTACGAGCACGGGAAGGCCGTACACGTGGCCGAGCACTTCGAGATCGACGATGTGATCGACCCGGCGGTGACGAGGCGACGCCTCGTGCACGCCCTCCATGCGGCGGGACGACGGGCGGACGAGCGGCGGGGACGACCCTTCGTGGACACGTGGTGATGACGGGAGGAATGATGCGCGCATGGTGACCGAGACGGAATCCGAAATGGAGTCCGAGATCGAACGTCTCGTCGGCGCCATGACTCTCGACGAGAAGGCGTCCCTGACCGCCGGCGCCACCATGTGGTACCTCCCGCCGGTCGAGAGGCTCGGGCTCCCCGCGCTCAAGGTGTCCGACGGCCCGTCGGGCGTGCGGGGTGACAGCCTCATCGGGCGGCGCTCCCTGTCGCTCCCGTGCGGGATGGCCGTGGGCTCGACGTGGAATCCCGACCTCGTGCGCGCGCTCGGCGACGTCCTGGCCGCCGAGGCCCGCTCCAAGAACGTGCACGTGCTGCTGGGCCCGACGGTCTGCATCGTGCGCACGCCCCTGGCCGGCCGCACGTTCGAATCCTTCTCCGAGGACCCGTTGCTGACGGCCCGCATCGCCGGCGCCTACGTCGAAGGGGTCCAGGCCGGTGGGGTCGCCTGCTGCATTAAGCACTACGCCTGCAACGACCAGGAGCACGAGCGGATGACCATCAGCGCCGAGGTGGACGAGCGCGCCTTGCGGGAGATCCACCTCGTCGCCTTCGAACACGCCGTACAGGAGGCCGGCGTCTGGTCCCTGATGACCGCCTACAACAAGGTCAACGGCGTGTACTGCGGTGAGCAACCGGACCTGATCGACGGCGTGTTGCGCCGGGAATGGGGCTTCGACGGGTTGGTGATGTCCGACTGGTTCGGGACGCACTCCACCGCCCCGGCGGCGCGGGCCGGGTTGGACCTCGAGATGCCGGGTCCATCGGCGTGGCTCGGGCCCTCGCTGGCGGCCGCCGTGCGCGCCGGCGAGGTTGACGAGTCGACCGTGGACGGCCAGGTCCGACACGTCCTGCGACTCATGGGACGGGTAGGGATCCTCGGCGGCGCGACGAGCCACGAGGAGCAGGAGGACGACGATCCCGGCCGGCGTGCGGTGGCGCGCCGGGTGGCGGTGGAGGGCACGGTGCTGCTGGTCAACGACGGCGTTCTGCCGCTGCATCCGGCGGACGCGAGCGTGCGCAGCGTCGCCGTCATCGGCCCCAACGCGGCCCAGCTCGCCATGGGCGGCGGGAGCTCCGAGGTCACGCCCCATCGGCGGCGGCGAGTGGACGAGGCGCTGGCGGAGCGCTTGCCCGCGGCGTCCGTCGTCTCGGAGGTGGGCTGCCGCATCGACCGGGGTCTGCCGGCCATCGACCTGCGCCTGCTGGCCGACGAGACGTTGCGCATCGACTACTTCGACAATCCGGACCTGGCCGGCGCTCCGGTGGCGACGGAGTCGGCGCACACGGCCCGGGTGCTGTGGATCGGCCCGCCGCGGCCGGAGCTCACCATCGGGCAGTGCTCGGTCCGGGTGTCGGCGACGTTCGTGCCCGACGTCTCTGGCGCGTGGCGTCTCGGGCTCGAAAGCGCCGGGCGTGCCGTCCTGCGCCTCAACGGGGACGTGGTCGTCGACAACAGCGAGCCCGTGCGGGGCTCGGGTTTCTACGGGGCCGGCAGTGAGCCGGTCGAGGTGACGTTCGACCTGGCGGCTGGTCGTTCCTACGAGCTGGCCGTCGAGGTCTGGCCCCGTTCCACGTCCTCTCCGATCATGGGCGTCCGCATCGGGGCCTCGCCCCCGGACACGGGCGACGAGTTCGAGCGGGCGGTGGCCGCCGCCGCCGCCGCCGACGTCGCCGTGGTCGTGGTCGGCTCCAACGCGCAGTGGGAGTCCGAGGGCCACGACCGCCCCGACCTCGCGCTGCCCGGTCGCCAACGGGAACTGATTGAGGCGGTGCTCGAGGTCAACCGGCGCACCGTGGTGGTCGTCAACGCGGGGTCGCCCGTCGAGATGCCGTGGGCGTCACGTGCGGGGGCCGTGCTGCTGACCTGGTACCCGGGCGAGGAGGGCGCCGACGCGCTGGCCGACATGGTGGTCGGACTGGCCGAGCCCTCGGGTCGCTTGCCGGTGACGTTCCCCGCTCGGGCGGAGGACGGGCCGGCGGGCCTGGGCGTCGAGGGAGACCGGTATCCGGGGGTCGAGGGCAAGGTCGTGTACGGGGAGGGCGTCCTGGTCGGCTACCGCTTCTACGAGACGGCGCGCCTGACGCCGCTCTTCCCCTTCGGGTTCGGGCTCTCCTACGGGGACCTGGCCCTGGAGACCGTGCTGGTCGACGGGAACGGGGACGAGGTGACGATGACGTTGGTCAACAACGGGACCCGGCAGGGCACCGAGGTCGTGCAGGTGTACGTGCGGGCTCCGGAGTCCCTCGTTCGTCGCCCCGACCGCGAACTGGTCGGGTTCGCCAAGGTCGTGCTGGAGGCGGGGGCCCGTTCGACGGTCCGCGTGCCGTTGGGCGCCCGGGCGTTTCGTTACTGGGACGTCGACACGCACGCGTGGCGGACGGACCCCGGTCGTTACGAGGTTCTCGTCGGCACGTCGTCGCGCCACATCCGAGCGAGGGCCGAGATCTTCTGGGGCGGTGTGTCGAGGTCGTGAGGGAACCCTGAGGGTGTGGGGCGCCGGGCGGCCCCGTCAGGAACCTGAAGCCTGACGCCGGTGTCAGGGAACGAGGGCGCCCCGGCCATCTGACCCCCGTACGATGGCGGGGTGCCGCCCGCCTCCGAGGACCGTCGTGGGCGCGAGGACGGCTCCATCTCCATAGAGGAGATCGAGGACGCGGTCGTCGACGGCGACAGCCCTGTCCCGGCCCGACGCGGCACCGCCCGGGCCGCCCTGTCGCACCGGACCTTCCGTATCGTCTTCCTGGGCGCGTTCGCATCGAACATCGGCACCTGGATGCAGAACGTCGTCCTCGGTGCCTACGCCTACGACCTCACGCACTCGGCCACGTTCGTGGGCGTCATCATCTTCGCTCAGCTGGGCCCGACGCTCGTGCTCCCGATGGTGGGCGGCCTGCTGGCCGACAAGGTCGACCGCAAGCGCTTCCTGATCATTTTGGCGCTGGAGCAGCTGGTCTTCTCGCTCGGGGTCGCCCTCGTCGCCGCCTCCCCGCACCCCTCGCACGTCCTGTTGGTCGTGATGGTGCTCGGGGTCGGCTGTGGCAGCGCGATGTTCGGACCGGCGTACGCGTCCGTCCTGCCCGGGCTGGTGGGCAAGCAGGACCTGCCGGGTGCCATCTCCTTGAACTCGGCCCAGATGAACGCCTCCCGGGTCGTCGGCCCGGTCATCGGCGGCCTTCTCTACTCACTGGTGGGACCCTCCTGGATCTTCGTCGGCAACGCGGCGACCTACCTCTTCGTGGTGGCGGCGCTGATGATGGTGACGCTCCCCGCCGTGCGACAGACGCCGACGGGGGCCAGCCGGTGGCGGCAACTGACGGCCGGCATCACGGTGGCGCGCCACGACCGGGTGGTGGGCCGGTGCCTGGTCACCGTGTTCGTGTTCTCGTTGCTGGCGCTGGCCTTCATCGGGCAGATGCCGGTCGTGGCCGCTCACAACCTGGGCATCGACCTCTCGAAGTCCGCCGACTACGGCATCCTCTACGCCTCGTTCGGCACCGGCGCCCTGGTCGGCGCCATCTCCATCGGGACGGTCTTCGCCCGGACGTCGAAGCCGCTACTCGTACGCGTCTGCCTGGTGGGCTACTCGCTGGCCCTCTGCGCCTTCGCGCTGCAGCGCAGCCCGGTACCGGCCGATGTCCTGGTCGCCATCACGGGCGCCTTCTACTTCGCGTTCATCACGGCGTTGAACACCACGTTGCAGGCGCGCGTCGACGAGAACGTGCGGGGCCGGGTCATGGCGCTGTGGATGATGGGTTTCGGCGGGACGGTCGGCGTGGGCAACCTGCTCATCGGACCCGTGGTCGAGGCCGTCGGCATCACCAACGTGCTCCTCTTCGGCGCCATCGTCGCCCTGGGCTTGGCCTGGTACGCCGACGTGCGGACTCCGCCCGAGGTTCAGGTGGTGCTGGGGGCGGAGCTCGCCCAGTAGGCGTCGCGCAGGGCCTTCTTGTAGAGCTTTCCGTTCTCGCCCCGCGGCAGCTCATCGGTGAAGTCCACCGACCGTGGGCATTTGTAGTGCGACAGGTGGGCCCGGCAGAAGGCGATGATCTCGGTCTCGAGCTCGGGTCCGGGCACGACGCCGCGAGCGGGCTGCACGACGGCCTTGACCTCCTCCCCCATTTCGGGATCCGGGATGCCGAACACGGCCACGTCGGCCACCGCCGGGTGGAGCACGAGGACATCCTCGATCTCCTGCGGGTAGATGTTGACGCCACCCGACACGATCATGAAGAGCTTGCGGTCGGTCAGGTACAGGTAGCCGTCGCCGTCGACGTGCCCCACGTCCCACAGCGTGGACCATCCCTTGTCGTTGAAGGTCTGACGCGTCTTCTCGGGATCGTGGTTGTACTGGAAGGTGGCGGCCCCGGTGCGTCCGGCGAAGTACACCACGCCGTCCTCACCGACGGGGAGGTCGTCCCCGTCGTCCCCGCAGACGTGCACCTCGCCCCAGACGGCCTTGCCCACCGAGCCCGGATGCGTCAAGGCCTCGGCGGAGGTGATCCACGTCATGCCCATACCTTCGGTGCCCGAGTAGTACTCGTGGATGACCGGCCCCCACCACTCGATCATGCGCCGCTTGACCTCGGGCGCGCAGGGTGCGGCGGCATGCACCACCGAGCACAGCGACGAGAGGTCGTACGCGTTGCGCACCCCCTCGGGGAGCTTGAGCATGCGCACGAACATGGTCGGGACGAATTGGGCGTGCGTGACCTTGTGCTCCTCTATGAGCGCCAGGCAACGTTCGGGGTCGAAGTGCTCCATCACGACGACCGAGCCGCCCATGCGTTGGGCCGTCATGGACCACACCAGGGGGGCGGAGTGGTACAGCGGCGCCGGGCTCAGGTAGACGTCCCCCGGGCCGAAGCCCATGATGCCGCCGAGCATGCCCGAGAGCACGACGTCCGAGCCGAAGGGCTGGCCGGTCAACGGGCGACGGATCCCCTTGGGGTGGCCGGTGGTGCCGGAGGAGTACAGCATCGCCGAGCCCTCGACCTCCTCGTCGAGCGGCGCGGCCGGAGACCCGGCGACGAACTCGTCATACGACGTGTGGCCGGGGGCGGGCGTGGCACCGATCATGAGGCGCAGCTCCACGTCCGGCGTGCGCTCGACCAGCTCGGTGGCCAGAGGCGCCAGCGCCGCCGAGGTGATGAGCGTGTGGGCGCCGCAGTCCACGACGATGTACGCCGCCTCGTCGGCCGCCAGGTGCGTGTTGACCATGGTGTAGTAGAGACCCGACCGCTGCAGGGCGAACGCCACCTCGTGGGTCCGCTCGTCGTTGGGCAGGAGCACCGCCACGTGGTCACCGGGACGCAGCCCGTGGGCGAACAGGGCCTGGGCCAGCCGACTCGAGCGCTCCTCGAGCTGGGCGAAGGTGACAACCCGGCCGGAGGCGGTGATGACGGCGGGCCGTTCGCCGTCGCTGGCGGCGTACGTGGCGGGGCGGAAGTGGGTCGGACTTTTCTCGTCTGGGCTCACGGCACTCTTCTAGCCCACCCAGCGGTTGGAGCGCCCATGTCGGGGCCGATGCCGAGCAGTGCGCCGATGCGAGCAGTGGGCCGATGCCGAGCAGTGCGCCGATGCCGAGCAGTGGGAACGTTCGGCCGGGTTCGGGGCCGATCAGCCCCGCTTGGGCGACCAGGTCCAGCGCCGCAGCCCCACGATGGCGCCGGCCACGCCCCAGATGGCCATGACGCCCAGATCACGCCAGGGCCAGACGGGCGTGCCGGGTTGGCCGGTGAACGAAGCCACCAGCGCGTTGATCAGGTGGCGGATGGGGAAGTAATCGGCGAACGTGGCCAGGCCCGAGCCCGGGGCGATCGGGAACCACAGCCCCGACAAGGCGACCAGGATGAAGAACGTCAGGCTCACCATCGGCCCGGCCGCGTCGGCGTTGGGGACCAGCGTGCTCATCCCGACCCCCAAGGCGCTGTAGCAGAGCATGGCGACGACGAGCGTGACGACGAACGGCAGCCAGTGCACCGGCCCGTGCACGCCGTACCCGACGCGTCCGACCACCAGGAGGAGGATGACGCCGAGAGCGGCGACGATCATGGCGTTGACCAGAACGGCGGCCATCGCCATCCAGGTGGGCAGCGGGCTCAGCCGAAGGCGCTTCAGGAGACCCATCTCGCGCCGGTTGACCAGCTGGATGGCAAGGACGGTGAAGCAGGCGGCCATCACGCCGTAGCCGCAGAAGCCCGCCACGTAGTAGTCGATGAGCTTGATGTGGCCGTACGAGCTCACCGTGGAGGTGCCCGCCGTTGCGCCCAACAAAATGAGGAACACGACCGAGAAGGCAATGGTCATGAGGGCGCCGATCGGGTTCAGCCAGAACGACAGCTGCTCGAAGCCCACCTGGCGCGCCACGAGCGGCAGGTCGCTCACGCCACGGAACGACCCCTTCTGCGGAACCTCGAGCGCGACGCCACCGGCCGCGCCACTCGCGCCGCTGCCGCCCGTGGCGCCGCCGGCGGCGGGCACGGAGGGGCTCACGCGTCGGACCTCGTGAGGCCCAGATACACGTCTTCGAGCGACTCACGCAGCACCGACAACCCCGCCAGCGGGTGCCCGCCGGCCAGCGCCCACCCGGTCAGCTCGTGCAGCACGTGCAGCTCGTCCTCGGTGTGGATCTCGACATGACCGTCCGCCGACGGCCGGGCCGGGAGAGGGAGCTCGTCCATCGTCACCTCGTCGGGCAGGCGGAAGCGGATGGTCACCGCGCCCAGGTCGCGGCCGCCGATGGAGGCCGGCGTGCCGCTGGCCACGATCTCCTGGTCGAACAGCACGGCCACCCGGTGGGCCAGCGCCTCGACCTCGTCCATGTAGTGGGTCGTGAGCAGCACGGTCGTCCCGCTCGAGGACAACCGTCTGATCAGGTCCCAGGTGTCGCGCCGTCCGGCGGGGTCCAGGCCGGTGGTCGGCTCGTCGAGGAAGAGGAGCTCTGGGTTGCCGATGATGCCCAGACCCACATCGAGGCGACGCTGCTGGCCGCCCGAGAGTTTCTTGATCCGCTCGTCCGCCTTCTCGCGCAGGCCGATGAGCTCGATGACCTCGTCGATGGGCCGAGGATTCGGGTAGTAGCCCGCGTTCCGGGACAGGACCTGACGCACCGAGTAGTACGGCTCGATGGCCAGCTCCTGCAGGACCACGCCGATGCGCGTGCGCAACCAGCGCTGCGTGTCGTGCACGGCCGGGTCCACGCCGAGGGTCTGCACCCTGCCACCGCTCCGGTCGCGAAAGCCCTCGAGGATCTCGACGGTGGTGGTCTTCCCGGCGCCGTTCGGCCCGAGCAGCGCGAAGACCTCCCCCGTCTCCACCTCGAAGCTGACGTCGCGCACCGCCACTGTGTCCCCGTAGGACTTGGACAGGTGCTCCACGCTTATCGCCGGCATCGCCACCCCCTCTTCCCGGGGACGGCCGGGGTCTTCCCGAGGACGGCCGGGGCCACGCGTGCGAGGGTCGCCATGGCGCCGACGCTACCGGGCCAGGGTTTCGCGGCCCGGCGGATCGATCAAGAGGCCGCCGCCTCCTCCTGGGCGCGCGGGACGCGGCCACCCTGCCGCTGCTCCTCATCCGCTGCCACGACGACCTTGTCGAGGAGGTCCCGGAGTTGGCGCAGCTCGGCCTGCGACAGCGCCGAGAAGGCGGCGGGGGGCACGGAGAGCACGCGGTCGATCTCGTCGGCCACGGTCCGGCCGGCATCGGTGAGCACGATGATCTTGACCCGCCGGTCGTAGGGGGCGGGCTCGCGGCGGGCCAGCCCCCGCCCGTCGAGGTCGTCGACCAGGGCGGTGATGTAGGAGGGGTCACAGCCGATGCCCCGGGCCATCTCGCCCATGGAGACGCCGTCCTGTTTGGCCAGCCGGACCAGGGTCTTGATGACGCCGGGCGACAATTTCAGCCGCGTGCCGAGCGCGGCCATCCGCTCCACGTGCTCGCCGTCGAAGGCCACGCGGCGCAACCGCTCGAAGGCGTCCTCGGACACTCCCACGGCGCGATTCTCCCACCGGGGAAAGTCTTTGACAACTCCATACCTTTGAGTAATATGAACTATCTCCATGACCTCCCCCGCAGCCCCCTCGTTCACGCTGTCGCCCGAGCTCCGGCGCACCTCGAGCGTCGTCGTCCTGGGATCGATCATGTCGATCCTCGACACCACCATTGTGGCGGTGGCGCTGGCCACCCTCGGGCGGGACTTCCACGTCTCGGTCACCACGATCCAGTGGGTCGCCACCGGCTACCTCCTGGCGCTGTCACTCGTCATCCCCGTCACGGGATGGGCCGTGGACCGCTTCGGCGCCAAGTTGGTCTGGATGACCTCGCTCAGCCTCTTCATCGTGGGCTCGTGCCTGTGCGGCGTCGCCTGGTCGGCCAACTCGTTGATCGCCTTCCGCGTGCTCCAGGGCATCGGCGGCGGCATGCTCCTCCCGGTCGGCCAGTCGATCCTGGCTCGCGCCGCCGGCCCGCAGCGCATGGGCCGCGTCATGAGCATCATCGGCGTGCCCATGGTCCTCGGACCGATCCTGGGCCCGGTCATCGGCGGCCTCATCGTCTCCAACTTCAGCTGGCGTTGGATCTTCTACATCAACCTGCCGATCGGCGTCGTCACGCTGATCCTCTCCAGCCGCTGGCTGCCCAAGTGGGACACCGACGAGCGTTTCCCCTCGGCGTTCGACACCCTCGGGTTCTGCCTGCTCTCCCCCGGGCTGGCCGCCCTCGTCTACTCCCTGGCCGAGGTGGGCACCACCGGGAGCTTCACCAGCACGTCGGTGGTGATCAGCTTCGTCCTGGGCGTGGTGCTGATGGCCGGGTTCATCCTCCACGCGCTCCGCATCAAGAACCCCTTGCTCGAATTGCACCTCTTCAAGGACCGCAGCTTCACCATCGCCAACATCTGCATCTTCATGCTGGGCTTCACGCTGTTCGGCTCAATGTTCCTCCTGCCGCTCTACTACCAGATCGCCCGCGGGCAGGAAGCCTGGGTGGCCGGCCTGTTGATGGCACCCCAGGGGATCGGCGCCGCCTGCATCATGCGCTGGGCGGGCGGCATGACGGACCGGGTCGGGCCACGTCGCATCGTGCCGTTCGGCATCCTGTTGATGGCGGCGGCGACGATCCCCTTCGCCTTCGTCACCTCCTCCACCAGTGAGGTGCTGCTGGCGGGCACACTCTTCGTGCGTGGCCTCGGTCTCGGGTTGACGATGATGCCCGTCACCGCGGCGGCCTACTTCGGACTGAGCCACGCGGAGATCCCGAAGGCGAGCACGACCATGAACATCGTGCGCCAGGTCGGTGGCTCGGTGGCCACCGCCCTCTTCGCCGTCGTGCTCGAACGCCAGATCGTGACGCAGCTCGGGCCGGCGGCGGCCAAGGCCGGAGGGAGCACCGGGGTGATCTCCTCCGCCGGCACCCTGCCGCCGCAGGTGGCCGACCCCGTGGCCGCCGCCTTCGCCCACACCTTCTGGTGGGCCGTGGGCGCCATCCTGATCGCCTTCATCCCGACGTTGTTCTTGCCGAACCACGCGGCGATCCAGGCCAGTGCCGAGAGAGGCGGCGACGGCGTGGGCGGCGACAGCGGCGCGGACGACAGCGGCGCGACCGGGACCGGGACTCCCGTCGCCGGGGCGATGCTGGACTGACACCGCACCCCGATGACGTCGTGGCCGGGCTGACGGCGCGGCTCTCCGGGGCCGGCTGCGTCGCGGCGCGAAGAGGAGGCGGGTGAGCTCGTCACCTGCGCCGGCGGGGACCCGTCCCTGCTCTCCGTTCTGACCGACCGGCGCCTGGCCGGCGAACCACTGGCCTGGATCACCGGGCGGGCCGCCTTCGGCGAATTCGATGTCGTCGTCCAGCCCGGGGTCTACGTGCCCCGCTGGCAGAGCGTGGAACTGGCCCGCCGCGCCGCAGCGCGTCTGCCCCAGGACGGCACGGCCATCGACCTGTGCACCGGTGCGGGTGCCGTGGCCGTCGCCCTGCGCTCGGCCCGGCCGTCGGCCCGCATTGTGGCGACGGACTGCGATGTCCGCGCGGTGCTGTGCGCGCGGGCCAACGGGATCGACGCGACGCAGGGCGATCTCTTCGACGCCGTGCCGCCCTCGTTGCGCGGCGCCACGGACGTGGTCGTGGCGGTGGCGCCCTACGTGCCCTCCCCCGCGTTGCGCCTGCTCCCGCGTGACACGCTCGAGTTCGAGGACCCCTCCCACTACGACGGCGGTCCGGACGGTACCGATGTGCTGCGCCGCGTCGTTCTGGCCGCTCCCGGCTTCTTGCGTCGGGGCGGGGGCCTGCTCCTCGAGCTGGGCGGGGACGAGGACGAGCTGCTCCGGCCGACGCTCGAGCAGCTCGGGTACGACGCGGTCCGGACCTGGAACGACGAGGACGGCGATCTGCGCGGCCTGGAGGCGACGTTCGGCTGACGGCGCCCTCGTCAGCGTCGGGCGAACACCAGGGCCACCGACGACCGGTCGACCACGTGCCAACGACGGTCGTGGGCGAGGTAGAGCGACAGCGGGGTGTCGGGAGCCCAGACGACATAGGAGACGTGGGCGGCGGACAGCACGGGATCCGGGTTCGTGGTCAGATTCGTGACCGCCATGAATTCGGCCAGGACATGTCCCTCGAAGAGGTCGGTGCGCCCGTCCACGAAGGTGGCCCGGTGGCGGGCGATCGAGTAGTCGCCCCAGGTGTACTCCGTGAAGATCCGGCCGGGATGGGCTCCCAGGAAGTCGAAGGCCCGGACGGGCTGGTTCGACGCCACCGACCCGGCCGGAACGGCGGGGATGGCCAGGATGACGATGGTCAGGGCCGCCAGTCCACCACCGACCCAACGCCGGGCCGTCGTGCCCCATGGCGCGCCCGCCGGCAGGGTGGCGGCCAGCCCGACGCCGACGATCAGGAGGTAGACGGCGAGCCGTTGCGTCTGCAGCGCCTCGACGAAGAGAACGAGGCCGACCGAGCCCTCCAGGAGGGGGATCCGTCGCGTCCAGATGCAGGCCACCAGGACGGCCAGCGGCACGCAGTAGACGAGCAGCGTCATGACCGAATGGAAGTTGGGCGAGTTCCATTCGCTGATGTACTGCGCGATCTGACCGTTGCGCGACACGTCGATGTCGTAGGCGAGGAGACCTGGACCGTACGGCGTGATGCAGGAGGCGACCACGCTCCCCAACAGCGCGAGCCCGAGGGACCCGGTGCAGGCCGACTGGTTGACGCCACCGATCCTGTGCACGAACCGCTCGGGTATCAGCGACCACACCAGCTCCACGGCGAGCACGAAGAGGCCGAGCAGGATCGAACCGTGCGTGTTGACCCACAGGAGACACAGCAGCGGCAGGAGAAGCAGCCAACGCGGATTGGCCCGGGCCTTGGTCAGGAGCAAGAGCTCCAACGGGAGCCACACCAAGGAGACGTCGAGCCCGCGGTCGCCCGCCACGATCCCCGCGATACCGATGGCCAGGAGGATGACGGCGGCGACGATCCGCCCACCCCGCGCGCCCAACGCCCGGGCGTACGCCGCGCTGGTCACAAGGCACAGCCCACCCAGAACCACCGCGTACAGCGCGTACGCCGCGTTCCCGAAGAGACGGAACAGTGTGGCCAGGGCGATCTCGGACCCCCACTCGTCGGTCACCCAGCGGTGATGGGACTCCGTGTAACTGAACGGGTCCAACCCCATGAAGGCGTGGTGGGCCAGCATCCACTGACCGGCCGCCAGAGACCAGAACACGTCGTTGGACAGTTCGTGGGCCCGCGCCACGGCGGCGACGAGAGCGATCCCGATGACGAGCCCGATGATCTCGATCGCCCGCGGGGAGAGCCGACGCCGCGCCGTGGATCGGGCGGCCGAACCCACCGGCACAGAGGCGGCGCCGGTCGTCGGCACATCGATGGTCTCGACGACGCGGGCGCTCGCCTGCACTGCTCCCCCCTCACACCGGTCCCCCACCGGCATCCCTGGGGTGCACGGTACAACGCGGCCCGACACGCCGGCGTGGCCGGACGGTTGCGATCCCGTGGCTTCGGGTGGGGACGGTTACACTGTCGAACGTGCGGTAGAGCTCGATGCGTCCAACGGCCACGCCACCTGTGACCACGTCCGTCCACCGTCCTCCCGCACCGTCCCGGAGTCCCGCATGTCTCCTCCCCACGCCGCACCCCACGCGACCTTGGTCGCTCGCCACGTGCGTCACGAGCGCGGAGGGCACACCGTGCTCGACGACGTATCCTTCTCGGTCACGCCCACGACCTGCCTGGGCGTCATCGGCCCGAACGGCGTCGGCAAGTCGACACTCCTGCACATCCTTGCCGGCCTGGTTGTCCCGACCGCCGGCGAGATAAGGGTGGAACCGCCGGGAGCGACCGTCGGCTATCTCAACCAGGAGCACACGCGCGAGGGCGACGAGACGGTCGGGGCATCTCTCGCCCGGCGCACCGGGGTGGCGGGCGTCGAGAAGGAGCTGACGGCCGCGGCCGCGGGGCTCGTCGGCGGCGGATCGGCGGCCGAAGACCGCTACGGCGTCGCCCTCGAGCGCTACGAGGCGATTTCGGCCGGGGACTTCGAGGCCCGGCTGATCACCGCCTGCGCGCAGGTGGCGCTCCCAGCGGAAATCGTGGCGCGCCCGATGTCGACCTTGTCCGGCGGACAGGAGGCCAAAGTGGCCCTCGCTGCCGTGCTGCTCGCCCGCTTCGACCTGACCTTCCTGGACGAGCCGACCAACGATCTCGACTTCGACGGCTTGGCCCGGCTTGAGGACATGGTGCGCCGACGCAGTGGCGGCATGGTCATCGTCTCCCACGACCGGGCCTTCCTCGAACGGACGGTGACCGACGTCCTCGAACTGGACGAGCACTCCCACCGGGGAAGGGTCTACGGGGGCGGGTGGGCCGCGTACCGGAACGAGCGCGCCGCCGACCAGGCACACGCCCTCGAGGACTTCGCCGTCTACGAGTCGCAGCGGGCCGTGCTGCGCCGCCGGGCCCAGCGTGAACGCCAGTGGGCCACCAGCGGCGTGGCCCGGGAGAAGAAGCACCCGCGCGACAACGACACCGCGCAGCGGAACTTCCGCATGGAACGGACGGAGAAACTGGCGGGCCGAGCCAGACGGACAGAGCGCGCACTCGACGCGCTGGAGGCCGTCGAGAAACCTTGGGAAGGCTGGGATCTCCGCTTCACCATCAGCGAGACGGCGCGCTCCGGCGATGTCGTGGTCCGCCTGGAGGATGCGGTGGTGCAGCGGGGGGACTTCGCGCTCGGGCCCTTCACGTTGGACATCGCCTGGGCCGAGCGGGTGGTCCTGGTCGGGCCCAACGGGTCCGGCAAGACCACCCTCGTCGAGACCGTGCTCGGGCGTCTGCCCCTCACTGCCGGGACCCGACAGTTGGGCCCGAGCGTCGTGGTGGGCGAGCTCGCCCAGGACCGGCGCATCCTCGGCGACGTCCCCAATCTGGCCGACGCCTTCACGGCGGCCACAGGCCTCCCCAACGACCAGGCGCGCGCGCAGCTGGCCAAGTTCGGGCTCGGCGCCGATGCGGTCCTCCGTCCCGGGTCGACCCTCTCGCCGGGCGAGCGCACCCGAGCCGAACTGGCGGCCTTCGCCGCGTTGGGCGTCAACTTCCTGGTCCTGGACGAACCCACCAACCATCTCGATCTGCCGGCCATCGAACAGCTCGAGTCTGCCCTGCAGGACTACGGCGGGACGCTCCTGCTCGTGTCCCACGACCGGCGGCTGCTCGAGACGGTCACCACCACACGCCGCGTCGAGCTCCCGGGCCGTGACGAGACGTCGAGGAGCCTGCGCGAGGGCTGACACGTGCCCGCGTGCCCCGCGGAGGGTCCCTGGCCGAGCGGCGGCGCGCCTCCGGGCGACCGCACCGCGATTGCAACCCCCTGGCGCCGTTCCTCCTACCGGAACAGGCCAACCTGTTGTGCGGTCGTGGTCCTCGACGGCGGCCGGACTCCAGGTTGGAAACCCGGTCCCACCGAACGGACCGGACAGCGCACGGGGGAACAGCATGACGAACAGCCTCAAGGCGGCCGAGGGGATGGTCCGGCGCCTGATCGCGCGAGCCAACCGCACCCACCGCGGCGCCACCTGGAGCTACGAGCTCACCAGCGAGGTGGACAACATCGAGGTGGTGTCCGGACCCCGGGGCCACCTGCTGCGTATCCATCCCTGCTGGCTGCGCTACGTCGTGGCCCAGGGCGAGTTCCAGTGCTGCGTGGCCGACGAGATCGAGGCCTGGTACCTGCTCGAGCAATGGACCGCCGAAGGCCCGGTGACCATCGTCGCCTGAGGTGGCGAGGTGGCGAGGTGGCGAGGTGCTCCCGGGCTCTTGCGCCTACGAGAACCGCTCTCGCAGGGCCGCACGCGCCGCGGCCACGCCGCACATCCCGTGGACGCCACCACCCGGTGGCGTCGAGGCCGAGCAGAGGTACACCCCCTCGACCGGCGTGCGGTAGGGGTTCCAGCGCGCCACCGGCCGGAAGGCCGTCTGCCGCAACGTGGCGGCCCCCCCGTTGACGTCGCCGCCCAGGAGATTGGGGTTGTGCGCCTCGGCCTCGTCGGCCGTGCGCACCGCCCGGGCCAGCACCAGGTCGCGGAAGCCGGGGGCGAAGCGCTCGATCTGCGCCTCCATCCGCTCGCACATGTTCACGTTCGAGCCGTTCGGCACGTGGCAGTACGCCCACAAGGTGTGCTTCCCCGTCGGCGCCCGCGTGGGGTCGACCACGCCGGGCTGGGCCACCAGCACGAAGGGCCGTTCCGCGTGCCGTCCCGCCCGGACGTCCGCCTCGGCGCGTGCCACCTCGTCGAACGTGCCCCCCACGTGGACGGTCACGGTGCGCCGGCAGGCCTCGGCCGTCCAGGGCACGGGGCCGTCGAGCGCCCAGTCCACCTTGCAGGTGCCCGGGCCCGGCTGGAAGCGAGCCCAGGGCCGGCCCGCCCGGCGGGAGAGCTGTGCCCCCGCCAGCGCGACGAACGCCCGCGGCGAGGTGTCGAGCAGCACGGCGCGGGCAGGCGGGAGCTCCGCCAGTGAGGTGACCGGGCTGTCGGTGTGCAACACGCCACCCAGGCGGCGCAGCTCGCCGGCCAGCCCCTGCGTGATGGCGGCGCTGCCCCCGGCCACGACGGGCCAGCCGGCACCGTGCCCGAGCGCCGTCAGCAAGAGGCCGAAGGCAGAGGTCAAAGGGGCCGTGAGCGGCTCCATGGAGTGTGCCGCCGCGCCGGCCAGCAGGGCGCGCGCCGCATCGGTGCTGAAGCGGCGGGCGGTGTGCTGCACCGACGGCGTCCCGACCAGCGCGAAGCGGGCGAGGGCCAACGGGTCGCGCGGGATGCTGCGCATCGGCCCGAGGACGTAGGGCACAATGCGGTCGAGCCAGTCCACCAACGGTCCCATCAGCTCCCGGTAGGCGGCGGCGTCCCCACCGAGGTGGGCGGCCGTCTCGTCCACCCCCCGGTACAGCGCGGCGGCCCGTCCACCGCCGAGCGGGTGGGCGAAGGGGACCTCGGGTTGGCACAGCGCGATGCCGAGGCCGGCGAGGTCCAGCGCGCGAAAGAACGGTGAGGCCACCAGGGCTGGGTGCACCGCCGAGCACACGTCGTGACGGAAGCCGTCGAGGGTCAGGGCCTGGGTGCGGGTGCCGCCCCCGATCGTCGGCTCCCCCTCGAAGACCTCCACGCCGACGCCGGCCCGGGCCAAGGTGAGCGCGGCCGCCAGGCCGTTGGGTCCCGACCCGACGACGACGGCGTCGGGACGCTCCATGACCCGACGTTAGCGAGCGACAGCCCCGGGCCACGGTCAAGGTGGGGCCTTCCGCGTGGTCCTGCCCGACCCCGGCGGACCTCCCCGCTGGCGCGCCGCCTCCCGGGTCAATAGGTTGCGCTCGTCGGCCGGACCACGCAGCACGGCCCGTCCGGCCCCACGGAACCGAGAAGGGGGTCCCCATGGCAGAGGTGTACGGAACCTGCGAGCCGCGCTTCGACGCGGTTCGCCGGACGCTCGCCGACCAGATCGACACGGGAGCGGACGTCGGCGCCTCGGTGGCCGTCTTCCTGCACGGCGAGCCCGTCGTCGACATTTGGGGCGGCTGGGCCGACGCGGAGAAGACCCGTCCGTGGGAGCGCGACACCATCACCAACGTCTGGTCGACCACCAAGACGATGACCTTCCTCGTCGCCCTCATGCTGCACGACCGCCGGGAGCTCGACTTCCACGCCCCCGTCGCCACCTACTGGCCCGAGTTCGCCGCCAACGGGAAGGAGCGGGTGGAGGTCCGGCACATCATGGGTCACACCGCCGGCCTCAGCGGGTGGGAGGAGCCGCTGGCGGCCGAGGACCTGGCCAACTGGGAGCTCTGTGTCACCCGCCTGGCCGCCCAGGCGCCGTGGTGGGAGCCCGGCACCGGGTCGGGGTACCACGCGGTGACGCAGGGCTACCTGATCGGTGAGATCGTCCGCCGCATCACCGGCGAGAGCATCGGCGCCTGGTTCGCCCGCGAGGTGGCCAAGCCGCTCGATGCGGACTTCCACATCGGCCTCCCGGCGAGCGAGGACCACCGCGTGTCCAACGTCATCCCTCCGCCGCCACTGGACCCCGCCGCCATGGAGGGCCAAGTCTCCGAGCTCATGTTGAAGACGTTCATGAACCCACCCATCGACGCCACCAACGCGCACCAGGAATGGTGGCGGCGCGCCGAGATCCCCGCCGCCAACGGCCAGGGGAATGCCCGTTCGGTGGCCGCCATTCAGTCGATCATCGCGGGACGGGGTGAGGCGCGCGGTGTGCGGCTGCTCTCCGCGGAGGGGACCGATCCGATCTTCGAGGTCCAGGCCGAGGGGATCGACAAGGTCCTCGGTGTGCAGGAGCGCATGGGTATGGGCTACGGCCTCAGCAACCCGCCCGAGATGCCGCTCGGTCCGCGCGCCTGCTACTGGGGCGGCTACGGCGGCTCGGTCATCATCGTCGACCAGGACGCCGAGCTGGCGGTGTGTTACGTCATGAACCGCATGGAGTCGGGCCTCGTGGGCGATTTGCGCGGGACCAACATCGTGGCCGCCACCGTCGAGGGGCTCGCTTCCTAGGGCAGCACCGCCTCGGCTTCGATCTCCACCTTCCAGGCGGGGTCGAGCAATGCCGCCACGACGACCATCGAGGCGGCCGGCCGCACGTGCCCGAGGAGCTCGCCGTGCACGGCACCGACGGCGTCACCGTCCTCGACGGCGGTGATGTACATGCGCGTGCGCACGACGTCGTCGAGCGAGCCACCCGCCTCACGCAGCGCCGCCACGATGATCTCGAAGCACCGCCGCGCCTGCAGACCCGCGTCCTCGGGGCAGCGGCCGCCCGTCACCACCGGGCCCGTGCCCGACACCACGACCCGGTCGCCCACCCGCACCGCCCGGCTGAAGCCGATGGTCGGCTCGAAAGGTGAGTTCGACGAGATGCGCTGACGCTCGGCCATACCGGGCATCCTCGCACTCCCTCAGGTCCCGGCGGGAGTCCGGGCGTCGCACCCGCCCGGGGCACCGATCGATCTCGTCGGCTGCGCTCCTGGCCGTGCTCGACCCCGACGTCGTCGTGCGCGCCGACCAGGGCGCCGTCCCGGCCGGCGCGGTGCTGCGCGACCTCGACCTGACCATCCTCCGGGGCTGAGCGTCACACCCCCAGATCGTCGAGGTAGGCGCGGGCCCGGGCGAAGGCCGCCGCCGCCTCGGGCACGCCGGCGTTGACCAGACCCTGCCAGCCGTGGACCATGCCCGGCCAGGACTCCGCCGTCACGGCCACCCCCGCCCGCAGCGCCGCCCGCGCCAACGCCTCGGTCCCGTGGCGCACCGTGTCGTGCTCCGCGGCCGGCAGGTAGAGCGGGGGCAAGCCCGCCAGGTCGGCGTAGGCCGGCGACAACCGGGGGTCGTCGAGCGCCACGGTGCCGGCCGCGTACTCCCGACCTCGGTTCCGGACCCAGGCCGGCGTGAGGAACGGGTCGGCGCCGACGCCGCGCCGCTCGACAGGGTCCGCCACCGACACGTCGAACCAGCCCGAGATGGAGAGGAAGCACGCCGGCGGCGCCAGCCCCTCGTCCCGGGCTCCGAGCAGCGCGCCCAGGCCCAACAGGCCGCCGCACGAGTCGCCGCTGACCACCACGTGGGCCGGGTCGATGCCACCGGCCAGGAGCCCGCGGTAGGCGGCGAGGCAGTCCCGGTGCGCGGCGGGAAAGGTGTGCTCCGGGGCGAGCCGGTAGTCCGCCATCACCACCCGTGCCTCGAGCTGCTCGGCCAGCATGGCCCCGTAGAAGTGGTAGGCGTCGAGTGGGCACGACACGAGACCGCCGCCATGGCAATGGAACACCACCCGGTCGCGGCGGGGCCGGCGGTCGTCCTCGTACCAGGCACAACGCACCCCGCCCAGCTCCGTCTCGGTCAGGGTGACGTGGGCGGGCACCGGGTGCCCATGGAACGGCGCCAACATCGCCCGCACGGCCCGGTAGTCCGCCTCCGGGTCGGCGAAGTCGTCCGGGACGAGGGCGAGGATGTCCGTCAGCTCACGACTGGGCACGGCGGGCTCAGCCCAATTCGTAGTCGGCCAGGTCGGGCTCCCGGGTGCGCGACCAGTACGTGTGCAGGTCGAAGGGCCAGTTCTGCGTCACGCGCCCGTGTGCATTGCGGTACCAGGTCGGGACGTCCGCCACGCCCCAGACCATGCGCGCGTTGCCCTCCTGCATTTCGCGCCCGTAGCGCTCGTGGACGTCGCGTCGGCATGACATCGTCCGGTGGCCGTCGCGCAGCATCCGGCCGATGGCCTCGACGGTGTAGCGCACCTGGCACTCGACCATGATGAGAATGCTGCCGTTGATGACCAGGTTGGTATTGGGCCCGTAGAGCATGAAGAAGTTGGGGAAGCCCGGCACCGTCAGCCCGAGATACGCCTGGGCGTCGCCGCCCCATTCCTCGTTGAGCTCCACGCCGCCTGCGCCGAAGACCTTCATGGGCGCCACGAAATCCGAGGCGCTGAAGCCTGTCCCGTAAATCAGGACGTCCGCCGGGTGCTCCGCACCGTCCTTCGTCCGGACGCCGTGCGCCGTGATCTCGGCGATCGGCGTCGTCACCAGGTCGACATCGGGACGGCTCAGCGCCGCGGCCCAGCGTCCGTCGTCGCGCAGGGCGCGCTTGGCGAAGGGCGGGAAGTGCGGGACCATCTTCTCGAACAGCGCGTCGTCCTCGACCTGGGTCCGCAGGGCGTCGAGCAGCATCGACCGTATGAAGTCGTTGCCCGCGCTCACTGCCTCGGTGTGCTCGTCCCACTCCGGGTCGACCCGGGCGGCCACGAGCAACCCTTCGTGCAGGAGCCAGAACTGCCACAGCCGGTCCCAACGCCCGTAGTTCGGCAGCAGCCGGAGCAGGTCGTGGAATGCTTGCGGGAACGGGTCGCCGTAGTTGTCCGTGGGGAGGAGCCAGGGCGGGGTGCGCTGGTAGACGTCGAGGTGGCCCGCCTCCCCCGCCAGATGGGGGACGAATTGCGCCGCGCTGGCACCTGACCCGATGACCGCGACGCGCCGACCGGCGAGCTCCACCGTGTCGTCCCAGGCCGCCGAATGGAACGACGGCCCGGCGAAGCGCTCCTGGCCGTCGATGGACGGAAAGGACGGGCGATTGAGCTGCCCCACGGCGCTGACGATCCCGTCGACCACCTCGGTCGTCTGGCTCCCGTCGCCGGCCCGGACGGTCAGTGACCACTCCAGGGTGGCATCGTCGAAGCGCGCCTCGGTCACCTCTCTCCCGAAGCGGATGCACTCCCCCAACTCGAAGTTCTTGGCCGTCGCCTGCAGGTAGGCCAGCAGATCGGGCTGGGCCGAGAAGCGGGAGACCCAGTCGTTCGTCTGGGCGAACGAGAAGCTGTAGAGCTGATTGGGGACGTCGACACGGCAGCCCGGGTAGACGTTCTCGAGCCAGGTCCCGCCCACGTCGTCGTTCTTCTCGAACACGGTGACCGCCACGCCGGCCTGACGGAGACGGTGCGCCGCGGCCAGGCCCGACGCCCCCGCACCGATGACGGCGCAGCGGAACCCGCGGTCGAGCGCGGTGCTGCGCCACGACGGTTCCCGCGGGTCGCTCCCCTCGAGTGCGAGCTCCTCGGTCAGGAAGGCTTCCCAGTGCCCGGCGACGTCGCGCCCGACCAGGAACCCGAAGATGCGCCGTCGCTCCTCGGGCGTCAGCTGATGATCGGGCCGGCCCGAAGCCAGGTGGTCCGCCAGCGCGGCCACGGCCAGCGCACACGCTGCGGACCGCTCCTCGGGGCCGAGGCCACACCCGGGCACGAGCAGCTGGCCCTGGTCCGGCGCGAACTCGTCCCGGAGCAGCGACAGGTCACCCGTCCGGTGCGCCACGGCACAGAGGAACGGGTGGACGTCGGCCGCCGCGCCAGCGGCCTGCAGCAGTGCATCGTCATCCCCACCCATTGGGACGAGCCTACGCAGGCCCGTCCGGTCGAGTGGTCAGCGCCCCATGTGCTTCCCGAGCTCGGCGATCTGGCTGTTGACCTCGACCGTGCGGGGCAGCTTGTCCATGGCCGTCGCCAGGCTCTCGGCGGTCCAGCGGTCGTCCGTGTCCACCGAGTCGGCGATCGACCATCCGGCATAGATACCGACCGACCCGCCGTACACGCTGAAGACCTGGCCGTTGAAGGGGCATCCCTCCGACGCCAGCACCGCGACCAGCGGCGAGACGTTCTCCGGATCGAACAAGTGCTGCTGCATCGACTCGCCCATACCGGGCGTCTGCATGGTGAGCCGCGTCCGGGCGACCGGGGCGATGCAATTGGCCCGCACGCCGTAGCGGTTCAACTCCATGGCGTTGACGACGGTCATCGCCGCGATACCCGCCTTGGCCGCCGAGTAGTTGGTCTGGCCGATGTTGCCGTGCAGCCCGGCACCGGAGCTGGTGTTCACGACGGCCCGGTCCGTGATCGTCCCGGTCTTGGCGGCGTCACGCCAGACGTCGGCCGCGTGCCGGGTCAGGTTGAAGGTTCCCTTCAGGTGCACGGCGATCACGTCGTCGAACTCCTGCTCGCTCATGGAGACGAGCATGCGGTCGCGCAGGATCCCGGCGTTGTTGACGACGACGTGCAGGTCACCAAACGTCGAGACGGCCTGGTCGACCATCGCCTTCGCCCCGTCGAACGAGCTCACGCTGTCGGTGTTGGCGACGGCCTGCCCGCCGGCCGCGGTGATCTCATCGACGACCGATTGGGCGGCCGAGATGTCTGCTCCCGAGCCGTCGACGGCTCCGCCGAGATCGTTGACGACGACTTTGGCCCCGAGGGAGGCAAACAGGAGGGCGTGCTCGCGGCCGATGCCGCGTCCCGCTCCGGTGATAACCGCCACTCTGTCCTGCAACATGGTCCAGCCGTCCTCTCGCACTCGTCGGAAACCGGCCGCCGGAGGGCGGTGGTCCGGGCGAGACGATTGCAACGGGGTCGCGGCCTGTCAAACCGGCGCACCGGGTCCCGGCGGCGGAGGGAGCGTCGAAGGCAGGCGCCTAGGCCGTCGCTTCGAGGAGGCGCCGCTCCAGATAGCGGCGCTCGGCATCGGTTCCCGCCAGGTCAAAGGCCCGGCGGTAGGCCTCGGCGGCCTCGGCTCGGCGACCCAACCGGCGCAGCATGTCGGCGCGCGCGGCGGGAAGCAGGTGGTAGGCGCGTAGCTCGCCGTCCGGCGCGATGCGGTCCAGCAGCACCAACCCGGCCTCGGGGCCCTCGCTCATCGACACCGCCACGGCGCGGTTCAGGGCGATGACCGCGGACGGCGTCATGACGTACAGCTGATCGTAGAGATCCGCGACCTCCGCCCAGTCCGTCGGCCCGTCGTCGCGGACGTGGCAGGCCGCGATGGCGGCTTGCAGCTGGAAGGGCCCCGAACGGCCCAGGCGTCCGGCCGCGTGGAGCCGGGCACGACCCTCGGCGATGGCGCCGGCGTCCCACAGTGATCGGTCCTGCTCGGTCAGGACGACGATGTCACCGTGGCGATCGACCCGCGCCGAGCTGCGCGCGTCGTGAAACAACATGAGCGCGACGAGCCCGAGCGCCTCGGGCTCGTCGGGCATGAGGGTGCACACGACCCGGCCGAGACGGATGGCCTCGGTCGTGAGGCTGCGGCGAACGACGTCGGTCCCGGAGCTGGCGGAGTATCCCTCGTTGAACAGGAGGTAGAGGACGGCCAAGACGGCCGCCGTGCGCTCCACCAACTGATGCGGCGGTGGCACGGCAAAGGGAATGCCGGCGTTGCGGATTTTGCGCTTGGCCCGCACGAGCCGCTGCGCCATGGTGGCCTCGGGCACCAGGAAGGCATGGGCGATCTCAGGCGTCGTCATACCGGCCAGGGTGCGCAGGGTCAATGCCACCTGCGCTTCGAAGGAAAGGGCCGGGTGGCAGCAGGTGAACATGAGACGGAGACGGTCGTCGGGCACATCCCCGTCGTCGGACGTCGCCTCGTCGTCCGCTCCTGCCGTCATGACGGCGACCTCCTGCGTCTTCGTGGCACCCAGGCGCTGGCGCCGGGCGCGGTCGACGGCCCGATGGCGCGCCACCGTCGTGAGCCACGCACCGGGGCGGCGCGGGACGCCATCACGGGGCCAGCGCTCCAGCGCGGTCGTGAAGGCATCCTGCGCGCACTCCTCGGCGAGGTCCCAATCGCCGGTGAGCCGGACGAGGGTCGCGACGACCCGGCCCCACTCGGCGTGGAACGCCTCGGCAACGGCGGCCTCGACGTCTGCTCTCAATGCTCCCAGATCGGCCTCACTTCGATGGAGCCGTCCTTCGCACCGGGAATCCGGGACGCCACGTCGATGGCCTCGTCCAGGTCCCTGCAGTCGACGAGGAAGTAGCCGGCCAGCTGCTCCTTGGTCTCGGCGAAGGGGCCGTCCGTCGCCAGCGTCTCGCCGTTGCGCACCCGCACCGTGGTGGCGTCACTGGTCAGCCGCAGGCGCTCGCCGCCCAGCAGCACACCGCGCTCGGCCATGTCCTTCATGAAGGTGGCGTACTCGGGCGATATCTCCTCGCCCTCCACCTCGGGGTCGCGCAACCCGGCGCTCTCCTCGAGGGCAATCATCAACAGGTATCGCATGGGTCCTCCATTGTGCTGGTTGGATCGTGTCGCCCTGACGACGATCGGGAAGGGCCCGGATCGACACCCTCGACGAGAATTCTGCCCAATGGGCTCGCCCTACGCTCTGCGGCTGTGTCCACCCTGCCCGACCCGTCGACGTCGGAGGGGAACCCGGGGGCGCCTGGGGCGGACGACCCGGCGGATGCCGACCTGCTGGAGCTGGAGGTGGGCGCCATCGCGGCCGGCGGCGGCTGCGTGGGCCGGGCGCCCGACGGGAAGGTGGTGTTCGTGCGCCACAGCCTGCCCGGCGAGCGGGTGCGGGTCCGGGTGACCGCTCGCACGAGCTCCTACCTGCGGGCGGATGCGGTGGAGATCCTGACCAGCTCCCCCGATCGCGTGCCTTCTTCGTGCCCGCACGCGGGACCCGGGCGGTGCGGCGGCTGTGACTTCCAGCACGTGGAGCTCGGCGCGCAGCGCCGCCTGAAGGCGTACCGCATCGCCGAGCAGCTCGGGCGCCTGGCCGACCTGGAGTGGTCCGTCGAGGTGGAACCAGTCCCCGGCGACACCGACGGTCTGGGCTGGCGCAGCCGGGTGCGGGTGGCGGTGGACGGCCGTGGTGCGCTGGGGTTCCGACGCCACCGCTCCCATCGACTCGAATACGTCCGCGAGTGTCCGGTGGCCAGCCCGGCCGTCACCGCCACCGACGCCCTCGCCTTCCTGTGGCCCGGCGCAACCGAGCTGGAGGTCGTGACCGGCCCGGGGACGGGTGAGGCGCTGGTCTCGGTCACGCCGCGTGGACGGTCCGCCCTCCGCCTGCCCGACATCGGCACCGGGATGGTGGTCGGGGGAAAGGTCCGGCATCCTCCCGGAGCCGTCCATGCCGTGGTCGAGGGACGCCGCTACCGGATCTCGCCCGGGGTCTTCTGGCAGGTCCACACGGGGGCCGCCGCCGCACTGCTGGCGGCTGTCCTGAACCTGGTCGGCGCCTGCGAAGGGGCCGCGGTGGCGGACCTCTACGCCGGCGCCGGCCTGTTCTCCGTCCCACTGGCCGACGCGGTGGGCCCGACGGGCTCGGTCGTGGCCGTCGAGCGCGATCGACGCGCCTGTGCCGACGCCCGGCACAACGGGGCGACCTTTCCCAAATTGCGCGTCCTGGAGGGCGACGTCACCCCCGCACTGGTGGAGTCCGCGCTGGGCCGGCCCGACATCGTGGTGCTGGACCCGGCCCGCGACGGCGCCGGAACCGGCGTCATGCGGGCCCTCGCCGGGCACGCCTCGAGCGTGCGCCGAGTGATCTACGTGTCGTGCGACCCGTCCTCCCTGGGGCGCGATCTCCGCGTCCTGCTGGACGAGGGGTGGCGCGTGACCGCGCTGCGTGCCTTCGACATCTTCCCCATGACCGAGCACGTGGAGCTCGTGGCCGGGTTGGAGCCACCCTCCGCCCCCGCCTAAGGGTGCCCGCCGAGCTCGTGTTCGAGATGCCCGGGTGACTCGAACTGCAAGGTCGAGTGCGCCACGTCGAAGTGGTCGGAGAGACACTCCTGCAAATGGTCGAGCACACGGCCGGCCTGGCCCGTCGTGAAGCACTCATCGGTGACCACAACGTGCGCGGTCAGGACGGGCAATGCGGAGGTGAGCGTCCAGGCGTGCAGATCGTGCACCGACTGCACCTCGGGCAGTTCGATCAGGTGCCGCCGCACCTCCTCCACGTCGATGTCCTCGGGCGTGGCCTCCAACAGGATGCGCAGGGCCGGGCGCAGCAACTCGATGGCCGCCTTGAGCATGAGGAGCACGACGACGAGCGATGCGATGGCGTCGGCGCGATCGAAGCCCCAGACGACGATGACCACGCCGGCGATCAGCGTGCCGGCGAATCCGTAGAGGTCGGTGAGGATGTGGCGGTAGGCGCCCTCGACGTTGAGGGAGCGCCGGTTGGCCCGGGAGATGGTGGCGGTGGCGGCCAGGTTGACCACCACGCCCACCGAGGCGACGACGATGAGCACCGCGCCGTCGACCGAAGACGGATGGACGAGCCGGACCACCGCGTCGTACGTCACCAGGGCCGAGACGATCAAGAGGGCGATCGCGTTGCCGGCGGCGGCCAGGATCTCGGCCCGCTTCATCCCGTAAGTGTGCGAGCCCGTCTCCGGGCGTGCAGCCAGCCGGATGGCCACCAACGAGCCTGCGATGGCGCCGACGTCGACGAGCATGTGGCCGGCGTCGGCCAGCAGGACGAGTGAGTTCGACGCGATGGCGGCTCCGACCTCGAACACCATGAAGGCGACGAGCAGCACCAGCGCCACGGTCAGGGCGCGGCGGTCGGTGTCCACCGACGGCTGCCCGGCGTGGTGGTCGTGGCCGTCAGCCATGCGCGGTCACGTGGTCGGCGTGGGACAGCACTTCCTCGACGAGCCGGCGGACATGCGCGTCATCGAGCACGTAGTAGATCCGAGTGCCTTCCCTCCGGCTGCGCACCAGGCGCGCCAGGCGCAGCTTGGCCAGGTGCTGGGAGACCGCAGCCGGCTGCGCCCCGACCAGCTCGGCCAACTCGTTGACCGGGTGCTCGCCCTCGAGCAGGGCGCAGATGACCCGGAGCCGGGTCTCGTCGGCCAGGAGCTTCAACATCCCGACGGCCGAGCGGATCTCCTCTCCGGCCGTACTGCTAACTACCTGCGTAGCCATGCAGATAGTGTACCGGCTTCCGGCTGGGTGCGGGAAACCCCGAGGTGCTCAGGGGGCCGAGGTGAAGCTCGAGGTCGGAACGGGCTGGACGGTGCAGGGTTGCGACACCGACGACTGCGGCACCGCGGCCTGCAGGACACGGTTCATGATGGGCCCGGCGACGCTGGCGCCATCGGAGCTGTTGGCCTGCTGGGGCACGACGACCGCCACGGCCACCTGGGGGTTGTTCGCCGGAGCGAACCCGATCATCCAGGTGTCGGTGAGCCCGGTGGTCGGGTCGGTCTGTGCTGTTCCCGTCTTGACCGCTGCGCACAGATAGGACGGGAAACCGACGCCGGCCGCCGTGCCGGTGAGGGCCACGCCCTCCATCAGGGAGGTGACCTGTTGGGCGGCCAGCGTCGTGGCCACGGTCGAGGCCGCCTTGGGGGCGTAGGACTCCACGAGGGCACCCTGGGAGTCGTGAATGGACGACATGAAGTGCGGCGTCATGAGCACTCCCTTGTTGGCGATTCCGGCCGCGACCATGGCGTTCTGGAGCGCGGTGGTCTGCACGTCGTACTGGCCGATGGAGCTCTGCCCGAGGAAGGCCTGTGAATTGGGTGCCAAGGGCGGGAAGACGGAAGTGGACGTGTTGGGGAGGTCGATGGCGGGCACCGAGTTGTAGCCGAACAGCTCGGCCTGCTTCGTCATGATCGGGACACCCAACTGCACGCCCAGCTCGGCATAGCCGGGGTCGCACGAAAAGGGGAGCATCTGGGTCATCGTCCCGCCGCAGGGCCCGGACTGGTCGCACAACGGGACGTTGGAGTCCGAGAACTTCTGACACTGCTGCACCGGGTAGTCGAAGCCCGCAAGAGTCGGCTTGAGGTTGTAGGCGGCGGTGCTCGTCACGACCTTCATGGTGGAGCCGGGCGGAAACGTCTCGCGCGTGGCGATGGGACGCAACGGGAAGAACCCTTCATGGTCCTTCTGGATATAGCTGTAGTAGGCGAGCTGCTCTGCGTGCAGCGAGGTGCTCGCCAGCGGGTTGGGGTCGAAGGTGGGATTCGACACCATGGCCAGGATGTTGCCGGTCGACGGCTGGATCACCACGACCGCACCGTCCTTGTTGGCACCCGGCGGCAACGTCGTCAAGGCCTGCCATGCCGCGTTCTGCAAAGAGGGCTCGACGGTGAGGCTGACGTTGTCGGTCGTCAGCGGCTGCTGCTCGCGGAAGAGCAGCTGGCTCAGCGTCTGGGGCGGTTGCTGGTGGGGTCCCAGGAAAGAGTCGTACTCCTCCTCGATGCCCGCCGTGCCGTAGTAGAGCGCCGAGTCGTACCCCGTGATCCCGGCATAGAGCGGACCTTGGGGGTACTGGCGCACGTAGCTGTACGGGTAGGCGACCTTGTCCGTGCCGGCCGGTGTCGGGATGGAGCTGGCCAGGACCGTGCCGTCGGCAGCGTAGATCGTGCCCCTCGGGTTGATGTAGCGCTGGGACGCGATGCGGGGGTTGAAGGGCGACGACTGCAGCGACTTGGCCTTGACGAGCTGGATGTTCACCAGTTGCGCCACCACCAGGCCGAGACAGACGACCATGATGACCCCGAGCCAACGGATCCGACGGCCCATCAGCCGGCCAACCGATTCGTGGACGACCCGATCACTGGGAGCATGGTAGGCGGCGGGTCCCGCGCACATGCTTCATGCCCCTCCCAGAGAGCACGACACCCCTGTGCGACCAGGGCAGGACCGGATCCGTTCGCCACCTGGCTCCGCAATGCGGGTGCAGCCCCGGCTGTCGGTTCAAGGCCCGGTCTCCCGGTGCCGATTGTTCACCTGTGGGGCGTCAATCCACTCGTCCCGGGTACATGCCTCTGCGGCGCCCCGGGTCCACCGGTGACGCACCAGCGAGAGGCGGAGCGGCGCGCACGGCGCCGGACGCAAGAGGAGAGATGTGAACCTTCGCGCGCGGACCATTTCCATCCCGGTGTCCCTGGCGGCGGCGGCTGCTGCCTTGACCCTGACCACCACGCCGCAGGCGGCGCCGGCCGCCCAGGCCGACGAGGTGGCCCACGCCGCCGGCTTCAACGCGAACCTCACCTGGAGCACCTCGCTCCCCGATGCGGGCAACGCCGTCGCCCTCTCCTCGCCCAACGTGGCCAACCTGGACGGGCGACCGGCGGTCGTCGTCGGCGATCTCGCCGGGAAGGTCTACGCCTACCACCTCGACGACGGAACGGGCGTGGCCGGTTGGCCCTACAACGCGGGGGCGCCGATCCAGTCCTCGCCGTCGGTCGCGCCCATCTCGCCCGGGGGGACGGACTCCGTCTTCGTCGCGAGCGGCGACGCCGGCAATCCAACCGTCGGCGGCTACCAGGCCATCACGAACACCGGGGGCGACCAGTGGTTCGTCCAGGAGACCAACCCGGGCGGCCCGGGCGGCGACCCGACACCCCACTCAGGGGTTGCCGCCTCGCTCACCGTCGGCAACTACGCCGGCGGTTACGGGGTGGAGGCCGGCTCGCTGGGACAGAACACGTACGCGCTGGGCGCCGGCAACGGCGCGATGCTGGGCGGGTTCCCGTGGTTCCAGGGTGACTCCGTGTTCTCGACGGCCGCCGTCGCCGACCTCTACGCCGACGACAACAACGAGATCATCAGCGGCGGCGATTCCAGCGCCGGTCTCGCCTACGGGCAGACCTACAGCAACGGCGGCCACATCCGCATTCTCTCGAGCGCCGGCAATGCGGGGACCGGCAATCCCGCTGGAGGGCTCATCTGCCAGTTCAACACGAACCAGAACATCGACCGCTCGTCGCCCGCCGTCGGACAATTCCTCCCCGGTGGCGCGGTCGGCATCGTCGACGGGGACGGGAGCTACTACGGCGGCGCCTCGGACTCGAACAAGGTCTTCGCCATCAACACCGGCTGCGGTCTGGCCTGGAGCGACCAGCTCAACGGCGTCACCGCCGACTCACCGGCCCTCGCCGACGTGCAGGGGAACGGACAGCTCGACGTCGTCGAGGGAACCACGTTTGGGCCCGCCAACGCGCCCATGGGCACCATCTTCGCGCTGAACGGCACCAACGGCGCCGCCATCTGGACGGCGTCGACCACAGGCGGAGTGATCGGCTCACCGGTCACGGCCGACCTCACCGGCGGCGGCTATCAGGACGTCATCGTCCCCACCACCGCCGGCATCGACATCTTCGACGGCAAGTCGGGGGCCGAGGTCGCTGTGCTGGACGAGGGCTATGGCTTCCAGAGCTCGCCCCTGGTGACGGACGATCCCGACGGCCACATCGGGATCACGGCTGCCGGGTACTACGGCTCCAACGACACGGGGTACATCGCGCACTGGGAGATCGACAACACCAACGCGTCGGGAGGAAGCGTGAACGAGGCCGGCGCGTGGCCGCAGTTCCACCACGACCCCCAACTGACCGGTGACGCCGGCACGCCGGGGCCCACCGTGGAGGTGCCGTGCAACGCACCCGCCGGCGCACCCGACGGCTACATCCTGTCCGCCTCCGACGGCGGCGTCTTCAACTACGGGAACATCCCGTTCTGCGGCTCGACGGGCAGCATCCACTTGAACAGGCCAGTCGTGGCTTCAGCCTTGACGCGCGACGGGGGTGGCTACTGGGAGGTGGCGTCTGACGGCGGCATCTTCGCCTTCGGCGATGCGAACTTCTACGGCTCCATGGGTGGGAAGCCGCTCAACCAGCCCATCGTCGGCATGGCGGTCACCCCGGACGGCGGCGGTTACTGGCTCGTTGCCTCCGACGGCGGCATCTTCAGCTACGGCGACGCCAAATTCTTCGGCAGCACCGGGAGCATCCATCTCAACCGGCCGATCGTCGGCATGGCGGTGACGCCGAGCGGCAACGGCTACTGGCTGGTCGCCTCCGACGGCGGCATCTTCAGTTACGGCGATGCCAAGTTCGCCGGCTCCATGGGGGGACGCCCGCTGAACTCCCCCGTCGTGGGCATGGCGACGGACGGCGGCACCGGCGGCTACTGGGAAGTCGCCGCCGACGGGGGCATCTTCTCCTTCGGCGCCCCCTTCTACGGCTCCACCGGCAGCATCCACCTGAACGCACCCATCGTCGGCATGGAGGCCAGTGGCGGCGGTGCGGGCTACCGCTTCGTGGCGTCCGACGGCGGCATCTTCAGCTACAACGCAGCCTTCTACGGCTCCATGGGTGGCAAGCCGCTCAACAAACCCGTGGTCTCCATGACGGGCACCTGACGCGTCGGGCTCGACCGGTTCCACACCCCAGAGTGCCGTGGCACCCCGGGGCGCGGCCCGCAGTATCCTGACTGCTTCTCCCAGCTCAGCGGATCGGGGACACTCGTGAACGAGACTGACGACGCCGATCATCTGGTCGGGCGGCGGCGTGATGGCCGCGTGCTCGTCATCACGTTGCAGCGGACCGAGAAGCGGAACGCCATCAACCGGGCCATGGCAGACGCACTCGACGACGCTCTGAACGAGCTGGACGACGATCCCGACCTGTGGGCCGGTGTCCTGACAGGCAGCGCCGACGTCTTCAGCGCGGGGAGCGACCTCACGGCTGGTGGCGACTATCACACGCGGCGTGGCGGTGAGTACGGGATCATCCGCCGGCGACGGCGCAAGCCGCTCATCGCCGCCGTCGAAGGACCGGCTCTCGGCGGAGGGCTCGAGATCGTCCTGGCCTGCGACCTGGTCGTCGCTGGGCGCACGGCCCGCTTCGGCCTGCCGGAAGTGAGCATCGGCGTGGTCCCGACCTGCGCCGGTCTCTTCCGCGCGCCGCGGGCGCTGCCTCTCAACGTGGCGAGACAGCTGATCCTCACGGGGCGTCCGATGGAGGCACCACGCGCCTATGACGTCGGCTTCGTCAACGTCCTCACGGCACCGGGCGAGGCCGTCCCGGAGGCCCTGTCCCTGGCCCACCAGATCTGCGCCAACGCACCGGTCTCGGTGCAGTCCTGCCTGGCCGCTGTCAACGACATCATCGCCGCCGACGACGAGCTCGGCTGGCAAGAAACCAATCAGGCCCTGCGCGCCGCAGCCACGTCAGCCGACGCCAGCGAGGGCGTGGCCGCGTTCCTGGAGAAGAGGCCTCCGGTCTGGACGGGGCGATGACGGCGGCCAAATGGACGGCCAGTCCAGGTCCTTGGTGGCGCGGCGGACGAGACCCCGCGTCCGCCTACGCGGCGTTGGAGTACCGGCCGATCTCCTGGCCGTCGACGTAGGTCACGCACTGCTGCGCCTGGAAGCCGCCCACGATCGCTTTGCGGGTCTTCTCGATCCGGACCTCGTGCAGCTCGCTGGAACCCACCGAGAACTCGTAGCGCCGAGTCGGCCGCAGGCTGAACACCTCGAACTTCTTGATGACCGGCTTGCCGTCCACCGAGATCTGCAGTGGGCCGAGGAGCTGGTCGAAGCGAAAGGCCACGTTGTGGCGCTCGCTCTCCCCTACCTCGAACTCGAACTCCAAGCGCCTCTCGACCATTTCTACCCCTCCGCTGTTCGAACGATGACTTCCGTTTTGTCGGCGCCCGTCGCGTCGGCGTGCAGCACGATTGTCCGAGCGTTGAGTCGGACCCGGTGGGACGAAGCTATTTCCAGCCCTGTAGGACGTGGTCGAACCACCATTGTGGAGCAGCCGTGGTGAGGACGTTCATGTCCCAATAGTCCCACCACCGAATGATCTTCCCGTCACGGATCTCGTGCACGGACGCCACGTCGAGCGCCATGGTCTCGCCCGTCGGCCACTCCCAGTGCTCGACGTGCTCCGTCATCACGACCAGCTCGCCGGCGACCAGGTGACGTGGTTCGTCGAACAGCTTGGCCAGCTTGTCGAAGGCGAGGCGCAGGCGGGCGGTGATCTCGGCGGGGCCACGGGCGACGTCGTCGTCGGGCGTCACGATGTCGGTGTACTGCCCGTCCTCGGCGAACCGCGCTCCGAGCGCTGCGAAGTCCTGTCGATAGAGGTCGACCCAGAAACCTTCGATCAGCCGGCGGTTCTCCTCTGTTCGCGTCACGCTGCGCTCCTGTCGTCGATGCGGCGAGATCCTACGGGCTGCCGCGCGCCCCACGTGGGCTCGGCCGGAGGGGAGATGCCAGTCGTTGTCACTCCGTTGTGCAAGGCCGGGTCGGATGGCCCTAGGCGGGGAAGCGGCCCCGCCGTCACAATTCTTGCGGGGCGGGGTGGTCGCCGATGCTCTTGTGTACGGGTATACGCGCCACCCCGCCCTCTCTCATTCAACCCGAGGACTGAATCTCGACGTACCCGTCGGTCCCGTTGACCCGTATGCGTTGCCCGTCACCGATCAGCCGAGTGGCGTGCTCCACTCCCACCACGGCCGGCAGCCCGTACTCCCGTGCGATCACCGCACCGTGGGTCATCATGCCCCCCACCTCCGTCACCAGTGCCGTGATCCCGACAAACGTCGGCGTCCAGCTGGGGTCTGTATAGGCCGTGACGAGAATGTCGCCCGTTTCGAGATCGGCCTCGGCCATATTGAGGATGACGCGAGCCCTTCCCTCGACGGTCCCGGCGGACACGGGCAGGCCGACGAGCGCGCCGGGCGGGACATCGGCGCGCCCGTACGTCCCGGTCACGACCTCGCCGTCGGATGTGAACACCCGGGGCGGCGTGAGCGCTTCATACGAGGTGAACGCTTCCTTGCGCTGGTCGATGAGCTGATCATCCGCCTCGTTCATCCGCACGACGTCGTGGAGCTCGTCGAACGTCAGATAGAAGATGTCCTCCTTCTCACGGAGGACCCGGGCCTGCACGAGCCGTTCGGCCTCTTGCAGCAACGCCTGCTTGTAGACGAAGTAGCGGCTGACCATTCCGTACTTCGGATACTCCCGATACCCGATGAAGGTCCGAACCCGATCGATCATCTGCTTGGTCTCAATGGCCTTGTACTGCCCTGACGGCAAGTCCCGCACCCGCGCCAGCAGCTCCTGCTCCTTCTCCAATGCCTCCCGCCGGCCCTGCTCGAAGCGCTGCTCGGCGGCGCCAGGCTCGAAGTTCTTGACGTTGCCAAGGATGAGGGGCACGAGTGTCGTCGGGCGTTCGCTCCACCGTGGTCTCGTGATGTCGATCTCACCGGCGCAGCGCATGCCATACCGGTCGAGGAAGGCTGCAATCGCATTTCGGGCTTCGACCCCGCCTTCGATCATCGGCAGGACCTCAAGGAAGCGTTCGTCGTGGATCCCCTGCAGGAAGGCGACGACGTCCGGATGGCGCCGGATCACGTCGGCCACGTCCATCAACGCCAGACCCATCTCCGACGTGACGTTGTTGGGCACCGACTGCGTCAGCGTGTCCGCCGCGTTCTTCTCACCCAGCCACTCCAGCAACTTCTCGTTCAGCCACCATGTGGCCTCCATCGCCGACATGAACACCTGATGGCTGTGCGGATCGAACAGGATCCGACTCAGCTCCTCGATGTCCTCCCCAATGAAGTCGAGGAGCGCGGAGCCGGACTTCCCGCGGATGTCGTTCTGCAACGTGGCGATGGAAGCCTCACTGCGTTCGATCAGTTCGCCGACGATGGCCGGATCCGTCTCTATGGAGGCTGGTGTGCCACCACCCGGCGGTGCTCCACCCCCTGGCGGCACCGGGGCGGAGTCGCTGAGGGTGATGGGGATGAAGTCGTCGCGTTCGAGAATGGCGCGGAGCGCGCCCCCGATCAGGGGATCGCCCCTGCCAAGCACCTCCAAGAGGCCGGGTCGGGTCTCCGGCGAAGCCAAGCCCGCGGCGACATCGACGAAGAGCCTCCCACCGGCCACGTACATCGGCCGACGTGTGGTCAGCTGCCAAAAGGAGAGTCCCAAGGGTTTCATGGCATCGGTCATCATCTGCGCATGACCGACGGACACGTAGACGTGGTTCTGTTGGTCACCGCTGGCGGGGATGGGGAACAGTGTGGTGATCGGGCGGCTCTGGACGATCTGGAAGCTGTCATCGACCAGACACCATTCGATGTCCTGGGGCAAGCCGAAGTGCCCTTCGATCCGGCGCCCCAGGAGGGCCAGTCGCACCACCTGCGCATCGGTCAATGCCGGCGACTGCCGGCGCTCGGGTTCGATCGCCATTTCCCGTGTTCCGCCTGTCGGCGAGCCCACAATGGCGAGCTGCTTGGTACCGAGGGACTTGGCAACGACTGCGCCGTCACGCACCTTGTAGACGTCCGCGTTCACACGGCCCGAAACCAACGCCTCGCCCAGACCGAAGCTGGCCTCCACGGAGGCGACCTTCCTGTTCGAGGTGACGGGGTCGGCGGTGAAGAGAAGGCCTGCCGCCTCCGGGAAGACCATCTCCTGCACGACCACGGCCATGCGGACCACCTGAAGGTCGAGGCCATTTCGCAGGCGGTAGGTCACGGCCCGCTCGGTGAAAAGTGACGCCCAGCACCGTCTGATGTCCCGCAGGATGGCGGTGGAACCGACGACGTTCAGATAGGTGTCGTGTTGACCCGCGAAAGAGGTCGTCGGGCTGTCCTCAGCCGTCGCGCTGGAACGGACGGCATAGGCCGCGTCCTCGCCGATCTTCGCGACCGAGCGGGCGATCGCCTCCGCCAGATCCTCGGGGATGGCGATCTCTTCGATGGTCCGGCGGATCTCTGCACTGAGCGTACCGATCGCCTCACGGTCCTCCGGGCTCAGGCGCGACAACCGTGCAATCCCTTCGGCGGTGAAGGACGCGTCCGCCACGATCCGCCGGAACGCCTCCGTCGTCACGCAGAAGCCTGCCGGCACGCGGATGCCTTCGATCCTCGAGAGCTCCCCCAGGTGTGCACCCTTGGCACCAACGACTGCGACACGCGTCCGGTCGGTCTCCCCCAAAGCAAGCACGTCGCTTCCCATCAGCCCACCTCCGCTCCAGAACCCTCGGGTCTGTCCCGTTCCGCTGTCGATCCGGGCAACCGGCCTGTGGCCGGCCTGCATTGTCACCACGTCACGGGTCCTTGCGGCAAGCCCCCCTCCCTGCTGTATCTTGGTGTTGGCGGGGGCGATGACGAGTGTCGTGTCGGCAAGGAGTCAGCAAGAGGGGGAAGAATGCGGCGACTGCTTCTCGGCTTGGCCGGTTGTTGGATCCTGGTGCTGGGGGGCTCGGTGGCCTTCGGCGCCGGCGGTCCTGCGGGAGCCACAACCGTTGCTCCAACGGTCACCGCGTCGGACTGGACGGCCGTGCCGACGCCGACATCCCCACAGCCGCAAGGCCTCTCCGTCAACGGCATTGCCTGTCCGACTTCCAACTTCTGCGTCGCAGTCGGCCGGCAAGGACCCACCGTCGCCACCCTGATCACGCAGTGGAACGGGTCGTCGTGGACCGTGGTCAACGGTCCGGACCCGGGTGGGCTGGCCGTGCTCCAGAGCGTCTCTTGCGCCGGGCCCTTGTTCTGCGTCGCAGTCGGCTACGACGGGTCGCCCACCACGACCCTCATAGAGCAGTGGAACGGATCCGCGTGGTCGATTGCCGCTCCGACCCCCCTCCCGGTCGGCACGCAGTCGGCTCAGTTCAACGGCGTCTCCTGTGTGAGCGGCAGCTTTTGCATCGCTGTGGGTACCCTCACCGTCGCGGGCTTTAGCGCAGCAACGCTGAACGAGGTCTGGGACGGATCGACTTGGACGACCACGCATCCGGGTGCGGACCATCCTTCCACC
The DNA here is from genome assembly GCA_963742035.1 of uncultured Acidimicrobiaceae bacterium. Classification (GTDB taxonomy): domain Bacteria; phylum Actinomycetota; class Acidimicrobiia; order Acidimicrobiales; family RAAP-2; genus Bog-473. The sequence goes on from CAVUKH010000015.1 coordinate 131,801, forward strand.
GTTGCGAACCAGTTCAGCTCGGTTTCGTGCGTGAGTCCTTCCTTCTGCCTCGCCACGGGGCAAGAGGGGCCGTCCACAACGCCAAGCCCCCTCGTCGAGGAATGGAACAGCGGCACATGGTCGTTGCTCACCGCAGCGGCCGGCCCGGGCACGCTCGGGAATTGGTTCTCTGCGGTGTCATGCGCCGGTGCGTCCTTTTGCGAGCTGGTCGGAGGGTCCGACAGTCCCGGGACCGGACCCCCGACAACGACATTCGTCGAGACGTGGAACGGCCAGCAGCTCACCGTCACCCCCAGTCCCAACGCGCCCTCGAGCACCATCGATTCTCTGAGCGGCGTCGCCTGTTTCAGCCAGACATCGTGTAGTGCAGTGGGCCAATCCGGGGGAACGAACCCGACGACCCTCGCCCTTTCGTGGAACGGATCGTCGTGGTCCATCGTCTCCTCCCCGAACGGACCGGGTTCGGCTCCCGCAGCCTTGAATGCGGTGGCGTGTCTGAGCGACTGGTCCTGCGTCGCCGCTGGGCAGTACGTCACGAACGGCACGCTCGACCAGAACCTGCCCTTCATCATGTCGGCCCCCATCGCCCGCACCGGCTACCGCTTCGTGGCCTCCGACGGGGGGGTGTTCAACTACGGAACCGGGGCCCCGTACCTCGGTTCGATGGGCGGCCAACACCTCAACAAGCCCATCGTCGGCATGGCGGTCATGCCCGCCGGTGACGGCTACTACCTGGTGGCGTCCGACGGGGGCATCTTCAGCTACGGCTCGGCCCAGTTCTACGGCTCGACCGGGTCGCTGCACCTCAATGCGCCGATCGTGGGCATGGCGGTGACCGCGGATGGGGCGGGCTACTGGCTCGTCGCCTCCGACGGGGGCATCTTCAGCTACGGCGACGCCCAGTTCTACGGCTCGACGGGCTCGCTGCACCTCAACAAGCCGATCGTGGGCATGGCGGCCACCCCCGACGGCAAGGGCTACTACCTCGTCGCCTCCGACGGGGGCATCTTCAACTACGGCGATGCCGCCTTCTTGGGCTCTGCCGGCTCCTTGACTCTCAACAAACCCGTGGTGGGCATGAGCGTGCCGACGTCGGGTGGTTACTACCTGGTGGCCACCGATGGCGGTATCTTCACCTACCCGAGCAGCGGGGGTCCCCCCTTCTCGGGCTCCACGGGCTCGATCACGCTCAACAAGCCCATCGTCGGGATGACGGCGGTCCAGGGCGGCTACTACCTGAGCGGCTCCGACGGCGGGGTCTTCACCTACCCGACCTCGGGCGGGCCCACGTTCTACGGCTCGACGGGGTCGATCGTGCTCAACGCGCCGATTGTGGGGATAGCCGGGTAGAAGTCCGGCTCTCGGAAACCGGCACGCGTCGGCGTGGAAGGTCCGGGCGGCACGGCACGCCCGCTTTGCCCACGCGCACGTCGGGGGAGCAGTGGCCGACCACGAGGAATCGAAGGCGACACGCCCACTGCCTCCCTGCTCTGGCTCAGAGGAGGGGGCTGACAATCGCGAAGTCCTCCGCCTGGGCATGAAAAAGGGGAGGGCTTGGTTGCGGCGTCGGCAGCTCTGGCTTCCCGGTGGGAACCGCCGGGCCCTGCTGGGCGGACTCGCGTACCTGGTGGCGATCGCGTTTGCTCTCGTCAGCCCTCTGGCCTCCTTGCCATCGCCGTCATCGCCACGTACTTCGCCCTGTCGAGGAGCGGTCTGCCGTGTCTGCTAATCGGATCCGACGCCCTCGTGGACTGAAAGTCGCTTGCGGGTCGTGCGCGACAGGCGACCCATCCGTCGGACTGGGACACCAGCCCATAGGCTGCTTCGGTGATCTCGGAACGACTCGTCGAACTCGGTCTTGTTCTTCCAGCAGTCTTCCCACCGGCTGGCAACTATGTCGGGTGCGTCGTGGACGACGGCCTTGTCTACGTCGGCGGTCACGGACCGATTGATGGAGCGCACATGGTTCGCGGCAAGGTCGGCGGGGATCTCTCGCTCGAAGAGGGTCGCCATGCTGCCCGCCTCACGGCGTTGTCGATTTTGGCGACGGTGCAACAAGAGTTAGGGGATCTCGATCGGATCGAGCGCATCGTCAAGGTCTTGGGCATGGTCAATGTTGCTCCCGGTTTCAATCAGACCCCTGCCGTCATTGACGGTTGCTCGGATCTGCTCGTCGATGTATTCGGCGATGCCGGACGGCACACGCGTAGTGCGGTGGGACTTGCCGAATTGCCCTTCGACATCGCTGTCGAAATTGAGCTCGTTGCTCGAGTGCGGGTGAGCTGACTGAGGTGACAACCTCTTGCAGTTGATCGGGGAGACCTGTCCGTCATTGATGCAGTCCCAGACGCTCAGAGGAGGCAGCCTGGGAGGAGAATCAGGGCACCCCCTTGATCGCGAGATCGGCCAGATGTCGGCGGTGACGACGCACGGCGAGCACCGTCAACCACGCACTGAGCACCAAACCGAGGCCCAAGATGAGAATGTCGGTCCTGGAGTGGTGTCCAGTAGTCACTCGACCCAAGCCGTAGGCGGTAGCGGTAACTGAGAGGGTGAACAGAATCGACGCAAAGAGGTTCCACAGGGTGAACTGACGGATGTTCATTTTGGCAGTCCCCGAAATAATGGCCGGAGTAAAGAAGACGGCCATGCGTCCCCATTTCGCATACGCCTGCTCGCCCTTGTCCATGAGCCGTTGGCGACTGGCTTGTCGCTTCCCGGGTCGCGCCAACAGTTGGCTGCCCCAACGATGACCGATGTAGTAACCCAACAGCCCACCGGCTTCACCAGCGACCACCGACAGCACGACGACGATCGCCAGGTTCAGGTTGCCCTGACTGGCCGCCACCGCGCCAGCCGCGAGGGCAACGCTCCCCACCATTGGAACGCCAGCCCACGACGCCATAACCGCCAAGAACAGGACTGCGTACTCCCACCAGGCGCCAGCGGGAGCTGTCGAGGATGTAGCAACTAAATGAAGCAAGGCCGAGCCATGGTTGTCAGCTGTCCACCGCCGTAGGACACAGACGGAGACATTCTGATCCAACGGGAACGCTGTATTTCGAGGCGAGACGATGCTCGCGCCCTGGGCGGTCGCCAGGAGTCATCGACGAGAGCTGGATTCAGACAGCATGCGCCTTGCAGTAGCGCGAGGGCGGGAAGTGCATCGCCCTGTCTCCACAGTCCGGCGCACTACATTCATCGGTCTTGTTCCAGGCCTCCCGGAGCGCCCTCAGACCCTGGCGAACCCATTGCCTGGCGTCTCGCCCTGAGGGTATGGCCATTCCCGGAATCTAGGTCACGGCGTGAAGCACCTCTTGCCGGATCACACCTGGCACGTGAACTCCCGGGAAACTGTGCGTGACCGTGAGGCGAATCAGGTTATCCGAGGGCTCATCGATCTGAGATCCGACACGACCCTCGGCTTCCGACGCCAACTGCGCCTGCGACGCGCAGCGGCCTTCCGTCCGGCCGCTGGTGGGGAGGGTCATGAGCGATGGCGAGACGGAGAATTCACCAACATTGAGAATGAGAACCACATTCCCCGCGCTCGCCTCTGATGCGGTCATGACGCACGATTCCCTCGTATCGGACATCATGTAGGGCGTGCTTTTGCTTGCGACGGGCTGGTTCAACACAAATCGGGACCTCGTGATTCTTACGGCGGTGCTTGTGCTCGCAAACTTGGTTCTGGCCTGGACGACACACAGGACGATCAGATCATCGAACAAGGTGGCTGCATCAGCCGAGCGCCAAGCGATCGCCAGTGAGGAACAGTCGGCAGCAACGGACAAGACCGTGACCGCCGCTCTTGCACAGTTGAATCTTGGTCGGGACCAGCTGAGACAGGAACAGGCCACGCTGGCCGCCTCCGTTCGGCCACTGATCGTGGAAGTGCCACTGGGGACCCAAGTCATGAACGGCCGGCATGGCTCTGCTGGGACGGGTGATGAAGGACAGATCTGGATCTACCAGAACGACGGCACTATTCGAATAGTGGTGCCGATTCGAAACGTGGGTAATGGCACCGCCTTTGTGAAGCGGTCTCGCCTACGTGCGGGCGTGAGCCAACTTCGTTTTGATGCAACGACCGATCATGAGGTTCTGCCAACGAACGAGTTGGCCACCATCACTGCGGTCGTGAAGCCAGAAGATAGAGGTTACGAGGTACTCATTGGGGCCGTGGAGTTCAGGGTTGACGTGCTGTATTCCGATTTGGCCGGGAGGCAACTCACACAATCCGCAATCGGGTTTACTCGCACTCCCGTAGAGATGCCGCTCGCGGGCCGCTGTAAGGGGTCAGTGCGCCAAGTTGCCTTGTACGAGTCTGACGATCAGTGGGCCCTCGGAAAGCAAATCGTCTCTACCGGAGCGTATTGAGCATTTTTCCCCGATCAATCCGAATCAATCTTGATATGTACACCTCGCGCCGCCGCCTTGGGATGGAGCGAGAACCCCGACCTCTCCGTAATCCCGCAAGACCTTCACGTTGTGGCCGACGCGGACATGCCGTTGGTTCTCACCCGAGGCGAGCCTGAACAAGACCACACACGTCACGACTGATCCCTTCACGGAGGGCCGTCTTTGGGGCAGCCCGATACGTCAAAGATCACTGCGGGATTCAGCTGCGCTCCGATTCGATGCGCCACTCTTTAGGACAAAGACATAAATCAGAACTCTTGCTTCGTCATCTCTGACTTTGACGGGGGAAAACGACCTCTTGAAGGAGGAGCTGAATGGTGGCTGCAATCGGAACGGCAATGAGTGCACCGATGAGGCCCAGGAGTGAGCCGCCGATCAACGTGGCGATGATAGTCAGCCCGGGTGTCACCTTCACGGTGTGCTTCATGACACGCGGGTTCAAGAAGTAATCCTCGAGGAACCGGTAGGCAATGTAGAAGCAGGCCGTGGCGATCCCGATCGGCAGGCCCTTAGAAAGTGCGACGAGGGACACGATGACGCCGGCGATGGTGGAACCAACCATGGGGATGAGATCGAACACCGCGACCACGAGGGCAAGCAGGAGGGCATAAGGGACTCCGAAAATGACGAGCCAGATGTAGGTGCCTATGGCGGAGATCAAGGATGTCAAGAGATTGCCAAGCATGAACCCACCCACCCGGGCGAACACCTCGTCAGTGAGCAGGCCGACCCGTTCACGCCGGCTGCGTGCGATCAGCGACAACCACAAACGCTTTACTCCTGGAAGAGCGATGAGGAAATAGAGGGTAAGAGACACGACACTGACGGTGGCAACGCCCACGGAGAGCAGGATCCGGCCGGCACCGAGAATGCCGTCCGCTATGGGGAGTTTCAGCTTGGATTTGCCGTCCAGATAACCGGTCAGGTGGAGCTTGTGGGTCAATCGTCCCTCCCAGCCCCGGCCAGCGATGAGATTCGCCTTGTAACGCGGATAGTTGGTGATCAACACATTGAGCTCGTGCGCGATCGGGGGAACGATCACGACGATGAAGGCAGCCACCACCAGCAAGAACCCGAGAGTCACGATGGCGACCGCCACTCCACGGGGGACGGACTTGGACAGAAGGAACTCGATAATGGGGTTCAATCCGATGGCAATGAACAGAGCCACTCCCACGATGACCAGGACGCTCGTGACATCCGACAGGCAACGAAAAAGGAGGTAGGCCACCCCAACGCCCAGCGCCCCCGTCAAACCGATGAAAAATGGATTTCTCCTGTCGAGGGGCCGTCCGAGTGTTCCGAGGGACTCGTCGGTCTCGCTCAACTCGCGCTCGACAGCCGGAGGAAGAATAAGGACGTCGGGCTCGTGCGTATCGCTGTCCATCGGAGAAGCGCCCCCACCCGAGCGATCTCCGGTGTTGCTCCCGGCCAGTAGGCCTGCCGTGTCCGTCGTGCTCATACGTCTCGATCCCTACAGGCGCCGGAGGCGGGCATCGAAGAACGAGAAGATACCGAAGGAGAGGAGACCCAGGGCAATGGCACCTATCGCCAGAGCCCCGAACGGACGGTGGACCAGCTCCCGTAACGCCTCGTCGATGCTCTTCGCTTGAGCTGGATTCGACGTCACCCCCGCATCAATGAGATAGGCCCCGAACAGGGCGATGAGGGCCCCGCGGGCCAAGTCTCCAAAGCCACCCAAGACCTTGACGGCCGTTTGCCAGCGAGGCGACACGCGCTCCAACGCCATCTGCTTTTCGTATCGGTGGAAGAGGCCCCACGCCGCCAGGCCGATGCCCGCTGCCACGAGGCCCGCGCCGGCCACCTCAATCATTGCGGTCCCGCCCGGCCAACCCAGAATCTTCGCAACCCAGGGCTCGGGGTTGCTCGATGCACCGCCGCTCGTCTGGTGACCGGCAATAAGCTCACACGCCCGCACACAGAGGACCGCGTAGATGATCCCGACAGCGAGCGAACCGACACGCCTCATGCCTCCAGTCGCACGGGTGACAGCGTCGAAGAACCGCCAGGCTGCATAGCAACCGAGCCCTATCGCGAGGACGAAGAGGAGCATCTTCCCACCGGTGCGGGCTTCCAACTCCTGCAGGGCGCCCGTGCTGCTCGTCTGGGCGGGTGCGCTTCCGTGCCGGGCGACGTCGAAGGCCAAATAGGCCAGAAGGAGATAGATGACGGCTCTCGACGCGATCCCGATCCTTGCTGCGGTGTACACCCGACCATGGGCCTCGTGCTTGGCGACGAACCGCTCCGATCGTGAATCGGCCGTGACATAAGAAGACGTCATTGGATGGAAGGCAGGGCTCGGGGTACACGGAGATGTCGAGTGACCGTCGAAATGCTCGGCCCTGCCAACCGACGATCAGACCGCCGACCACTTGCGTTGCTCACATCACAACTCACACTGCCCCCTTTCTCGAGCGCTCTGCACAGAGGTGTTCCCACTGGGAGTGCGTTGAAACCGTCGCACGCCCATGCCCGGCGCGACCGGAATCTCTGAACCGTGAGATCGGCCTCGACGGCGGAACGCGAAACGGTCCCCCGAAGGGGACCGTTTCGATAACTTCGCTTTCACCCAACCTCTACCACCGATAAAAGCGGTGACTTCCGGCGCCCTCACCCCGACCAATGGCGAAACCGACGATCCAGAGAACCAGAAAGATCGCCGCTGCAATCCACAAGAGATGCACCGCAAATCCCGCTCCGAAGAGAATCAGAACAAGCAACAGCGCAAGAATCAATAGCATTGGAACACCCTCCCAATTTGATAAAGCCCCGAGATCTACCTGTTACCTAGTAGGTCGAATCAACTCGACGAACAACGTTCCCCTGCCCGTCGTCAACGACCGTTCGCCGCCGACGAGTATTCCCGGCCACCATGACAATGATCGACACCACAGCTCCGACAACACCGACAATCATCAGTATCCAGCCGACTTTGTTGATATTGATGCCGTGCTGATAGGGCTCTGTAACAGCCCAATCAAGAACGGCCCCCACCGCAAAAACGATGATGCTTGCAACAAGTCCACCAGCCCCAATCATGGAGCCCCCTTTCTCTGCTGCAATGGCTGTACCCATGACCAGAAAGGCCAAAACGCCCCTTCGGCAAATCGTCATCGCTCCACCGGTCGTGGGGATTGTCGGGTTCGAGCCGTAGCGAAGAGATGTTCGACAGACCGAGACGGGAATTTCCCGAGCGACGCGAACTGCCTCGAGCGAAATCGGGGCCAGCTTTGTGCGCTGTTGGGGTGGACCTATCGCTCGGCCACTCGTCTTCACCAACACGAGTTGTTCGTTGTCCTTGGAAGGTCTGCACGCGGAGCGGGACTCCCCTCCCGGGGAGCCCCGCAGGCGCACCCTCGACGTGACTGACGCTGGTGCACCACACCTATGCCCAAAGCGACGCTGGCCATACCTCTGGCAGCCCCGAGAAGTTCGACCCAGCATCGGAATTCCTTGGTGATCATCGGCTCGGCCATCGACCATCAGGGCGGCTCGTTCGCCATGAACTTCAGACCGCCCTCATCACCGCGACTCGACCGGGGTGGACTTCGAGACCTTCGGGGACGACGCGCTCATTCACCAGATGGTGTGACCCCACCCCGAGCTGCAGGATGAATACCAGGAGTGGAGGCGTCGGTATCTCACGTTCACATCTGACTAAGCCGACCAGTCACGCTCAGTGGCGGTACTCACCTCCGGCGATCGGGGTCACTTTCAGCCGCAGTCGTCACTACACACCTTGGACCATTTCGATTTCCCCAACCGCCGTTCTGCGCTCGGCGCGCTCGTAGGCACCTCGTCGCCGGCGCCGAGCGCAGATTGGGGCATTTGTGCATTGGTTGCTGGAACTCACCCAGCTATTGCTGCATGCTCGCCTTGCGTTCGGAGGAACGCACCTGCGGCGTTCCGTCGCCGCCGAACCGGGAGGGCAGACTGGCGATGCGTTTCTTTCGCTCATGTGTTCTATTCGTTGCGGCCACCGGGAGTCTGATAGCGGGAGGGTCTGTGGCAGTTTCGGGTGTGTCCCCCGCAGGCGCGAGCCCCGCCGGGATCACGGTGCAATGCCCGGCCGACAACTTGCAGGCCGCTATCAATGCCGCTGCCAGCGGCTCGACGCTCCTGGTCGACGGAACGTGCACGGGGACCTTCTACATTGACAACAACTTGACGTTGTCCGGCCCGCGCGATTCTCGACGGTGGCGGCGTCGGGGTGACGCTCAACGTCATTTCTGGAACCGTGGTCTTGAACAACATGGTTGTTCAGGACGGTGCTGGTCTTGACGGCCTTGGTGGTGGCCTCTGGAACAGTGGTCAGTTGACCCTGAACCACTCGACTGTGACGCACAACACCGCGAATGTAATAGGCGGCGTATTTAACATGGGTCAGTTGACCCTGAACAATTCGACGGTGTCAAACAACACCGCCACGGAGTACAATGCCGGTGGAATCTTCAACTGCGGCGCCGACGCCAGTCTCCAGCCGTACGGTCTCTGTACAGGTGCTCCCGGCAGAGTGACCCTCAACAACTCCATCGTGTCAAACAACATCGGTGGGTCCGGTGGCACGGGCGGTGGTATCGCGAACGATCCACAAGCGGTCATGACGCTCAATAGTTCGACTGTGTCAGGTAACACCGGCACAAGCGGCGGCGGGATCTGGAACGAAGGCACGGCGACGCTCAACATAGTCCACGGTCTCGAACAACGCTTCAACCGGCGGGGCGGCCTCCTTCGGCGGCGGTGGTGGATTGTCCAATACCAACACGAGTACGACGACCATCAACAACTCCATCATCCAAGCCAACACTGCGGCATTCGTTGGCGGAGGCATCTTCGTGGGCGGGCCGATGCAGATCAACAAGAGCAGCGTGACGGGTAACTCCGCGGTCGTTGCGGGTGGCGGAATGTTCGTGTGGAACGGCGTAACAACAGTCGCGAACAGTGCTTTCTCCGCCAACTCCGACGGTGGCCTGGGCCCAACTCCCGACAACCCGGCAGGCGTCTGGGTCGCCCCACCCAACTTCCTCGGCCCCGGCAGCAATAACCCGACCTTTACGACGACGCACTCCACGTACAGCTAAGGCGGCCGACAGACACCGGGGGCAGGGTAACCGTGGGCGAGTACAACACCGGCACGGACTCCGGACTTGGCACTCGCAGTGGAGGTTGGAGTGAGATACTCAAGAAAGCGGGTTGGGGGATCTCATATTCACCTCAGGGAGAGTTCTCAATGAGCGACTACCAGGGTTTCTCAATGGGCGGCTCCCAGGGCTTCGAGTATCCGTCTGAGGTGAGCGCGTCCTGTCTCACGTATCTGTTCGCCGACAGGTTCGTCCGTCCGATGGGCTGGTCCCATCGCATCTTTGGCGAGACGGCATTGATCACTCCGACGAGCCTCAGGCTTGTCCACATCGTAAATGTCCAACTCCAGTGTTTGGCAACGGCATTATGGAGCCTCGAGCATCACGGACTCATTACAATTTCCGAGAAGGTGCTTTCTGCCTCGAATCTCTTGGGGCGCATCGGCGAGCACGAGCTGGTGCTCGAACGAGTGGGAGAGAGTGAGGGCCTGCTCGGCCTGGAGCGACAGGTTCTCTCCGCTCTTCCCGGGGAGCCCGTAGGGGCGAGGGACCTCCTGTTACTCGACGCATTCGACATTGTGCCCGTCGATGCACTTCTCGTTCCGGTTCGAGAGGAAGCAGTCGCGGCCAACGTCGTGGTCTTTCCCGAGCGCGAAGGTCGCGTTCCGCAATCCCTGAGATGGTCGGTGTACGCACGCTACGAAGTCCGGGAGTTGGCCAGGAGGTCGCTCGAGGCGCAGTTCAGATCTGCCGATGAGGCAGGGCTGTTTGGTCGCGACCAACCTCAACTATTCAAGAGAGTTTGGAAGGAGTGCGCTCGCCCGTTCAAAAGGATTAGAGGGCTCGGCAGCGGTGGGGGCGGCGGTTAGGATGACTGGCCGGGGGCACCGTAGGACGTAACTTGCCTAAAGCACCCCCGGTCACCTAGCCCGAAAGTGCCGCAGGGTGGCACGATCCGAGCATCGACTACCAGCCCATAGCCTGAGCTGGGCGTCTACGATGTCTCGCGACCGAGTCGCTGATTTCGAGTGACATCACAGAGTGGGCGCTGTGGGACTCGAACCCACGACCTCAGCCGTGCGAATCGCTTCGAGCCACTTTCCGTCACCTGGGGTTACCCAGGAAAACCCAGCTCAGACGGGAAATGACTAGATCGCTGTTGAGCGCTGTTTCGCCCTGTTTTCGGTTCCTTCGCGCACACGGCGCGCGCACGAAATTGAGTGCCTCGCGCTCAGCTTTGGTCTTTCGTCGACGGGCCGACCAGACAGGTCAAGGGGCGCCGTGAGGCGAACGAGGACACGGAGCGCAGCGGAGTCCCGCAGTGACCCTTGACCTGTCGGAACTGTCCCAACGACCAAACTGAAGTAGGCCGGACCGCCAGGGCCGGCCTCTCTGCTCTTAGGTATGCGATTCGATGGACGATCCGCACCTTGCAAGGTGGTGGAAAGGTCCCACTGGGTCCGGTCCATCTCCCGGGCGGACGGGTCCGTCCACCTGGTTTGCACCTCGGCCGTGAAAGCCGCCCTATTTATCGAACATCACTTTGGCGGAGCGAAGACAGAAAACCGAATGACGCCCGTGATGGAGGGTGAGGCAGGCAAGTCTCCAGGAAAGGCAGACACGACCTCGCCTGTCACACGGACCATGAATCCGCTCAGTGTCTCGTCACCATTGAGCCAACGAAGCACAGGCAGGTCTCGTGCTCGACCGGTCGGCTCGTCGAGGGCGAGTTCTTGAACCGAATGCAGCACCGTAGGACGTCCATCGACGGTCTCGACCCTGAGAGCGAAGCCGCGGCCAAGCGTCAGGAACTCATCAGGGCTCAGGGCGAGGAGGATGCCATGACCCTGCTCCTGAAATCCGGGTACTTCACAGAAGTTACGGTCTGTCGAGACACTGAACCGATACTGGCCTAGTTCGAACTGCTCATCCTGACCATGCTGTACGACGAATCCGTGGATTGTGCCGACCGCTTGTGCATCAAGAATGTCGTCAGTCACTGCTCGTATCTGTCCGTAGAAGTCTCGCAGACCATCTCGTTCATGCTCGAGCAGCTCATCGATACCGAACGGAGAGGTCCCGATCGCCCCGAAGGCTGGTCGTCCCCACTGAACCGCCGGCACTCTCCGAGGCAGAGGTGGACCGCCTGATCACCCTGGCCGACCTCGGCACCCGATGTCGTAGCGCGATACCCCGTGGCGGCGGCCACAGCGACGAGATATCCCAAGTGCTCCCCCCCGAGGAGGTGCCCCGCTTGATGGTGGCGCTGTCCCGTCTCTCAGCTGGCCTTAGCGTCATCGGGGTCGACGATTCCCGACGCTGGGCGATCCTGGCCAAGTGTGCCCTCGACGGCATCCATTCCCTTCGCCGCAAGGTGCTCGACGTCTTGGTCGACACCGATGCCGAGCTGTCGACGGCCACGGTGGCAGGCCGCTGCGCAGTGCCTCAGACCTCGACCAGGCGCCACCTGGAGGAGCTGACTGCGCTGGGGGTTCTGGAGCGCACGGGCGAGTTTCCCGAGCGCTGGGTCGTTTCGGCGTGGCTGCGGGAGCGTTGGTGGGCAACCAAGGGCGAGGAGTCGGCACATGGCCTCGTCTAAATCTCGCCTCATCTATGCCGCTCATCCGATGACGACCTACGGGACAGCCAGGGAGTCGACGGCTCTGGCCCTCCTATCCGAGTTGATGCCCGAAGCCCAAATCATCAACCCGGCCACCCGCTACCGCGACAACGCTCACTGGAAGCGTGACTGGCCAAAACTTCTGCTACGGCTGGCGGGGTTGGTCGTCTTCGGCGACAGCGAAGGAACCATCGGCACCGGCTGCCTGCACGAAATGGCCGACGCTTGGTGGCACGGGATGTCAGTGACGATGCTCGATTGCGGCGGCGCCTGTTGTGACGTGATGGGAATCGAGGTTCTGCCCCAGGAGGTCCGGACTGCTCTCCGAGCGGGCATTCTGATTGCCGGCCCGATTCGGAAGTCCCTCGTCTGCATGTCAGACTCGCCATAAGGGTGGCCTGAGCAATTCTCACCAGCGTCCCAGAATTCGGGCGCAAGCGAAACTTTTATCAGGATCAGAGCGAGTGCCACGTAGGCCGGCAGATTGAGTCCGAAGATCGTAAGTCGGGCACCGACGATCGACCGAAGCGCAAGGACTGCCAACACATTGGCCGAGCTGGACGACGCTCCGCGGCCGCTATCCCGTGAGTGCCGAAGTGTCCCGCCGTTTCGGTGTACGGGGGCACCTTGGCTTGGTGCCGGACTTTAGCCAGACATCAGCCTTAGGGAGGCGAATTAGGGAGACTCCCTAGGGACACCTCCGATCTCCCAGCCCAGACTCGTTATGTGCGGATCATCGTCGACATCCACTTGGGCACGGACGGCCGCCCTGCCGGCACCGTCAGAGCTGTTGAACAGACAGAGGGGCATCCTTTCTCGGGAAATCTGGAGTTCCTGGCCTTGATCGAAAATCTCTACCAGTCCGAACCGGACCGCATCGACGCCAAAGAGCCATTGGAGGAGTCATGAGTTCACTGCTGCATCGGATCGGCCAAGCGTGCTTTCGTCACCGCCGCGTGGTCCTCGCTGTTTGGATTGTGATCATCGCCGGCCTGGCGGTGCTGGCTGTCAGTGTGAAGCAGCCGACCACGGACTCCTTCACGATTCCCGGGACAGAATCCCAACAGGCGCTCAACCTGCTCGATGAGAAATTCCCCGGAACGGGGGGAGCACAGGCGCAGGCGGTGTTCTCCGTCCCTGCCGGGGAGTCGCTGACGACCTCCGTGCACCGTGAGGCCGTCGAATCCACGCTCGCCCAGCTACGCAAGTTGCCCCAGGTGGTGAGTGTCTCCGACCCGTTCTCGACAGGCACCATCTCTAAGAACGGACAAATCGCCTACGCCGTCGTGGCATACCCGGTGGCGGTCGCCGACGTGACCTCACATGCCCAGACTGCACTACTCGACTCGGGCGGACCGGCCAAGGCGGCTGGGGTCACGGTCAATTTTGGCGGCCAGGTGGCTCAGGCCCAGACCACGACCGACACCGAAGTGGTTGGCATCATCGTGGCCTTCCTCATCCTGCTGGTCGGCTTTGGGTCGGTGATCGTCGGGATCCTCCCTTTGGTGTCGGCCCTCGCGGGCGTGGCAGCCACAAACTTGGCCCTGTTGGCACTGACCTCGGTGATCACTGAGTCGAGTACCACTGCGGTCCTGGCCACCATGATCGGTCTGGCGGTGGGTGTCGACTATTCCCTGTTCGTCCTCAACCGTCACCGCCAGCACTTGATCGAAGGCATGGACCCCGATGAGGCAATCGGTCGGGCTGCCGCGACCTCGGGCTCTGCAGTGTGCTTCGCCGGCGCCACCGTGCTCATCGCCTTGGCCGCCCTCAGTATCGTCAACATCCCCTTCCTCACCGTGATGGGCTTGGCTGCGGCCGGCGCAGTGGTAGTGGCGGTGTTGGTCGCCATCACTCTCATGCCGGCTTTGCTCGGCTTCGCTGGGACAAAGCTGGTCTCCAGCCGGTGGGCCCGCCACAAGATCGCCAAAGCGGGCAGGCCGGGATACACGCCACTCTCTCGTCGTTACGTCACGACACTCAAGCGGGCACCGATCTTGGTGGTCCTCGTCGGGATCATCGTCCTCCTAGCCGTAGCGACTCCCTTCCTGCACCTTCGATTGGGCTTGCCCGACCAAGGGTCCCAGCCCACCAGTCAGACCACCCGTAGGGCCTACGACCTCGTCTCCGAAGGATTCGGCCCTGGCTTCAACGGGCCGCTGCTGATCGTGGTCTATGGGCCCGGGGGGATCACGCCCACCCAGAAGCAGGCGTTCGAGACCTTTTACAACGAGAAGAAGAAGAAGCTGCCTGCCGACATCGCCTACATCAGTGCTCCCACCGAGAACCCCGCCGGCGATGTGATCCTGGTGACGGTCGTGCCCAAGACCGGTCCGAACGACCCGGCCACCACCCAGCTCATCGACCGGATCCGCACCGTCGTGGATCAAGGAGAAAAGCAGTACGGGCTTCAGACCTATGTGACCGGCCAGACGGCGGTCAACATTGACGCCTCGGCCAAGCTCTCTTCGGCCCTGCCCGTCTACCTGGCGATCATCATCTTGCTATGCCTGGTCATCCTCATCGCCGTCTTCCGATCACTTTTGGTGCCGCTAACCGCCGTGGTCGGCTATGTGGTCAGCGTGCTGGCTGCGCTCGGTGCGGTCACCTTCGTCTTCCAGTGGGGACATCTATCCGGTGTGTTCAAGATCCCGACCCCAGGGCCGGTCTTGAGCTTCTTGCCAATCATCTTGCTCGGCATCCTCTTTGGACTCGCCATGGACTACGAGGTGTTCTTGGCCTCGCGGATGCGCGAGGAGTCCTTCCATGAAGGTCCAGCGGACGCGGTGACGGACGGTTATACGGGAAGCGCCAAGGTGGTTGGCTCGGCAGCCATCATCATGGTCTCGGTGTTCGCCAGCTTCATCTTCTCGCCCGATCCCACTACCAAGTCGCTCGGGTTCGCCCTGGCCCTCGGCGTGCTTATCGACGCCTTCGTCATCCGGATGACGGTCGTCCCAGCGACCATGTACCTCTATGGCGGATCGGCCTGGTGGTTGCCCCGTTGGCTGGGGAAGATACTGCCGGACCTTGACATCGAAGGCCGTCACTTCGAAGAAGCGCCCGCTTCGGTGCCGAACCACGCAACGAAGTCTGTCCTCTGATACCAAACTCATAAGCACCTCCGACTTCCCTGCTCTGGGTGGCATCGCCTCGCGGAACTCGCACTTATTCTGACAGTTTCCGGCTTCTGCCCATCACCTGTGACAGCGCCTGAGAATCGGCAGAGGGCCCGCGAGCACCCCTCACGGACTCGCTGGATCTACGCCCGGCAAGCAAGCTCTCCTCGGTGATGAACGGATTTACGCCATACTGGCTTTGCCTCTGATGCAGTGATTGGGTGGCGCGAATTGCAATCCGAGAGAGACATAACCACTGACGCTCCGTTTGTTGGCCGGGAGTCGGAACTTGATGCGCTTCGACGCGCCGTGCAGTCTGTCGCCGACGGCAATCCGACCGTGACGTGGATTGAGGGCGCAGCCGGATCGGGAAAAACAACCCTGGCTCGGCGGGCTCTGTCCGAGCTGCCCGAAGGCTTCGTGACCATCATTGTCCGCGGCGATGAGCTTGCCAGCAGTGTGCCGTATGACGTCGTGCGGCGGTTGGGTGTCCAGAGAAGTGATGACGGCTTCGCGGTGAGTCAGGAGTTGCTTACCCATTGGGCGCAGCTGCAAGAACAGGGCCCAACTGCAGTGCTTGTCGAGGATGCCCACTGGGTCGATACCGAGTCCTTGGTGGCGCTTCTCGGCGCTGCTCGTCGTCTCGAGCAGGATTGCGTCCTAGTCATGTTGACCAGCCGCTTTCCTCCGGCCGAAGGATGGGAGCGGTTCATGCGGGACGGCGAGCGATGTACGCGATTGGTGTTGGATTCATTCGAAGCCAATGAGGTGGCTGCGCTTGCGTCCTTTCACGGAATCGAGTTGACGGCGCAACAGGCCGCCCGCCTGACCGATCACACCGGCGGTCACCCTCTCTGGGTGCGCACGCTGTTGATGGAGTTGACCCCGGCTGAGCTAAGAGCGCCAGGTGATCTTCCGGCACCCCGCTCCCTCGCTTCGGCGGTGACGGCGCGTTTGGGCAGCGTGAGTAACTCGGGTAGGGAACTTGCCGCTGCGCTTGCCGTGATCAACCAACGAGGACCGCTCGCGGTGATCGGACGGGTCGCCGGGATCTCTGAGCCGCTCGAAGGATTGGAGGCCCTGCTGCCGACGGGGTTCGTCCGTTGGGAGCCCCGGGTGCCTGGATCTCCGATGGAATTCACGCATCCCCTTTACCGCCAGGCGATCTACGACGATCTCGCGCCCACCCGACGCCGAGACCTGCATCGCGCTGCTGCCCAGGTCCTGACACCAGCCGCCGTTCTCGCCCACCGGGTGGCGGCGACCGACGGGGCCGATGAGCATCTGGCCGACGAACTCGAGCGGGCTGGGGAGTCCGAGCGAGAGGCTGGGGCGCCGGCACTCGCTGCTCGGAACCTTCTGTGGGCGTCATCGGTCACTGGAGACCTCGGTCGGTCGTCGAACCTGCTCGTTGAGGCCGGCTTGGCCTTCATCGATGCCCATCAGATACATCGGCGGCTGCTCTCCGCGAGCAGATCAAGCCGCACCGGATCGGGCCGGCCGGAATTTGGTGTTGGGTCGGATCGCGCCGGATGAAGGTGATGCCTTCCGTGCCGAAGAACTGCTGACGAAAGTGGTTCGGAGTGACCCGGAAGCCCCGGCGTCGATCGTGGCCCAGGGGTGGGCGAAGTTGGCCGAGGTCTTCGCGACGCGGGGGGAACATCTGAGGCAATTGAAGCCGCCGATCGGGCTCTCGAGGGTTGCTGCACCAGGCACCCCACTGACGGAATGGCTGGATCATGCGGTCACTCGCGTTGGGGATGCAGTATGGCGCGACGGTTGCTCTGGATCACTTGAGCCACGTCTCCCCCCAGACCCCGCGCTGGTGCCCGCACGCGAAGCCGAGATCCTCGTCGCGCGGGGCACACTCAACTACTACGCCGCCCACTCGAACGAGACTCTGGCTGATCTGCGAGCGGCCCTCAGCCTGGGAGAGCGCGGCACAGAGCCTTACCAGCGGACGCGCTGCCACTACTTCCTCGCTTCCACCATGATCCGTCGGGGAGAGTGGGACAACGCGATGGTACATGCCCGCACTGCTTTGTCCGTTTCGAGTGAAGACGAAGTGGTGTGGGCGGAGCCACTCTGTCACGCTGCGTTGGGGACCTTGCTGGCATATCGGGGGGACTGGACGAGCGCAGAACGATATGTGACTCGGTCCTTCGACCGGGCTACCACCCATGACAACATCGAGGGCTTGGCGACGGCCCACCTTGCCGCGGGAGCCCTGGCCCGCTCCCGGAACGACCCGAGGGGGTAATCGAACAACTCGAAGTCTTGACCTCGTCACCGCCGATGCTCGCTGCGTCCGATTCTGGCCGTGGTTCATCGAAGCCCTCATCGACACCGAACAACTGGACCGGGCCGAAATGGAAATCAAACGCCTGGACGGGCCGCGGTGGCTCGTCAAGCTCGAGTTCAGGTGGCAAGTGATGGCGCTTCGAGCTCGAGTCAGCGGCGCTGCCGGGGAAGTGGCCGAGGCATCAATACTTTTCTCTAACGCCATCGAGCATCTCGGGCCGAACGACCCGTTCCTCGACCGCGCCCTGGTGCACCAGTCCGATGGCCGGCTACTCAAGGCCCGAGAGGACCAGAGCGGTGCAATTGGTAGTTCCAAACAGCGCGCAAGATGCTGGTTTCGGTCGGGGCCGTACCCTTCATCGCTGGTGTCGACCGTGACCTCTCCGCCGTTGGCCTCGTCGCAGCGGCAGCAACATCGGTTCGCGATCGGCACTAAGCCTTACCGACCGAGAACGAGACGTGGCGACCCTCGTGGCCCAAGGCCTCAGTAACCCTGAAGTGGCAGCCGAGCTCTACGTCAGTCGCAAGGTGTTGAGTACCACCTGCACAACATCTACGGGAAGCTCGGCATCACATCCCGGCGGGAGCTCAGAGACAGCGCTGGCGTCATAAGTCCACTCCTAGCAACTACGCAACGATGAGGACCTGCTAAGGACGTCCTGGGTGCTTTGTCAAGAGGGCGTAGCCGCAGCCCACAGTGAGCATCGTCCTGGCTGCACCCCTTCCGCGGCGTCTAACGTCCCCGCCCATGCCGTCGGAGGCGTCCTCGAAGAGTCGACAGCTGCGCTCGTGGCGATGACGATCCTGAACGCCATGATCCTGGTCGACCAGACCGAGGTGCCGCGCTTCCGGCGATCGAGAAGCAGTTCGGTGTGGGCACCCAGGTGGCCCAATGGGTTCTCAGCGCCAGTCTTCTCGCACTATCCGGGCTACTCACCCTGGGAGGTCGCCTCGGAGACCTGTTGGGACGCCGCAGGATGTTCCTGACCGGATTGATCGGCTTCACGGCGGCATCTGCGGTGGGCGGACTGGCCCCAGTGTTTCCGTTTCTCCTGGCGGCCCGCGTGATCCAGGGGATGGGTGGGGCGCTGATGTTGCCGGGCAGCGTGGCGATCGTCAATAACGTCTTCCCGCGGCAAGAGCGGGGCAAAGCGTTGGGCACACTCGGTGAACCGCCGCCGTAGCCGGGGCCTTGGGACCGACGATCGGAGGCGCGTTGACCACGGTGAGCTGGCGGCTGGTGTTTCTCGTCAACCTTCCCCTCGCCGTTGTTTGCCTGTGGGCCACGGTGTCGGCCGTGCCAAGGGACCAGCCTCGCGAAGGTCGAGTCAGGGTCGACCTCACCGGCGCCGGACTTCTGTGCCTCAGTATCGTGGCCCTCGTCTTCGGCTTCAACGAGACTCAATCGGAAGGGCTGATCTCGCTCCTGGTGCTCGGGCCGGTTGCGCTCGCCGCCTGAGCGGAATCGGATTCGTCTGGTGGGAGCGGCGGGCGCCGGATCCTTTGATGGACATCGGACTTCTGCGCCGGACCCCTAATTACCTCGGGGCAACGATCAGCCAGGCGCTCGGGGGCATCGTTGAGATGGGTCTCGGACTCATCTTCCCCCTCCTGCTCATTCTCGACCTGGGGATGAGCCCATTCGTCGCGGGCCTTGCACTGATCCCGACAACGGTTCCCATCGTGTTGTTCTCCACGACAGTCGGTCGCTGGTACGACCGCTCGGGCGGGCGCCCCCCCCTGGTTATCGGTTTCAGCGTTCTCGCGCTGTCCGGCCTCGCCCTGGGAGTCGGGGTACACCTGCTCCAGCCGGCAGCACCCAATTACTTCTTCCTGCTTCCCGGCCTCTTGTTGTTCGGCACGGGCCTCGCGTTCGTCCTCACCGCCTGCGACCCGGTGAGCTTGGACTCTGTCGACCAGGACCTGGCCGGCCAGGTCTCCGGGGTCTCGGCGACAGCAGAGCAAGGTGGCGGGGCTGTCGGCATTGCCGGGCTCTACGCCGTTTTCCACCAGGTCTACGTCCGGCGTCTCGAACACCTCACACACAGTGGGTCGCCCCACGGACTCACTCCTCATCAGGGTGAGCAGCTGCGTCAAGCCCTACAGGCGGCCGAGCAAACAGGCCTGCAGCCCCATCACTTCGACCAGTCGCTCGTCCGGTTCCTCGTTCCGGCTTTTGAAGCCTCCAAACTCGGATAT